>NZ_CAXIPY010000006.1:0-632500 GCF_964030725.1 Rickettsia endosymbiont of Urophora cardui | reverse complement strand
ATTAATTTTTATTGAAAATCTTAGCAATTTGTTGTCAAAACTCTATCCCATTACAAATGATCAGGATTTGAAGTGTTTTTGGCGGATAGACTATCTAAAGATTTAGAGTATACTCTGTGCACCATTGAGTTAATCTCTCAGGGTTTAATTCCCCGAAGCTCTGCTTCGTGATATCATAAGAAACAACTAAAACTTTTTTAGATACCTCGTAGCTCTGCTGCGAGGAGCATCATTCTTCTCTATCAATGGTTTTTGCCATGGAGAATAAGGATTGCAAAAATATACTTTTCGTTCAGATTTTGGCAATAGTTGTTCATGATTGGTAAATTCTTTGCCATTATCTAACGTTATGCTTTTGATTATATGCGACAATTGTTTAAGTTTTTTATCATGTTACCAATCACATCTTGTGTTCTTTTTGAACGGTTTAAAGTGAGAAACACTTTTTGTGTTCTGATATCCACAAGAGCGCCTATATTACGACTTTGATTACCTTTGTTAAAAGTTAAATCACCTTCTAAATGACCTATTGCTGCTATCTTTCTATTTATCTCTGGTCTTTCAGTAATGGAAACTCGATTTGGTATTGTAATTCTTTTGTTTCTGATTCTTGTACCATGATGCAACCTATTTTTCCTTTTTCTTGCTAAAGATAAATATAATTTTTGCCTTTGTGCTATAGGAGATGTATAAATAAACTGGTATATACTCTCTGTAGAAATATTGACAGTATCTCGTGATAGTTTACGTCTACCTGAAATTATATCTGGTGAAATACCCTGTGTTAACTGCTTTATTATTTCTGCTCGTAAATTATTATCAATATCTAATTTTCTTTTTCTCTTACCTTGCCTTAAACTGCAAGCAAGTGTGTTAGCCCTATCTGGTCTATAATTATGCCTCATTCTCTTGAGTTCATAACATATAGTGCTTTTATCACGGCCAATCTTTGTCCCTATATATCGCGAGCTATAACCACTCTTATTCATTTCGTATATTTTAAATCTTTCATCTATCGTTAAATGAGCCATGATATATCTATATTTAAATGATGCTCCTCGCAGCAGAGCTACGAGGTATCTAAAAAAGTTTTAGTTGTTTCTTATGATATCACGAAGCAGAGCTTCGGGGAAGTAAACCCTGAGAGATTAAAAATTGATTATATCTGGCTTAATTAATTATAGAACTTTCCTATACTGATTTATTAATAATAAGTTTATCTTGTCTTACTTTCACTACTAAACAGTCAAAATATACTATAGGGTATACTGATTCAAGAGGTCTACTCTGCCAAATCTTGACCTCATCTATTACTTCATCTGTAATCCTGCTGATTAGGCTCTCACTGATCTCAGCTCCATATAATTCTTGCAATTGTGTTTTAATATCAGACACACTCATACCCTTCGCATATAAGGATATTATCTTTTGGTCTAAGCCATCTATTCTTGTTTGTTTCTTTGAGACTATTATAGGTTCAAATTTACCTTGTCTGTCTCTTGGAACATTTATCTCTATAGTACCATTCTCACTAATCAGATTCTTACTAAAACTACCATTCCTCGCATTCTCAGTTTCAGCTCTATCATACTTGCTATAACCTAAATGTTCTGACATCTCAGCATGCAGTGCTCGCTCTAAAATACCCTTGGTTAATCTCTCAGGGTTTAATTCCCCGAAGCTCTGCTTCGTGATATCATAAGAAACAACTAAAACTTTTTTAGATACCTCGTAGCTCTGCTGCGAGGAGCATCATTTCCATTCTGACTTAGTACTGTTTTTAAATCTACTCCGCCTTCTATCAGCAAATCTATTGCTTCATTTATTTTTTTATTCTTCTCTATTTGCATTTCTGTTACCTATATTTTTAATTACTTCTAATATAGGCTCAACAAAAATTTACACAATCATTGCAAAAGACTCGACATTTTTTGTAAACATTTGTTACCATAGTAAAGCTCTATTTCTTCAGAATAAATATAAGCTTTTAAAGTATAACCTATTAAGCGACTAGGCACAGAATAAGCTACAGATAAAATACTAACTGTACTGCTTGGATTAACACGTACTGATAATATTGTAGGTGCATTCCATTTCCTGATTGGTAACTCTTTTAAATGAACTAATTCTTCAGCTAATTTTTCTTTTCTACAGCTATTTCGCTTTTCTTTAATTTGTGTAAGGAATAATTCATAAGCTTTTAAATCAACAAAATTACGTGATCCACGTAATAGCAGATGTTGATTCACTGCTTGCTTAAATGTATCATGACTTTTTTCAACAGAACCATTTTCATGACTGACGCCTGGATTATTTCGCGATGGTACAACATTGTAATAACCAAGCAATTCTTGCCATCTTTCTGTAAATTGTCTACTATTACCACATTGCTTGGTAGCTGCACTTAAATTATCTGTACGATGCTCTGGTAAAACTCCACCTAACTCCCATACAGCTTTTTCAAACCCTGATGCTAATGTATCAAAACTTTCACTATGGCATATGCTAAAAGTTTCCCAACATGAATAAGGCAACATAAAATGAAATAGTAAGTGAGGATATGGTTGCCCACCAATACAAATACCCAATTGATTCATATTGGTCCAATCAGACTGACTCTGTTTGCCAGGAAGAATATTTTGTAAAAAGATTACTGTCTTATCCTTACCATGTGCAGCTCTCCATTGTTTCAACCTTTTCTGCAAACAGCGTAATTGCTTCCCATTATAATTCCCATGATACTTTTCTGTCAAATATGCTAATATGGTAGTTGCTTGCAACTCCGGTGCTGATTCTAGCATTGATTCTATTTCATCCCAGTGCTTCACAAATGGATCCTTACGTGTCCTAATATTTACGTATTGTGCGTAATTCGCTTGGATACTTATTAATACGTAAATACTTACGTGCCGTTTTTACACTCATACCTGCTTTTGCAGCAGAAATTATCTGATTATATTTTTTGATCTTTTGCATTAAAATACCTACTTGGTTATTTGTACATGTCATCAGTAATTCTCGAATAATATTTAAATATTTAAAAATAAATTTTTATTCGATTTTACTGTCCATAGTTACTTCTTTTTTATAGGTAATTTTAATGTTCGTTGAGGGTAATTCTAATATTCGTTAGTCAAAAGGGGTTTTAGTGTGTATGATTATACAAGAAATGTTGCAAGAAATAAAAAATTTTTCCCTATAATCAAGATGTGGTTTTAGAATTAGTAGTACTATCACTAGTAACTAATGATAGCGTTAAAGCAAGATCTGTTGTTGAATTAACAACTAATAAATATTTTCAGCGTAGTTGGTCAAGTGTATACAGAGCTATAGAGAATTTTTACTGTGCTCGTGATGAATCATTAAATATAAGAGATAAGCAACGTTTTAAGACTCGAGAAGATATAGAAAAATACTTAATAAGTAAACTGATTAATTAGTCTATCCGCCAAAAACACTTCAAATCCTGATCATTTGTAATGGGATAGAGTTTTGACAACAAATTGCTAAGATTTTCAATAAAAATTAATAAGTTATGTTAATTTTTACTGATACATTTCTGTGTTGGTCTAATTTTGATATGGAGCTATTGTTAACGATTTTTTATCGTTCATCTAGTTTTTGCATGATGATATTTTTGATTTATGTGGAGTTAGACACGATTTGTAAATGATTTGCAATGCATCGTAAATTCAAACCAATAGCAGAGATTATTGGATTGATAATATCTCCTATCATACCTTTCAAGAAGTTTCTACCCATCCGACCATATTGCTTTAAGTGACCTATTATTGGTTCTATGGCACTGCGTCTCTTGATCATAGACTTGTCCTCTTGTAACAACTTCTTCCGCGTTTTTGGGGTATATACCTTACTCTTCTCCTTTACATTGCTACCACTATACCCAAGATCAACAAATGATTTCTTTATCTTGATTCCAGTGACACTCTCTACTGCTTCAAAGCTCTGATGCAATGTATGACCATCATAAGGATTATTATGAAACGATTTTGCGGATAAAACAAAATTTCTACGACCACTTACTACTACCGCTACTTTATTGCCAAACTCATATGGCTTGTTGCGTTTTCCCTTTCCTATACACTCTACTTCAGGGGCATGAAAACTATATAATACTTTGTTATCTTCTTTATATTGCTTTTTAGCTTCTCTTTTTAAAACAGATTGGTTATGTATTTGTTTTATTTTTTGCAATACTTCTTGATTTTTGAGAGACAAGTTTAATTGCTTATTTTTGATCTCACGCTCACATACTCTAATCAAACGACCCAGTAATATTTTTAAATGCTTCATTATTTTCCAACGCTTCTTGGCTTTACTATGTTCTTTATATTTCCATAGCTTTACTATATCGCGTTTATAGGTTCTAGCGTATGTTTCATTCAAATGTATACCCAAACTGTTGCAAAGCTTTACTATGCTAAGCCTAGCTTTATCCATTAAATAAACATCGTGTGGGTGTTTGATATTCTTAATTTGTACAGTCGTATCAGCGATGATTAATTCCAAATCTTTTTTTTTAATTGTGTTAGTTTTTATCCCAACCCTGATCAACTCCGATAATATCTCATTATATCCAGCTTCACCTAATACACTACGAAACCGTCGTATACTAGTTTCCGAGATAGCTATGTCTTTTTCTATATATTCCCACCCGCAGAAATACTGCCAATACATATTCTCTTTTAGCTCTTCCTCTGATAATGAATCTGAAAAATTATACATTGCTTGTAGCATCGTTATGCCAAGCATCACTCTATGACATTTTCTATTTCTACCAAATTTCTTAATACAAACATTTTTTGATAACCACTCTTCGAGCCTAGACCAATTTATTAATTCTCTTAATTTATATAGCTTATTATTTGGGTTTAATTCTTCTTTTAATTTATAACCAAACAGTTTCCCTTGTTCTTGCGATTTGATAATGTTGTCTATTGGCATTGACTGAAATCCATAAGGTTTATGACCATATTTTATCATTTTCTTACGGATTGTTGTATTACTTCTTGTCTTAAAACCATATTATCTATAAGGCTTGTAGAGTTTTGGCGGACGGACTAATTAGAGTAAAAACTTACTACAAATAGATACTACAGTGAGTAGCAAGAAAGATTCCAAGAAAGCAATTGATCGTACATATATTAGACAGAATGCTAATAACCGACCAGTTGCGGGTTATGAATATAGTGTAGTTTGCATCGGTGCTCAGCCTAAATGGGCTGTACCAATATCTATAAATAGAGTAAAATCAGATGAGAATAAGTATAGCAAAGGTAGCAACTGAAGTTTTGACAAAAATTCTAATTTTTCTGACTAAAGTAAAAATTTATATTTAAAGTTAAATATTTAGTGCTTTTATCAGTTTAAAAGCGATATTTCTACAATTTAAAGTAAATTATTGGATATATAATACAAATTATAGATTGATACACTCGCCACTTTTTTTAATAAAAATTTTTTGTCAAAACTTCAGTTGTAAGCAATTTTGACTTAATGTTTTAGCAATTCTTAAGGTAGGTTCTACCATGTGACAAAAAACAATTTTTCCGTTAGGTAATTTGCACCTTGTATTAAAGTTTATTTTTTTCATATTAACTAAACTTAATTGAAAATATCCAATAAATTTCAACTGTGTAATAAAATATTTAAACTTCTTTTGAAAGGATTACAAAATACTATTTTTCAAAGAGAAGAAATATACTTATCCAAATTGCTCGTCATTTCTATGTAATTAACTTGACCATTTGCAAGTAGCGGTATCTCAGGTAAAGTAATAACTATTTTCGGTGCATAGAGTAAAGAAACTTGTGCTTTGTGTACGTTATTTGTAAAATTTTCTCTATTTATGATAGTACTGGTAGTAAATAAAATAATCTTTTCCCCTTGTGTAGAAATTGCAGCATGCAAGGAGCTAGGATCAATCTCACTTGCAAGCTCCTCGACTTTTGTAAGCGAAATCATCTCGCCAGCTATTTTAGCAAATCTTTTTAAACGTCCTAAAATGGTTATATAACCTTCTCCATCGATGTTAACTATATCACCTGTATCGTGCCATTCTTTATAAATATAGTTACCATTTTCGTCTAAATAACCAAGCATGACATTAGGACCGCGAATTAGTAAACGTCCACCTTCGTCTATCCCCTCAACCTTTTCAAGTTTGTATTCAATCTTTGACAACAACCTCCCAACAGTACCAGCTTTACTATGCATAGGAGTATTGCAAGCAATGATAGGGGAACTTTCCGTTATACCATATCCTTCAAAAATACGTATGCCATATTTATTAAGCCAGAATTGTCTGGTAGTTTCTTTTAGTTTTTCACTACCTGCAAATATATAACGTAATGAATAAAAGTCATATGGATGAGCATAATTGGCATAGCCATTTAAAAATGTATCAGTTGAAATTAATATGGTTGCTCCGACATCATATATCATTTCTGGTATACTGCGGTAATTTAAAGGTGAGGGGTATAAAAATAGCTTAATGCCGTTTAGGGTTGTAATAATTGCTCCGCCAAGCCCAAAGCAGTGGAATAATGGCAGTGAGTTAAATACTATATCATCAGGGCTAAAAGGTATTTTAGCAGTTGCTTGATATCTATTAGCTTGTAAGTTTCCGTGAGATAACATTACAGCTTTAGGCTCCCCTTCGGTGCCTGAAGTAAAAATTATTACTGCTGGCTTTTCATCATCACGATTACGACAAAAATACTTATAATAAGTTTTAGAAAAACGGATGCCCATTGAGGCTTTTAATTTTAGAGCTAGATTGATTTGGTTTTTAAAATCTTCTAAATATATTACTTTAATACCAAAATCTAATAAATTAGTTATTAATTCGTGTAACTCTGCTTTTTCTATAAATTGCTTTGAAGTATAAATTACTTTTAGTTGTGCAGTTTTACATGAGTTAATAATAGTATTTATTCCGCTACCCCAATTAATTATAGCTGGAACAAATCCGCTAAATTGCATGGCATAAAAGGTAATTAGTGTATTTGTCGTGTTAGGTAGCATTAAACCTAGATGCTTGCCAAAAATATTATTTCTTTTGATTAAATCACCAAGAATAAAAGATTTGAGTATTAAATCCCGATAAGTAGCTTTGTTATTTTCAAAATCATTAACAATTTTTTTCTTAAATCCATGAATTTTAGCAGCTTCTATCAGTGATGCAAATAAAGTATTCTTATAGTCTGAACTCTCAAACATCATATCAGCCATAATATCATATAGAGTTCTTGCTATATATTGGCGTCTTTCTTGACCGGATGCAGCACCAATATCAGCAAATTTTACCGGTGGTAGAACAGTAACAGTAATTTTAGGAAATATTTTTCTCTTTAATATATTTTGTAGTTTTGAGAAATGAGTAAATTGTGTGCCATCTATTCTAACTGGTAAAATAGTTGCGTTTGCTTTATCGGCAATCATTCCAGGACCTTCATAAATCTTCATTAAAGAGCCGGTAACACTTATTCTACCCTCCGGAAAAATAGCTATTTTTCGGTCATTTTGTACTTCTTTTACTAAGGTCTTAATTGCCATTGGGTTGTTTGGACCAACAGGCAAAGTATTAGCCATACGCAAGAATGGTCTAATCCACCATATTTTGCGTATATCAGGGCTTATTGCAAAGGTCATTTCTTCCTTTAGGTAAGTAGCAATTAGCGGTGGATCGAGATATGAAATATGGTTGGCAATTACTACTACTTTGTTGCCTGCTTTCTGTAAATTCTCAAGTCCTTTAACTTCAACCTTATACATTAAATCAAACCAAAATTGGAATATTCTACGCAAGACAGGATAAGGAATAATTTTAACTTCAGGAATTAGGCGATAAATATAGATGGTAACGATGATATTAGATAGGCTGATAAATAATATTATCCAAGGTATCGTAAAATTTAAATAAAATAATAATGATAGGATAATAGTTGATCCCACCATAAAGATAGAATTAATTAGGTTATTTACGGCAATAATACGGCTGCGGTGAGCGGGATTTACGTAATGCTGTAATATAGCAAAAAGAGGCACGATATATAAGCCGCCAATTGCTGCTAAAAAAAATAGATCGATAACTATTCGCCAATTATGCCTTTTGGATAAAAATACGAAAATACTTTTTAGTTGAGCTGGTTCATAAGCAACCGCACTAATTCTACTAGCAAAAAATAAATCGATGCCAAAAATACTAATGCCAAGTGCTGAAATAAAGAGGTATTTAACAGTGATTTCATCTTCAAATATTTTGCTACATAAAAATGAGCCGACACCAACGCCAAGCGAGAAAACTGCTAAAAATAAATTAGCAACATTCTCATCAGCTTTAAACGTTATTTTAGCAAGTAAAGGTATCTGAGAAATTATAGCAGCTCCAATAAACCAAAACCATGAAATACCTAGTATTGCTAAGTATATTTGCTTTTTGGTTTGAGCATATCTGATCATATTTAGGCTTTCGCTTATGATGTTAAAATTTATCTTAATATCACGATTTGCGTTATTTGATTTTGGTGTAGTAAGGCTTGAAATAAAGCCAATAGCTGCAATTGTAACTAAGGAATAAATTATGAAATTATTACTGATTGTGTAATAACTGCCGATTATAGTACCAATGAAAATAGCGATGAAAGTTCCAGCCTCAACAAAGCCGTTAGCTCCAAGCAATTCCTCTTTACTCAAATGATCAGGAAGAACGCTATATTTAATTGGACCAAAGAAAGTGGAATGAATACACATTAGGCAAATAGAGCAGAGCAGCACTATAATATTATTATGATGAAAGCCGTAAATAGCAAAAGCGATTATAGCAATCTCGCAAGCTTTTATGATTTTAATTAGGGTAGAGCGTTCATATTTATCAGCGATTTGCCCGGCTATACTTGCAAATATTATAAAAGGTAAGACAAAAATAGCATTGGTAACTAAAACGAGTAAGTTATTATATTTGCTTAGAGAACCAACAACTCCATAAGTAATTAAAATTACAAGAGCATTTTGCAAGATGTTATCGTTAAGACAACCACATAATTGTACTATAAAATTCGGTAAGAATCGCCTATCCTTAAAGAGATATAATTTATTTGAATCCATAGTATATAGTAGTTTATTAGTTTTGCTTCTAATTCCTGCGTAAGGTTGGCGAGGTTTTATAGTTAGGAAAATGCGTCCGATGTGTCATCCCGTGGCTTGGGAACTAGCTCCAGCATAAAGCGAGTTTTTTATATCTGTATTTTTATTGCTGGATCCCGTGAATAAATCACGGGATGACAGGGGATACATGATTTTAATCATTACCCTAGGTTTGAATTATTGTCAAATATATTATGCAATTTATATTAACATGTCAAATTGTATTGGCTTTTTCGTGATTTTGGTTTATTTGTTATATTAGGTTTTTGTAATAACATTTTTTCTTTTTCTGATAAATTTGGCATTTTAGACAATTTATTTAAAATTTCATCTACATCGCCTTTAATTACTGGTGATATTTGTGGCTTTCTATTTATATTAGATTTATTTTTACTGAAGTTTTGACAAAAATTCTAATTTTTCTGACTAAAGTAAAAAATTATATTTAAAGTTAAATATTTAGTGCTTTTATCAGCTTAAAGGCGATATTTCTACAATTTAAAGTAAATTATTGGATATATAATACAAATTATAGATTGATACACTCGCCACTTTTTTTAATAAAAATTTTTTGTCAAAACTTCAGATTTTTAGTAAGTCCTATTTTTTCTGGTACTTTGTTGGTTATTGTCAATAAATTTTCTTCATTAAAATTTTTGAATTTATTAAGAATGATGCTCCTCGCAGCAGAGCTACGAGGTATCTAAAAAAGTTTTAGTTGTTTCTTATGATATCACGAAGCAGAGCTTCGGGGAATTAAACCCTGAGAGATTAAAAATTGATTATATCTGGCTTAATTAATTATAGAACTTTCCGGTGATTTAACTTTTAACAAAGGTAATCAAAGTCGTAATATAGGCGCTCTTGTGGATATCAGAACACAAAAAGTGTTTCTCACTTTAAACCGTTCAAAAAGAACACAAGATGTGATTGGTAACATGAATAAAAAACTTAAACAATTGTCGCATATAATCAAAAGCATAACGTTAGATAATGGCAAAGAATTTACCAATCATGAACAACTATTGCCAAAATCTGAACGAAAAGTATATTTTTGCAATCCTTATTCTCCATGGCAAAAACCATTGATAGAGAAGATTAACTCAATGGTGCACAGAGTATACTCTAAATCTTTAGATATAAAAAAATTAACAATAAAGCAATTACAAGAAATTGAGGATTTTTTAAATAATTTACCAAGAAAAGTGCTCGGTTATAAAACACCCAATGAGGTATGGGAAGAAAATATAAATCTGGCTTAATTAATACTGGAATTTACCCTATTTTTTCTGTAGTTATACCTAAATTATTACCGTAAAGATAGTGGACTAATGGTATGGACCTCCTGATATAGAGAATGAAAAGCAGTTGCTAATCTTCTAGGGTTAATATTTAACATATTAAAACAACAATTAAGGAGGTCCATATGGAGGTTACTACAATTGGTATAGATATTGCAAAAAGAATTTTTCAAATTCATGGTGTAGATAAAAATGGCAAGACAGTATTAAAGAAAAAATTGATGAGAGATCAGGTTTTGACATTTATGGCTAATTTACCACAATGTTTAGTAGGGATGGAAGCTTGTGGTGGTTCTAGTTATTGGGCAAGAGAAATAACTAAATTAGGGCATGAAGTAAAACTAATGGCACCGCAATTTGTCAAACCATATGTTAAAACTAATAAAAATGATCAAGCAGATGCTGAAGCGATATGTGAAGCCGTGACAAGACCTAATATGAGATTTGTTGCAATTAAAACTATAGAGCAACAAGAAATTTTATCAATACATAGGGTAAGAGAGAGATTGGTAAAAAATCGTACAGCACTTGCTAATGAAATTAGGGGGCTACTACATGAGTTTGGTTTTATTGTTCCTCAAGGCATTAATAAGGTTATCACAAAATTAATTGAGATTTTAGATGCAGGGAAACTAAACAACCCTCAGCTATAAGCTGAGGGGTTATAAAGTGGAATCGATTAGAAATCGATCATCATTCACAGGTTCACCTTCCTGTTCATCAATATAGTGCTGTATCATTTCATCAGTTATATTACCTGAACTGACTGCCATATAGCCCCTAGCCCACAAATGATTGCCCCAAAATTGTTTTCGTAAATGAGTAAATTCTTGCAATAAAATTCTTGAGCTAATGCCTTTTAAATACTGTACTAACTTGCTAAGAGATATTTGCGGCTTATATGAGATAAACATATGTACGTGATCACAGGATATTTTCCCTGAAATTATATGTACTTCATGTTCCATGCAAATCTGCCTCAGTAAATCTCTAGTCCTTTCCGATACTTTGCCTATCAATATTCTCTTCCTATATTTTGGTATCCATATAAGATGCACTTTTAAATCATACTGACTATGACTATTCTTTCTATAACTTCTCATATTTCTTGATATAAATTCATTGCTAAAGCAATTTCATTATATCTTCCCTTCGCCTAAAGGCGAGGGATTTTTGATCCCCGAAGGGGGACATTAAGCCAGTTAAGTTATCAAACATTTAGTGAACTAAAAGAAGAATTCTTAGATAATAACAGAAAAATAAAAGAGATAGAAAAACGATTAACAATGATAGCAAGTAACCTAACTCAATATCAACGATTAAGAGCTATACCTGGTCTTGGTTTAATTACTGCTACTGCTTTAATAGCATCAATAGGTAATGCTACAAGTTTTGAGAATGGCAGGCAATTATCGGCATGGCTAGGATTAGTGCCAAGACAACATTCAAGTGGTGGGAAGGATAAGCTGCTGGGAATTAGCAAGCGAGGTGATGTATACTTACGCACTTTATTAATTCAAGGGGCTAGAGCTGTACTAAATGCCAAGATAAGATTTACATCGGAAGAACAGAAATCTAAAAAAGATTTTAGCCAATTTACGAAATGGATGTTTAACAGGAGTTTCGCACTTAGCAAATAATATGCTAATCTAGAGAAAAATAGTTTTAGATAAAAATGACAAGATCAAAATGTAGCAAAGATTTATATAAATCATTCTTACAAGCAAGTAGTGTAAGATATACTAGCAAAGCATTATCTGAAGTAAGTCCATTAGATCTATCGCACGATAGTGCAAGTCGATGGTTAAAGAGTAAGGATTTTCGCCCTAGCGAAATCTATAGCAAAGTGTCAAAATATATTGATCTGGAAGATCCTTGTTTATTAGTGGGAGATGACACCTTATTGTCAAAGCAATACAGTAAGAGGATCGAGCTTGTAAATTATCAATATTCTGGGGCTGTACATGATGTTATACCTGGTATAGGAATGGTAAACTTACTGCATTACAATACTCAAATTGATCAATCTACTCCTGTAGATTATAGAATATATGATAAAGAAACTGATGGTAAAACAAAGAACGAGCATTTTTGTGATATGCTTACTTTAGCTAAAGAAAGAGGTATCAAGCCTGATGCTATAGTTATGGATGCTTGGTATAGTGGTTTGGATAATTTAAAACATATACGTAATTTAGGTTGGATATGGGTTACCAACCTAAGAAAAAATAGAAAAGTTAATCGTAATGTTAGCTTGGAAACTTTAGAGATTCCCGATGAAGGGCTAAAAATTCACCTACGTGGATACGGTTGGGTTACGGTATTTAAGTTTGTGGCAAAAAATGGTCGCATTGATTACATAACAACTAATTTAGAGAATCCTACACGTGAGCAAATAGAGAAAATTGTTAAGGCGCGTTGGTCTATAGAAGTTTATCATCGAGAATTGAAACAAACTTGTGGTATTGAATGCTGTCAGGCACGCACGGGTCGAGCTCAAAGAAATCATATTTGCCTTGCTGTATTGGCCTGGCTTGATATGAACAAAAGGAGGATAAATGAAAACATTACTTTATATCAACAAACTTGGGAAGTTATAAAAACATCAATTCAGAACAACATTAAATGGCTTCTAACTAATACACAATTTTGCTAAGTGCGAAACTCCTGTTTAATTTATCTGAGCGAAGTAGCCATAATAAAACGACAGTTGCCATAGCTAATAAGTTGGCAAGAGTGGTGTTTGCTGTACTAAGATCAGGAGATGATTATGTAGAGAGTAAAGTTTGTAGCTAAAGAGTGTGTAGCATAGCACTTATAAGTAAAATAAATGGTGATTTATATAATGAATAGGTAAAAGCAAAACAATATGTAAGAGATTCCAACCCGAAATATGCTTGAGATAATTAATATTGATGGTAAATAAGACAAACCTTAGCTTACAAAAAAACTGCGTTTTTCAGTGGCTCTTTTAGAAGCCGATGGACTGATAAGTATATAGTTTGTAAGCCAGCGAATTCCATCAGGGCTGTAGAATAAATTAGGTTGATTTATCAGCTATAAGCCGGATACATGACTGCATTTGTTTGTTTTTATTATTGATGTTATTTTTTTCTTGCATTCTACAGGAGGTCCATACATGAAAAATCAAGACAAAAAAATGAGTAGTATGTTTTCCTAATTTTTCGATTATCAGGCAGCAATTTGCTGATAATTTTGCATATAATTCAGATATACATTCATAGGCTTTTTATAACCAATACTTGAATGAAATCTGTGATTGATGAACGAACATTAGAATTACCCATGACGAATATTAAAATTACCCATTTTTGAGTAAAAAATATTGTCTAAAGTGTTACATTATTATCCTCCGATTTTATAGTTAATTTTTTGCCTTTAGCTGTAGCGATTCTATAACTTTCAGTATTGAGTTCAAGAATTGAAGAATGGTGAACCAATCTGTCAATAACTGCTGACGTAGTCATTTCATCTTTAAAAATATAGCTAACACGGAAATGTTTCTACCATAGATTAGGAAAAACTTAGGCATTGATCAATAATTTTATGTAAACAGTTTTTAAAGTTAGTCCAGCAATGTTTAATAGGATTTAGATCTGGTGAATATGTGAGTAAATACAAAAACTATGGTAAAAACCTTTTCGCGTTAGCTATAGTATTCCATTTTGCAAAAACTAAATTGCTAGTAATTAATACACTACGCATTTCATAACGTTCAGCTAATAAGGTAAATAAAACATCAGTTTCTTCACGATTATATGGTACATATGATATATCATCAATTATCAATATTTCAAAATAATCGAATTTTTTAATAATTTGCTTAAGTTTTAAACTAAGCTTTGCTTCTAGTAATTGTTGAACCAAATTAGCTGCTGTTGTATATAATAACGTCTACCAGCAAGACACCACTCACGTGCTAAACCTATACTAAGATGACTTTTGCCAGTGCCAGGATTACCAAAAATAAGTATATTTTCATAGCGATCCATAAATTCTCCTTGTGCAAGATATTGGATCTTAGTTGGCGATAATCCTGGGATACGCTTAATATCAAAGTTGCTTAATAACTTATCTCGAGAGAGTTTTGCTTGCTTCAGCAATCTGGCAATACGTTGTTGTTGTCTATGTTCTAACTCACGTATGGCTAACTCCTGTAGATAATCTATATATGTTTTCTTTTCTTGCTCAAAGCTTTCTGCAACTGATTTATAGCACGATGCAAAAGTAGGTAAGCAAAGGTTCTTGAGTAAATTATTTAGCGGTTGCGGAGTTATTATCTGTTTACTCATGCAACCTCCATTGTTTTAAAGCAATGTAATTGATCATATTCAGACAGTATTGGTTGATTAATTTTTACTGAACAAACAGTTTGAGTCTGGCTATTTAGTAAATCTGTAATATGATCAATTATTGGCTCAATCTTCTTTTCTAATAGCACTTCTAATGCAGTAACTACATTCAATTCTCCATACATTTTTGCTAATTGTAATATTTTAAGATATATTTTATGCCCTTTATATGGATATATAGAGATAAGCTGGTCATATACCTGACGAAATATAGCACGTGGGAATAAAGCTTCATAATATTGATATTGAACAAATGCTCCAGGTTTACGTACTAAACTATCAATAATATGTCTATAATCAATAACATAGCCATTGCTGATTCTAGACATTTTTTGTAAACATTTGTTACCATAGTAAAGCTCTATTTCTTCAGAATAAATATAAGCTTTTAAAGTATAACCTATTAAGCGACTAGGCACAGAATAAGCTACAGATAAAATACTAACTGTACTGCTTGGATTAACACGTACTGATAATATTGTAGGTGCATTCCATTTCCTGATTGGTAACTCTTTTAAATGAACTAATTCTTCAGCTAATTTTTCTTTTCTACAGCTATTTCGCTTTTCTTTAATTTGTGTAAGGAATAATTCATAAGCTTTTAAATCAACAAAATTACGTGATCCACGTAATAGCAGATGTTGATTCACTGCTTGCTTAAATGTATCATGACTTTTTTCAACAGAACCATTTTCATGACTGACGCCTGGATTATTTCGCGATGGTGCAACATTGTAATAACCAAGCAATTCTTGCCATCTTTCTGTAAATTGTCTACTATTACCACATTGCTTGGTAGCTGCACTTAAATTATCTGTACGATGCTCTGGTAAAACTCCACCTAACTCCCATACAGCTTTTTCAAACCCTGATGCTAATGTATCAAAACTTTCACTATGGCATATGCTAAAAGTTTCCCAACATGAATAAGGCAACATAAAATGAAATAGTAAGTGAGGATATGGTTGCCCACCAATACAAATACCCAATTGATTCATATTGGTCTAATCAGACTGACTCTGTTTGCCAGGAAGAATATTTTGTAAAAAGATTACTGTCTTATCCTTACCATGTGCAGCTCTCCATTGTTTCAACCTTTTCTGCAAACAGCGTAATTGCTTCCCATTATAATTCCCATGATACTTTTCTGTCAAATATGCTAATATCTGAAGTTTTGACAAAAAGATAACCAAACTTATAAAGTATGATATAAATACGCTCAAATACAAAATGGTTTTTAGTGTGTATGATTATGCAAGAAATGTTGCAAGAAATAAAAAATTTTCCCCTATAATCAAGATGTGGTTTTAGAATTAATACTATCACTAGTAACTAATGATAGCGTTAAAGCAAGATCTGTTGTTGAATTAACAACTAATAAATATTTTCAGCGTAGTTGGTCAAGTGTATACAGAGCTATAGAGAATTTTTACTGTGCTCGTGATGAATCATTAAATATAAGAGATGAGCAACGTTTTAAGACTCGAGAAGATATAGAAAAATACTTAATAAGTAAACTGATTAATGAGGGTAAAAACTTACTGCAAATAGATACTACAGTGAGTAGCAAGAAAGATTCCAAGAAAGCAATTGATCGTACATATATTAGACAGAATGCTAATAACCGACCAGTTGCGGGTTATGAATATAGTGTAGTTTGCATCGGTGCTCAGCCTAAATGGTCTGTACCAATATCTATAAATAGAGTAAAATCAGATGAGAATAAGTATAGCAAAGGTAGCAAACAAATAATGAAAATTGTTAAGCAAATACCACAAAAGGCTCTAAATATAACAGTAGGTGATGCAGGTTATAGCGCTCTATCTTTCATTCACCCGCTGCACAATGAAGCAAATACGGTAACAATAACCCGCCAAAGAATTAATCGCAGTATTTACAAAATATATATAGAGGAGCAAAAAACAAGAGGTCGTAAAAGATCTTATGGAGCTAAGATTTCTTGTAGTAGTTCTGATAATTTACTGATTCCAGATACAGAAGAAACTGTAGTAAAGGCTACAAAAAATGGTGACATATCAATTAGTATTTCACTATTTAAGAATTATCTAATCAAGGGCAAGAAACAGCATATCATGTCTGATAAACCGCTGAATTTTATTCAGGTTAAGGTGTTAGATGCATCAGGAAATAGGAAATATAACAGAGATTTATGGTTATGTGTTTCTGGCCAACAAAAAGATAAAATCAGTGGTAAAGAAGTATATGAATACTATAGACAAAGGTTTGATATTGAGCATTTTTTTAAATTTGGTAAGTCAAAATTATTGATGGATAAATTTCAAACGAATGATCCAAATAAAGATGAGGATTATATGTTATTCGTAATGCTAGCGTACAACATATTGTATCATGCACAATCTTCAGTTAAGGCAAGAAAAGTAAGGGCATGGGATAAAAAAATCAATAGCAATATGTTGTCTCCAAGTGAAGTTTATAGATCTATGCCACAAATTGCCCTTGAAGAAATATTAGAAAAGTCTATATCCAGAGGGATACCAGATCATAGAAATATTAGAAATAATCATCAGGTCAAACCATTTGCACCAGTAATACGCAAAAGTAATAAACACGGTAAGTTGGAAATTACAATAAAATCAAGTTTTGATGGAAGTAACCAAATTACCAAAACCTCATTTAATAAAAAGCTAGAATTACCAAATAATATTAGTAAGTATAAACCAGCAATATTAGACAAAATTGCTACAGTTTTTGACACATTATGTACCCAAATAGAATAAATAAATTTTGTTATTACTAAAAAAGTATAAAAAAATTGGAATACATTTCTCCTTATGGAAAGGATTTTGTCAAAACTTCAGTAATATGGTAGTTGCTTGCAACTCCGGTGCTGATTCTAGCATTGATTCTATTTCATCCCAGTGCTTCACAAATGGATCCTTACGTGTCCTATATTTACGTATTGTGCGTAATTCGCTTGGATACTTATTAATACGTAAATACTTACGTGCCGTTTTTACACTCATACCTGCTTTTGCAGCAGAAATTATCTGATTATATTTTTTGATCTTTTGCATTAAAATACCTACTTGGTTATTTGTACATGTCATCAGTAATTCTCGAATAATATTTAAATATTTAAAAATAAATTTTTATTCGATTTTACTGTCCATAGTTACTTCTTTTTTATAGGTAATTTTAATGTTCGTTGAGGGTAATTCTAATATTCGTTAGTCATCATATTACAGATTTACTAAATAGCCAGACTCAAACTGTTTGTTCAGTAAAAATTAATCAACCAATACTGTCTGAATATGATCAATTACATTGCTTGAAAACAATGGAGGTTGCATGAGTAAACAGATAATAACTCCGCAACCGCTAAATAATTTACTCAAGAACCTTTGCTTACCTACTTTTGCATCGTGCTATAAATCAGTTGCAGAAAGCTTTGAGCAAGAAAAGAAAACATATACAGGAGTTTCGCACTTAGCAAAATTGTGTATTAGTTAGAAGCCATTTAATGTTGTTCTGAATTGATGTTTTTATAACTTCCCAAGTTTGTTGATATAAAGTAATGTTTTCATTTATCCTCCTTTTGTTCATATCAAGCCAGGCCAATACAGCAAGGCAAATATGATTTCTTTGAGCTCGACCCGTGCGTGCCTGACAGCATTCAATACCACAAGTTTGTTTCAATTCTCGATGATAAACTTCTATAGACCAACGCGCCTTAACAATTTTCTCTATTTGCTCACGTGTAGGATTCTCTAAATTAGTTGTTATGTAATCAATGCGACCATTTTTTGCCACAAACTTAAATACCGTAACCCAACCGTATCCACGTAGGTGAATTTTTAGCCCTTCATCGGGAATCTCTAAAGTTTCCAAGCTAACATTACGATTAACTTTTCTATTTTTTCTTAGGTTGGTAACCCATATCCAACCTAAATTACGTATATGTTTTAAATTATCCAAACCACTATACCAAGCATCCATAACTATAGCATCAGGCTTGATACCTCTTTCTTTAGCTAGTCTATCCGCCAAAAACACTTCAAATCCTGATCATTTGTAATGGGATAGAGTTTTGACAACAAATTGCTAAGATTTTCAATAAAAATTAATAAGTTATGTTAATTTTTACTGATACATTTCTGTGTTGGTCTAATTTTGATATGGAGCTATTGTTAACGATTTTTTATCGTTCATCTAGTTTTTGCATGATGATATTTTTGATTTATGTGGAGTTAGACACGATTTGTAAATGATTTGCAATGCATCGTAAATTCAAACCAATAGCAGAGATTATTGGATTGATAATATCTCCTATCATACCTTTCAAGAAGTTTCTACCCATCCGACCATATTGCTTTAAGTGACCTATTATTGGTTCTATGGCACTGCGTCTCTTGATCATAGACTTGTCCTCTTGTAACAACTTCTTCCGCGTTTTTGGGGTATATACCTTACTCTTCTCCTTTACATTGCTACCACTATACCCAAGATCAACAAATGATTTCTTTATCTTGATTCCAGTGACACTCTCTACTGCTTCAAAGCTCTGATGCAATGTATGACCATCATAAGGATTATTATGAAACGATTTTGCGGATAAAACAAAATTTCTACGACCACTTACTACTACCGCTACTTTATTGCCAAACTCATATGGCTTGTTGCGTTTTCCCTTTCCTATACACTCTACTTCAGGGGCATGAAAACTATATAATACTTTGTTATCTTCTTTATATTGCTTTTTAGCTTCTCTTTTTAAAACAGATTGGTTATGTATTTGTTTTATTTTTTGCAATACTTCTTGATTTTTGAGAGACAAGTTTAATTGCTTATTTTTGATCTCACGCTCACATACTCTAATCAAACGACCCAGTAATATTTTTAAATGCTTCATTATTTTCCAACGCTTCTTGGCTTTACTATGTTCTTTATATTTCCATAGCTTTACTATATCGCGTTTATAGGTTCTAGCGTATGTTTCATTCAAATGTATACCCAAACTGTTGCAAAGCTTTACTATGCTAAGCCTAGCTTTATCCATTAAATAAACATCGTGTGGGTGTTTGATATTCTTAATTTGTACAGTCGTATCAGCGATGATTAATCTCTCAGGGTTTAATTCCCCGAAGCTCTGCTTCGTGATATCATAAGAAACAACTAAAACTTTTTTAGATACCTCGTAGCTCTGCTGCGAGGAGCATCATTTCCAAATCTTTTTTTTTAATTGTGTTAGTTTTTATCCCAACCCTGATCAACTCCGATAATATCTCATTATATCCAGCTTCACCTAATACACTACGAAACCGTCGTATACTAGTTTCCGAGATAGCTATGTCTTTTTCTATATATTCCCACCCGCAGAAATACTGCCAATACATATTCTCTTTTAGCTCTTCCTCTGATAATGAATCTGAAAAATTATACATTGCTTGTAGCATCGTTATGCCAAGCATCACTCTATGACATTTTCTATTTCTACCAAATTTCTTAATACAAACATTTTTTGATAACCACTCTTCGAGCCTAGACCAATTTATTAATTCTCTTAATTTATATAGCTTATTATTTGGGTTTAATTCTTCTTTTAATTTATAACCAAACAGTTTCCCTTGTTCTTGCGATTTGATAATGTTGTCTATTGGCATTGACTGAAATCCATAAGGTTTATGACCATATTTTATCATTTTCTTACGGATTGTTGTATTACTTCTTGTCTTAAAACCATATTATCTATAAGGCTTGTAGAGTTTTGGCGGACGGACTAGCTAAAGTAAGCATATCACAAAAATGCTCGTTCTTTGTTTTACCATCAGTTTCTTTATCATATATTCTATAATCTACAGGAGTAGATTGATCAATTTGAGTATTGTAATGCAGTAAGTTTACCATTCCTATACCAGGTATAACATCATGTACAGCCCCAGAATATTGATAATTTACAAGCTCGATCCTCTTACTGTATTGCTTTGACAATAAGGTGTCATCTCCCACTAATAAACAAGGATCTTCCAGATCAATATATTTTGACACTTTGCTATAGATTTCGCTAGGGCGAAAATCCTTACTCTTTAACCATCGACTTGCACTATCGTGCGATAGATCTAATGGACTTACTTCAGATAATGCTTTGCTAGTATATCTTACACTACTTGCTTGTAAGAATGATTTATATAAATCTTTGCTACATTTTGATCTTGTCATTTTTATCTAAAACTATTTTTCTCTAGATTAGCATATTATTTGCTAAGTGCGAAACTCCTGATATATAGATTATCTACAGGAGTTAGCCATACGTGAGTTAGAACATAGACAACAACAACGTATTGCCAGATTGCTGAAGCAAGCAAAACTCTCTCGAGATAAGTTATTAAGCAACTTTGATATTAAGCGTATCCCAGGATTATCGCCAACTAAGATCCAATATCTTGCACAAGGAGAATTTATGGATCGCTATGAAAATATACTTATTTTTGGTAATCCTGGCACTGGCAAAAGTCATCTTAGTATAGGTTTAGCACGTGAGTGGTGTCTTGCTGGTAGACGTGTATTATATACAACAGCAGCTAATTTGGTTCAACAATTACTAGAAGCAAAGCTTAGTTTAAAACTTAAGCAAATTATTAAAAAATTCGATTATTGTGAAATATTGATAATTGATGATATATCATATGTACCATATAATCGTGAAGAAACTGATGTTTTATTTACCTTATTAGCTGAACGTTATGAAATGCGTAGTGTATTAATTACTAGCAATTTAGTTTTTGCAAAATGGAATACTATTTTTAAAGATGAAATGACTACGTCAGCAGTTATTGACAGATTGGTTCACCATTCTTCAATTCTTGAACTCAATACTGAAAGTTATAGAATCGCTACAGCTAAAGGCAAAAAATTAACTATAAAATCGGAGGATAATAATGTAACACTTTAGACAATATTTTTTACTCAAAAATGGGTAATTTTAATATTCGTCATGGGTAATTCTAATGTTCGTTCATCACCCTTTTGTATTTGAGCGTATTTATATCATAACTTATAAGTTTGGCTATCTTTTTGTCAAAATTTCAGTAATTCTAGTAAACCTAATTTTGGCTTTATTATTTTTTGATTTAAGTGCATTGTGACCTTCCATTTTTTTATCTGTATTTTTAATACATTATTTTTAAATAACTGAAGTTTTGACAAAAATTCTAATTTTTCTGACTAAAGTAAAAATTTATATTTAAAGTTAAATATTTAGTGCTTTTATCAGCTTAAAAGCGATATTTCTACAATTTAAAGTAAATTATTGGATATATAATACAAATTATAGATTGATACACTCGCCACTTTTTTTAGTTAATCTCTCAGGGTTTAATTCCCCGAAGCTCTGCTTCGTGATATACTACTTGAATGGAAGAAAGCAGTTATATACATAAGAGTCATAATGTCACAGTACTCATATATCATTTAGTAACGCCGGCAAAGTATAGAAGAGTAATATTCAATCAAGAACTAGATGATTATTTGTGTAAAATTTGTGAGCACATAGAAGATCGTTATGAAATTATAGCTAACGCGGAAAGGTTTTTACCATAGTTTTTGTATTTACTCACATATTCACCAGATCTAAATCCTATTAAACATTGCTGGACTAACTTTAAAAACTGTTTACGTAAAATTATTGATCAATGCCTAAGTTTTTCCTAATCTGTGGTAGAAACATTTCCGTGTTAGCTATAGATTTTTAGAAATAGGAGTAGATAAAGATCACGTACATTTTTTATTACAGTCAATACCAATGTATAGCCCAACAAAAATAACTCAAATCATAAAAAGTATTACTTCTCAGAAAATGTTTGAGAAATATCCAAATCTTAAAGAAAAATTATGGGGAAGTGAGTTTTGGAGTAAAGGATATTTTATGAGCACAGTAGGTAAACATGGTGATGAGCAGAAATTACGTAGTCCGTCCGCCAAAACTCTAAAAGCCTTATAGGCAATAGGGTTTTAAGGCAAAAATGCATAGTAAAATCCATAAGAAAATGAAAGGTTTTATATCAAAAGCTTATGGAAATACAAAAAAATGACAATAAAAAAATGAATGCATTTTGGGAAATAGTGTGGTTTTTAATACAAAAATTTAAAATCAGCCCTCAAAATTAGAGTAATTTGCTCTAAAATCGCACTATTTTTGGAAATTAGTGACACAAGTGATATTTTTTAGAGTTTTGGCGGAGGGACTACGTAATTATGTACAGAATCAAGGTTCAGGCAAACCTTCTTATAAAGTCTATCCGCCAAAAACACTTCAAATCCTGATCATTTGTAATGGGATAGAGTTTTGACAACAAATTGCTAAGATTTTCAATAAAAATTAATAAGTTATGTTAATTTTTACTGATACATTTCTGTGTTGGTCTAATTTTGATATGGAGCTATTGTTAACGATTTTTTATCGTTCATCTAGTTTTTGCATGATGATATTTTTGATTTATGTGGAGTTAGACACGATTTGTAAATGATTTGCAATGCATCGTAAATTCAAACCAATAGCAGAGATTATTGGATTGATAATATCTCCTATCATACCTTTCAAGAAGTTTCTACCCATCCGACCATATTGCTTTAAGTGACCTATTATTGGTTCTATGGCACTGCGTCTCTTGATCATAGACTTGTCCTCTTGTAACAACTTCTTCCGCGTTTTTGGGGTATATACCTTACTCTTCTCCTTTACATTGCTACCACTATACCCAAGATCAACAAATGATTTCTTTATCTTGATTCCAGTGACACTCTCTACTGCTTCAAAGCTCTGATGCAATGTATGACCATCATAAGGATTATTATGAAACGATTTTGCGGATAAAACAAAATTTCTACGACCACTTACTACTACCGCTACTTTATTGCCAAACTCATATGGCTTGTTGCGTTTTCCCTTTCCTATACACTCTACTTCAGGGGCATGAAAACTATATAATACTTTGTTATCTTCTTTATATTGCTTTTTAGCTTCTCTTTTTAAAACAGATTGGTTATGTATTTGTTTTATTTTTTGCAATACTTCTTGATTTTTGAGAGACAAGTTTAATTGCTTATTTTTGATCTCACGCTCACATACTCTAATCAAACGACCCAGTAATATTTTTAAATGCTTCATTATTTTCCAACGCTTCTTGGCTTTACTATGTTCTTTATATTTCCATAGCTTTACTATATCGCGTTTATAGGTTCTAGCGTATGTTTCATTCAAATGTATACCCAAACTGTTGCAAAGCTTTACTATGCTAAGCCTAGCTTTATCCATTAAATAAACATCGTGTGGGTGTTTGATATTCTTAATTTGTACAGTCGTATCAGCGATGATTAATTCCAAATCTTTTTTTTTAATTGTGTTAGTTTTTATCCCAACCCTGATCAACTCCGATAATATCTCATTATATCCAGCTTCACCTAATACACTACGAAACCGTCGTATACTAGTTTCCGAGATAGCTATGTCTTTTTCTATATATTCCCACCCGCAGAAATACTGCCAATACATATTCTCTTTTAGCTCTTCCTCTGATAATGAATCTGAAAAATTATACATTGCTTGTAGCATCGTTATGCCAAGCATCACTCTATGACATTTTCTATTTCTACCAAATTTCTTAATACAAACATTTTTTGATAACCACTCTTCGAGCCTAGACCAATTTATTAATTCTCTTAATTTATATAGCTTATTATTTGGGTTTAATTCTTCTTTTAATTTATAACCAAACAGTTTCCCTTGTTCTTGCGATTTGATAATGTTGTCTATTGGCATTGACTGAAATCCATAAGGTTTATGACCATATTTTATCATTTTCTTACGGATTGTTATATTACTTCTTGTCTTAAAACCATATTATCTATAAGGCTTGTAGAGTTTTGGCGGACGGACTATAAAGCATTTCAACAAAAACAGTTAAAGCTTTTTGGATAGATACCTCGTAGCTCTGCTGCGAGGAGCATCATTACTTCTAATATAGGCTCAACAAAAATTTACACAATCATTGCAAAAGACTCAAATGATGACGCAGTATTTAAGGTTTTATATCTGACAATTGATTATATTACCAAAAAATGGTCTATGCCTATCCCCAATTGGAATGAAGCTATGGCTCATTTTATGATCAAATTTGATGGTAGAATTTAATGGTTCACGAAATTTACACAATTGATGAGACAGAGCCAAATTAGAATTTTTGTCAAAACTTCAGTGATAAAAGTTCTGCTTTATTATCAGAATTTTTAAAACCAAGTTTTTCTGCTTTAAACTGTAATCTTCTAATTTCTAATCTTTCTTTTGCTAACTCTTTGCTTGTTTTATTCTGAGATTCTTTCAATAGTGTACGTTTACCCATATGAACCCTTTATATATCTGAAAGCTTCTTAGCCTCATCATTTGCAATTAAAGCCTCAATAAATTCATCTAACTGTCCGTTAATTACTTCATCTATTTTATAAAGAGTAAGATTTATTCGATGATCTGATACACGTCCTTGTGGAAAATTATAAGTACGTATACGCTCCGAACGATCCCCAGAGCCTATTTGCTCACGTCTATTATTGGCTCTTTCTTGATCTTTTTTCCTACGTTCTTCTTCATATATTCTAGCACGTAAGATCTTTAATGCTTTAGCTTTGTTTTTATGTTGGGATTTTTCATCTTGTAGTGCTACAGTAATACCGGTAGGTATATGTGTTATTCGGACAGCAGAATCAGTTGTATTAACGTGCTGCCCTCCTGCTCCTGAAGCTCTATAAGTATCAATTCTTAAATCTTTTTCTTCAAGTTTAATATCAACATCTTCTACTTCCGGAAGTACAGCAACAGTAGCAGCCGAGGTATGAATACGCCCCTGCGATTCAGTTTCCGGAACACGCTGCACTCTATGGACTCCTGATTCAAATTTGAGCTTAGAGAATACATCTTTACCTTTTATAGATGCTGAAACTTCTTTGTATCCCCCTATGCCTGTCTCATCAATAGATAATATCTCAAAACGCCAGCCTTTTAATTCCGCATACCTTTGATACATATTAAACAGCTTAGCAGCAAAAAGTGCTGCCTCTTCACCGCCTGTGCCTGCTCTAATTTCAATAATAGCACTTTTACTATCTGCTTCATCTTTTGGTAGTAAAGCTATTTTTACAGAACGCTCAAGAGGTGGCAAGGAATCTTCAAGATTGCGTATTTCTTCCTCAATCATTTCTAGAGTTGCCTTATCTAAACTAGGCTCTTGCTTAAAATTATTTGCCTCTTCAAGTTCAGCCTTAGCTTTGTTATATTCTTTAATTTTTTGGACAATATCTTCAAGGTCAGCATATTCCTTGGAAGCTTTAACAAATTCTTCCCCTCCAATTCCTGAGGATAGTTTTTCACTTAAATCCTCATATTTACCTAAAATTTTTGTCAGATTGTCCGAAAAGCTTGAAATGTTCATATTATTTTATTTGTGATGAGGTATCGTCATTGCGAACGACCGCAGGGAGTGCGGCAATCTCATGAAACAATATTAGGACTCCTGAGATTGCTTCGTCGAAACTTTCAGTTTCTTCTCGCAATGACATTGAATGAGACTATAATAACATTAAAGCAGGGCTTTCTATAAACCTCTTAAATGCAGCTAAGAATTCTGCTCCAACTGCTCCATCTACTACTCTGTGGTCAGCAGAAAGAGTTACGTCCATAATTGTTGCTATACTTATTTGATCATTTTTGACTATAGCACGTTTTGAGCTACTGCCAACGCCCATTATACAACTTTGTGGTGGGTTAATTATAGCATTGAAATTTTTAATACCATACATACCAAGATTTGAAATAGTAAACCCTCCGCCTTGGAATTCTTCGGGAGTTAATTTATTTTCTCTAGCTTTCTTGATTAGCCCTTTCATTTCACTAGACAGCTCTACAATATTTTTCTGGTCAGCATTTCTAATTATCGGAGTAACAAGTCCATTTTCAATCGCTACCGCTACTGAAATATCAACATTATTGTAGTATCTAATAGCATCATCCCCCCACGATGCATTAGCGTTCGGTACTTCTTGCAAAGCTTTAGCAGCAGCTAGGATAATAAAGTCATTTACTGATATTTTTGCGGATTTATCATCACCAAAAGACTTATTAATATCTTCTCTTATATCTAGTAACTTATCAACATTACATTCTATTGATAAATAAAAATGTGGAACTGTTTGTTTTGATTCAAGAAGACGCTTAGCTATAATTTTACGTATATTGTTATTAGGTGCTAAACGATATTCTTCAGAATTTCTACTAACTATCTTATTACTTAAGGCTTTTGAGCCGCCTTTATGCGATAATACATCTTGTTTGATTATTCTGCCATGCGGTCCACTACCTTTAATTTCTTTAAGTCTGACATTTTGAATTTTTGTGAGTCTTTTAGCAAGCGGTGAAGCAAACACCTTAATATTGTTTTGATCTGAAGCGGTCGTAATATTCTCTTCCTTAACGTTCTGAGGAGCTATAGTTTCAGCAGGTTTTGATATTTCTTCTTTTTTAGGTGAGTTACTGTTATTTTTCGCTATAAATTCTTCAATTCCAGATAATTCTTCCCCCTCTTCGATTAATACCGCTATTAACGAATTCACAGGCACGTTTTGACTACCTTGAGGAATAATTATTTTAGCAAGAATTCCTTCATCTACCGCCTCCACTTCCATAGTTGCTTTATCGGTTTCAATCTCAGCGATCACTTCTCCGGGATTGATTTTATCCCCTTCTTTTTTTAACCACCTTGCTAAATTCCCTTCCGTCATAGTTGGAGATAAAGCAGGCATTAAAAGTTTGATTGGCATAATTTATTATAGTTTTGATTGTTTTTGATTTTGGCGATTGTCATTGCGAGGAGATGCAACGCATCGACGTGGCAATCTCAGGAGGCTTAATAAGATTGCCGCGTCGGTTATTAAAATAACTTCCTGGCAATGACGTATTACACCTTATTGTCAAGGCTAACTATCATTATCATTTGTTTGCCTTCCATTTTAGCTTGCTGATCGATCTTAGCAAGCCCCTCTAATCCTACTTCTATACGTTTAAATAATTCCTCACCAACATCCTTATGAAGAATTTCTCTACCTTTAAACCATAAAGAGATTTTTACTTTATCACCATCTTTTAGAAATTCTTTTATTTTCCTTAGTTTAGTTTCAAAGTCACCTATACTAATATTAGGTTTGAATTTCATTTCTTTAAGTACGACTATTTTTTGCTTTTTACGTGCTTCATGTAAACGCTTTTTGCTTTCGTACTTAAATTTACCGAAATCTAAAATTTTACATACAGGAGGCTCAGCATTAGGCGATATCTCAACCAAATCAAGACCAACTCTTTCAGCCATATCAAGTGCTTGCCTAATATTTACGATGCCATGCACCTCGCCATTTTCGCCTACTAAACGAACCTCTCTAGCTCTGATTTCTCTATTAGCTTTAGGAAAATTATTTTTAGAAATAAAACTACTCCGTCTTACGTTGTTTTATATTGCATTTAACTTATTTTACTCTAAATTACAAGTAAATAAAATATTTTATCTTTATTTTTATATATTCTATTAAAAAAATGGGAAAGATATAATTAAACAAATACCGAATACCAATACAGCAACAATACCAAATATTGTTAGATAAATTCTAGTTAATTTAGCAACTTTTTCCTTTATTTTTAAATTTTGTAATTCTATCTCATGTTTATGAGCTTGCTCTTTTTGTGCCATATTCACTAACTTTTCTAAAGTACCTGGATAAATATTTTCATATTCGGTAACTGTATCAATTGGTGGCAATATATGCTCAAACTTTTTACGATAAAAATTTTTATCTATTTCATTAGAATGACAATTCTTAGCATAGCCTTTGTTTAATCTATTATTTTTTGTAAAAAAACTTTTAGTCTCTTTCATATTCTCTTATTATTTTTTGAAACGCACATGCTAAATTATCTCTTACTATCTCAAAATAGTCAAACAATGCTACTTCTTTCTTTTGCTCTATATTGTTGCTTGTTTTGAATATAGTCTTTAATTCATTAAAAATCACTTTTATAAAGCTTTGTTTCATTATTATATTAAATGTGAATTTATAAAATCTTTCTCGGGTATTACTGAAGTTTTGACAAAAATTCTAATTGTTCTGACTAAAGTAAAAATTTATATTTAAAGTTAAATATTGAGTGCTTTTATCAGCTTAAAAGCGATATTTCTACAATTTAAAGTAAATTATTTGATATATAATACAAATTATAGATTGATACACTCGCCACTTTTTTTAATCTCTCAGGGTTTAATTCCCCGAAGCTCTGCTTCGTGATATCATAAGAAACAACTAAAACTTTTTTAGATACCTCGTAGCTCTGCTGCGAGGAGCATCATTAAAAATTTTTTGTCAAAACTTCAGGTATTAGTGGTTCGCCCCTAAAATTTATAGCATTATTAAATTTATTGCAACAAGTTATAAAATTTTTATCACATCCTGATATAATTTTTATTCTCTAGCACCCTTAGCATAATCAGGTATAACGTCTTCTAATATAAACAAATCACCGAAACTACTTAAAACTTTTTACTACTAAAATTATTATCACAAAATATCATTTGACCACCGTTATAATAGCCATTTTCTTGATCTAAATTTTCTATTCTTAAACTTTCTTTTAGAATTTCTTTAATCTTATAGACCTGAATTCTGGATTAATCTAGGTTTGGAAGTAAGTATTTACAAGGGATAGAAGATACTCTATATAATTTTTAGCAAAAAAACAAGAGTATCCCCATGAAGAAAGATATTACTGCATTATTTTGTTTTGTCGATGATTTTTGTAAAATTAGCGAGCAGTGGATTAATAAAAATTTTTTGTCAAAACTTCAGTTTTTATGATTTGAGTTATTTTTGTTGGGCTATACATTGGTATTGACTGTAATAAAAAATGTACGTGATCTTTATCTACTCCTATTTCTAAAAATCTAATTTCATAACGATCTTCTATGTGCTCACAAATTTTACACAAATAATCATCTAGTTCTTGATTGAATATTACTCTTCTATACTTTGCCGGCGTTACTAAATGATATATTAGTACTGTGACATTATGACTCTTATGTATATAACTGCTTTCTTCCATTCAAGTAGTATATCACGAAGCAGAGCTTCGGGGAATTAAACCCTGAGAGATTAAGCTATAGCTAATAAAGAGGAATTTGTAGGAGACACGAAGCACAGCACCGCAGCGTACACTTTAGTACGTGAGGATGCGGGCATCGGATCGACGCCCAAATTACCTTTAGAAGCAAGTTAGGCAATAGGTCTATTAGTAACGGCTAAAAATTCAAGGTTTTTAATTATCAAATTTGTCTCTTCTAAAACTTCTCTAATGATGCACTCTTCAAAAGTTTCACCAAATTCTAAATGCCCACCTGGATTGCCATAAGTAGATTCGCCATGCGAGCTAATACGTTTACCAAGCAAAATCTCATTTTTACTATTAAATAGGATAATACCTATACCAACACGCGGGTAGTTAGTCATAAATCCACTTCCTTATAAATAGTGCGATAGAGATTGGAGGTTTTTAATAAATGAGCGTGCGTTCCCTCGGCTTCTATTGCTCCTTTATCTATTATCAAAATATTGTCGGCTGATTCTATGCTGCTGATGCGGTGGGCGATTGATATAACAATTCTTCCTTTCATTATATCCCTAATAGAGCTTAATAGCTTCTGCTCGCTTTGACTATCTAAAGCATTCATTGCTTCATCGAGAAGTAGAATCTGCGGTTTGCGTAGTAAAGCCCTTGCTAAGGCTATTCTTTGCTTCTGTCCGCCTGATAGCCTAACACCTTTTTCACCGATTTTAGCATTAATCCCATCAGGAATTTTATCAGCAAAATCAGCTATACCGGTAATTTTTATTATTTCGGTTATTTCCTCTTCGCTAGAATCATTACCAAACATAATATTTGATTTAATAGTACCAGAAAAAATACTAGCCTCTTGTGGAACATAAGCAATTAATTTACGGATTTCGTTAGGGTTTAAAAGAGCAATATCTTGGTTATTTACCAGAATTGTACCGCTTTCTTGGATATAAAAGCGTAATAGTAGCTGCATCAAGGTACTTTTACCTGAGCCTGATCTGCCAACGATGCCAATAAACTGAGTAGAATCTATTTTAAAAGATATATTGTTGATGATCTTTAAATTAGGTCTTGATGGGTATGAAAAATTTACATTTTTAAACTCTAGCGATATAGAATTAACGGGCTTTAAATTCGAATAATTATTATGATTAACTATAGGGGATTTATCAATGATGGTAACTATTCGCTCTAAAGCAGCAAGCGGCAAGTGCATCTCGCTTAATAGCTCAAAAATACCACCACTACTAAAGCCGGCAATAATTGCATAATAAATGAATGATATAATTTGACCGGAGGATAAATTACCTTTTACTATATCCAAAGCCCCAATCCAAATAACCAGCGTAACCCCAAGAAATATAAAAGCCATTGAGAATGCAAAAAACAAAGCACGAATTTTTAAACGAGCTGCCGAATAGGTCAAATAATCTTGCAGCAGATTATTAAACTCAGTAATTTTAGCTGCCTGACCTCCAAAAGCATGGATGGTTTTGATATTACTAAAACTTTCGTTAATATCAGATGCTAAAAGTGATTGAGATTCTAAGGTTTTTTTGGATAAAGCTTTAACGTGCTTACCAAATTTGATTATGGGAATTAGCAGCAAAGGAATGGTAATAATTACTATCGATGCTAGTTTAAAACTTTCAAAAAACATTAAAATAATGCTACCAACTAACATCACTGAATTGCGAATAAAAAAAGATAGGAAATTAATAATAAGCTTAGATATTTGCTCTATATCATTCGTTAGGCGTGAGATTATATCGCCGATTTTTAGCTCTTCAAATTCAGTAATTTCATAATTAATTAGATTGCTATAGGCTTCTTTTCTTATTTGACTCGAGACTTTCTCAGCAACATTATTAATAAAATACGAACGGAAAAAACTAGCAATACTTAGGATAATAATAAGCAGGCAGATATATAATATGGATTTATCAACTGCCGCAGTGCGATCTAAAACCAAACCCTGATCAACTAAATTTCTGAAAACATTCCCGATTAGCAATAATGCAAGCGATACGCTAAGAAGAGAGATTATAACAATGATCAAATCTTTTTTATAGAATCTTAAGTTTCTAGCCAGTCTATATAAAAGTTTGGTGTTCATAATACTATGTTAAAGCAAAAGAAATAATAGAAAATGCTTCAAAATAAAGTTATTTAAGCAGATTTATTTTTGTAGGCTTGCCATTCGTTCCAGCAATTTTTAGGATTAATATCTTTATATCCTCTAGATATTTCAAGCTTTCTAGCTCTATCTTTACTGACTAATATACCAGTCGCATTATCACAAATATTTAAAACTTCTTCTTCAGCTAAAGGTAATCCTTTATTATTTTCTGATGATGCTCCTCGCAGCAGAGCTACGAGGTATCTATCCAAAAAGCTTTAACTGTTTTTGTTGAAATGCTTTATAAGAAGGTTTGCCTGAACCTTGATTCTGTACATAATTACGTAATTTCTGCTCATCACCATGTTTACCTACTGTGCTCATAAAATATCCTTTACTCCAAAACTCACTTCCCCATAATTTTTCTTTAAGATTTGGATATTTCTCAAACATTTTCTTAGAAGTAATACTTTTTATGATTTGAGTTATTTTTGTTGGGCTATACATTGGTATTGACTGTAATAAAAAATGTACGTGATCTTTATCTATTCCTATTTCTAAAAATCTAATTTCATAACGATCTTCTATGTGCTCACACATTTTACACAAATAATCATCTTTGAATATTACTCTTCTATACTGTGCCGGCGTTACTAAATGATATATTAGTACTGTGACATTATGACTCTTATGTATATAACTGCTTTCTTCCATTCAAGTTAGTATATCACGAAGCAGAGCTTCGGGGAATTAAACCCTGAGAGATTAATAACTGTAGTAAAAAAGACAACCTCAAGTTCTGAATCTGTCACCGTGTTTATGGAATTAATAAATATATATGGGGCGAGTGACGGGAATCGAACCCGCGACCCTCAGAACCACAACCTGATGCTCTAACCAACTGAGCTACACCCGCCATAAGTTATAAAAGTAACAGCGTGACTTTAAATTATTATCACTATTTAGTCAAGAATATTTAGGAGTAATAAGATTTATTTTAGGAAAGTAAGTTTTATAACGACTTATATCTCTTATTAATAAGTCTATCTTTAATATACTTGCATGAGCACCGATAAAAAAATCTGGTAATATTGAATTTTTAATCCCACCATTTAATTTATATTTTTGAAAAGCTTTTCCTGCTAAAAATAACACCTCTTTAGACATAGGAGTAAGTCTAAAATCATCTATTATAACTTCTAATTCTTCTATTCTTTTAAACCCAATGGATATTTCAACCTGAATTCTGGATTAGCTAATTTTGAGATATAGCAGGTTTGTTAGGTTTCATACAGTATGCAATTAGGGCGGATAAGATATGTACAAAGGCATTCCAAATTGATCTATGTCTTGTATGTTCGATCTCGAAAGCACCCTTCAGCACACTAAATATTGTTTCGATAATTGAGCGTTTGCGTAATAATATTTTTTCAAATCATGGCATAAGTTTATTCTTCATTTTCTTCTTTATGCCAGTTACTAACTTGATTCCTTTGCTGTATAGATCATCAAAGAGCTCCTGTTTGATATAACCCTTATCGCCAAACAATAATCCCGTGATATGTTTGGTGATTATCGAAACCGGCGCTCTATCATCTACATTACCAGGCGTTAGTTTTAGACCTTGAATCTCACCTTTTTCGTTAATAACCAAATGTAATTTTAGACCCAAAAACCAACTTTTTGTTGTTTTACCCAAAGCAGCAATACCGGCAAAGACTTTATTACGAGAGATTCTTTTTCGATGACAAACCTCTAAAGATGTGGCGTCAATATAAGAAACTCCCGTAGATTGAGCTGCCTGCATATACCATTCAAGTAATAAAACTAAATAACTCAGAACTCTTGGTTTTAGAGCTATAAAACGAGTATATGATGGAAGAGTTACAAAGTCTGATTTATATAATTGTAGATAGGACATATAAAAATATTTAAAGTTTTTACAAGGTGATTGATGGTATAAAAGCACTATTGTTAACAGCTCAGAATAGCTTATTTCAGGCTTTCTTGTAGGGTTTTTATTAATCTCTCAGGGTTTAATTCCCCGAAGCTCTGCTTCGTGATATCATAAGAAACAACTAAAACTTTTTTAGATACCTCGTAGCTCTGCTGCGAGGAGCATCATTTAATGGTAGAAATGATTTATTAATCCACTGCTCGCTAATTTTACAAAAATCATCGACAAAACAAAATAATGCAGTAATATCTTTCTTCATGGGGATACTCTTGTTTTTTTGCTAAAAATTATATAGAGTATCTTCTATCCCTTGTAAATACTTACTTCCAAACCTAGATTAATTATGGGCAGCATAACAATGCTGAACTACGGAAAGTTACGGAGCTAGTAAAAGAGTATAATGTCAAGCAACATAAAATTGTCAATATAGACTTAAGAGCTTTCGGTGGTTCTGCTCTTACTGATGATGATATAAAAGTTCCTCATTATCACGACACGAAAGAGCTACCTGAAGATGTGCCGGTTACCTATGTACCTGCCCGTAATACAATTTTTTTAAGTTACGCATTAGGGTTTGCCGAAATAATATGCTAAGGATATTTTCATAGGCGTTACTAGCGATTCAGCAAATTATCCTGATTGCCGCCCTGAATATATCACATCTTTTGAAGCAATGGCAAATCTAGCAACCAATATAGGCGGAGTTACTATTCATACTCCTTTGATTAATATGACTAAAGATCAGATAATTAAAACAGGGCTTAGGCTTGGAGTAGATTATAAAAATACCATATCTATGTTATGATCCTAGCGAAGATGATCTATCTTGCGGCACTTGCCTTGCTTGCACAATAAGGCTTGATGCTTTTAAAAAGAATAATGTACAAGACCCTGCAAAATATTTATGATTGATAGAAAATATTTATACTCCCCCTTTCCTACGCTTGATTTAGATGATATAATATTAAGAGAGTTAACGGGCATGGATGCTGAAGATTATTTTAGTTATATGAATAAGCCTGAAATGGCTCTTTATATAACAGAAAGTAACAGACCAAAAACTTTAGAGGAAGCTAAGGAAGAAATTCGTTATTGGTCTAGTTTATATAAGAATCACAGAAGTTTTTACTGGGGTATTGCACTTAAAAGTGATAATAAACTTATTGGTACTGCCGGTTTTAACATAATAAATTTAGAGCATCATAAAGCAGAAATCAGTTATGATTTGGATTATAGCTTTTGGGGGCAGGGTATAATGTTAAAATCCATAAAAAATGTTTTGAAAATTGCCGATCATATTGGAATTGTCAGAGTTCAAGCAACAGTAATTACAGATAATTTACGCTCAATTAATTTACTTGAGAGATGCGGCTTTGCACGTGAGGGAATACTTAAAAAATACGAAATAGTTGCAAATGAGCATAAGGACTATTATATGTATGGTAGGGTTTTGTAACAAAAATGTCATTGCAAGCCACTGAAAGTGGCGTGGCAATCTTATGAAAATGTCCTTAAGATTGCATCAAAGCTATGCTCCTCGCAAGGCATTGTTGTGTGGATCGGTTTTCCAGTTGTCATCCCGCGACTTGATCGCGGGATCCAACTTAAAATACTAAAATTATTAGTACTTTTTACTGTTTTCTGGATCCCGTGGACAAGCCACGGGATGACACCGAGAACGCTTTTTGATCCACGCAACCAATGACGGGAAATTGATCCATACATAGCATAACAATTAGTATAAACATAAAAAAAGGAAAATTGATGGTAGTAGAAGCTAATAAAAAAGAATTAATTTGTTCATTCTGTAGCAAAAAGCAGCATGAGGTGAAAAAGTTAATAGCAGGTCCTGCGGTATTTATTTGTGATGAATGTATAAATTTATGCATGGACATAATGGAAGAAGAAAGTAAAATAGCGTTAAAGCAGATTACTTCCACTATTCCAACTCCGCAAAAAATATGTTCAGTTGTAAATGATTATGTAGTTGGTCAAGAACAAGCTAAGAAAGTTTTAGCAGTAGCGGTATATAATCATTATAAAAGGCTTGAATATGTCCAATCAGGCAATAATGATGTTGAGCTTAATAAGTCTAATATTTTGTTAATTGGTCCTACCGGTTCTGGTAAAACTTTACTTGCTCAAACACTTGCTAAAATTTTAGACGTACCTTTTACTATGGCTGATGCTACCTCTTTAACGGAAGCTGGTTATGTTGGTGAGGATGTGGAAAATATTTTACTTAGATTACTTCAGGCTGCCGAGTTTAATGTGGCTAAAGCACAAAAAGGTATAATATATATTGATGAGGTTGATAAGCTTGCTAGAAAGTCCGAAAACCCTTCAATTACTAGAGATGTGTCAGGGGAGGGCGTACAACAAGCACTACTTAAAATTATGGAAGGCACTGTTGCTTCTGTTCCTCCGCAAGGTGGTCGAAAACATCCACAGCAAGATTTTGTGCAGCTCGATACCTCAAATATTTTGTTTATTTGCGGTGGTGCTTTTATAGGAATGGATAGCATCATAACTTCTAGAACAAATAATAGTTCTATAGGTTTTGCAGCAAATGTAAATATTGACAAAGAAAAAATTAACAGAGAGATTCTTAAATCTTTAGAGATTGAGGATCTAACAAAATTTGGATTAATTCCTGAATTTATCGGAAGATTACCAATCGTTACAACCTTAGATGATTTAGATAAAGAAGCTTTAGTTACAATTTTAACTAAGCCAAAAAATGCTATAGTAAAGCAGTTTAAAAAACAATTTGAGCTTGATGAAGCTGAGTTAATAGTTGAGGATTCTGCATTGGAAGCTATTGCTGAAAAAGCTTTAGCTAAAAAAACTGGAGCAAGAGGTCTTCGTTCGATAATTGAGCATCTTTTACTTGATAGCATGTATAAAGTGGCTGAGCTGAAGAAACAGCGTGTTACTATTACAGAAGATGTAGTTAAAGGACTAATAGAGCCAATAATTACTTCTATTATTACCCCAACAGCAAAAACAAGTAAAAAGCAAGCAGCTGTTGAAGACATACCGGCTTAAGGTGGGTGTAAGTGTAGAAGTCAAGATTTGATCTTACAGACACTATAAATTTCGCACCTGATTGTCAGTTAAATTTTGACTGTCAGATACACATTCAAGATACAAGATTTCATTATTCTTGTCAACAGCTAATTTCTTACTATCCTGAAAAGTTTGCATAGGAGTTTTACCATAACAATATTTACCAGAATGAGGTCTTTCATTATTGAAATGCTCTAACCAAATATCAAGATCTAATTGTAAATCATCAAGATCTGTATAAATCTTTTTTCGCATAGCCGTATCAAAGAATTCTTGTTTCATGGTTTTATTAAAACGCTCACACATACCATTTGTTTGGGAAGAATATGCCTTAGTTGTAGTATGTTCTATACCTTCTATGCTAAGAAATAACTCAAAAGCATGATGCTCTATATTCCCCTTATATTCTGACCCATGATCTGTAACTGAAGTTTTGACAAAAAATTTTTATTAAAAAAAGTGGCGAGTGTATCAATCTATAATTTGTATTATATATCCAATAATTTACTTTAAATTGTAGAAATATCGCTTTTAAGCTGATAAAAGCATTAAATATTTAACCGCATAGCGAAAATCTAGGGAGTTTGCTCCCTAGATGGATAGCGTTATAATATAAGCGTTGGCATATTATAATTTAGTAGAATGGAATTGAGGCGTAATAGTCATCATGTTTTTAGAATAATGTATCACTTTGTGTGGATACCAAAATATCGTCATAAAGTGTTTATTGAACCTTATAGAGAAAGCTTAAGGTTAATCTCTCAGGGTTTAATTCCCCGAAGCTCTGCTTCGTGATATCATAAGAAACAACTAAAACTTTTTTAGATACCTCGTAGCTCTGCTGCGAGGAGCATCATTAGACGAGGTTTAATTACTCTTCTCTTACTACTAAGACTGATATACTAGAGTGACGAACGATTTTAGAGGCATTAGGACCAAGCATATAATCTCTTAGCTGCGGTCTAACTGCTGAGATTATTATTAAATCAGCTTTGATATCATTGGAACGCTTAATTATTTCATCATAAACAGCACCGCTACCTATGTAATAATCAGCTTCAATTTCATCTGGTACATATTGTTTTATAAGCTCTTTTACTTGAGTTTGATATTTTGCTTTTTTTTCTGCAATCCAATTTTTAGGTAAATAATCTTCGACCATTTTCATACCAAAATCAGAAATCACATATATAAAATGTAGCTTTGCTTGAGAAGCGGTTGCAAACATTAAAGCTTTAGAAAGAAGAGCTTTCACAGACTTTTTATCTGCTAAGTCCATAGGTATAAGTATATTTTTAAACATAGTATTTCTATATAATACTCTAATAAATAGTTATTCTCTATTTCTGACCGAATCATGTTTTGGTAAAACAAAGTTTTGAGTATCGGCAAAATAGTTAATGTTAATATTGTTCAATAAATAATTAGAAAGTTTAAAACTTGCAACATTTCTATGAAAAGCACCAATAAATTTATCTAGCATATTAGAATCTACATCATTTCTAGTTACTAAAATTGCTGATACTTTTACAGTTGTTTGATCATCTGTAATACCTGGATATAAGCCTTTATGAAGCTCCGCTTTGCGAAAAGCTCTATTTTGTTGTATTAATTCTGCTATTTTATCGTTTTCAATTGAAACAAAATCAATTTCACATCTATTAGCAATTAAATTCACTAAAGGATTTGGATGTCCAACCATCATGATTATAGCATCTATTTCTTTTTGGCAGAATTTATCGATAGAATCTTCGTAATTAATATCAGTATTTATTGGTTCTTTAGCAAATTTATATAGAGAACACATTGCATCATAAGTAATATTGCTGCTGGAATATTCTGGACCACTAGTTATTCTTTTTCCATTAATATCAGCAAAAAACTTTATCTTATCCTCATCTTTTACGATAACTGTAAAAAATTCATCATGTAAATTTAGTAGCTGACGTAGATTTTGCATTTTTTCTTTATCGCTATAATAACCTATCCCATCATATGCTTCTACTGCAATATTTGCCTGTACTAAAGCTAAATCGATTTTACCTCGTTGCAATAATTTTAAATTTTCAATACTACCGTTTGTTGCTACAACTTCGCATACTATATTTTCATTATTTTTTTCATATCCTATAATTGTTTTGCATAAATCAAGACCTATAGAATAATAACCTTGCAAAATAGAGCCAGTACCAATCTTAAAAACTTTTTGCTTTTGATCAGCATAAATATCACTACATGTAAGAATTATACTAAAAACAAAGCTATATAATACTAATTTAAGGTTATTCATATAATTAATTTGCATGATTTTCAGGCTGCTGTTCTTCTTTACTATCGCCAAGTTTTAACTCAAGTAAATTAATAGAGCCGATATTTATTCCTTTTTCAGAAAATTCAACATCAAACTTAGCTTTTTCTATATTAGAATAATCAGGATTTAAGTTATCTGATGCTTTAACTACAGCTTCATCGGAAGCTTTATTAACTGCTTTAGCAATAAGTGTTTTAATAAACTTTTTAGAAAACATAATATTATTAGGTAATAACTTATCAATCATAGAGTGATAATTTTCAAGCTCAAACGATAACTTACCTTGCGGTAATTTATTAGCAAAAAATTGTAAAGCACCATTTAGATTGATTTTAGAGCTATGATCACAACTAAAAACAAATTTTTCTATATTAAAATTTTGTAAAATAGCAGAATTTTCACCATCTGGGGTAAATTTTAATAAAGCAGCAATATCTAAAGTAGCATTTTTAAAATTAGCTATATTCTTTTCAGAATCATAATTCATATTTAAAATCAATGAAATATCTTCGCTATCTGCTAGATTTTTCTTAGCAATAAAGAAAGCTAAATCATTAATTTTAAAAATCTCTTCATCATCTTTGAATATTAATAATGATTTATTATTAAGCTGAATCGATTTTATTACTTCTTTTAGATCATCATCTTTCGATATTTTATATAAAGGTTTATTAAATTTCCCTATTCCTTTTATATCCTCTTTACTACGCATATCATAGGTGAATGTTTTATCGCCGTAATTATCCACTTCTTTAATAAATGGTCCAAAATTCAAAGTAGCTTTTTTAGTACTAAACTTAATATTTAAAACAATATTTTCACTTGAAAGCTCTTTAGAATTTACATGATCTATTAATTTTACTTTTGGATCTGTTATAGTAATTTTCCAGTGAAACGGATATCCTGAAAATTTAACTGTATTATAGGATATTTTAAGATTATCCGATTCAGAATTCTTAATTAAATTTATCACATTATTTTTTAAAGTATAAGCAGCAGCAAACCATACTATAGTAAAGGCTAAGAAAACAAAAATAAGTATTTTACGTATCACTTTTTTAATCCATCATTTTATGTTACGAGTAGCAGACGGGATAGGTACTTTTATACCGTCTAATTTTTCAGTTAAAATAATCTGACACCCTAATCTAGAAGTATCCGTAAGACCAAAGGCTAAGTCAAGCATATCTTCTTCTTCTTCCTTAGGTTTTTCTAATTTGTTGTAAAATTCTTCCTCTAAAATAACATGACAAGTAGCACAGGCAAGAGAACCTTCACAAGCACCCTCAAGATCTATGCCATTACTATGAGCAACTTCTAAAATAGAAAGCCCTAGCGGTGCCTCTATTATTTTCTCTTCCCCATTATTTATAACAAATATAACTTTTATTGTTTTTGACATTATCCTCTTTCTTCCTTAGATTTTTCATATAACTTATCTTATAAAGAGGAATTTGCAGGAAACACGGAACGCAGCACCGCAGCGTACATAAACGTACGTGAGGATGCGAGTAACGGATTGACATACCAATTACCTTTAGAAGTAAGTTATTTAATTTGATTGATATTTTTACCTTTCAACAAATCACTAATTACTACATTAATCTTTGTATTTAAAGATTTTTTTGTTTTAGATTTAAAATCTTTAACAGCATTATTAATTAAAGCACGATCTCGTGTATCTATTGCGTGCTTTATGTTATTTAATAAACTACTGATTATATGCTTTTCGTTTTCTGATAGCAAATCTACTAATTCTTTAATAGCATGTTCTATATTAAAAATCAAAGATTCAGCTTCAATAACTGTTTCTTGTAATAATCTTGCAGCATGATCTAGTTTAGCATTGTTATAAGCATTTTCTAAAACCTTATCAACTTCACTTGTATCAATCCCGTAATCTGGCTTCACTTCTATGATATGTGAGGTATTACTTATTTTTTCGTAAGCAGAAACAGATAATATACCATCAGCATCAATAGAAAAAGTAATTTCCGCTCTAATACTTCCTGCTTTCATGGGAGGAAGCCCCTTTAGCTCAAACCTAGCCAAAGTACGGCAATCTGCTACCATTTCACGTTCACCTTGTAGTATATGAAATTGTATGCCGGTTTGATTATCAGCATAAGTTGTGAATTCTTTTACCACAGAAATAGGGATCGGAGTATTTCGCATGATAATTTTTTCAACGATGCCGCCATACAATTCCATACCTAAAGATAAAGGTACTACATCAATCAATAATGAATCGATGTTCGGTGTTGTTAGATTCTCTGCTTGCAGTGCAGCCCCGTATACAATAGCTTTATCAGGATCAATATCTGAAAGAATATTTACTTTAAAAGCTTTATATAATTCATCCTTAATTAACGGAATACGAGTTACACCACCTACTAAAATAATGCCATCTATGTTCGGATTTCCTGCTATTTCCAAACATTCTTTGGCTATATTGATTGTACGAACTATTATAGGGGTAATTAACTGTTCAAATGTTTGTTTATCAAGCGATATATTATTGAACTCAAAATTATCTTGGTTCGATAATGTTTCTTTTGCCTTTTTAGCAAGCCGTAGAGTATCTAAATTATCAGGTAAACTAAATTTATTACAAAAATAATCAGCAATGATTTTATCTATATCATCGCCGCCAAGCATATTATCACCATTTGTTGCTATAACTTGAAAAATACCCTCTGTAATATTTAAAATTGATACGTCAAAAGTACCACCACCTAAATCATATACAAGATAACAACCTGTTTGGTTTTTATTTAATCCGTAAGCATAAGCAGCTGCAGTAGGCTCTGCAATCAGCCTTAGAACTTCTAAGCCTGCAAGCCTTGCTGCAAGCATCACCTGCCCTCTTGCCGCATCATTAAAATGAGCTGGAACAGTAATAACAGCTTGAGTTACTTCAGTTGTAAGCTCTTTTTCTGCCTGTTGTTTTAGATATATAAAAACTTCTGCTGCAATTTCAGCAATCCGCATTTGCTTATTGGCAAAATTTAATTTAAGTTCCTGATTATTTACCTCTATATAATCTTTAATTAAAGAAAAAAGAGCAGGAGTATTTAGAATTTCATTTAATGTTTTGCCGAATAACCTTTTAATTGAACGTACACCTTTATTACTACCTACTATAATATTGTTATTCGTAAATTCTATAGTAGTTGGGATTAATTCTTTATTATCTTCAGTTTGTATAATTTTAACTTTTCTACCAGCTGAAATAGCTATTAGCGAGTTAGTAGTGCCAAAATCTATACCTACAGCTATTTTAGCTTCTTGTTTAGATTCTGCTTGCCCTGGTTCTCTAATTTCTATTATTTGCATAATTTCATTTTTTCCTGAAGCTTACTCAGCAATGTATGAATATATTTAAGTTTACTAGTTTTGATAGTCGCATCTGATAAATCTTGCTTTTTGAAAGACTTAGCTAAAAAATTTACTTCTGCTTGCTCCATTAATTCATATTTACTTTTTATTTCTTCTAAACTTTTATATGAGCTAGTATTTTCTATCAGCTCCATTTCATCCCAGAATATACTTAACTCAAGAGCAGAAAGCTTACTGCGTACTTTCTCATCATTTAAGTTTACACCATATAAAAGCAGCATATATTCAGCACGCTTTAAACTATCTTTAAGCGTAGAATAAGCTCTATTTAGGTTTGATGCTATAATAAGATTTTGCTCTTTTTCTTGCAAATTTTTGGCTTTATCAGGATGATATTTTATCTGCATAGCAAAATATTGCTTTTCTAATATCTTCAAATCAATATTATAAATTTGCTCTAACCCTAGCAATTCAAAATAATTTTGCACTTTATTTGTAACTCATAAACTGCTTTATCATATATTAGAAATATAAAAAATACAATTATGGAAATAGATATATTACATTTTGAAAAAAAATACCCAAACTTTATTCTAGCTGGCATAGATGAAGCTGGCAGAGGACCATTAGCCGGACCAGTAGTAGCTGCCGCTGTAATAGTGGATCAAAACAATATTATAGCTGGTATTAAGGATTCTAAAAAACTTTCTAAAAAGAAGAGAGAGTTATTATATGAACAGATAACTGCTAGTTACAATTGGGCAACCGGTATTATCTCACATACTGAGATTGATAAGATTAATATATTAGAAGCAACAAAAAAAGCTTGTATTCTTGCTGCGGAAAACCTTAGTACTAAGCCAGAAATAGTTTTAGTTGATGGTAACATGCAATTCAGCGATAAAAGATTTATCAGCATCATAGACGGTGATAATTTATCACTATCAATTGCTGCGGCTTCTATTATAGCAAAAGTTACTAGAGACCGATTAATGCTAGAATTAAGTAATGAATTCCCGCAATATTTATGGCACAAAAATTCAGGCTATGGCACAAAAGAGCATGCTCAGGCTATAAAAGAATATGGCTTATCCCCTTATCATCGCCTAAGTTTTACTAAAGCCTTATATAAATAAAAAGTTTATTTATATTATTGATATTAAACTTTAAGTTTAAATAAATATAGACATCATATACAAATTAGGATAAAATACGCCGCAAAAAACGGTAAATTCCAGTATTAATTAAGCCAGATTTATATTTTCTTCCCATACCTCATTGGGTGTTTTATAACCGAGCACTTTTCTTGGTAAATTATTTAAAAAATCCTCAATTTCTTGTAATTGCTTTATTGTTAATTTTTTTATATCTAAAGATTTAGAGTATACTCTGTGCACCATTGAGTTAATCTTCTCTATCAATGGTTTTGGCCATGGAGAATAAGGATTGCAAAAATATACTTTTCGTTCAGATTTTGGCAATAGTTGTTCATGATTGGTAAATTCTTTGCCATTATCTAACGTTATGCTTTTGATTATATGCGACAATTGTTTAAGTTTTTTATTCATGTTACCAATCACATCTTGTGTTCTTTTTGAACGGTTTAAAGTGAGAAACACTTTTTGTGTTCTGATATCCACAAGAGCGCCTATATTACGACTTTGATTACCTTTGTTAAAAGTTAAATCACCTTCTAAATGACCTATTGCTGCTATCTTTCTATTTATCTCTGGTCTTTCAGTAATGGAAACTCGATTTGGTATTGTAATTCTTTTGTTTCTGATTCTTGTACCATGATGCAACCTATTTTTCCTTTTTCTTGCTAAAGATAAATATAATTTTTGCCTTTGTGCTATAGGAGATGTATAAATAAACTGGTATATACTCTCTGTAGAAATATTGACAGTATCTCGTGATAGTTTACGTCTACCTGAAATTATATCTGGTGAAATACCCTGTGTTAACTGCTTTATTATTTCTGCTCGTAAATTATTATCAATATCTAATTTTCTTTTTCTCTTACCTTGCCTTAAACTGCAAGCAAGTGTGTTAGCCCTATCTGGTCTATAATTATGCCTCATTCTCTTGAGTTCATAACATATAGTGCTTTTATCACGGCCAATCTTTGTCCCTATATATCGCGAGCTATAGCTAACACGGAAATGTTTCTACCATAGATTAGGAAAAACTTAGGCATTGATCAATAATTTTATGTAAACAGTTTTTAAAGTTAGTCCAGCAATGTTTAATAGGATTTAGATCTGGTGAATATGTGAGTAAATACAAAAACTATGGTAAAAACCTTTTCGCGTTAGCTATATAACCACTCTTATTCATTTCGTATATTTTAAATCTTTCATCTATCGTTAAATGAGCCATGATATATCTATATTTAAATGATGCTCCTCGCAGCAGAGCTACGAGGTATCTAAAAAAGTTTTAGTTGTTTCTTATGATATCACGAAGCAGAGCTTCGGGGAATTAAACCCTGAGAGATTAAAAATTGATTATATCTGGCTTAATTAATTATAGAACTTTCCATCTAATTTCATAACGATCTTCTATGTGCTCACAAATTTTACACAAATAATCATCTAGTTCTTGATTGAATATTACTCTTCTATACTTTGCCGGCGTTACTAAATGATATATTAGTACTGTGACATTATGACTCTTATGTATATAACTGCTTTCTTCCATTCAAGTAGTATATCACGAAGCAGAGCTTCGGGGAATTAAACCCTGAGAGATTAATTGAATCAGTATTTAATATACTAAAAAATAGAATGAACCTAGAGCATACAAGGCATAGATCTCCTGTTAATTTCTTGGTGCATATTCTAGCTTGTGTTACTTCTTATGCTATCACTAAATCTCGTATAAAACTTGATGCTTTAGCTCCAGAACCACTTCTCTTATCCTAAATTGGCGTTTATAACGTGATTAAAATTTGCTAAAAATTGCTCCCATAATTGAATCATGCTTTAGTTTTTTGACCACAAAATCTAGTAGTTGGAAAGTTCTATAATTAATTAAGCCAGATATAATCAATTTTTAATCTCTCAGGGTTTAATTCCCCGAAGCTCTGCTTCGTGATATCATAAGAAACAACTAAAACTTTTTTAGATACCTCGTAGCTCTGCTGCGAGGAGCATCATTTAAATATAGATATATCATGGCTCATTTAACGATAGATGAAAGATTTAAAATATACGAAATGAATAAGAGTGGTTATAGCTCGCGATATATAGGGACAAAGATTGGCCGTGATAAAAGCACTATATGTTATGAACTCAAGAGAATGAGGCATAATTATAGACCAGATAGGGCTAACACACTTGCTTGCAGTTTAAGGCAAGGTAAGAGAAAAAGAAAATTAGATATTGATAATAATTTACGAGCAGAAATAATAAAGCAGTTAACACAGGGTATTTCACCAGATATAATTTCAGGTAGACGTAAACTATCACGAGATACTGTCAATATTTCTACAGAGAGTATATACCAGTTTATTTATACATCTCCTATAGCACAAAGGCAAAAATTATATTTATCTTTAGCAAGAAAAAGGAAAAATAGGTTGCATCATGGTACAAGAATCAGAAACAAAAGAATTACAATACCAAATCGAGTTTCCATTACTGAAAGACCAGAGATAAATAGAAAGATAGCAGCAATAGGTCATTTAGAAGGTGATTTAACTTTTAACAAAGGTAATCAAAGTCGTAATATAGGCGCTCTTGTGGATATCAGAACACAAAAAGTGTTTCTCACTTTAAACCGTTCAAAAAGAACACAAGATGTGATTGGTAACATGAATAAAAAACTTAAACAATTGTCGCATATAATCAAAAGCATAACGTTAGATAATGGCAAAGAATTTACCAATCATGAACAACTATTGCCAAAATCTGAACGAAAAGTATATTTTTGCAATCCTTATTCTCCATGGCAAAAACCATTGATAGAGAAGATTAACTCAATGGTGCACAGAGTATACTCTAAATCTTTAGATATAAAAAAATTAACAATAAAGCAATTACAAGAAATTGAGGATTTTTTAAATAATTTACCAAGAAAAGTGCTCGGTTATAAAACACCCAATGAGGTATGGGAAGAAAATATAAATCTGGCTTAATTAATACTGGAATTTACCCATTCTGACTTAGTACTGTTTTTAAATCTACTCCGCCTTCTATCAGCAAATCTATTGCTTCATTTATTTTTTTATTCTTCTCTATTTGCATTTCTGTTACCTATATTTTTAATTACTTCTAATATAGGCTCAACAAAAATTTACACAATCATTGCAAAAGACTCGCTTCAAGAGATAAATCGTATTTTCCTAAATCACTTAAGACTACCCCTTTACTATTATATAAATCTGAATCATTTGGATTTATTTCTATACCTTTATTAAATAATTTAAGAGCTAAGTCAAGTTTACCTGCTTGATAAAATTCGACACCTTTATTATAGTATTCTATATAATCGGCTTTATTTATTGTTTCAGCTTTGCCTGTTACCGGCAATATAAACGACAAAGCAGAAAATAAAAACCTAAAATATTTTTTCATATTATCTTACTTTCATATGCTGATAAAAATCAGAATTATCTTCCCATAGTTCACGCACTTTGACGAATAAAAACAAATGTACGGGGAAGCCGAAAAATTGTTGCATTTGCATGCGGGATTTCGCCCCTAGCTCTTTGATTTTTGAACCGTTTTTACCGAGTATTATAGTTTTGTAGCTGTCTCTTGATACCACTATAACCTGATTGATCTTCACAGATTTATCTTTAAGCTCTTCCCATTTTTCGGTTTGCACAGTTAGCCTATAAGGCAATTCCTGCTGTAAACCTAAAAATAACTGTTCTCTCGTAATTTCTGCGGCGATAAAACGCATCGGCAAATCGGTTATGTCGTCCTCTTCATAAAGCCAAGGAGCGATTTTTGCTTTACTCGTTATATATTCAAATAGCTTATCAACCTTCTCACCCGATATAGCAGAAATAGGAAAAAGTAAGCTGTCAGGATATTGCTCTGTTAAGAAAGCTTTAATGTCATTTAGATATTTTGACTCAATATCTATCTTGTTTAATAAAATTACTGGGACAATATTAAGTGAGCAAAGCTTATTTAAAATATCATGCGTTATGCTATCTAATGGCTTTAAGCTATCAATAATTAACATGACAATATCGGCACTATGCAGGCTAGACCAAGCACATCTAACCATTGCCTTTTCTAAAGTCCCTTTCGGCTCAAATATCCCTGGCGTATCGTATAAGATCACTTGCGTATCTTTTAGGGTAATAATGCCGGTAATGATCGACCTAGTTGTTTGGACTTTGGGGGTAACTATTGACAGCTTTTCACCAATTATTCTATTTAGCAAAGTGGACTTGCCGCTATTAGGTCTGCCGATAATACAAACTGAGACTGTTTTTTGCTTAATCATTTTTAAGCCTATGCAATAAACTTCTTGCGGCGTTTTTTTCAGCTTCTTTTATAGAGTGTCCTTTACCTGTTTGCTCGTAGCCATTTATTTTTACTGATACTGTAAAGGTTGACAAGTGAGCTACACCCTCTCTTTTAATTAGGCGGTATATAGGGATATGATGATCTTTGCTTTGTGCCCATTCTTGTAAGGCGGTTTTAGGGTCATAATCTGTTAAATCTTTGACTTTTATAAATTCTGCCCATAATTTCCCTATAATATTATGAATTGTAGTAATCTCACTATCGAGATATATAGCTGCGATTAAAGCTTCCGTAACATTTTCAATATTATTAGGATTATCACGCCCGCCGGCTATTTCTTCGCCATGAGTCATAATAATATAATCTTTTAAACCAAGCTTAGCTCCTACGACGCAAATTGTTTCTTTACAAACTAAGTATGATCTAATTTTAGCTAAGTTTCCCTCGTTATATTCTTTAAAATTATTAAATAAAATTTCTGTGATAATTAAATTTAATACCGCATCTCCTAGAAACTCTAGCCGCTCATAATCTTTATTAGCCTTATATTCATGATGTTGCCTTAAAGACGGATGACTTAAAGCTTCTGTTAAAAGCTCCTTATTTTTAAAACTATGACCAAGTAATTTTTCTAACTCCTTAAATGACTCCATCAATCCTCTATGCTGTATAGATTTCTAAATATCCTATTAAACCTGATAGACTCTACCCAAGGCTTTAACTTTAATATCAGGTTAACAACACCTATATCACTATCCCACCATGTTATTTTTGTTGAAAACCAAATAAATTGTGCTTTAGCAATAAAATTCTCAAACGGCACAAAACCTAAATCTATCCTACTATCATTTGACTGATCTCTATTATCCCCTAAAAAGAAATATTCCCCTTCCGGTACATAAAAAGCGTCTGTATTACCATATTTATCATTAGACATCATTCCTAAAACAGGAGCGAGCTTATAAGAACAATATGTTTTGCCATTTGGCAATGTTTCTTTAAATTTTAAATATTTTCTTCCCTCTTCACTAACATAAATTCCTGACTCTACACGCTCTATTTTTTCATCGTTAATATATATTATATCATCGATTAATTGTACTTTATCCCCAGGGAGCCCTATCAAACGCTTTATGTATCTAGTATTCATCTCATGAGGAGGACGAAAAATTATGATATCGCCACGCTCTGGCGTGCGAGCAAATATTCGCCCCTTAAATAAATGAATAAAGTCAAAAAAAGATAAAGAATAATTACTATATCCATAACTATATTTTGTACCGACAATCCGATCATTTTCAAGTATAGTATCTTTCATTGATCCAGTTGGAACAACAAAAGATTCTATTATTAATATTCTAATCATTAGTGCAACAACTACTACTAAAATAAAAGATTTCCATTCTTGAGCAGTTGTTTTAGTGTGATTTGATTCGGTATTTGTTTGCATAAAGTTTTTTTTAGTTATTTGTTATCTTATTGCGTGAGCCAAAAAGCGTCATTGCGAGGAGATGCAACGCATCGACGCAGCAATCTCATGAGGCAAAGGCGATACTCCTGAGATTGCGTACGTACAAAACTTACAGTTTTTCCTCGCAATGACGATCAAGCCACAGCATAACATTTTATTGATACACTAGTATACGAAGATCAACTTGGAAAAGAGCAAGGAGTCTCGGAATTTTTGACCGCAGCGTATATATTAGTACGTGAGGATCAAAAATGAGAAACGACGTAGCCAATTTTTCAAGTTCATCGAGTATACATTCGCTCTTCAATCTCGCTTCTAAAATGTTTTATCAGCCCCTGAATTGGCCAAGCTGCAGCATCACCGAGTGCACAAATAGTATGCCCCTCTATTTCCTTTGTAACTTCAAGAAGTTGATCTATTTCGGATTTTTTGGCATCACCTTTAACGAGCCTCATCATAACACGCCACATCCATCCTGTACCCTCACGGCACGGCGTACACTGACCGCAAGACTCATGCATATAGAACTTACTAAGACGTGCTACTGCATAAATAATATCAGTCGATTTATCCATAACAATAATCCCGCCAGTACCTAAACTAGAGCCTGCTGCCTTTAAGCTATCAAAGTCCATATCAGCAGTTTCGCATAAGGATTTAGGAAGCAAAGGGACGGAAGAGCCGCCCGGTATTATGGCTTTGAGGTTATCCCAACCGCCACGAACACCACCTGCATGTTTTTCGATTATTTCTTTTAAAGGAATCCCCATTGCCTCTTCAACATTACAAGGCTTATTAACATGACCTGATATACAAAAAATCTTAGTACCGGTATTATTTGGCTTACCGATAGATGCAAACCAGCTAGCTCCTCGCCTTAAAATAGTTGGCACTACCGCAACAGATTCAACATTATTTATAGTGGTTGGACAGCCATACAATCCGAAGCCTGCCGGAAAAGGCGGCTTTAGCCTCGGCATACCTTTTTTACCCTCTAAGCTTTCAAGCAGAGCTGTTTCTTCGCCGCAAATATAAGCTCCAGCTCCACGATGCAAATAAATATCACAATTAAAGCCTGAACCGCAAGCATTTTTTCCTATCAAACCATCTTTATATGCTTCATCTAGGGCACACTGAATATTGGAAGCTTCGTTGTAAAACTCCCCTCTAATATAGATATAACAGCTATTTGCTCCTATGGCAAAACTGGCAAGCAAACACCCTTCTATTAACTTATGTGGTTCATATCTTAATATATCCCGATCTTTGCAAGTGCCGGGTTCAGATTCATCAGCATTAACTACTAGATAAGATGGCTTTTTTGATTCTTTAGGCATAAACGACCATTTAGTGCCGGTAGAAAATCCTGCACCACCTCGCCCTCTAAGTCCTGATTTCTTAACTTCTTCAATAATCCACTCTTTGCCTTTATTAAGCCAAGCTTTAGTATTATCCCAATCACCACGCTTCTTGCTAGATTTCAAATCATGGCTCTGCTCACCATGTAAATTAGTAAAAATTCTATCTTCTTTTTTCAGCATAAATTACTCTTGTTTTGTCATTGCGAGGAGTGGCAAAGACTTACTAATGTCACCCCGTGATTTATTCACGGGGTCCAGTTAAAAAATACTAATGTTATTAGTATTTTTTATTGTTTTTCTGGATACCGTGGTCAAGCCACGGTATGACAGTGGTGGAACTCCTCGCAATGACAATTTTTATATTTTCTTCTCAAATTTTCTATTGGCAAATATCGTAAGTATCGGAGCGGAAATAAAAATAGACGAATAAGTCCCTGCTATTATTCCAAAAAATACAAGTACGCTAAAACTACGAATCGCTTCACCACCAAAAAGAACAAGTGCCAAATTAGCAAGTAGAGTAGTCACTACTGTTAAAATTGTTCTAGATAGAGTTTCATTAATACTTAAATTTATGATTTCTGTGATGCCTTTTTTATGATATTTACGTAAATTTTCCCTGATCCTATCATATATCACTACCGAATCATTAACAGAATATCCTATGATAGTTAACACTGCCGCAATGGTGCTTAAGTTAAAATCAAGTTTTGTTATACTCATAAATCCAAGTGCTAATATAACGTCATGCACTAAAGCAATAAGTATACCAAGCCCGAAATACCATTCAAAACGCACCCAAATATAAACCATAATCGCCGCAAACGAAAATAGCATTGCCATAGTCCCTGCCTCAATTAACTGCCTACCAACCTGCGGACCAACAAAATCCACCTTACGATACTCAAAATTATAAGGAAAATTATTTTGAAGCGTCGATTTAATTAGCTCAATATTTTTCATTAAATTATCTTCGCTACTACTACCAAATCTAATTGATAAGTCATGCTCACTACCAAAGTTTTGCAGCACTACTTCACCAATTCCAAGCTCACCTAAAACTTGACGCATTTTTGGTAAATCTGGCGTTTGGTCAAGCCTTACTTCTATAACTATACCTCCGGCAAAATCAATACCGCAATTAAATTTGTACATACCAATCCAAATAAAGCTAATGAGTGATAAAATAATTGAGAAAGTGTAGCTCACTTTTTTAAAATTCATAAAATCAAAATCGATTTTATTAGGCAAAAGCCTCAAAGGATAAATTTGCATTATTAATATTTTATTGAATAAGAATGATATTTGTATTATATAGTAAGTTCAAAAAGGTTAAATAATTTTTTATGTCTGAAGTAGTAGTAAAAGAACAATTAGAGCAATATTTAAGCAAAATAGAAAGGTTAGAGCAAGAAAAAGCTGATCTATCTGAAGAAATTAAGGATATTTTTCAAGATGCTTCTTCGCACGGATTTGATGTTAAAGCGATGAAAACTGTTTTAAAGCTAAAAAAACTTGATAAAGATAAGCTAGCTGAGCAGGACGCTATGCTTGAGTTATATAGAGATACTTTAGGAATATAAGCATACTCGTCTACTAATTTTTCGAGTCTTTTGCAATGATTGTGTAAATTTTTGTTGAGCCTATATTAGAAGTAATTAAAAATATAGGTAACAGAAATGCAAATAGAGAAGAATAAAAAAATAAATGAAGCAATAGATTTGCTGATAAAAGGCGGAGTAGATTTAAAAACAGTACTAAGTCAGAATGGCTTTGTTGCATAAATAAGCTTTTGAATATACTGCCCCTAACCCCGCAATGCTAGCCTAGCCAACAGGCACAGAGATAGGTTTACCAATTTCAAACATTTTGAGTCTTTTGCAATGATTGTGTAAATTTTTGTTGAGCCTATATTAGAAGTAATTAAAAATATAGGTAACAGAAATGCAAATAGAGAAGAATAAAAAAATAAATGAAGCAATAGATTTGCTGATAGAAGGCGGAGTAGATTTAAAAACAGTACTAAGTCAGAATGGATTAATTAAGGAAAATGATGCTCCTCGCAGCAGAGCTACGAGGTATCTAAAAAAGTTTTAGTTGTTTCTTATGATATCACGAAGCAGAGCTTCGGGGAATTAAACCCTGAGAGATTAAAATCTCGTTTAAATACCGAACAAGGAGAAAAACTTATGACTAGTCTTGCTCACCACTGGGAACAACAAGGTGTAGAAAAAGGTATACAACAAGGCATGCAGCTCGGTAAAGCTGAGGGCAGATATGAAGTAGCTAAAAATATGCTTTCCAATAATTATTCTATTGCTGAGGTATCTCGTATTACAGGACTTTCAATTGATGCAATCAATAAACTAAGATAATATAATCTTAATTAAAGTAGAGTAAAATAGATGTCAGATATAAGCAATATAAAACATGATATTAAGATAAATAATATACAACAATATCCAGAATTAAGAGAGGAACTCACGCAAATTGCAGGGAGTTGCTTAGAAGAATTACAAGCTATTAGGAAAGAATTAACTATGGCATATATAGTTAGTGGTACAATAGTAGTAGAAGAAAATGGACATTATGAAGTTAAAGATGAACGAGGAATAAGGCAAGATGGTAAGCAAACTCAAGATTTAGATCGAAAACAGCGTAAGGAGGAGCAAAACTTAAAAGACTTAATTTTACTATGTAATATTAAACATGATATCTCTGATCATACTGCAATAAATGATAAAACAGAAAATAAGGATAATAAAAAGGGTATAAAAAATAATTTTCTTAGGAAGATGTTTAAATTATTAGAAAAGATAGTAAAGGCACTACCCTTTTATAAGGATAAAAATAAATCACACACTGTTGAACAATCTGACGAACAGTTAGATCCTGTAGAATCAATACAACAGGGTATTAAAATACTGAAAGAATATAAGCAAGTATTAAAGCTAAGAACTGATAAGTTATCAGAATTAGAAACATTGCAATCTCACATACAGAATTACAAGAGCAGAATAGTACAAGATCCCCAAAAATATAATAAGGATAATTACATATCTAAATTGCAAGAAAAGACAATGATGCATAACAAAAATAGTATTGGACGTGGAATATAAATATATAATTTAATCTCTCAGGGTTTAATTCCCCGAAGCTCTGCTTCGTGATATACTACTTGAATGGAAGAAAGCAGTTATATACATAAGAGTCATAATGTCACAGTACTAATATATCATTTAGTAACGCCGGCAAAGTATAGAAGAGTAATATTCAATCAAGAACTAGATGATTATTTGTGTAAAATTTGTGAGCACATAGAAGATCGTTATGAAATTAGATTTTTAGAAATAGGAGTAGATAAAGATCACGTACATTTTTTATTACAGTCAATACCAATGTATAGCCCAACAAAAATAACTCAAATCATAAAAAGTATTACTTCTAAGAAAATGTTTGAGAAATATCCAAATCTTAAAGAAAAATTATGGGGAAGTGAGTTTTGGAGTAAAGGATATTTTATGAGCACAGTAGGTAAACATGGTGATGAGCAGAAATTACGTAATTATGTACAGAATCAAGGTTCAGGCAAACCTTCTTATAAAGCATTTCAACAAAAACAGTTAAAGCTTTTTGGATAGATACCTCGTAGCTCTGCTGCGAGGAGCATCATTAGAAAAAGCGGGTTGTACTCTTATTTATCTACCGGTCTATTCTCCAGATTTAAATTCTATTGAACACTGTTGGGCTAATTTTAAAAATTACTTGAGAAAAATTATTAAAAACTTTAAAGATTTTCGCGATGCAATAACGGCAGCAATGGTAAAAACCTTCCCGTGTTAGCTATAGGCATTACATCAAACATAGCGTAAGTTTTGTATAATTTAAAAAACTATAAATAATCGTGGCAAGCCACGGGGAATTTAACCCAACAGGGATTAATTTACTTATGAAGCATTTAAAGATCATTTTAGCGTTTATTATATTTACCTGCTCGCCTATTATATTTGCAGAAGAGTTAGATTCTATTACAACTACTGAAGATATTGAGAATGATATATTTAACCTTATTAACAATGATCCGCCAATTTTAAATTCTAATCAAGCCATTAGTGATAGTACAGAATTCAAAAATTGTGATAATTGTGAGATTACTGCCTTAAATAAAACTACTGCTAAATCTGAAAAACTCACGTTTAAAGTTGGTGAAGAACAATATTTCGGTAATATAAAAATCAAAATACATAAATGTGTTAAAAATCTTGATCCGTATAACGAAGATAATTATATATTGATGACTATAACGGAATATATAATGGACGAAGACCCTAAATTACTTTTTCAAGGGTGGATGACCTCCGGCAGCATTTCACTTTCTACATTCGAACACCCTATTTATGAAATCTTTGCTAAAGAATGTTTTTAAGTTAACATGATAAACTATTTTTTTATATTCTTAGTCCCTAGCCTCGGCATGGTTGCCGGCTTATCAGTTGCAGCTACTGTAACGGTGTTTTTACTCATATCATTACTACAAAATATTGCCGCATGGATACCTAATCGTCATTGCGAGGAGCAAAGCGACGTGGCAATCTCATTAAACATCCTGAGATTGCTTCGTCAATTACTTTGTAATTTCCTCGCAATGACGATAAAAACAGAACTACTATTCGCTGGTTGGTGCTTGATATCTTGTTTATTTGCGACCAAACCTATCAATAGCCTAATTAATTTTATTCAAGTTTTTACAATCTTATTTCTTGGCTTTGTTGTCAGTAATTTCAAGCCATTTCAAAATCGTCCTCAGCTTAAAAAAGCTTTAATATTTGGCACTCTTACAGCAATTTTACTATTCTTTGTTGAATATTTCTCTCATGGTTTCTTAACTAGAATATTTAAAGCAAATTTTAACCTTTATATGCTAGATCGTGGTTGTGCTTTATTGTCAATTACTACCTGGATAGTCGTGGCTATTTTAACTCATGATAAAAAATATTGCTCTGCTCTAATATTATATATCTTAGTGCTTTATTTATTAAGTATTTCTGATAGTTTAGCAAGTTTTCTAGGATTTAGCTTAGGCGGGATAGTATTTATTTTAGCAAGGTTCATAAAACCGATATTTTCTAAATTGATAATATTCGGTCTAATAACCGGCTCGTTATTATTTCCGATCATAGCCGGACAAATTAATCCTAAGGAGTTATCAGATAAATATTTATCTACCCATCCATCAGCGGCTCATCGTTTATTTATCTGGCATTTCGTTGCAAATAAAATTGCTGAAAAACCTCTTATGATCAACGGCCTTAATTCTTCTAAATATACCCAAGTTAAAGACAGTGAAATGATTGATTATAAAGATGAAAAATGGCATCCACTACCGCTTCATCCACATAATAACATATTACAAATTACCTTAGAACTAGGATTAATAGGATTAGCTTTATTCTTAAGCTTGGTTTACAAATATCTCAAACAAATCGGTAATATAGGAAATAATAATTTTAGAGCAAGCTCTTATGCATGTTTCATAAATTATTACATTATCGGCATGATTTCATATAATGTTTGGCAAATATGGTGGATAGCAAGTAGCATTTGGGTATTTATTTTAATGAAGTTATTAGTCAAACCCGATATTGTCATTGATAAATAATGTTATTTGGGGTAAATATAGAATATAGTGTCATTGCGAGAAGATGCGTAGCATCGACGTGGCAATCTCATAAAACATCCTGAGATTGCTTCGTCAAAACTTGCAGTTTTTCCTCGCAATGACGATAAAACAATAAAAAATATATGCTACAGAATTCAGAACTTTTACAAGAATATCTACCAATCGCTATATTTTTTGGTATTGCCACATTAGTATCTAGCTTAATAATGATTCTACCGAATCTATTAGCTACTAAAAAATATAATAAAGATAAATTAGAGCCTTACGAATGCGGGTTTGAGCCTTTTGACGATGCTAGATCAAAGTTTGACATACGATTTTATTTAGTTGCTATTTTATTTATTATCTTTGACCTTGAAATTACATTTTTAGTCCCATGGGCTATTAGCCTTGGAACAATAGGCAAAATAGGCTTCTTTTCAATGATGTTCTTCTTATTCGTACTCACTGTAGGCTTTGTGTATGAATGGAAGAAAGGAGCCCTAGACTGGGAGTGAGAAATACGGGATGTCATCCTGCGGCTTAATTTTCGTCATTGCGAGGAGCGTAGCGACGTGGCAATCTCAGGAATATTATATTATAGCTTATTTCACTAAGGTCCTTACATGGTGGTAATGTTTAATCTCTCAGGGTTTAATTCCCCGAAGCTCTGCTTCGTGATATACTACTTGAATGGAAGAAAGCAGTTATATACATAAGAGTCATAATGTCACAGTACTAATATATCATTTAGTAACGCCGGCAGAGTATAGAAGAGTAATATTCAATCAAGAACTAGATGATTATTTGTGTAAAATTTGTGAGCACATAGAAGATCGTTATGAAATTAGATTTTTAGAAATAGGAGTAGATAAAGATCACGTACATTTTTTATTACAGTCAATACCAATGTATAGCCCAACAAAAATAACTCAAATCATAAAAAGTATTACTTCTAAGAAAATGTTTGAGAAATATCCAAATCTTAAAGAAAAATTATGGGGAAGTGAGTTTTGGAGTAAAGGATATTTTATGAGCACAGTAGGTAAACATGGTGATGAGCAGAAATTACGTAATTATGTACAGAATCAAGGTTCAGGCAAACCTTCTTATAAAGCATTTCAACAAAAACAGTTAAAGCTTTTTGGATAGATACCTCGTAGCTCTGCTGCGAGGAGCATCATTATGTCATATAATAAGGCATCCCACAAGTTTAGTGTCAGTATCTTAATGGATTAAGCTATACTTCACGAGATTGCTTCGTCGAAACTTGCAGTTTCTTCTCGCAATGACGCTCTCGATTTACGCAACTATATTTAACTTTATGTAAGAATAAAAATGCATAATAATTTTTATCAAGAAGACGAATTGCTAAATAATGAGCTTTCAAATCGAGGGTTCTTATTAACCAAAGTCGATGATGTCATCGGCTGGGCGAGAAGCAATTCATTATGGCCTATGACTTTTGGGCTTGCTTGTTGTGCGGTTGAGATGATGCAGGCAGCGGCAAGTAGGTATGATATGGATCGCTTTGGCATGCTGTTTAGACCAAGCCCAAGACAATCCGATCTTATGATAGTTGCAGGGACACTTACCAACAAAATGGCACCGGCATTACGCAAAGTATACGACCAGATGGCTGAACCTAAATGGGTGCTTTCAATGGGCAGCTGTGCTAATGGCGGGGGATATTATCACTTCTCTTATTCAGTAGTACGAGGTTGTGACCGCATTGTACCGGTTGACGTATATGTCCCTGGATGTCCTCCTACAGCTGAAGCTTTAATTTACGGACTTATGCAATTACAAAAGAAAATCAAACGCACTACAGGTTTTAAATATGACGCTCGAAAAAATCATTGAGAAGCTTGCCGCTAAATCAAGTATATTGATAAGCCCCATCACGGTTAAGGATAACCTAGCGTATAAAGTTGAGCCGAATTTTTTACTACCTTTCTTAAAAGCTTTAAAAGAATCAGAAGAGCTACGTTTTACTGTACTAACCGACCTATTTGGTGCTGATTTTCCTACAAGATGTCATTCCCGCGAAAGCGGGAATCCAGAAAAGACAACCTCAATAAATAAGAGGTTTGAAGTAGTATACAATTTATTGAGCTTAAAACTAAATAAGCGTCTTATCATTAAAACTTACGTATCCGAACATGAAAGCATACCATCAGCAATGAGTATATTTAACGCCGCTTGTTGGTATGAGCGTGAAGTTTATGATATGTTCGGCATAAATTTTGATGGTAATGATGATAAAAGGCGAATACTCACCGATTATGAGTTTGAGGGGCATCCTTTACGTAAAGACTTTCCGTTAACCGGCTATACACAAGTTAAATATGATGAGCAGACGAAAAAAGTAGCATACGAACCGGTCAATGTAGACATAGAATATCGGGAGTTTGATTTCAGTTCACCTTGGCACAGCCCTACTTATATATTACCAGGGGATGAGAAGGCTAATGATGCTCCTCGCAGCAGAGCTACGAGGTATCTAAAAAAGTTTTAGTTGTTTCTTATGATATCACGAAGCAGAGCTTCGGGGAATTAAACCCTGAGAGATTAATAAAAGAGGAGTCGACACTTGGTCAGTTAGCTTCAAAATATGCAATAAGTGTTAAAACAATTCAAAATTGGAAAAAACAGTTTTTAGGTAATGCGGCATTAGCTTTTGAACCAGCTAAAGTTTTGAGTGAATATCAAGAACAAATAAATCATTTACAAGAGCAAAATGATGAACTTGCTAAAGCTCTTGGTAGAATCACAGTTGAGAGGGACTGGGCCGTGGGAAAGCTCAAAAGCTTGGATTTATCAAATAAAAAGAGTCTTGTACACTCCAAGCTAAATCAACTCTCAAAATCAAGACAGTGTGAACTATTAAAGATTAGTCGATCTACAGCCTACTATAAATCCAAGGAGATGAGTATAAATAAATTAAGTATTTTAAATAGAATAGATGAAATATATACAGATAATCCTGAATTTGGTTATCGCTATATTCATCAACAGTTACTAGAAGATGGTTTTATTGTCGGTAAAGATCGAGTACTGAAATATATGAGGATGATGGGTATAGAAGCTATTTACCCACATAAGAAAAAATCTACTTCTCGAAACGATAGTGAGCATAAGATCTATAGCTACTTACTTGATCAATATTGGACTAAATCTGGCTCAACAAAGCAAGTGTATGTGCCTAATGTGAATGAGGTTTGGAGTGGTTTACTTACATTAGAACTAATGGTGGCTTTATGTATATGGCAGCTATTATAGATTGGCATAGCAAGGCCATATTGAGCTATAAACTGTCAAATTCTATGGATGCATCTCTTGTAACTGATGTTTGAAACAAGCTCTCAGTAAGTATAACGCTCCACAGATATTTAATAGTGATCAAGGTAGCCAATATACCAGTTATGACCACATAAATATTCTCAAGGAGCATGATATCCAAATTTCAATGAATGGCAAAGGTAGAAGTATTGATAATATAGTAATAGAAAGGTTTTTTAGAACTTTAAAATATAATTGTATCTTTATTAATGATTTTAACAATGTTAAAGAGTTAAAAGAGGGGATTGATCATTATCTGAATAAATATAATTATCACAGATTTCATTCAAGTATTGGTTATAAAAAGCCTATGAATGTATATCTGAATTATATGCAAAATTATCAGCAAATTGCTGCCTGATAATCGAAAAATTAGGAAAACATACTACTCATTTTTTTGTCTTGATTTTTCAGTGGTAAATTCCAGTATTAATTAAGCCAGATTTATATTTTCTTCCCATACCTCATTGGGTGTTTTATAACCGAGCACTTTTCTTGGTAAATTATTTAAAAAATCCTCAATTTCTTGTAATTGCTTTATTGTTAATTTTTTTATATCTAAAGATTTAGAGTATACTCTGTGCACCATTGAGTTAATCTTCTCTATCAATGGTTTTTGCCATGGAGAATAAGGATTGCAAAAATATACTTTTCGTTCAGATTTTGGCAATAGTTGTTCATGATTGGTAAATTCTTTGCCATTATCTAACGTTATGCTTTTGATTATATGCGACAATTGTTTAAGTTTTTTATTCATGTTACCAATCACATCTTGTGTTCTTTTTGAACGGTTTAAAGTGAGAAACACTTTTTGTGTTCTGATATCCACAAGAGCGCCTATATTACGACTTTGATTACCTTTGTTAAAAGTTAAATCACCTTCTAAATGACCTATTGCTGCTATCTTTCTATTTATCTCTGGTCTTTCAGTAATGGAAACTCGATTTGGTATTGTAATTCTTTTGTTTCTGATTCTTGTACCATGATGCAACCTATTTTTCCTTTTTCTTGCTAAAGATAAATATAATTTTTGCCTTTGTGCTATAGGAGATGTATAAATAAACTGGTATATACTCTCTGTAGAAATATTGACAGTATCTCGTGATAGTTTACGTCTACCTGAAATTATATCTGGTGAAATACCCTGTGTTAACTGCTTTATTATTTCTGCTCGTAAATTATTATCAATATCTAATTTTCTTTTTCTCTTACCTTGCCTTAAACTGCAAGCAAGTGTGTTAGCCCTATCTGGTCTATAATTATGCCTCATTCTCTTGAGTTCATAACATATAGTGCTTTTATCACGGCCAATCTTTGTCCCTATATAGTCCATCCGCCAAAACTCTAAAAGCCTTATAGGCAATAGGGTTTTAAGGCAAAAATGCATAGTAAAATCCATAAGAAAATGAAAGGTTTTATATCAAAAGCTTATGGAAATACAAAAAAATGACAATAAAAAAATGAATGCATTTTGGGAAATAGTGTGGTTTTTAATACAAAAATTTAAAATCAGCCCTCAAAATTAGAGTAATTTGCTCTAAAATCGCACTATTTTTGGAAATTAGTGACACAAGTGATATTTTTTAGAGTTTTGGCGGAGGGACTATATAGCTAACACGGAAATGTTTCTACCACAGATTAGGAAAAACTTAGGCATTGATCAATAATTTTACGTAAACAGTTTTTAAAGTTAGTCCAGCAATGTTTAATAGGATTTAGATCTGGTGAATATGTGAGTAAATACAAAAACTATGGTAAAAACCTTTCCGCGTTAGCTATATATCGCGAGCTATAACCACTCTTATTCATTTCGTATATTTTAAATCTTTCATCTATCGTTAAATGATGCTCCTCGCAGCAGAGCTACGAGGTATCTAAAAAAGTTTTAGTTGTTTCTTATGATATCACGAAGCAGAGCTTCGGGGAATTAAACCCTGAGAGATTAAAAATTGATTATATCTGGCTTAATTAATTATAGAACTTTCCAGTCCACTATCAATTTACAGAAAGATGGCAAGAATTGCTTGGTTATTACAATGTTGCACCATCGCGAAATAATCCAGGCGTCAGTCATGAAAATGGTTCTGTTGAAAAAAGTCATGATACATTTAAGCAAGCAGTGAATCAACATCTGCTATTACGTGGATCACGTAATTTTGTTGATTTAAAAGCTTATGAATTATTCCTTACACAAATTAAAGAAAAGCGAAATAGCTGTAGAAAAGAAAAATTAGCTGAAGAATTAGTTCATTTAAAAGAGTTACCAATCAGGAAATGGAATGCACCTACAATATTATCAGTACGTGTTAATCCAAGCAGTACAGTTAGTATTTGGAAAGTTCTATAATTAACTAAACAACCCTCAGCTATAAGCTGAGGGGTTATAAAGTGGAATCGATTAGAAATCGATCATCATTCACAGGTTCACCTTCCTGTTCATCAATATAGTGCTGTATCATTTCATCAGTTATATTACCTGAACTGACTGCCATATAGCCCCTAGCCCACAAATGATTGCCCCAAAATTGTTTTCGTAAATGAGTAAATTCTTGCAATAAAATTCTTGAGCTAATGCCTTTTAAATACTGTACTAACTTGCTAAGAGATATTTGCGGCTTATATGAGATAAACATATGTACGTGATCACATGATATTTTCCCTGAAATTATATGTACTTCATGTTCCATGCAAATCTGCCTCAGTAAATCTCTAGTCCTTTCCGATACTTTGCCTATCAATATTCTCTTCCTATATTTTGGTATCCATATAAGATGCACTTTTAAATCATACTGACTATGACTATTCTTTCTATAACTTCTCATATTTCTTGATATAAATTCATTGCTAAAGCAATTTCATTATATCTTCCCTTCGCCTAAAGGCGAGGGATTTTTGATCCCCGAAGGGGGACATTAAGCCAGATATAATCAATTTTTAATCTCTCAGGGTTTAATTCCCCGAAGCTCTGCTTCGTGATATCATAAGAAACAACTAAAACTTTTTTAGATACCTCGTAGCTCTGCTGCGAGGAGCATCATTTAAATATAGATATATCATGGCTCATTTAACGATAGATGAAAGATTTAAAATATACGAAATGAATAAGAGTGGTTATAGCTCGCGATATATAGGGACAAAGATTGGCCGTGATAAAAGCACTATATGTTATGAACTCAAGAGAATGAGGCATAATTATAGACCAGATAGGGCTAACACACTTGCTTGCAGTTTAAGGCAAGGTAAGAGAAAAAGAAAATTAGATATTGATAATAATTTACGAGCAGAAATAATAAAGCAGTTAACACAGGGTATTTCACCAGATATAATTTCAGGTAGACGTAAACTATCACGAGATACTGTCAATATTTCTACAGAGAGTATATACCAGTTTATTTATACATCTCCTATAGCACAAAGGCAAAAATTATATTTATCTTTAGCAAGAAAAAGGAAAAATAGGTTGCATCATGGTACAAGAATCAGAAACAAAAGAATTACAATACCAAATCGAGTTTCCATTACTGAAAGACCAGAGATAAATAGAAAGATAGCAGCAATAGGTCATTTAGAAGGTGATTTAACTTTTAACAAAGGTAATCAAAGTCGTAATATAGGCGCTCTTGTGGATATCAGAACACAAAAAGTGTTTCTCACTTTAAACCGTTCAAAAAGAACACAAGATGTGATTGGTAACATGAATAAAAAACTTAAACAATTGTCGCATATAATCAAAAGCATAACGTTAGATAATGGCAAAGAATTTACCAATCATGAACAACTATTGCCAAAATCTGAACGAAAAGTATATTTTTGCAATCCTTATTCTCCATGGCAAAAACCATTGATAGAGAAGATTAACTCAATGGTGCACAGAGTATACTCTAAATCTTTAGATATAAAAAAATTAACAATAAAGCAATTACAAGAAATTGAGGATTTTTTAAATAATTTACCAAGAAAAGTGCTCGGTTATAAAACACCCAATGAGGTATGGGAAGAAAATATAAATCTGGCTTAATTAATACTGGAATTTACCCTTTCGAGATCGAACATACAAGACATAGATCAATTTGGAATGCCTTTGTACATATCGTATAGCTAACACGGAAATGTTTCTACCACAGATTAGGAAAAACTTAGGCATTGATCAATAATTTTACGTAAACAGTTTTTAAAGTTAGTCCAGCAATGTTTAATAGAATTTAGATCTGGTGAATATGTGAGTAAATACAAAAACTATGGTAAAAACCTTTCCGCGTTAGCTATATCCGCCCTAATTGCATACTGTATGAAACCTAACAAACCTGCTATATCTCAAAATTAGCTAATCCAGAATTCAGGTTAATAAAAAATGTACGTGATCTTTATCTACTCCTATTTCTAAAAATCTAATTTCATAACGATCTTCTATGTGCTCACAAATTTTACACAAATAATCATCTAGTTCTTGATTGAATATTACTCTTCTATACTTTGCCGGCGTTACTAAATGATATATTAGTACTGTGACATTATGACTCTTATGTATATAACTGCTTTCTTCCATTCAAGTAGTATATCACGAAGCAGAGCTTCGGGGAATTAAACCCTGAGAGATTAATTCTAAAACCACATCTTGATTATAGCTGAAGTTTTGACAAAAAGATAACCAAACTTATAAAGTATGATATAAATACGCTCAAATACAAAATGGTTTTTAGTGTGTATGATTATGCAAGAAATGTTGCAAGAAATAAAAAATTTTCCCCTATAATCAAGATGTGGTTTTAGAATTAATACTATCACTAGTAACTAATGATAGCGTTAAAGCAAGATCTGTTGTTGAATTAACAACTAATAAATATTTTCAGCGTAGTTGGTCAAGTGTATACAGAGCTATAGAGAATTTTTACTGTGCTCGTGATGAATCATTAAATATAAGAGATGAGCAACGTTTTAAGACTCGAGAAGATATAGAAAAATACTTAATAAGTAAACTGATTAATGAGGGTAAAAACTTACTGCAAATAGATACTACAGTGAGTAGCAAGAAAGATTCCAAGAAAGCAATTGATCGTACATATATTAGACAGAATGCTAATAACCGACCAGTTGCGGGTTATGAATATAGTGTAGTTTGCATCGGTGCTCAGCCTAAATGGTCTGTACCAATATCTATAAATAGAGTAAAATCAGATGAGAATAAGTATAGCAAAGGTAGCAAACAAATAATGAAAATTGTTAAGCAAATACCACAAAAGGCTCTAAATATAACAGTAGGTGATGCAGGTTATAGCGCTCTATCTTTTATTCACCCGCTGCACAATGAAGCAAATACGGTAACAATAACCCGCCAAAGAATTAATCGCAGTATTTACAAAATATATATAGAGGAGCAAAAAACAAGAGGTCGTAAAAGATCTTATGGAGCTAAGATTTCTTGTAGTAGTTCTGATAATTTACTGATTCCAGATACAGCAGAAACTGTAGTAAAGGCTACAAAAAATGGTGACATATCAATTAGTATTTCACTATTTAAGAATTATCTAATCAAGGGTAAGAAACAGCATATCATGTCTGATAAACCGCTGAATTTTATTCAGGTTAAGGTGTTAGATGCATCAGGAAATAGGAAATATAACAGAGATTTATGGTTATGTGTTTCTGGCCAACAAAAAGATAAAATCAGTGGTAAAGAAGTATATGAATACTATAGACAAAGGTTTGATATTGAGCATTTTTTTAAATTTGGTAAGTCAAAATTATTGATGGATAAATTTCAAACGAATGATCCAAATAAAGATGAGGATTATATGTTATTCGTAATGCTAGCGTACAACATATTGTATCATGCACAATCTTCAGTTAAGGCAAGAAAAGTAAGGGCATGGGATAAAAAAATCAATAGCAATATGTTGTCTCCAAGTGAAGTTTATAGATCTATGCCACAAATTGCCCTTGAAGAAATATTAGAAAAGTCTGTATCCAGAGGGATACCAGATCATAGAAATATTAGAAATAATCATCAGGTCAAACCATTTGCACCAGTAATACGCAAAAGTAATAAACACGGTAAGTTGGAAATTACAATAAAATCAAGTTTTGATGGAAGTAACCAAATTACCAAAACCTCATTTAATAAAAAGCTAGAATTACCAAATAATATTAGTAAGTATAAACCAGCAATATTAGACAAAATTGCTACAGTTTTTGACACATTATGTACCCAAATAGAATAAATAAATTTTGTTATTACTAAAAAAGTATAAAAAAATTGGAATACATTTCTCCTTATGGAAAGGATTTTGTCAAAACTTCAGTTATAGGGAAAAATTTTTTATTTCTTGCAACATTTCTTGTATAATCATACACACTAAAACCCCTTTTGTATTTGAGCGTATTTATATCATAACTTATAAGTTTGGCTATCTTTTTGTCAAAACTTCAGATATAATACTTGGAAAGTTCTATAATTAATTAAGCCAGATATAATCAATTTTTAATCTCTCAGGGTTTAATTCCCCGAAGCTCTGCTTCGTGATATCATAAGAAGCAACTAAAACTTTTTTAGATACCTCGTAGCTCTGCTGCGAGGAGCATCATTTAAATATAGATATATCATGGCTCATTTAACGATAGATGAAAGATTTAAAATATACGAAATGAATAAGAGTGGTTATAGCTCGCGATATATAGGGACAAAGATTGGCCGTGATAAAAGCACTATATGTTATGAACTCAAGAGAATGAGGCATAATTATAGACCAGATAGGGCTAAAACACTTGCTTGCAGTTTAAGGCAAGGTAAGAGAAAAAGAAAATTAGATATTGATAATAATTTACGAGCAGAAATAATAAAGCAGTTAACACAGGGTATTTCACCAGATATAATTTCAGGTAGACGTAAACTATCACGAGATACTGTCAATATTTCTACAGAGAGTATATACCAGTTTATTTATACATCTCCTATAGCACAAAGGCAAAAATTATATTTATCTTTAGCAAGAAAAAGGAAAAATAGGTTGCATCATGGTACAAGAATCAGAAACAAAAGAATTACAATACCAAATCGAGTTTCCATTACTGAAAGACCAGAGATAAATAGAAAGATAGCAGCAATAGGTCATTTAGAAGGTGATTTAACTTTTAACAAAGGTAATCAAAGTCGTAATATAGGCGCTCTTGTGGATATCAGAACACAAAAAGTGTTTCTCACTTTAAACCGTTCAAAAAGAACACAAGATGTGATTGGTAACATGAATAAAAAACTTAAACAATTGTCGCATATAATCAAAAGCATAACGTTAGATAGTCTATCCGCCAAAAACACTTCAAATCCTGATCATTTGTAATGGGATAGAGTTTTGACAACAAATTGCTAAGATTTTCAATAAAAATTAATAAGTTATGTTAATTTTTACTGATACATTTCTGTGTTGGTCTAATTCAGGAGTTTCGCACTTAGCAAATAATATGCTAATCTAGAGAAAAATAGTTTTAGATAAAAATGACAAGATCAAAATGTAGCAAAGATTTATATAAATCATTCTTACAAGCAAGTAGTGTAAGATATACTAGCAAAGCATTATCTGAAGTAAGTCCATTAGATCTATCGCACGATAGTGCAAGTCGATGGTTAAAGAGTAAGGATTTTCGCCCTAGCGAAATCTATAGCAAAGTGTCAAAATATATTGATCTGGAAGATCCTTGTTTATTAGTGGGAGATGACACCTTATTGTCAAAGCAATACAGTAAGAGGATCGAGCTTGTAAATTATCAATATTCTGGGGCTGTACATGATGTTATACCTGGTATAGGAATGGTAAACTTACTGCATTACAATACTCAAATTGATCAATCTACTCCTGTAGATTATAGAATATATGATAAAGAAACTGATGGTAAAACAAAGAACGAGCATTTTTGTGATATGCTTACTTTAGCTAAAGAAAGAGGTATCAAGCCTGATGCTATAGTTATGGATGCTTGGTATAGTGGTTTGGATAATTTAAAACATATACGTAATTTAGGTTGGATATGGGTTACCAACCTAAGAAAAAATAGAAAAGTTAATCGTAATGTTAGCTTGGAAACTTTAGAGATTCCCGATGAAGGGCTAAAAATTCACCTACGTGGATACGGTTGGGTTACGGTATTTAAGTTTGTGGCAAAAAATGGTCGCATTGATTACATAACAACTAATTTAGAGAATCCTACACGTGAGCAAATAGAGAAAATTGTTAAGGCGCGTTGGTCTATAGAAGTTTATCATCGAGAATTGAAACAAACTTGTGGTATTGAATGCTGTCAGGCACGCACGGGTCGAGCTCAAAGAAATCATATTTGCCTTGCTGTATTGGCCTGGCTTGATATGAACAAAAGGAGGATAAATGAAAACATTACTTTATATCAACAAACTTGGGAAGTTATAAAAACATCAATTCAGAACAACATTAAATGGCTTCTAACTAATACACAATTTTGCTAAGTGCGAAACTCCTGGATTGATCAATTTGAGTATTGTAATGCAGTAAGTTTACCATTCCTATACCAGGTATAACATCATGTACAGCCCCAGAATATTGATAATTTACAAGCTCGATCCTCTTACTGTATTGCTTTGACAATAAGGTGTCATCTCCCAATAATAAACAAGGATCTTCCAGATCAATATATTTTGACACTTTGCTATAGATTTCGCTAGGGCGAAAATCCTTACTCTTTAACCATCGACTTGCACTATCGTGCGATAGATCTAATGGACTTACTTCAGATAATGCTTTGCTAGTATATCTTACACTACTTGCTTGTAAGAATGATTTATATAAATCTTTGCTACATTTTGATCTTGTCATTTTTATCTAAAACTATTTTTCTCTAGATTAGCATATTATTTGCTAAGTGCGAAACTCCTGTAATTTTGATATGGAGCTATTGTTAACGATTTTTTATCGTTCATCTAGTTTTTGCATGATGATATTTTTGATTTATGTGGAGTTAGACACGATTTGTAAATGATTTGCAATGCATCGTAAATTCAAACCAATAGCAGAGATTATTGGATTGATAATATCTCCTATCATGTCCGTCCGCCAAAACTCTACAAGCCTTATAGATAATATGGTTTTAAGACAAGAAGTAATACAACAATCCGTAAGAAAATGATAAAATATGGTCATAAACCTTATGGATTTCAGTCAATGCCAATAGACAACATTATCAAATCGCAAGAACAAGGGAAACTGTTTGGTTATAAATTAAAAGAAGAATTAAACCCAAATAATAAGCTATATAAATTAAGAGAATTAATAAATTGGTCTAGGCTCGAAGAGTGGTTATCAAAAAATGTTTGTATTAAGAAATTTGGTAGAAATAGAAAATGTCATAGAGTGATGCTTGGCATAACGATGCTACAAGCAATGTATAATTTTTCAGATTCATTATCAGAGGAAGAGCTAAAAGAGAATATGTATTGGCAGTATTTCTGCGGGTGGGAATATATAGAAAAAGACATAGCTATCTCGGAAACTAGTATACGACGGTTTCGTAGTGTATTAGGTGAAGCTGGATATAATGAGATATTATCGGAGTTGATCAGGGTTGGGATAAAAACTAACACAATTAAAAAAAAAGATTTGGAATTAATCATCGCTGATACGACTGTACAAATTAAGAATATCAAACACCCACACGATGTTTATTTAATGGATAAAGCTAGGCTTAGCATAGTAAAGCTTTGCAACAGTTTGGGTATACATTTGAATGAAACATACGCTAGAACCTATAAACGCGATATAGTAAAGCTATGGAAATATAAAGAACATAGTAAAGCCAAGAAGCGTTGGAAAATAATGAAGCATTTAAAAATATTACTGGGTCGTTTGATTAGAGTATGTGAGCGTGAGATCAAAAATAAGCAATTAAACTTGTCTCTCAAAAATCAAGAAGTATTGCAAAAAATAAAACAAATACATAACCAATCTGTTTTAAAAAGAGAAGCTAAAAAGCAATATAAAGAAGATAACAAAGTATTATATAGTTTTCATGCCCCTGAAGTAGAGTGTATAGGAAAGGGAAAACGCAACAAGCCATATGAGTTTGGCAATAAAGTAGCGGTAGTAGTAAGTGGTCGTAGAAATTTTGTTTTATCCGCAAAATCGTTTCATAATAATCCTTATGATGGTCATACATTGCATCAGAGCTTTGAAGCAGTAGAGAGTGTCACTGGAATCAAGATAAAGAAATCATTTGTTGATCTTGGGTATAGTGGTAGCAATGTAAAGGAGAAGAGTAAGGTATATACCCCAAAAACGCGGAAGAAGTTGTTACAAGAGGACAAGTCTATGATCAAGAGACGCAGTGCCATAGAACCAATAATAGGTCACTTAAAGCAATATGGTCGGATGGGTAGAAACTTCTTGAAAGGTATGATAGGAGATATTATCAATCCAATAATCTCTGCTATTGGTTTGAATTTACGATGCATTGCAAATCATTTACAAATCGTGTCTAACTCCACATAAATCAAAAATATCATCATGCAAAAACTAGATGAACGATAAAAAATCGTTAACAATAGCTCCATATCAAAATTAGACCAACACAGAAATGTATCAGTAAAAATTAACATAACTTATTAATTTTTATTGAAAATCTTAGCAATTTGTTGTCAAAACTCTATCCCATTACAAATGATCAGGATTTGAAGTGTTTTTGGCGGATAGACTATCATACCTTTCAAGAAGTTTCTACCCATCCGACCATATTGCTTTAAGTGACCTATTATTGGTTCTATGGCACTGCGTCTCTTGATCATAGACTTGTCCTCTTGTAACCAGGAGTTTCGCACTTAGCAAAATTGTGTATTAGTTAGAAGCCATTTAATGTTGTTCTGAATTGATGTTTTTATAACTTCCCAAGTTTGTTGATATAAAGTAATGTTTTCATTTATCCTCCTTTTGTTCATATCAAGCCAGGCCAATACAGCAAGGCAAATATGATTTCTTTGAGCTCGACCCGTGCGTGCCTGACAGCATTCAATACCACAAGTTTGTTTCAATTCTCGATGATAAACTTCTATAGACCAACGCGCCTTAACAATTTTCTCTATTTGCTCACGTGTAGGATTCTCTAAATTAGTTGTTATGTAATCAATGCGACCATTTTTTGCCACAAACTTAAATACCGTAACCCAACCGTATCCACGTAGGTGAATTTTTAGCCCTTCATCGGGAATCTCTAAAGTTTCCAAGCTAACATTACGATTAACTTTTCTATTTTTTCTTAGGTTGGTAACCCATATCCAACCTAAATTACGTATATGTTTTAAATTATCCAAACCACTATACCAAGCATCCATAACTATAGCATCAGGCTTGATACCTCTTTCTTTAGCTAAAGTAAGCATATCACAAAAATGCTCGTTCTTTGTTTTACCATCAGTTTCTTTATCATATATTCTATAATCTACAGGAGTAGATTGATCAATTTGAGTATTGTAATGCAGTAAGTTTACCATTCCTATACCAGGTATAACATCATGTACAGCCCCAGAATATTGATAATTTACAAGCTCGATCCTCTTACTGTATTGCTTTGACAATAAGGTGTCATCTCCCACTAATAAACAAGGATCTTCCAGATCAATATATTTTGACACTTTGCTATAGATTTCGCTAGGGCGAAAATCCTTACTCTTTAACCATCGACTTGCACTATCGTGCGATAGATCTAATGGACTTACTTCAGATAATGCTTTGCTAGTATATCTTACACTACTTGCTTGTAAGAATGATTTATATAAATCTTTGCTACATTTTGATCTTGTCATTTTTATCTAAAACTATTTTTCTCTAGATTAGCATATTATTTGCTAAGTGCGAAACTCCTGGTAACAACTTCTTCCGCGTTTTTGGGGTATATACCTTACTCTTCTCCTTTACATTGCTACCACTATACCCAAGATCAACAAATGATTTCTTTATCTTGATTCCAGTGACACTCTCTACTGCTTCAAAGCTCTGATGCAATGTATGACCATCATAAGGATTATTATGAAACGATTTTGCGGATAAAACAAAATTTCTACGACCACTTACTACTACCGCTACTTTATTGCCAAACTCATATGGCTTGTTGCGTTTTCCCTTTCCTATACACTCTACTTCAGGGGCATGAAAACTATATAATACTTTGTTATCTTCTTTATATTGCTTTTTAGCTTCTCTTTTTAAAACAGATTGGTTATGTATTTGTTTTATTTTTTGCAATACTTCTTGATTTTTGAGAGACAAGTTTAATTGCTTATTTTTGATCTCACGCTCACATACTCTAATCAAACGACCCAGTAATATTTTTAAATGCTTCATTATTTTCCAACGCTTCTTGGCTTTACTATGTTCTTTATATTTCCATAGCTTTACTATATCGCGTTTATAGGTTCTAGCGTATGTTTCATTCAAATGTATACCCAAACTGTTGCAAAGCTTTACTATGCTAAGCCTAGCTTTATCCATTAAATAAACATCGTGTGGGTGTTTGATATTCTTAATTTGTACAGTCGTATCAGCGATGATTAATTCCAAATCTTTTTTTTTAATTGTGTTAGTTTTTATCCCAACCCTGATCAACTCCGATAATATCTCATTATATCCAGCTTCACCTAATACACTACGAAACCGTCGTATACTAGTTTCCGAGATAGCTATGTCTTTTTCTATATATTCCCACCCGCAGAAATACTGCCAATACATATTCTCTTTTAGCTCTTCCTCTGATAATGAATCTGAAAAATTATACATTGCTTGTAGCATCGTTATGCCAAGCATCACTCTATGACATTTTCTATTTCTACCAAATTTCTTAATACAAACATTTTTTGATAACCACTCTTCGAGCCTAGACCAATTTATTAATTCTCTTAATTTATATAGCTTATTATTTGGGTTTAATTCTTCTTTTAATTTATAACCAAACAGTTTCCCTTGTTCTTGCGATTTGATAATGTTGTCTATTGGCATTGACTGAAATCCATAAGGTTTATGACCATATTTTATCATTTTCTTACGGATTGTTGTATTACTTCTTGTCTTAAAACCATATTATCTATAAGGCTTGTAGAGTTTTGGCGGACGGACTAGATAATGGCAAAGAATTTACCAATCATGAACAACTATTGCCAAAATCTGAACGAAAAGTATATTTTTGCAATCCTTATTCTCCATGGCAAAAACCATTGATAGAGAAGATTAACTCAATGGTACACAGAGTATACTCTAAATCTTTAGATATAAAAAAAATGATGCTCCTCGCAGCAGAGCTACGAGGTATCTAAAAAAGTTTTAGTTGTTTCTTATGATATCACGAAGCAGAGCTTCGGGGAATTAAACCCTGAGAGATTAACAATAAAGCAATTACAAGAAATTGAGGATTTTTTAAATAATTTACCAAGAAAAGTGCTCGGTTATAAAACACCCAATGAGGTATGGGAAGAAAATATAAATCTGGCTTAATTAATACTGGAATTTACCTTCGACTAATTTCATACAACGCTTCTTCGCCACCAGTTTCATACAGTTCTTTAAATCTGTAATAACTATCTCTACTATATCCCATCGCTTTACATGCTGATGATATACTATCAAGGCTCTTAGCTAATTCTAGTAAACCTAATTTTGGTTTTATTATTTTTTGATTTAAGTTCATTCTTTATCTCCATTTAATAATTAATTTATTTTACTAAATGTAAGATATAATCTTGTATCTTAGTATTGTCTTTAGTAAACAACTATAAGATACTTAAGGGCACTTAAGTAAGAAGACTAATATGCCGTATTAAATCTTAGGGCTATGTAACCCTGTAGTTGAGATCAAACAATTAGTCTTCACATACTCATTAAAGATCGGACGGTATTCTTAGGTCTTGAAATTAATCAATGAACCTGTATTTACAAGGTTGATCTTTGGGTATTCTACTTATTATTAACATAGAAGGTCAAATATGAGTAGCATTATTTTGGGTATAGATATTTCTAAAGCAACATTTGACGTAGCTTTATTAAATGATAATAAAATCAAAACCAAAAAGTTTAATAATACTGCAAAAGGCTTTGCTGCACTAAAACAATGGTTAGAAAAAAAGGGAATAGATACTGCTCACGCTTGTATGGAATCAACAGGTGGTTACGAAGTTAGGTTAGCTCAATATCTTTATGATAATACATTTAAAGTTAGTGTCGTAAATCCAGCTCGCATCAAGGGCTTTGCAATGAGCAAGCTTTCAAGAGTTAAAACTGACAAATCTGATTGTGAATTGATAGCTTCTTTTTGCAAGGCTATGCAACCTGATCTTTGGCAACCAACCCCTATACATATTAAAGAATTACAACAATGGGTAAGACGCTTGGATAGTTTGATTGCTAATAAAAATCAAGAAAATAATAGATTGAGCGGAGCAAGTAAAGCAGTTGCCATTAACATTATGATTCATATTGAATTTCTGGATAAGCAAATTAAGGAAGTAGAAGAACTTATCTCTAATCATATTAAAGGACACAAAGACTTACATGATAAAAGTAAACTTCTTGATTCAATCCCTGGTATAGGAGAAAAAACAATAGGAGTGATACTTGCTTTTCTTGTTGTAGAAAATTTTAATTCTGCAAAACAACTAGCTGCGTTTGTTGGTCTTAACCCAAAGCCAAAACAATCAGGCACTTCTGTCCATGGAATAGGAAAAATATCAAAAACAGGAGATGCTAATTTACGTAAAGCTTTTTATATGCCTGCCATAGTTGCTATAAAACATAATCCGATTATTAAGGATTTTAGTCAACGTTTGAGCAATGTTGGAAAATCTAAAATGGTTATAGTGATTGCTGCTATGCGTAAGTTGCTTCACATAATTTATGGTGTTCTTAATAACAAAACATCTTTTAGTGCAAATATAAAAACCCTGTAAAATAAAATTGAGGTAAAATAATGAAAAAGTTGTTGACACTCAAGACGGTATCTCAACTATTACACGTAAGGTGAGTTATTAACTGCTTTTTTATTTTTAGTACTTGTTTTTAATGGCTTTGTTGCATAAATAAGATTTGTAGAGCAAGAGTGGTGATAATCTGGTAAGATGTCCTGAATTAAAAATAATCCAGATTATATGAGATCTCGGAAGAAAGCCCCTTTTAGTAAATCACGCAAGTATTCTAAATATAAAATAACGAATTGGTCAGAATATAATAATTTTTTACGCAATAGGGGTCGCATAGATTTTATGATTGCCAGTGATTTGGCGATTGGCTGGTATGCTGATTACAGAGAGGAAATGAAACGAGGAAGACCTAGACGCTATAGTGATCACGCTATATTACAGTGTTTGAAGATCAGATGCTTATTCGGTCTTAAGTTACGCCAAACCCAAGGCTTTATAAACTGGCTCTTTGAAATATCGGGTTTATCTATTAGATGTCCAGACTATACAACATTAAGTAAGCGTATGAAGTCATTAGATCTTAGGTATTTACATGGAAATCAAGATAAAGAATTTAGTTGTATTTCAATGGATAGTACAGGGATACAAGCCTACACAGGGAACGAATGGCTAGAAAATAAGCATGGTAAGCAATATAAGCGTCGCATATGGAAAAAGCTACATATCGTTATAGAAGATCAAGGTATGATACTTGCCGATAGTACCACAGAGCATACTATAGATGATAGATCACAGATTGGACTACTAATAGCTAATGTCAGAGCCAAGGATTTTCTGGGAGATCGAGGGTATGACGGTGAATCTACATATCAATTGTTGAGAAAGAAGAAGATAAAACCAGTTATTAGACCCCCAAACTCTTCAGTAAAAGTTCAATCGCTTAGGGATAAAACTGAGAGAGATGCAGCTGTTATATATCAACAAAACAAAGGATACCAAGCATGGAGGGTAAAGAATAATTATGGTAGAAGGGAGCGTGTAGAGAACACGTTCTTTCGATTTAAAACTTCTTTTGGTAGTAAGTTTCTATCAAGACATGATCAAAATATGACAAAAGAAATGTCTATTAAATGCCACTTATTAAACAAAATGTTTGAAATTGGTAAACCTATCTCTGTGCCTGTTGGCTAGGCTAGCATTGCGGGGTTAGGGGCAGTATATTCAAAAGCTTATTTATGCAACAAAGCCAGATTGAGCTGCCTGCATATACCATTCAAGTAATAAAACTAAATAACTCAGAACTCTTGGTTTTAGAGCTATAAAACGAGTATATGATGGAAGAGTTACAAAGTCTGATTTATATAATTGTAGATAGGACATATAAAAATATTTAAAGTTTTTACAAGGTGATTGATGGTATAAAAGCACTATTGTTAACAGCTCAGAATAGCTTATTTCAGGCTTTCTTGTAGGGTTTTTATTAATTAATGGTAGAAATGATTTATTACCACTGCTCGCTAATTTTACAAAAATCATCGACAAAACAAAATAATGCAGTAATATCTTTCTTCATGGGGATACTCTTGTTTTTTTGCTAAAAATTATATAGAGTATCTTCTATCCCTTGTAAATACTTACTTCCAAACCTAGATTAATCCAGAATTCAGGTCTTTAGAAGTTTGTCATCCAAAAAGAATCTCTCGTAATAAAGTATTTGCCGGTATTGCTGCTTTGGGTAAAACAACAAAAAGTTGGTTTTTTGGTCTAACTGAAGTTTTGACAAAAAATTTTTAATGATGCTCCTCGCAGCAGAGCTACGAGGTATCTAAAAAAGTTTTAGTTGTTTCTTATGATATCACGAAGCAGAGCTTCGGGGAATTAAACCCTGAGAGATTAAAAAAAGTGGCGAGCGTATTAATCTATAATTTGTATTATATATCAAATAATTTACTTTCAATTGTAGAAATATCGCTTTTAAGCTGATAAAAGCACTAAATATTTAACTTTAAATATAAATTTTTACTTTAGTCAGAAAAATTAGAATTTTTGTCAAAACTTCAGTTATTAACGAAAAAGGTGAGATTCAAGGTCTAAAACTAACGCCTGGTAATGTAGATGGTAGAGCACCGGTTGCGACAATCACCAAATATATCACGGGATTATTGTTTGGCGATAAGGGTTATATCAAACAAGAGCTTTTTGATGATCTATACAGTAAAGGACTCAAGTTAGTAACTGGCATAAAGAAGAAAATGAAGAATAAACTTATGTCATTATTTGAAAAAATATTATTACGCAAACGCTCAATTACTGAAGTTTTGACAAAAAATTTTTATTAAAAAAAGTGGCGATTGTATCAATCTATAATTTGTATTATATATCAAATAATTTACTTTCAATTGTAGAAATATCGCTTTTAAGCTGATAAAAGCACTAAATATTTAACTTTAAATATAAATTTTTACTTTAGTCAGAAAAATTAGAATTTTTGTCAAAACTTCAGTCAATTATCGAAACAGTATTTAGTGTGCTGAAGGGTTCTTTCGAGATCGAGCTACAAGACATAGATCAATTTGGAATGCCTGTGTACATATCTTATCCGCACTAATTGCATACTGTATGAGACCTAACAAACCTGCTATATCTCAAAATTAGCTAATCCAGAATTCAGGTTTATAGCATTTTTTATTATTTTCTGGATTGCCACGCTCATTTCATTCGCACGCAATGACATTACCCATAACAAAAAAGCAAGCTATTTAATAATAACTTGCCTTTCATTTTATTTGAAACTAATTAGAAATTTTAATCTTCGTACATTCTTTTACGAGCAAACTTTCTTTTTCTTTGTGCAGCTTCTCGTGCTTTACGAACACGCTTTACTGACTTCGGTTCGTAGTAACGCTGTTCTTTCATCTTACGAAAATAAAGCTCTCTTTGTAGCTTTTTCTTAAAATTCTTAAGCGTATTATCACAATTACCGGCGCGAACATTTACTAGTATCACTAAAATTACTCTCCTTAAAATAAATATATATTGGTAACAAGCTATATTATCTATATAATAAGTTATAATGTCAAGGTTAAAAATATGAATATTCCAGAAGAACACTACACAAAGAAAATAAGCTTCATGCAATCATTGCTAGAATTATTACCATTTAATGAATGGAATGACAAAATAATTAATGAAGTAGAAGAAAAATGCGGATTTGCTAAGGGCTATAGTTTAATACTTTTTCCAGATGGATTAGCCGAAATAATAAAATTTTTTGAAAGCTATCTAGATAATATTACGCTAGAAAGTTTAAATGAGCAGGAAGTACCAAATAAAATTAGAGAAAAAATATCCTTAGCAGTAAAAACTAGAATTAAAGCTGTGTTACCTATTATTCATAGCAAAAATGCTGCATATTTTGCATTAAATCCTATTCAAGGTACAGAAGTTGCATTCCACAGCTGTGATATTATTTGGCAATATGCCGGTGATAAATCGATTGATTATAATTATTATACTAAACGAGGCTTACTACTTTCAGTTTATGTATCATCTATTCTTTTTTATATTCAAGATGACTCAGAAAATTATATTAATACCGATAAATTTATTGATAGTTCTGTAGCAAAGATTGTGCAAGCTTTCACGCAAATGAAAAAACTACTCGATCCTTCAAATATTCCAATAGTTAGGATGTTTACATAGAGCATATATAGCTAACGCGGAAAGGTTTTTACCATAGTTTTTGTATTTACTCACATATTCACCAGATCTAAATCCTATTAAACATGGCTTTGTTGCATAAATAAGATTTGTAGAGCAAGAGTGGTGATAATCTGGTAAGATGTCCTGAATTAAAAATAATCCAGATTATATGAGATCTCGGAAGAAAGCCCCTTTTAGTAAATCACGCAAGTATTCTAAATATAAAATAACGAATTGGTCAGAATATAATAATTTTTTACGCAATAGGGGTCGCATAGATTTTATGATTGCCAGTGATTTGGCGATTGGCTGGTATGCTGATTACAGAGAGGAAATGAAACGAGGAAGACCTAGACGCTATAGTGATCACGCTATATTACAGTGTTTGAAGATCAGATGCTTATTCGGTCTTAAGTTACGCCAAACCCAAGGCTTTATAAACTGGCTCTTTGAAATATCGGGTTTATCTATTAGATGTCCAGACTATACAACATTAAGTAAGCGTATGAAGTCATTAGATCTTAGGTATTTACATGGAAATCAAGATAAAGAATTTAGTTGTATTTCAATGGATAGTACAGGGATACAAGCCTACACAGGGAACGAATGGCTAGAAAATAAGCATGGTAAGCAATATAAGCGTCGCATATGGAAAAAGCTACATATCGTTATAGAAGATCAAGGTATGATACTTGCCGATAGTACCACAGAGCATACTATAGATGATAGATCACAGATTGGACTACTAATAGCTAATGTCAGAGCCAAGGATTTTCTGGGAGATCGAGGGTATGACGGTGAATCTACATATCAATTGTTGAGAAAGAAGAAGATAAAACCAGTTATTAGACCCCCAAACTCTTCAGTAAAAGTTCAATCGCTTAGGGATAAAACTGAGAGAGATGCAGCTGTTATATATCAACAAAACAAAGGATACCAAGCATGGAGGGTAAAGAATAATTATGGTAGAAGGGAGCGTGTAGAGAACACGTTCTTTCGATTTAAAACTTCTTTTGGTAGTAAGTTGCTATCAAGACATGATCAAAATATGACAAAAGAAATGTCTATTAAATGCCACTTATTAAACAAAATGTTTGAAATTGGTAAACCTATCTCTGTGCCTGTTGGCTAGGCTAGCATTGCGGGGTTAGGGGCAGTATATTCAAAAGCTTATTTATGCAACAAAGCCGCTGCGAGGAGCATCATTTAAGGAATTAACCAAGGGTATTTTAGAGCGAGCACTGCATGCTGAGATGTCAGAACATTTAGGTTATAGCAAGTATGATAGAGCTGAAACTGAGAATGCGAGGAATGGTAGTTTTAGTAAGAATCTGATTAGTGAGAATGGTACTATAGAGCTAAATGTTCCAAGAGACAGACAAGGTAAATTTGAACCTATCAGGAGTTTCGCACTTAGCAAAGTTGCGAATCAGTTAAAAGCCATCTGATATTGTTTTGAATTGATGTTTTTATAACTTCCCAAGTTTGTTGATATAAAGTAATGTTTTCATTTATCCTCCTTTTATTCATATCAAGCCAGGCAAATACTGCAAGGCAAATATGATTTCTTTGAGCTCGGCCCGTGCGTGCCTGACAGCGTTCAATACCACAAGTTTGTTTTAATTCTCGATGATAAACCTCTATAGACCAACGTGCCTTAACAATTTTCTCTATTTGCTCACGTGTGGGATTTTCCAAGTTCGTTGTTATGTAATCAATGCGACCATTCTTTGCCACAAACTTAAATACCGTAACCCAACCGTATCCACGTAGGTGAATTTTTAGCCCCTCATCGGGTATCTCTAAACTTTCCAAGCTAACATTATGATTAACTTTTCTATTTTTCCTTAGGGTGGTAACCCATAGCCAGCCTAAATTACGTATATGTTTTAAATTCTCCAACCCGCTATACCAAGCATCCATGACTATGGCATCAGGATTGAGACCTCTTTCTTTAGCTAAAGTAAGCATATCACAAAAATGCTCATTCTTTGTTTTACCATCAGTGTCTTTATCATATATTCTATAATCTACGGGAGTAGATTGAGCAATTTTAGTATTGTAATGTAGTAAGTTTACCATTCCTATACCAGGTATAACATCATGTACAGCTCCAGAATATTGATAACGTACAAGCTCAATCTTCTGACTGTATTGCTTTGATAATAAGGTATCATCCCCCACTAATAAACACGGTGCTTCCCAATCTATATATTTTGACACTTCCTTATAGATTTCGCTAGGACGAAAATCCTTACTCTTTAACCATCGACTTGCACTATCGTGAGATAGATCTACTGGACTCACTTCAGATAATGCCTTGCTAGTATATCTGACACTACTTGCTTGTAAAAATGATTTATATAAGTCCTTGCTACATTTTGTTCTTGTCATTTTTATCTAAAACTATTTTTCTCTAGATTAACATACTTTTTGCTAAGTGCGAAACTCCTGCCTATAATAGTCTCAAAGAAACAAACAAGAATAGATGGCTTAGACCAAAAGATAATATCCTTATATGCGAAGGGTATGAGTGTGTCTGATATTAAAACACAATTGCAAGAATTATATGGAGCTGAGATCAGTGAGAGCCTAATCAGCAGGATTACAGATGAAGTAATAGATGAGGTCAAGATTTGGCAGAGTAGACCTCTTGAATCAGTATACCCTATAGTATATTTTGACTGTTTAGTAGTGAAAGTAAGACAAGATAAACTTATTATTAATAAATCAGTATATGTAGCTTTAGGAATAGATTTATCTGGCAGAAAGGATATTTTAGGCTTATGGATAAGTGAGAATGAAGGAGCTAAATTTTGGCTTGGTAATTTTACTGAAATGAAGAATCGAGGAGTAAAAGATATCTTAATTGCTTGTAGTGATAATCTAACTGGTATGTCTGATGCTATTGCATCAGTATATCCGAAAACTGAACATCAAATTTGTATTTTCCATCAGATCAGGAATAGCCTCAAATATGTATCATATAAAGATAGAAAGCAATTAGCAGCGGATTTGAAACTAATCTATACTTCTGCTACTGAAAAAGAAGCAGAATTAGCTCTTGAGTCATTTGATCAAAAATGGAGTAAGCAATATCCGCATATAGCTAAATCTTGGTATAATAATTGGGATAATTTGATAATTTTCTTGCAATATCCAAAGGAGATTCGTAAGATTATTTACACTACAAATGCGATAGAATCGCTGAATAGCCAATTGAGAAAAGTTACTAAGAATAAACGCATCTTTCCAAATGATGACGCAGTATTTAAGGTTTTATATCTGACAATTGATTATATTACCAAAAAATGGTCTATGCCTATCCCCAATTGGAATGAAGCTATGGCTCATTTTATGATCAAATTTGATGGTAGAATTTAATGGTTCACGAAATTTACACAATTGATGAGACAGAGCCCAGAATTCAGGTTTCTAATAGCACTTCTAATGCAGTAACTACATTCAATTCTCCATACATTTTTGCTAATTGTAATATTTTAAGATATATTTTATGCCCTTTATATGGATATATAGAGATAAGCTGGTCATATACCTGACGAAATATAGCACGTGGGAATAAAGCTTCATAATATTGATATTGAACAAATGCTCCAGGTTTACGTACTAAACTATCAATAATATGTCTATAATCAATAACATAGCCATTGCTGATTCTAGACATTTTTTGTAAACATTTGTTACCATAGTAAAGCTCTATTTCTTCAGAATAAATATAAGCTTTTAAAGTATAACCTATTAAGCGACTAGACACAGAATAAGCTACAGATAAAATACTAACTGTACTGCTTGGATTAACACGTACTGATAATATTGTAGGTGCATTCCATTTCCTGATTGGTAACTCTTTTAAATGAACTAATTCTTCAGCTAATTTTTCTTTTCTACAGCTATTTCGCTTTTCTTTAATTTGTGTAAGGAATAATTCATAAGCTTTTAAATCAACAAAATTACGTGATCCACGTAATAGCAGATGTTGATTCACTGCTTGCTTAAATGTATCATGACTTTTTTCAACAGAACCATTTTCATGACTGACGCCTGGATTATTTCGCGATGGTGCAACATTGTAATAACCAAGCAATTCTTGCCATCTTTCTGTAAATTGTCTACTATTACCACATTGCTTGGTAGCTGCACTTAAATTATCTGTACGATGCTCTGGTAAAACTCCACCTAACTCCCATACAGCTTTTTCAAACCCTGATGCTAATGTATCAAAACTTTCACTATGGCATATGCTAAAAGTTTCCCAACATGAATAAGGCAACATAAAATGAAATAGTAAGTGAGGATATGGTTGCCCACCAATACAAATACCCAATTGATTCATATTGGTCCAATCAGACTGACTCTGTTTACCAGGAAGAATATTTTGTAAAAAGATTACTGTCTTATCCTTACCATGTGCAGCTCTCCATGGCTTTGTTGCATAAATAAGCTTTTGAATATACTGCCCCTAACCCCGCAATGCTAGCCTAGCCAACAGGCACAGAGATAGGTTTACCAATTTCAAACATTTTGTTTAATAAGTGGCATTTAATAGACATTTCTTTTGTCATATTTTGATCATGTCTTGATAGAAACTTACTACCAAAAGAAGTTTTAAATCGAAAGAACGTGTTCTCTACACGCTCCCTTCTACCATAATTATTCTTTACCCTCCATGCTTGGTATCCTTTGTTTTGTTGATATATAACAGCTGCATCTCTCTCAGTTTTATCCCTAAGCGATTGAACTTTTACTGAAGAGTTTGGGGGTCTAATAACTGGTTTTATCTTCTTCTTTCTCAACAATTGATATGTAGATTCACCGTCATACCCTCGATCTCCCAGAAAATCCTTGGCTCTGACATTAGCTATTAGTAGTCCAATCTGTGATCTATCATCTATAGTATGCTCTGTGGTACTATCGGCAAGTATCATACCTTGATCTTCTATAACGATATGTAGCTTTTTCCATATGCGACGCTTATATTGCTTACCATGCTTATTTTCTAGCCATTCGTTCCCTGTGTAGGCTTGTATCCCTGTACTATCCATTGAAATACAACTAAATTCTTTATCTTGATTTCCATGTAAATACCTAAGATCTAATGACTTCATACGCTTACTTAATGTTGTATAGTCTGGACATCTAATAGATAAACCCGATATTTCAAAGAGCCAGTTTATAAAGCCTTGGGTTTGGCGTAACTTAAGACCGAATAAGCATCTGATCTTCAAACACTGTAATATAGCGTGATCACTATAGCGTCTAGGTCTTCCTCGTTTCATTTCCTCTCTGTAATCAGCATACCAGCCAATCGCCAAATCACTGGCAATCATAAAATCTATGCGACCCCTATTGCGTAAAAAATTATTATATTCTGACCAATTCGTTATTTTATATTTAGAATACTTGCGTGATTTACTAAAAGGGGCTTTCTTCCGAGATCTCATATAATCTGGATTATTTTTAATTCAGGACATCTTACCAGATTATCACCACTCTTGCTCTACAAATCTTATTTATGCAACAAAGCCATTCCTGATCTGATGGAAAATACAAATTTGATGTTCAGTTTTCGGATATACTGATGCAATAGCATCAGACATACCAGTTAGATTATCACTACAAGCAATTAAGATATCTTTTACTCCTCGATTCTTCATTTCAGTAAAATTACCAAGCCAAAATTTAGCTCCTTCATTCTCACTTATCCATAAGCCTAAAATATCCTTTCTGCCAGATAAATCTATTCCTAAAGCTACATATACTGATTTATTAATAATAAGTTTATCTTGTCTTACTTTCACTACTAAACAGTCAAAATATACTATAGGGTATACTGATTCAAGAGGTCTACTCTGCCAAATCTTGACCTCATCTATTACTTCATCTGTAATCCTGCTGATTAGGCTCTCACTGATCTCAGCTCCATATAATTCTTGCAATTGTGTTTTAATATCAGACACACTCATACCCTTCGCATATAAGGATATTGTCAACACCGGTCGAAAAATGATACAGATTTTTAATATGCAGCAGTTGAAAATTGATACAGTATCATAAAAAATTATCTGATATTTAAGTCATAAAATTATCCTCCTGTTTATTAATAATTTCTATTGGCACAAGACCAGCTTTCTTTTTATCCTTAAGCCTGAAACTATCACCTTTAATATTGAGTATAGTGGAGTGGTGAAGCAGACGATCTAAGATAGCAGCTGTAAGAGCACTATCCTGAGCAAGACTATTATGCCATTGTCCAAACGGAAGATTACTTGTAAGAATTATGCTCCCTTTTTCGTAACGCTTTGCTATAACTTGAAATAACAGATTAGCTTGTTCCTGTTTTAACGGCAGATACCCAAACTCATCTATTATGAGTAATTTATATGGTAGTATTACTCTTTTGAATATGGAGTCCAGGTTTCCCTGATTTAGCCCAGCATTAAGTACAAGCATCAAATCTGCAGCTGTTGTAAATTTAGTCTTGATGCCACATTGTGTAGCTGCATAACCAAGAGCAATAGCTATATGGGTTTTTCCTACTCCAGAAGGACCAAGTAGAATAATATTTTCCTGTCTTTCTACAAAAGACAGAGACCTTAGACCTTCCAGAATCTTGCGTTTTATTCCTGTAGCAAAATCATAATCAAAATTATCCAGCGTTTTAATAATAGGAAAACCTGCCATTCTGGTGAGTATTGATTTACTCCTATTCTGTCGTTCCAACAGCTCTGTTTTTAATATTGACTCAAGGAAATCCGTATAACTTGAATCTTCTTTACTAGAGGATTGTGCAATATCAAAATAATTTTCAGCTATCTGAATAAGGTTTAAAGAGCGGCACAGCTCTTCTATACGTTGGTGCTGCAGGTTCATAATGCCTCCAGTATACTTTGGTATATGCAGAGGGAATGTTGTAAGGAAACTGTAGAAAATCGTTCCCTTTTATCTTCCATAATCTCTAGTGCTGCAGGATGACTACCGCTATAATCCAATGGTAGTGGTTGAAGAGTACTCCTTTCAAACTTTAATCTTTCTGCAGGTATTTCGCCTGTTGTTCCATGCACACGCATATTTGCTATATCTCGCAGCCACTTTAGCACCTCCGAATTTGCAGTATCCACATCCAACACTAACTCTGCAGTTTTTAATTTTGTCGCTAATGGGTTATAAAAGCTTTCTCTGAGATATCTATTAAATCGCTCAACTTTGCCTTTAGTTTTTGCTCGATAAGGTCTACACACTCTTAGGCGAAAACCATAATGTTTTGCAAAATCTAGCATTCCTTTATTAAAACGATGTATGCCAGGACCATACGTATCTCTATCCAGTATTACTGTCTTCATATTGTCATAAAGTACTTCCTCCGGTACTCCACCAAAATAATCAAATGCCCGCTTATGGCATTCTATTAATGTTACAAGCTTCTCATTGCTAACAAATTCTACATAGCTTGCTCGACTAAATCCTAATGTAGCCACAAAAGCTGATAGAGGATTTTTCCCCTTACGAAATTCAATCCAGTCAACTTGCATCTGTTTGCCAGAAGCAGTCTCAAATCTTATCATATCCTCCTGTTTAGCTACCGGCTTTATACTTCTTAGATAATCCCTGAGTTGGGTCATCCCGCCTGTGTAACCCAACTCCTTTATCTCTTGAAACAGTACAGTACCAGGTAGAGATACAGGGTGGGCTGATTTTACTCTGTAACTCAAGTAGTCTTGATATGGGGTAAGCTTTGTTACCAACTTTGGCCTATCCTTATATTTAGGGGGGCCATCATATTTTAAATATTTACGTACTGTATTTACTGATACACCAACTTCTCCGGCTATTGTTCTTAGGCTTTTACCATGTTTATCCAATATTTTTATTTCCATTATTTGCTCCAGTATTATCATTATTCATTACCTCCTTATCCAGAAGATACTATTTTAATACTGTCAGGAGTTTCGCACTTAGCAAATAATATGCTAATCTAGAGAAAAATAGTTTTAGATAAAAATGACAAGATCAAAATGTAGCAAAGATTTATATAAATCATTCTTACAAGCAAGTAGTGTAAGATATACTAGCAAAGCATTATCTGAAGTAAGTCCATTAGATCTATCGCACGATAGTGCAAGTCGATGGTTAAAGAGTAAGGATTTTCGCCCTAGCGAAATCTATAGCAAAGTGTCAAAATATATTGATCTGGAAGATCCTTGTTTATTAGTGGGAGATGACACCTTATTGTCAAAGCAATACAGTAAGAGGATCGAGCTTGTAAATTATCAATATTCTGGGGCTGTACATGATGTTATACCTGGTATAGGAATGGTAAACTTACTGCATTACAATACTCAAATTGATCAATCTACTCCTGTAGATTATAGAATATATGATAAAGAAACTGATGGTAAAACAAAGAACGAGCATTTTTGTGATATGCTTACTTTAGCTAAAGAAAGAGGTATCAAGCCTGATGCTATAGTTATGGATGCTTGGTATAGTGGTTTGGATAATTTAAAACATATACGTAATTTAGGTTGGATATGGGTTACCAACCTAAGAAAAAATAGAAAAGTTAATCGTAATGTTAGCTTGGAAACTTTAGAGATTCCCGATGAAGGGCTAAAAATTCACCTACGTGGATACGGTTGGGTTACGGTATTTAAGTTTGTGGCAAAAAATGGTCGCATTGATTACATAACAACTAATTTAGAGAATCCTACACGTGAGCAAATAGAGAAAATTGTTAAGGCGCGTTGGTCTATAGAAGTTTATCATCGAGAATTGAAACAAACTTGTGGTATTGAATGCTGTCAGGCACGCACGGGTCGAGCTCAAAGAAATCATATTTGCCTTGCTGTATTGGCCTGGCTTGATATGAACAAAAGGAGGATAAATGAAAACATTACTTTATATCAACAAACTTGGGAAGTTATAAAAACATCAATTCAGAACAACATTAAATGGCTTCTAACTAATACACAATTTTGCTAAGTGCGAAACTCCTGACTGTATCAATTTTTATCCGTTGCTCTGTATCATTTTACTTCCGTTGCTAACAATATTATCTTTTGGTCTAAGCCATCTATTCTTGTTTGTTTCTTTGAGACTATTATAGGTTCAAATTTACCTTGTCTGTCTCTTGGAACATTTATCTCTATAGTACCATTCTCACTAATCAGATTCTTACTAAAACTACCATTCCTCGCATTCTCAGTTTCAGCTCTATCATACTTGCTATAACCTAAATGTTCTGACATCTCAGCATGCAGTGCTCGCTCTAAAATACCCTTGGTTAATTCCTTAATCTCTCAGGGTTTAATTCCCCGAAGCTCTGCTTCGTGATATCATAAGAAACAACTAAAACTTTTTTAGATACCTCGTAGCTCTGCTGCGAGGAGCATCATTTAAATATAGATATATCATGGCTCATTTAACGATAGATGAAAGATTTAAAATATACGAAATGAATAAGAGTGGTTATAGCTCGCGATATATAGGGACAAAGATTGGCCGTGATAAAAGCACTATATGTTATGAACTCAAGAGAATGAGGCATAATTATAGACCAGATAGGGCTAACACACTTGCTTGCAGTTTAAGGCAAGGTAAGAGAAAAAGAAAATTAGATATTGATAATAATTTACGAGCAGAAATAATAAAGCAGTTAACACAGGGTATTTCACCAGATATAATTTCAGGTAGACGTAAACTATCACGAGATACTGTCAATATTTCTACAGAGAGTATATACCAGTTTATTTATACATCTCCTATAGCACAAAGGCAAAAATTATATTTATCTTTAGCAAGAAAAAGGAAAAATAGGTTGCATCATGGTACAAGAATCAGAAACAAAAGAATTACAATACCAAATCGAGTTTCCATTACTGAAAGACCAGAGATAAATAGAAAGATAGCAGCAATAGGTCATTTAGAAGGTGATTTAACTTTTAACAAAGGTAATCAAAGTCGTAATATAGGCGCTCTTGTGGATATCAGAACACAAAAAGTGTTTCTCACTTTAAACCGTTCAAAAAGAACACAAGATGTGATTGGTAACATGAATAAAAAACTTAAACAATTGTCGCATATAATCAAAAGCATAACGTTAGATAATGGCAAAGAATTTACCAATCATGAACAACTATTGCCAAAATCTGAACGAAAAGTATATTTTTGCAATCCTTATTCTCCATGGCAAAAACCATTGATAGAGAAGATTAACTCAATGGTGCACAGAGTATACTCTAAATCTTTAGATATAAAAAAATTAACAATAAAGCAATTACAAGAAATTGAGGATTTTTTAAATAATTTACCAAGAAAAGTGCTCGGTTATAAAACACCCAATGAGGTATGGGAAGAAAATATAAATCTGGCTTAATTAATACTGGAATTTACCAATTGATTATATTACCAAAAAATGGTCTATGCCTATCCCCAATTGGAATGAAGCTATGGCTCATTTTATGATCAAATTTGATGGTAGGATTTAATGGCTCACGAAATTTACACAATTGATGAAACAGAGCCCAAAAGAAATGTCTATTAAATGCCACTTATTAAACAAAATGTTTGAAATTGGTAAACCTATCTCTGTGCCTGTTGGCTAGGCTAGCATTGCGGGGTTGGGGGCAGTATATTCAAAACTGAAGTTTTGACAAAAAATTTTTATTAAAAAAAGTGGCGAGTGTATCAATCTATAATTTGTATTATATATCAAATAATTTACTTTAAATTGTAGAAATATCGCTTTTAAGCTGATAAAAGCACTAAATATTTAACTTTAAATATAAATTTTTACTTTAGTCAGAAAAATTAGAATTTTTGTTAAAACTTCAGTATCACTAAATCTCGTATAAAACTTGATGCTTTAGCTCCAGAACAACTTCAGTTATCCTAAATTGGCGTTTATAATATGACTTAACCAATTTTTCAAATAAAACGAGTATACAGCTTTAAATTATCATTGACTAATTGCCAATATAATAATATGATGCGACAAATATTTATAAATTTTTAAAGAGATATTTTTCATGTTCGCAGTTATAAAAGCAGGTGGAAAACAATATAAAGTAGATCAAAACAGCGTTATTAAAGTCGAAAAAATTGAAGGTGAGCTTGGCTCTAAAATTCAGCTTAATCAGGTTTTAATGATGGGTGAGTATTCAAAGCCTTCTTTTATCGGTACTCCATTAGTAAAAGGAGCTGTTGTTACAGCTGAAATTACTAACCAGCTTAGAGATAATAAAATTATAGTTTTTAAGAAAAAACGTAGAAAAAATTATCGTCGTAAAGCCGGTCATCGTCAAGAATTGACAGAGCTGAAAATATTAGATATTACAAAACAATAATAGACTTTTTGTAAAAGTTAATAATAAAGGAATCATAAGATGGCAACCAAAAAAGCTGGTGGTAGTTCTAGGAACGGAAGAGATTCAGCTGGTCGAAGACTTGGCGTTAAAAAAGCTGATGGACAATATGTAATACCTGGCAATATTATAGTTAGACAACGTGGTACAAAAATCCATCCTGGAGTAAATGTTGGGATTGGTAAGGATCATACTATTTTTGCTTTAACATCAGGAAGAGTAGAGTTTTTAACTAAGCGTGATCATAAAATAGTAAACGTTACAGAAATCGCTAGTGCATAATTAAGGATTTGTGGGATTGCCTGTGTAATCGTCATTGCATTGCTTGCGTAGATCTTTTTTCTCTGTCATCCCGTGATTTTTCACGGGATCCAGTTAAAAATGCTATAAATTAGCATTTTTTAAATGGATTGCTTCGTCAATTACTTCGTAATTTTCTCGCAATGACGGAAAAACTGATCCATGCAAGTAAATCTTAAGCGAGAATGACATTATAGTTAACTAGACTGCCGTACCTTTAGCTATGCGTCTCCTCGCAATGACGAAAAAACTAAACAATATTAATACCCCACAAAAACAGCAGTAATAGGCTTCTATATATGGCCTTAATAATTCAAAAATTTGGTGGCACTTCCGTTGCAACTATTGACAGAATAAAAAAAATCATCCCTATTATAAAAGCTGAAATAGCTAAAAATAATCAAGTAATTATAGTAGTTTCTGCTATGGCAGGGGTCACTAATCAACTTGTTACATTATGTAATGAAGTATCAAGTCTTAATCTCTCAGGGTTTAATTCCCCGAAGCTCTGCTTCGTGATATCATAAGAAACAACTAAAACTTTTTTAGATACCTCGTAGCTCTGCTGCGAGGAGCATCATTAAATGATGGTAAATTCCAGTATTAATTAAGCCAGATTTATATTTTCTTCCCATACCTCATGGCTTTGTTGCATAAATAAAATTTGTAGAGCAAAGAGTGGTGATAATCTGGTAAGATGTCCTGAATTAAAAAATAATCCAGATTATATGAGATCTCGGAAGAAAGCCCCTTTTAGTAAATCACGCAAGTATTCTAAATATAAAATAACGAATTGGTCAGAATATAATAATTTTTTACGCAATAGGGGTCGCATAGATTTTATGATTGCCAGTGATTTGGCGATTGGCTGGTATGCTGATTACAGAGAGGAAATGAAACGAGGAAGACCTAGACGCTATGGCTTTGTTGCATAAATAAGCTTTTGAATATACTGCCCCTAACCCCGCAATGCTAGCCTAGCCAACAGGCACAGAGATAGGTTTACCAATTTCAAACATTTTGTTTAATAAGTGGCATTTAATAGACATTTCTTTTGTCATATTTTGATCATGTCTTGATAGAAACTTACTAGTCCCTCCGCCAAAACTCTAAAAAATATCACTTGTGTCACTAATTTCCAAAAATAGTGCGATTTTAGAGCAAATTACTCTAATTTTGAGGGCTGATTTTAAATTTTTGTATTAAAAACCACACTATTTCCCAAAATGCATTCATTTTTTTATTGTCATTTTTTTGTATTTCCATAAGCTTTTGATATAAAACCTTTCATTTTCTTATGGATTTTACTATGCATTTTTGCCTTAAAACCCTATTGCCTATAAGGCTTTTAGAGTTTTGGCGGACGGACTTACTACCAAAAGAAGTTTTAAATCGAAAGAACGTGTTCTCTACACGCTCCCTTCTACCATAATTATTCTTTACCCTCCATGCTTGGTATCCTTTGTTTTGTTGATATATAACAGCTGCATCTCTCTCAGTTTTATCCCTAAGCGATTGAACTTTTACTGAAGAGTTTGGGGGTCTAATAACTGGTTTTATCTTCTTCTTTCTCAACAATTGATATGTAGATTCACCGTCATACCCTCGATCTCCCAGAAAATCCTTGGCTCTGACATTAGCTATTAGTAGTCCAATCTGTGATCTATCATCTATAGTATGCTCTGTGGTACTATCGGCAAGTATCATACCTTGATCTTCTATAACGATATGTAGCTTTTTCCATATGCGACGCTTATATTGCTTACCATGCTTATTTTCTAGCCATTCGTTCCCTGTGTAGGCTTGTATCCCTGTACTATCCATTGAAATACAACTAAATTCTTTATCTTGATTTCCATGTAAATACCTAAGATCTAATGACTTCATACGCTTACTTAATGTTGTATAGTCTGGACATCTAATAGATAAACCCGATATTTCAAAGAGCCAGTTTATAAAGCCTTGGGTTTGGCGTAACTTAAGACCGAATAAGCATCTGATCTTCAAACACTGTAATATAGCGTGATCACTATAGCGTCTAGGTCTTCCTCGTTTCATTTCCTCTCTGTAATCAGCATACCAGCCAATCGCCAAATCACTGGCAATCATAAAATCTATGCGACCCCTATTGCGTAAAAAATTATTATATTCTGACCAATTCGTTATTTTATATTTAGAATACTTGCGTGATTTACTAAAAGGGGCTTTCTTCCGAGATCTCATATAATCTGGATTATTTTTAATCTCTCAGGGTTTAATTCCCCGAAGCTCTGCTTCGTGATATCATAAGAAACAACTAAAACTTTTTTAGATACCTCGTAGCTCTGCTGCGAGGAGCATCATTTCAGGACATCTTACCAGATTATCACCACTCTTGCTCTACAAATCTTATTTATGCAACAAAGCCATGAATACTCGCATTATCCATTATTACACATTGTCCAGGTTTTAGTGATGGGCATAATAGCTCACCTACCCACTGATTAAATAATTGCTTATCAATATAACCGGAATGCTCTAACGGAGCAATTAATTCTTTGGTGCCCTTATTATAACCAGCAACTATATTTACTCGCTCAGTAGCAAAACCTGCTTGCTCTGAGTAAGCTCTTGTTCCTCTTTCTGACCATCCGTACAACATGGTTATATTATTACTTACCCCCATTTCGTCACAATACACAAGTTTATCAGATGCTATTTGATCAATATATGGTAAATTCCAGTATTAATTAAGCCAGATTTATATTTTCTTCCCATACCTCATTGGGTGTTTTATAACCGAGCACTTTTCTTGGTAAATTATTTAAAAAATCCTCAATTTCTTGTAATTGCTTTATTGTTAATTTTTTTATATCTAAAGATTTAGAGTATACTCTGTGCACCATTGAGTTAATCTTCTCTATCAATGGTTTTTGCCATGGAGAATAAGGATTGCAAAAATATACTTTTCGTTCAGATTTTGGCAATAGTTGTTCATGATTGGTAAATTCTTTGCCATTATCTAACGTTATGCTTTTGATTATATGCGACAATTGTTTAAGTTTTTTATTCATGTTACCAATCACATCTTGTGTTCTTTTTGAACGGTTTAAAGTGAGAAACACTTTTTGTGTTCTGATATCCACAAGAGCGCCTATATTACGACTTTGATTACCTTTGTTAAAAGTTAAATCACCTTCTAAATGACCTATTGCTGCTATCTTTCTATTTATCTCTGGTCTTTCAGTAATGGAAACTCGATTTGGTATTGTAATTCTTTTGTTTCTGATTCTTGTACCATGATGCAACCTATTTTTCCTTTTTCTTGCTAAAGATAAATATAATTTTTGCCTTTGTGCTATAGGAGATGTATAAATAAACTGGTATATACTCTCTGTAGAAATATTGACAGTATCTCGTGATAGTTTACGTCTACCTGAAATTATATCTGGTGAAATACCCTGTGTTAACTGCTTTATTATTTCTGCTCGTAAATTATTATCAATATCTAATTTTCTTTTTCTCTTACCTTGCCTTAAACTGCAAGCAAGTGTGTTAGCCCTATCTGGTCTATAATTATGCCTCATTCTCTTGAGTTCATAACATATAGTGCTTTTATCACGGCCAATCTTTGTCCCTATATATCGCGAGCTATAACCACTCTTATTCATTTCGTATATTTTAAATCTTTCATCTATCGTTAAATGAGCCATGATATATCTATATTTAAATGATGCTCCTCGCAGCAGAGCTACGAGGTATCTAAAAAAGTTTTAGTTGTTTCTTATGATATCACGAAGCAGAGCTTCGGGGAATTAAACCCTGAGAGATTAAAAATTGATTATATCTGGCTTAATTAATTATAGAACTTTCCTATTCCACAAATTGTTTTCTAGCTTCTTCATCCCTGCCTTTGTATTTTGGCTCTTTTTTTATATGTAATTTTCATTCTATGAAGCGTGTCATAAAATGTGCTCATTGGCAGCTCGGGCGCTACTGCATCTCTTATATCTATAGCTCGGCTATCAGGATTATTTGCTAAAAATTCAATTATATTCTCCTTATGATGAACGAACATTAGAATTACCCATGACGAATATTAAAATTACCCATTTTTGAGTAAAAAATATTGTCTAAAGTGTTACATTATTATCCTCCGATTTTATAGTTAATTTTTTGCCTTTAGCTGTAGCGATTCTATAACTTTCAGTATTGAGTTCAAGAATTGAAGAATGGTGAACCAATCTGTCAATAACTGCTGACGTAGTCATTTCATCTTTAAAAATAGTATTCCATTGTGCAAAAACTAAATTGCTAGTAATTAATACACTACGCATTTCATAACGTTCAGCTAATAAGGTAAATAAAACATCAGTTTCTTCACGATTATATGGTACATATGATATATCATCAATTATCAATATTTCAAAATAATCGAATTTTTTAATAATTTGCTTAAGTTTTAAACTAAGCTTTGCTTCTAGTAATTGTTGAACCAAATTAGCTGCTGTTGTATATAATACACGTCTACCAGCAAGACACCACTCACGTGCTAAACCTATACTAAGATGACTTTTGCCAGTGCCAGGATTACCAAAAATAAGTATATTTTCATAGCGATCCATAAATTCTCCTTGTGCAAGATATTGGATCTTAGTTGGCGATAATCCTGGGATACGCTTAATATCAAAGTTGCTTAATAACTTATCTCGAGAGAGTTTTGCTTGCTTCAGCAATCTGGCAATACGTTGTTGTTGTCTATGTTCTAACTCACGTATGGCTAACTCCTGTAGATAATCTATATATGTTTTCTTTTCTTGCTCAAAGCTTTCTGCAACTGATTTATAGCACGATGCAAAAGTAGGTAAGCAAAGGTTCTTGAGTAAATTATTTAGCGGTTGCGGAGTTATTATCTGTTTACTCATGCAACCTCCATTGTTTTAAAGCAATGTAATTGATCATATTCAGACAGTATTGGTTGATTAATTTTTACTGAACAAACAGTTTGAGTCTGGCTATTTAGTAAATCTGTAATATGATCAATTATTGGCTCAATCTTCTTTTCTAATAGCACTTCTAATGCAGTAACTACATTCAATTCTCCATACATTTTTGCTAATTGTAATATTTTAAGATATATTTTATGCCCTTTATATGGATATATAGAGATAAGCTGGTCATATACCTGACGAAATATAGCACGTGGGAATAAAGCTTCATAATATTGATATTGAACAAATGCTCCAGGTTTACGTACTAAACTATCAATAATATGTCTATAATCAATAACATAGCCATTGCTGATTCTAGACATTTTTTGTAAACATTTGTTATAGCTAACACGGAAATGTTTCTACCACAGATTAGGAAAAACTTAGGCATTGATCAATAATTTTACGTAAACAGTTTTTAAAGTTAGTCCAGTAATGTTTAATAGGATTTAGATCTGGTGAATATGTGAGTAAATACAAAAACTATGGTAAAAACCTTTCCGCGTTAGCTATACCATAGTAAAGCTCTATTTCTTCAGAATAAATATAAGCTTTTAAAGTATAACCTATTAAGCGACTAGGCACAGAATAAGCTACAGATAAAATACTAACTGTACTGCTTGGATTAACACGTACTGATAATATTGTAGGTGCATTCCATTTCCTGATTGGTAACTCTTTTAAATGAACTAATTCTTCAGCTAATTTTGCTTTTCTACAGCTATTTCGCTTTTCTTTAATTTGTGTAAGGAATAATTCATAAGCTTTTAAATCAACAAAATTACGTGATCCACGTAATAGCAGATGTTGATTCACTGCTTGCTTAAATGTATCATGACTTTTTTCAACAGAACCATTTTCATAACTGACGCCTGGATTATTTCGCGATGGTGCAACATTGTAATAACCAAGCAATTCTTGCCATCTTTCTGTAAATTGTCTACTATTACCACATTGCTTGGTAGCTGCACTTAAATTATCTGTACGATGCTCTGGTAAAACTCCACCTAACTCCCATACAGCTTTTTCAAACCCTGATGCTAATGTATCAAAACTTTCACTATGGCATATGCTAAAAGTTTCCCAACATGAATAAGGCAACATAAAATGAAATAGTAAGTGAGGATATGGTTGCCCACCAATACAAATACCCAATTGATTCATATTGGTCCAATCAGACTGACTCTGTTTGCCAGGAAGAATATTTTGTAAAAAGATTACTGTCTTATCCTTACCATGTGCAGCTCTCCATTGTTTCAACCTTTTCTGCAAACAGCGTAATTGCTTCCCATTATAATTCCCATGATACTTTTCTGTCAAATATGCTAATATGGTAGTTGCTTGCAACGGCTTTGTTGCATAAATAAGATTTGTAGAGCAAGAGTGGTGATAATCTGGTAAGATGTCCTGAATTAAAAATAATCCAGATTATATGAGATCTCGGAAGAAAGCCCCTTTTAGTAAATCACGCAAGTATTCTAAATATAAAATAACGAATTGGTCAGAATATAATAATTTTTTACGCAATAGGGGTCGCATAGATTTTATGATTGCCAGTGATTTGGCGATTGGCTGGTATGCTGATTACAGAGAGGAAATGAAACGAGGAAGACCTAGACGCTATAGTGATCACGCTATATTACAGTGTTTGAAGATCAGATGCTTATTCGGTCTTAAGTTACGCCAAACCCAAGGCTTTATAAACTGGCTCTTTGAAATATCGGGTTTATCTATTAGATGTCCAGACTATACAACATTAAGTAAGCGTATGAAGTCATTAGATCTTAGGTATTTACATGGAAATCAAGATAAAGAATTTAGTTGTATTTCAATGGATAGTACAGGGATACAAGCCTACACAGGGAACGAATGGCTAGAAAATAAGCATGGTAAGCAATATAAGCGTCGCATATGGAAAAAGCTACATATCGTTATAGAAGATCAAGGTATGATACTTGCCGATAGTACCACAGAGCATACTATAGATGATAGATCACAGATTGGACTACTAATAGCTAATGTCAGAGCCAAGGATTTTCTGGGAGATCGAGGGTATGACGGTGAATCTACATATCAATTGTTGAGAAAGAAGAAGATAACAGGAGTTTCGCACTTAGCAAATAATATGCTAATCTAGAGAAAAATAGTTTTAGATAAAAATGACAAGATCAAAATGTAGCAAAGATTTATATAAATCATTCTTACAAGCAAGTAGTGTAAGATATACTAGCAAAGCATTATCTGAAGTAAGTCCATTAGATCTATCGCACGATAGTGCAAGTCGATGGTTAAAGAGTAAGGATTTTCGCCCTAGCGAAATCTATAGCAAAGTGTCAAAATATATTGATCTGGAAGATCCTTGTTTATTAGTGGGAGATGACACCTTATTGTCAAAGCAATACAGTAAGAGGATCGAGCTTGTAAATTATCAATATTCTGGGGCTGTACATGATGTTATACCTGGTATAGGAATGGTAAACTTACTGCATTACAATACTCAAATTGATCAATCTACTCCTGTAGATTATAGAATATATGATAAAGAAACTGATGGTAAAACAAAGAACGAGCATTTTTGTGATATGCTTACTTTAGCTAAAGAAAGAGGTATCAAGCCTGATGCTATAGTTATGGATGCTTGGTATAGTGGTTTGGATAATTTAAAACATATACGTAATTTAGGTTGGATATGGGTTACCAACCTAAGAAAAAATAGAAAAGTTAATCGTAATGTTAGCTTGGAAACTTTAGAGATTCCCGATGAAGGGCTAAAAATTCACCTACGTGGATACGGTTGGGTTACGGTATTTAAGTTTGTGGCAAAAAATGGTCGCATTGATTACATAACAACTAATTTAGAGAATCCTACACGTGAGCAAATAGAGAAAATTGTTAAGGCGCGTGGCTTTGTTGCATAAATAAGATTTGTAGAGCAAGAGTGGTGATAATCTGGTAAGATGTCCTGAATTAAAAATAATCCAGATTATATGAGATCTCGGAAGAAAGCCCCTTTTAGTAAATCACGCAAGTATTCTAAATATAAAATAACGAATTGGTCAGAATATAATAATTTTTTACGCAATAGGGGTCGCATAGATTTTATGATTGCCAGTGATTTGGCGATTGGCTGGTATGCTGATTACAGAGAGGAAATGAAACGAGGAAGACCTAGACGCTATAGTGATCACGCTATATTACAGTGTTTGAAGATCAGATGCTTATTCGGTCTTAAGTTACGCCAAACCCAAGGCTTTATAAACTGGCTCTTTGAAATATCGGGTTTATCTATTAGATGTCCAGACTATACAACATTAAGTAAGCGTATGAAGTCATTAGATCTTAGGTATTTACATGGAAATCAAGATAAAGAATTTAGTTGTATTTCAATGGATAGTACAGGGATACAAGCCTACACAGGGAACGAATGGCTAGAAAATAAGCATGGTAAGCAATATAAGCGTCGCATATGGAAAAAGCTACATATCGTTATAGAAGATCAAGGTATGATACTTGCCGATAGTACCACAGAGCATACTATAGATGATAGATCACAGATTGGACTACTAATAGCTAATGTCAGAGCCAAGGATTTTCTGGGAGATCGAGGGTATGACGGTGAATCTACATATCAATTGTTGAGAAAGAAGAAGATAAAACCAGTTATTAGACCCCCAAACTCTTCAGTAAAAGTTCAATCGCTTAGGGATAAAACTGAGAGAGATGCAGCTGTTATATATCAACAAAACAAAGGATACCAAGCATGGAGGGTAAAGAATAATTATGGTAGAAGGGAGCGTGTAGAGAACACGTTCTTTCGATTTAAAACTTCTTTTGGTAGTAAGTTTCTATCAAGACATGATCAAAATATGACAAAAGAAATGTCTATTAAATGCCACTTATTAAACAAAATGTTTGAAATTGGTAAACCTATCTCTGTGCCTGTTGGCTAGGCTAGCATTGCGGGGTTAGGGGCAGTATATTCAAAAGCTTATTTATGCAACAAAGCCATAGAGCTGAAGGGATAGGGCATGGAAAAATAAACCAACCAGTTATTATGAATTATAAAGTAGTTATAAGTGGTAATTACTTAAGTTTCTCTAGCCCTTTTGCCTTAGAAGATTAATATATGATACAAACCATTAGGATAGGCACTAGAAAAAGTAAGCTCGCTTTAACGCAAACTAACCTAGTTATTGAGCAAATCAAACAGTACTTTCCTAATATTAATTGTGAGATAGTCGAAATTACTACTAGCGGTGACTTGATCCAAAATAAACATTTATATGATATAGGCGGTAAGGCTTTATTCTTGAAAGAAATAGAGCAGGCTTTGCTTGATAAAAAGATTGATTTGGCTGTTCATTCTTTGAAAGATGTTCCAGGAATAATACCTGAAGATTTGAGTATTGAAGCTGTTTTAGAGCAAGAAGATTCAAGAGATGTGTTTGTTTGTCTGACACATAAATCCATAGAAGAGCTGCCGAAAAATGCCGTAATAGGGACTTCATCAGTACGCCGAAAATTATGTTTACAAAGAATAAGACCGGATTTAGAAATAATAGTGTTTAGGGGTAATGTTGACTCAAGAATCAATAAGCTAATTAATAAGGAAGTTGACGCAACCATACTTGCATATGCCGGCTTAAAAAGGCTTGAGGCATTTAATCCGGAATATTGTCATTTGATAGAGCATTCGCAGATGTTGCCATGTATAGGGCAGGGTGTTATTGCGATTGAAATACGAAAAGATGATCATGCTATGATTGAGATATGCAAACAAATTAACCATCTACCGACTTTTGAATTGATAAAGCCGGAAAGAGCACTCTTAGAATATTTAGATGCAAATTGCCGCACGCCTATAGGTGCTTATTCGAAATATTTAGATAACGGTGATATACAAACCGATTTTATGCTCGGTAATCTTGATGGTAGTAAAATAGTTTTCCATACCGAAATATCTAACACAAAAACCTCTAAAGAATCAGGTATAAAAGCCGCTAAAGTGATGCTGCTCTCATTATTTCAATAGTCCTCATCATATATAGCTTAATGCGATAAGGTAGTGACTTTTTTAAGAACATAGTAAACAGCATCATAGAATGTTTCAAAATCTCCTGCAACTTTCCTAATTTCATTCTTGAGTTTAAACCAGTAATGCTCAATAACCTGAATTCTGGATTAATCTAGGTTTGGAAGTAAGTATTTACAAGGGATAGAAGATACTCTATATAATTTTTAGCAAAAAAACAAGAGTATCCCCATGAAGAAAGATATTACTGCATTATTTTGTTTTGTCGATGATTTTTGTAAAATTAGCGAGCAGTGGATTAATAAATCATTTCTACCATTAATCTCTCAGGGTTTAATTCCCCGAAGCTCTGCTTCGTGATATACTACTTGAATGGAAGAAAGCAGTTATATACATAAGAGTCATAATGTCACAGTACTAATATATCATTTAGTAACGCCGGCAAAGTATAGAAGAGTAATATTCAATCAAGAACTAGATGATTATTTGTGTAAAATTTGTGAGCACATAGAAGATCGTTATGAAATTAGATTTTTAGAAATAGGAGTAGATAAAGATCACGTACATTTTTTATTACAGTCAATACCAATGTATAGCCCAACAAAAATAACTCAAATCATAAAAAGTATTACTTCTAAGAAAATGTTTGAGAAATATCCAAATCTTAAAGAAAAATTATGGGGAAGTGAGTTTTGGAGTAAAGGATATTTTATGAGCACAGTAGGTAAACATGGTGATGAGCAGAAATTACGTAATTATGTACAGAATCAAGGTTCAGGCAAACCTTCTTATAAACTGAAGTTTTGACAAAAAATTTTTATTAAAAAAAGTGGCGAGTGTATCAATCTATAATTTGTATTATATATCAAATAATTTACTTTAAATTGTAGAAATATCGCTTTTAAGCTGATAAAAGCACTAAATATTTAACTTTAAATATAAATTTTCACTTTAGTCAGAAAAATTAGAATTTTTGTCAAAACTTCAGTATAAAGCATTTCAACAAAAACAGTTAAAGCTTTTTGGATAGATACCTCGTAGCTCTGCTGCGAGGAGCATCATTTTACTAGCAATTTAGTTTTTGCAAAATGGAATACTATTTTTAAAGATGAAATGACTACGTCAGCAGTTATTGACAGATTGGTTCACCATTCTTCAATTCTTGAACTCAATACTGAAAGTTATAGAATCGCTACAGCTAAAGGCAAAAAATTAACTATAAAATCGGAGGATAATAATGTAACACTTTAGACAATATTTTTTACTCAAAAATGGGTAATTTTAATATTCGTCATGGGTAATGCTAATGTTCGTTCATCATAACTCAGAACTCTTGGTTTTAGAGCTATAAAACGAGTATATGATGGAAGAGTTACAAAGTCTGATTTATATAATTGTAGATAGGACATATAAAAATATTTAAAGTTTTTACAAGGTGATTGATGGTATAAAAGCACTATTGTTAACAGCTCAGAATAGCTTATTTCAGGCTTTCTTGTAGGGTTTTTATTAATTAATGGTAGAAATGATTTATTAATCCACTGCTCGCTAATTTTACAAAAATCATCGACAAAATAAAATAATGCAGTAATATCTTTCTTCATGGGGATACTCTTGTTTTTTTGCTAAAAATTATATAGAGTATCTTCTATCCCTTGTAAATACTTACTTCCAAACCTAGATTAATCCAGAATTCAGGTTAGTAATAGAGTTTTTGGTAAAATTGCCAAAGTTGGGATGAGTAGTTATGGTTGGTTTATGGGATTTAAATTACATTTAATCATTAATCATAAAGCAGAGATTATAGCTGTTAAAATAACAAAAGCAAATAGAGCTGATTTATCTGTTCTTGAATCTATAACTCAGAAGATAACAGGTAAGGTATTTGGTGATAAAGCATATATTTGTAAAGAGTTATGGTTTAAACTCTATTCTAGAAATTTAAGAATGATAACTAATATTCGCAAGGATATGAAGAATTATTTACTAGAATTAGAAGATAAAGCTATGTTACCTGAAGTTTTGACAAAATCCTTTCCATAAGGAGAAATGTATTCCAATTTTTTTATACTTTTTTAGTAATAACAAAATTTATTTAGAGTCTTTTGCAATGATTGTGTAAATTTTTGTTGAGCCTATATTAGAAGTAATTAAAAATATAGGTAACAGAAATGCAAATAGAGAAGAATAAAAAAATAAATGAAGCAATAGATTTGCTGATAAAAGGCGGAGTAGATTTAAAAACAGTACTAAGTCAGAATGGATTAATTAAGGAATTAACCAAGGGTATTTTAGAGCGAGCACTGCATGCTGAGATGTCAGAACATTTAGGTTATAGCAAGTATGATAGAGCTGAAACTGAGAATGCGAGGAATGGTAGTTTTAGTAAGAATCTGATTAGTGAGAATGGTACTATAGAGATAAATGTTCCAAGAGACAGACAAGGTAAATTTGAACCTATAATAGTCTCAAAGAAACAAACAAGAATAGATGGCTTAGACCAAAAGATAATATCCTTATATGCGAAGGGTATGAGTGTGTCTGATATTAAAACACAATTGCAAGAATTATATGGAGCTGAGATCAGTGAGAGCCTAATCAGCAGGATTACAGATGAAGTAATAGATGAGGTCAAGATTTGGCAGAGTAGACCTCTTGAATCAGTATACCCTATAGTATATTTTGACTGTTTAGTAGTGAAAGTAAGACAAGATAAACTTATTATTAATAAATCAGTATATGTAGCTTTAGGAATAGATTTATCTGGCAGAAAGGATATTTTAGAATGAAGGAGCTAAATTTTGGCTTGGTAATTTTACTGAGATGAAAAATAGAGGAGTAAAAGATATCTTAATTGCTTGTAGTGATAATCTAACTGGTATGTCTGATGCTATTGCATCAGTATACCCGAAAACTGAACATCAAATTTGTATTGTCCATCAGATCAGGAATAGCCTCAAATATGTATCATATAAAGATAGAAAGCAATTAGCAGCGGATTTGAAACTAATCTATACTTCTGCTACTGAAAAAGAAGCAGAATTAGTTCTTGAGTCATTTGATCAAAAATGGAGTAAGCAATATCCGCATATAGCTAAATCTTGGTATAATAATTGGGATAATTTGATAATTTTCTTGCAATATCCAAAGGAGATTCGTAAGATTATTTACACTACAAATGCGATAGAATCGCTGAATAGCCAATTGAGAAAAGTTACTAAGAATAAACGCATCTTTCCAAATGATGACGCAGTATTTAAGGTTTTATATCTGACAATTGATTATATTACCAAAAAATGGTCTATGCCTATCCCCAATTGGAATGAAGCTATGGCTCATTTTATGATCAAATTTGATGGTAGAATTTAATGGTTCACGAAATTTACACAATTGATGAGACAGAGCCCCGTCACCTATTGTGGTATTGTTACATGACTTATTTGTCTCCCAGATTCTGCGGGAATGGTATAGAAATCATGCCACAATACTACTTTTAGCTAAGAATAAAGTAAAATATAGGTGTCCAGTTATCATTTTTTCATAGCAGTTATAAATTAATTTTGAAGTTTGTACTTCCTAAATGCGATATAAATTTATTTGCTTTAGTTCCATTATAATTTATTCCTATCTCAATTGATTTTGTTTTAAGGCTTAATTTTGCCCCATAACTAAAACTTAAAGGTAATTTCCTAATATATATAGGTAATATTCTATTATCTATAATATTTGTTTGAGCACTCGGTATTTTTGACTTGATATTTTTATGTGCAAAAGCATATATTTCAGGAGTAATAATTACTGATTTTAGAGTATTTGGATTTGCTAATTTTACCCCTAAGATACCTTTAATCGTCCGCTCTTTAACACTTGCTATTGATAAATTATCTTCTAAATATGATGCTTCTCTAATCTTGCTATCTTTAAGTCCTAACAGAGGCTTAATATGCGTAGTACTAAATAACTTATAGTTAGAGCCAAGCATTACTTGTATAGTACTAGTATAGGCTTTGTGAGTATTTTTTATTTGATTAAAGTTAATTATATCACTAATTCCATATATTCCAATTATACTTGTAAAGATGTTTTGGTTTGAAGGTATATATAGTCCATACAATGAGTAGTAATTACTTCTAACTGTAGTTTTATATCTTGGAAAATTAAATTTTGTTTCTACTCTAGTAAAATTTGCTCCAAGTTGCAAAGAATCGTTTAATTGTGTATCATGTCCTATTATTGTGCCTCTACTTGTACTATGATATCTACTTGTTTCTTTTTGAGTTGCTTTGCCTATAAATGGATTAATATAAAATCCATAATTTTGCTCTTCATATCCTGCGGCTAATGCTCCAACATTTCTTGTTAATGAATTTAATCTATTATCAATGTTAGATCAGGAGTTTCGCACTTAGCAAAAAGTATGTTAATCTAGAGAAAAATAGTTTTAGATAAAAATGACAAGAACAAAATGTAGCAAGGACTTATATAAATCATTTTTACAAGCAAGTAGTGTCAGATATACTAGCAAGGCATTATCTGAAGTGAGTCCAGTAGATCTATCTCACGATAGTGCAAGTCGATGGTTAAAGAGTAAGGATTTTCGTCCTAGCGAAATCTATAAGGAAGTGTCAAAATATATAGATTGGGAAGCACCGTGTTTATTAGTGGGGGATGACACCTTATTATCAAAGCAATACAGTCAGAAGATTGAGCTTGTACGTTATCAATATTCTGGAGCTGTACATGATGTTATACCTGGTATAGGAATGGTAAACTTACTACATTACAATACTAAAATTGCTCAATCTACTCCCGTAGATTATAGAATATATGATAAAGACACTGATGGTAAAACAAAGAATGAGCATTTTTGTGATATGCTTACTTTAGCTAAAGAAAGAGGTCTCAATCCTGATGCCATAGTCATGGATGCTTGGTATAGCGGGTTGGAGAATTTAAAACATATACGTAATTTAGGCTGGCTATGGGTTACCACCCTAAGGAAAAATAGAAAAGTTAATCATAATGTTAGCTTGGAAAGTTTAGAGATACCCGATGAGGGGCTAAAAATTCACCTACGTGGATACGGTTGGGTTACGGTATTTAAGTTTGTGGCAAAGAATGGTCGCATTGATTACATAACAACGAACTTGGAAAATCCCACACGTGAGCAAATAGAGAAAATTGTTAAGGCACGTTGGTCTATAGAGGTTTATCATCGAGAATTAAAACAAACTTGTGGTATTGAACGCTGTCAGGCACGCACGGGCCGAGCTCAAAGAAATCATATTTGCCTTGCAGTATTTGCCTGGCTTGATATGAATAAAAGGAGGATAAATGAAAACATTACTTTATATCAACAAACTTGGGAAGTTATAAAAACATCAATTCAAAACAATATCAGATGGCTTTTAACTGATTCGCAACTTTGCTAAGTGCGAAACTCCTGTTAGATATTAAAATATCGGTATTATTAACCATCCCATGCGGTGTAAATCCTGTGGTTGTAGAACTTCTCGTTGATGTTAAGCTATTGTTAGTATAATGTACTAAATTATTTTCAAAATTTTCTTCAGTAGTACTATTTATTTTGCTTTCATCAGTTAGATTATGATTATCAGCTACTTCATCTTTAGCTAAATTATCTATATTTTCGTTTGAACTGTTATCTGCATCAAAATTATGCTGTATTAATTCAATTATTTCGTTATAATTTGACTCTAATTCTTGAGCATTTAAAGCTATAGCAGAATTATTATCTGGTATATCTTGCTTAAGTAAATTAGCTGCTTCATTGCGGGTATTGGAGCTTTCTTCTAATATTTTGCTAATATTTTGAGAGGAAGGATAATATGATAAAGAGTGTAAAACTAAATCATCAAATATACTATCATCTATAAGATCAGTATCGTCCCATAAAAAATCATTATCATCAAATACAAAATCATTGAGGTTATTACTTTCTATAGTTGGGTTTTCTGTATGTGGATATGCTTTAATTTGCATTGATATTAATATGACTAATAAAAAAATATATTTTATCACTTGTTACCTATTTTTAATATTTCAAATGATGCTCCTCGCAGCAGCGCTACGAGGTATCTATCCAAACCAAAAAGCTTTAACTGTTTTTGTTGAAATGCTTTATACTGAAGTTTTGACAAAAATTCTAATTTTTCTGACTAAAGTAAAAATTTATATTTAAAGTTAAATATTTAGTGCTTTTATCAGCTTAAAAGCGATATTTATACAATTTAAAGTAAATTATTTGATATATAATACAAATTATAGATTGATACACTCGCCACTTTTTTTAATAAAAATTTTTTGTCAAAACTTCAGTTTCTTCCATTCAAGTAGTATATCACGAAGCAGAGCTTCGGGGAATTAAACCCTGAGAGATTAACCCACCAATTAAATACCTGACTTAAGAGGCATATTTAACATTATCAGCTTGGAATAATTTTTGTATATGTTTAGGATTATTCTGTAAGCAACGTAAATAAGATTTAAGATTGTGTTTTCACTCATCTTTTGTAAGAGGTATATGTTTTCTATTTACAGCTAACGCGGAAAGGTTTTTACATAGTTTTTGTATTTACTCACATATTCACCAGATCTAAATCCTATTAAACATTGCTGGACTAACTTTAAAAACTGTTTACGTAAAATTATTGATCAATGCCTAAGTTTTTCCTAATCTGTGGTAGAAACATTTCCGTGTTAGCTATACATTGCTTTTTAAGTCATTATTTAAGTATTCATCTGGATTATAGTGGAGTATAAGGAGGCAAAAAAACAAAGAAATTTTATCTTTATGCTTATTTGTCCAGTTGTATACTTTTTTACTATGATGTACTTTTAAATTGTCTAATATTAAAAAGATCTTCCTTTTTGCATATTTAACTAATCTTCTTAGAAATTCTATAAATATATCTGTTTTTAGTGTATCTTCATATAACATGCACCTTAGTCTTCCATTGTTCGTAACACTTGATATCATATTTATAACCTGAATTCTGGATTAGCTAATTTTGAGATATAGCAGGTTTGTTAGGTTTCATACAGTATGCAATTAGTGCGGATAAGATATGTACAAAGGCATTCCAAATTGATCTATGTCTTGTATGCTCGATCCGAAAGAACCCTTCAGCACACTAAATACTGTTTCGATAATTGACTGAAGTTTTGACAAAAATTCTAATTTTGCTGACTAAAGTAAAAATTTATATTTAAAGTTAAATATTTAGTGCTTTTATCAGCTTAAAAGCGATATTTCTACAATTTAAAGTAAATTATTTGATATATAATACAAATTATAGATTGATACACTCGCCACTTTTTTTAATCTCTCAGGGTTTAATTCCCCGAAGCTCTGCTTCGTGATATCATAAGAAACAACTAAAACTTTTTTAGATACCTCGTAGCTCTGCTGCGAGGAGCGGCTTTGTTGCATAAATAAGCTTTTGAATATACTGCCCCTAACCCCGCAATGCTAGCCTAGCCAACAGGCACAGAGATAGGTTTACCAATTTCAAACATTTTGTTTAATAAGTGGCATTTAATAGACATTTCTTTTGTCATATTTTGATCATGTCTTGATAGAAACTTACTACCAAAAGAAGTTTTAAATCGAAAGAACGTGTTCTCTACACGCTCCCTTCTACCATAATTATTCTTTACCCTCCATGCTTGGTATCCTTTGTTTTGTTGATATATAACAGCTGCATCTCTCTCAGTTTTATCCCTAAGCGATTGAACTTTTACTGAAGAGTTTGGGGGTCTAATAACTGGTTTTATCTTCTTCTTTCTCAACAATTGATATGTAGATTCACCGTCATACCCTCGATCTCCCAGAAAATCCTTGGCTCTGACATTAGCTATTAGTAGTCCAATCTGTGATCTATCATCTATAGTATGCTCTGTGGTACTATCGGCAAGTATCATACCTTGATCTTCTATAACGATATGTAGCTTTTTCCATATGCGACGCTTATATTGCTTACCATGCTTATTTTCTAGCCATTCGTTCCCTGTGTAGGCTTGTATCCCTGTACTATCCATTGAAATACAACTAAATTCTTTATCTTGATTTCCATGTAAATACCTAAGATCTAATGACTTCATACGCTTACTTAATGTTGTATAGTCTGGACATCTAATAGATAAACCCGATATTTCAAAGAGCCAGTTTATAAAGCCTTGGGTTTGGCGTAACTTAAGACCGAATAAGCATCTGATCTTCAAACACTGTAATATAGCGTGATCACTATAGCGTCTAGGTCTTCCTCGTTTCATTTCCTCTCTGTAATCAGCATACCAGCCAATCGCCAAATCACTGGCAATCATAAAATCTATGCGACCCCTATTGCGTAAAAAATTATTATATTCTGACCAATTCGTTATTTTATATTTAGAATACTTGCGTGATTTACTAAAAGGGGCTTTCTTCCGAGATCTCATATAATCTGGATTATTTTTTAATTCAGGACATCTTACCAGATTATCACCACTCTTGCTCTACAAATTTTATTTATGCAACAAAGCCGTTCTTCCTGATAGATTATACGAGAGAATGAAAGACCTACCCGTTAACTTAAAGGTTAGTGATAGTTCTAAATTAGATCATGAATCTAATTTGGAGCATATCTTGAGAACTAAGTTATTCGTACCTATTGAGCTTGAATTCATGAAAAGCTTGTTTAAGAATAATTTACCATCCAAGTACAAAATATTCTTCCTAAACTGTATGGCTTTGTTGCATAAATAAGATTTGTAGAGCAAGAGTGGTGATAATCTGGTAAGATGTCCTGAATTAAAAATAATCCAGATTATATGAGATCTCGGAAGAAAGCCCCTTTTAGTAAATCACGCAAGTATTCTAAACAGGAGTTTCGCACTTAGCAAAGAATATGCTAATCTAGAGAAAAATAGTTTTAGATAAAAATGACAAGATCAAAATGTAGTAAAGATTTATATAAATCATTTTTACAAGCAAGTAGTGTAAGATATACTGGCAAAGCATTATCTGAAGTAAGCCCAGTAGATCTATCGCACGATAGTGCAAGTCGATGGTTAAAGAGTAAGGATTTTCGCCCTAGCGAAATCTATAGCAAAGTGTCAAAATATCTTGATCTAGAGGCCCCTTGTTTATTAGTAGGAGATGACACCTTATTGTCAAAGCAATACAGTAAGAGGATCGAGATTGTAAATTATCAATATTCTGGGGCTGTACATGATGTTATACCTGGTATAGGAATGGTAAACTTACTGCATTACAATACTCAAATTGATCAATCTACTCCTGTAGATTATAGAATATATGATAAAGAAACTGATGGCAAAACAAAGAACGAGCATTTTTGTGATCTGCTTACTTTAGCTAAAGAAAGAGGTATCAATCCTGATGCCATAGTCATGGATGCTAGGTATAGTGGTTTGGATAATTTAAAACATATACGTAATTTAGGTTGGATATGGGTTACTAACCTAAGAAAAAATAGAAAAGTTAATCGTAATGTTAGCTTGGACACTTTGGAGATTCCCGATGAAGGGCTAAAAATTCACCTACGTGGATACGGTTGGGTTACGGTATTTAAGTTTGTGGCAAAAAATGGTCGCATTGATTACATAACAACTAATTTAGAGAATCCTACACGTGAGCAAATAGAGAAAATTGTTAAGGCACGTTGGTCTATAGAAGTTTATCATCGAGAATTAAAACAAACTTGTGGTATTGAATGCTGTCAGGCACGCACGGGTCGAGCTCAAAGAAATCATATTTGCCTTGCTGTATTGGCATGGCTTGATATGAACAAAAGGAGGATAAATGAAAAAATTACTTTATATCAACAAACTTGGGAAGTTATAAAAACATCAATTCAGAACAACATTAAATGGCTTCTAACTAATACACAATTTTGCTAAGTGCGAAACTCCTGCTAAATATAAAATAACGAATTGGTCAGAATATAATAATTTTTTACGCAATAGGGGTCGCATAGATTTTATGATTGCCAGTGATTTGGCGATTGGCTGGTATGCTGATTACAGAGAGGAAATGAAACGAGGAAGACCTAGACGCTATAGTGATCACGCTATATTACAGTGTTTGAAGATCAGATGCTTATTCGGTCTTAAGTTACGCCAAACCCAAGGCTTTATAAACTGGCTCTTTGAAATATCGGGTTTATCTATTAGATGTCCAGACTATACAACATTAAGTAAGCGTATGAAGTCATTAGATCTTAGGTATTTACATGGAAATCAAGATAAAGAATTTAGTTGTATTTCAATGGATAGTACAGGGATACAAGCCTACACAGGGAACGAATGGCTAGAAAATAAGCATGGTAAGCAATATAAGCGTCGCATATGGAAAAAGCTACATATCGTTATAGAAGATCAAGGTATGATACTTGCCGATAGTACCACAGAGCATACTATAGATGATAGATCACAGATTGGACTACTAATAGCTAATGTCAGAGCCAAGGATTTTCTGGGAGATCGAGGGTATGACGGTGAATCTACATATCAATTGTTGAGAAAGAAGAAGATAAAACCAGTTATTAGACCCCCAAACTCTTCAGTAAAAGTTCAATCGCTTAGGGATAAAACTGAGAGAGATGCAGCTGTTATATATCAACAAAACAAAGGATACCAAGCATGGAGGGTAAAGAATAATTATGGTAGAAGGGAGCGTGTAGAGAACACGTTCTTTCGATTTAAAAGAGTCTTTTGCAATGATTGTGTAAATTTTTGTTGAGCCTATATTAGAAGTAATTAAAAATATAGGTAACAGAAATGCAAATAGAGAAGAATAAAAAAATAAATGAAGCAATAGATTTGCTGATAGAAGGTGGAGTAGATTTAAAAACAGTACTAAGTCAGAATGGATTAATTAAGGAATTAACCAAGGGTATTTTAGAGCGAGCACTGCATGCTGAGATGTCAGAACATTTAGGTTATAGCAAGTATGATAGAGCTGAAACTGAGAATGCGAGGAATGGTAGTTTTAGTAAGAATCTGATTAGTGAGAATGGTACTATAGAGCTAAATGTTCCAAGAGACAGACAAGGTAAATTTGAATCTATAATAGTCTCAAAGAAACAAACAAGAATAGATGGCTTAGACCAAAAGATAATATCCTTATATGCGAAGGGTATGAGTGTGTCTGATATTAAAACACAATTGCAAGAATTATATGGAGCTGAGATCAGTGAGAGCCTAATCAGCAGGATTACAGATGAAGTAATAGATGAGGTCAAGATTTGGCAGAGTAGACCTCTTGAATCAGTATACCCTATAGTATATTTTGACTGTTTAGTAGTGAAAGTAAGACAAGATAAACTTATTATTAATAAATCAGTATATGTAGCTTTAGGAATAGATTTATCTGGCAGAAAGGATATTTTAGGCTTATGGATAAGTGAGAATGAAGGAGCTAAATTTTGGCTTGGTAATTTTACTGAAATGAAGAATCGAGGAGTAAAAGATATCTTAATTGCTTGTAGTGATAATCTAACTGGTATGTCTGATGCTATTGCATCAGTATATCCGAAAACTGAACATCAAATTTGTATTGTCCATCAGATCAGGAATAGCCTCAAATATGTATCATATAAAGATAGAAAGCAATTAGCAGCGGATTTGAAACTAATCTATACTTCTACTACTGAAAAAGAAGCAGAATTAGCTCTTGAGTCATTTGATCAAAAATGGAGTAAGCAATATCCGCATATAGCTAAATCTTGGTATAATAATTGAGATAATTTGATAATTTTCTTGCAATATCCAAAGGAGATTCGTAAGATTATTTACACTACAAATGCGATAGAATCGCTGAATAGCCAATTGAGAAAAGTTACTAAGAATAAACGCATCTTTCCAAATGATGACGCAGTATTTAAGGTTTTATATCTGACAATTGATTATATTACCAAAAAATGGTCTATGCCTATCCCCAATTGGAATGAAGCTATGGCTCATTTTATGATCAAATTTGATGGTAGAATTTAATGGTTCACGAAATTTACACAATTGATGAGACAGAGCCATTTAAAACTTCTTTTGGTAGTAAGTTTCTATCAAGACATGATCAAAATATGACAAAAGAAATGTCTATTAAATGCCACTTATTAAACAAAATGTTTGAAATTGGTAAACCTATCTCTGTGCCTGTTGGCTAGGCTAGCATTGCGGGGTTAGGGGCAGTATATTCAAAAGCTTATTTATGCAACAAAGCCTCGCAGCAGAGCTACGAGGTATCTAAAAAAGTTTTAGTTGTTTCTTATGATATCACGAAGCAGAGCTTCGGGGAATTAAACCCTGAGAGATTAAAAAAAGTGGCGAGTGTATCAATCTATAATTTGTATTATATATCAAATAATTTACTTTAAATTGTAGAAATATCGCTTTTAAGCTGATAAAAGCACTAAATATTTAACTTTAAATATAAATTTTTACTTTAGTCAGAAAAATTAGAATTTTTGTCAAAACTTCAGTTTAACAGATATGCCATAAGATTTTGCAAGTTGGGATATAATACATCCTGTTTGATATGATTCACTAATGATTTGGTTCTTTTGTGCTTCTGTAATAGTGGGGATGGTGATATTCTTCTACTATATTATCCTTTGCTTATGCCACTATAGAATAATATGTATTGCTCACTATTTACAAGACGCTTACATACTGTGATAGTTTTGTAATAAAGATTTAAGATGATTTAGCACGTTTTAAACTGTTCTTAAGCGTAATCTTGACTTGCTTTAATGAGCGAGGATTTGCATCCGTTACTTCAATTTCAATATTTTCTGAAACATTTATTTTAGTACCCACCGCCGGAACATTGCCCATTTTCGTAAGCACTAAACCGCCTATAGTATCGAACTCATCATCATCGTCTTTTAGCTTTTCGCCGATTATTTCTTCAAGCACTTCCACTTCAACACGTGCGTTTGCAATAATTGTTGAGTTATTAATGACCTTATAGTTATCATACTCTGATTTCTGATCATGCTCATCATCGATTCGCCCAACTAACGCTTCCATAACATCTTCAATCGTAACTAAGCCATCAGTACCGCCATACTCGTCAATAACTATAGCAATATGGGTTTTCTCACGACGCATTTTTGCAAGCAAATCTAATAGCTTCATAGGGGGAGCAGCGATTATATGCTTACGTATTAGCTTTTTTAAGCGAAAATTTTGTTTTGTAACTAATGCTTTAAATAGATCTTTGATATGAATAAAACCAACTATATTATCCAAAGTACCATCATATATTAGAGTTCTGGTATGCGGAATTTTTACCTTAATAGATTCGTTTAATTCTTCTATATTTGTAGTAAGTTTTATTGCCGCAATATCAGAGCGTGGTACCATTATGTCTTCAATGGTTTTGCCTTTTAATTTTAGCAAATTAGCTAAAATATTACGTTCATCTAAAGTCATTTTCTGACTATTAGTTTTTAAACGTTTTATAACGCTAAAGAAATCATCCGGTACTTTATTTGAAAATAAAGATTTTATCGGTGAGAATAATTTTCGCAAGTGAAAAATTGACTTATTATTGTGATTCTTTTTATTGTCATCTTCTTTTTTTGAAGATTTTAACATAAATTTTTTTATTTAGTTAATGAATAGGGTGAGGATATACCGAAATGTGCTAATATCTCGATTTCTAGATTTTCCATGATCTTTGTTTCTGTATCATTTTGATGATCGAACCCGATTAAGTGTAAAATACTATGTATTGAAAGATGAATAAAGTGATTCTCAAAAGTTTTTTGTTGTTCGTATGATTCATTATATATTACATCATAGCAAAATGCTATGTCCCCTAAATGCATATAATCAGAATCCCCTAAATTTTCAAGGATAATAGGCTTATTACTAGAAGCTATTTCGTTACCGCTAAAATGTAAATCTTGCCAATTTAATTCATTAGCAGGAAAAGAAAGAACGTTAGTTGCTTTTTCTATATTACGAAATTGCTTGTTTAAGGTCAATATTTCTTCGTTATTTGTTAGCAAAATTGATAGTTCGAATTGCTTTATTTCACTAAAATTATCAAATTGTGATAAGGTTTTTTGAGTAGTTTTTTTAATCAAAGCCTTATTTATTTGCTTATATTCACGCCATTTGCTATAGTTTTTTATAATCTCTACGTTTATCATTACTGAAGTTTTGACAAAAAATTTTTAAAATGATGCTCCTCGCAGCAGAGCTACGAGGTATCTAAAAAAGTTTTAGTTGTTTCTTATGATATCACGAAGCAGAGCTTCGGGGAATTAAACCCTGAGAGATTAATGGTAGAAATGATTTATTAATCCACTGCTCGCTAATTTTACAAAAATCATCGACAAAACAAAATAATGCAGTAATGGCTCTGTTTCATCAATTGTGTAAATTTCGTGAGCCATGAAATCCTACCATCAAATTTGATCATAAAATGAGCCATAGCTTCATTCCAGGCTCTGTCTCATCAATTGTGTAAATTTCGTGAACCATTAAATTCTACCATCAAATTTGATCATAAAATGAGCCATAGCTTCATTCCAATTGGGGATAGGCATAGACCATTTTTTGGTAATATAATCAATTGTCAGATATAAAACCTTAAATACTGCGTCATCATTTGGAAAGATGCGTTTATTCTTAGTAACTTTTCTCAATTGGCTATTCAGCGATTCTATCGCATTTGTAGTGTAAATAATCTTACGAATCTCCTTTGGATATTGCAAGAAAATTATCAAATTATCCCAATTATTATACCAAGATTTAGCTATATGCGGATATTGCTTACTCCATTTTTGATCAAATGACTCAAGAGCTAATTCTGCTTCTTTTTCAGTAGCAGAAGTATAGATTAGTTTCAAATCCGCTGCTAATTGCTTTCTATCTTTATATGATACATATTTGAGGCTATTCCTGATCTGATGGACAATACAAATTTGATGTTCAGTTTTCGGATATACTGATGCAATAGCATCAGACATACCAGTTAGATTATCACTACAAGCAATTAAGATATCTTTTACTCCTCGATTCTTCATTTCAGTAAAATTACCAAGCCAAAATTTAGCTCCTTCATTCTCACTTATCCATAAGCCTAAAATATCCTTTCTGCCAGATAAATCTATTCCTAAAGCTACATATACTGATTTATTAAGAATAAGTTTATCTTGTCTTACTTTCACTACTAAACAGTCAAAATATACTATAGAGTATACTGATTCAAGAGGTCTACTCTGCCAAATCTTGACCTCATCTATTACTTCATCTGTAATCCTGCTGATTAGGCTCTCACTGATCTCAGCTCCATATAATTCTTGCAATTGTGTTTTAATATCAGACACACTCATACCCTTCGCATATAAGGATATTGGAAAGTTCTATAATTAATTAAGCCAGATATAATCAATTTTTAATCTCTCAGGGTTTAATTCCCCGAAGCTCTGCTTCGTGATATCATAAGAAACAACTAAAACTTTTTTAGATACCTCGTAGCTCTGCTGCGAGGAGCATCATTTAAATATAGATATATCATGGCTCATTTAACGATAGATGAAAGATTTAAAATATACGAAATGAATAAGAGTGGTTATAGCTCGCGATATATAGGGACAAAGATTGGCCGTGATAAAAGCACTATATGTTATGAACTCAAGAGAATGAGGCATAATTATAGACCAGATAGGGCTAACACACTTGCTTGCAGTTTAAGGCAAGGTAAGAGAAAAAGAAAATTAGATATTGATAATAATTTACGAGCAGAAATAATAAAGCAGTTAACACAGGGTATTTCACCAGATATAATTTCAGGTAGACGTAAACTATCACGAGATACTGTCAATATTTCTACAGAGAGTATATACCAGTTTATTTATACATCTCCTATAGCACAAAGGCAAAAATTATATTTATCTTTAGCAAGAAAAAGGAAAAATAGGTTGCATCATGGTACAAGAATCAGAAACAAAAGAATTACAATACCAAATCGAGTTTCCATTACTGAAAGACCAGAGATAAATAGAAAGATAGCAGCAATAGGTCATTTAGAAGGTGATTTCACTTTTAACAAAGGTAATCAAAGTCGTAATATAGGCGCTCTTGTGGATATCAGAACACAAAAAGTGTTTCTCACTTTAAACCGTTCAAAAAGAACACAAGATGTGATTGGTAACATGAATAAAAAACTTAAACAATTGTCGCATATAATCAAAAGCATAACGTTAGATAATGGCAAAGAATTTACCAATCATGAACAACTATTGCCAAAATCTGAACGAAAAGTATATTTTTGCAATCCTTATTCTCCATGGCAAAAACCATTGATAGAGAAGATTAACTCAATGGTGCACAGAGTATACTCTAAATCTTTAGATATAAAAAAATTAACAATAAAGCAATTACAAGAAATTGAGGATTTTTTAAATAATTTACCAAGAAAAGTGCTCGGTTATAAAACACCCAATGAGGTATGGGAAGAAAATATAAATCTGGCTTAATTAATACTGGAATTTACCTCCACGCAACAATGCCGCCGCGAGGTGACATTAATAAATCTCTTGAGATTGATCTTTTTCGCTAGGCACGTAATCAAAAACGTCATCATTATAATTGTTGTCTACGATTCCGCTTTCATCTTCAATTATCAGGATGTTCTTGATCTTAAATGCTTCCATAATAGAACCACCAGGCGTGATTTGACCAGTTGCTCTATCTACAGCTTGTAGCTTTATTGAATCAGGTACTTTAAAAGGTAAGGGCGGTTCATCTTTATAAGCGTTACTCATAAAATCAATAAAAATAGGTAATACTACGCTTGATCCTGTCGCTCTTCTTCCTAGAGTTCTTGGCGTATCATATCCAACATAACTACCCACAACTATTTTGGGTGTGAAGCCTATAAACCATGTATCTTTACTATCGTTACTAGTACCGGTTTTTCCGCCGATAATTTTCCCTAATTTCTTTGCAGAGTAAGCAGTTCCCCTATCTACTACACTTGTTAAAAGTGAAGTAATTTGATAGTCACTTGCTGCATCCGTGACCATATAAATATTTTCTGCCGGAATTTCTAATATAGCGTTATCTAAATCATTATCTGAAACGTTACAAGTTGTACATTCTCTATCATCTCTGCGATAAATAACTTTGCCGTTACGATCTTTGATTAATTCAACAAAATGCGGCTTTATTCTTTTGCCACCATTAGCAATAATGCCATAAGCATTAGTTATTCTCTCAAGTGTTGTTTCAATGGAACCAAGTACCATAGAATAAACTTTCTGCGGATTATCATTAATTCCGAATCGCTTCATTATATCAACGATTTTGGTGAGTCCCACCGCAGTTGCTACTCTAACTGTTACAAGATTACGGGATTTTTCAAGTCCGGTACGCATAGTAATTGGTCCTAGAAACTTACCCTCATAATTTTTAGGACGCCAGCTTGGCATACCAGGACCTTGTGAAATCTCAATAGGACCATCATTAAAAATCTGATTTGGTTTAACGCCATTTTCAAGGGCTGCTAGATAAACAAAAGTTTTACTTAAAGAACCTGGTTGACGAAGTGCCTGTGTTACCCTGTCAAATTTACTAGCAAAGAAATCATATCCGCCGACGCTTGCAAGTACCTGTCCAGTATGTGGATTCATGACCATAATAGCACCATTTACTTCTGGAATTTGCCGTAAGGCATAATAATCTTTTACAGGCTCTACAACTATTACATCACCCTTTGTTAGTAGCTTTTTAGCTGATTTAAGCTCACTTTTTGCCCATTTCATTTCAGAAATAGGGATTTTAGATTTAGCTCCGCTTGCAAAACCGATCTCAGCTTGAGTATCAGTAACTTCTAAAACTACAGCGATTTTATATTCTAGAAGCGATGGTGTGGTTGGTAATTTTTTTAGTTCTTCTTGCCAGTTATTAAGTGAGATAGTAGCTATAGCTTTTCTGAAACCACGTTTTCTATCAAAATCTCTAAGACCTTTTCGTAGTGACTCTTCAGCAAATTTTTGCATTTTAGCATCTAAAGAAGTAATAATAGTAAGACCGCTAGTATAAAATTCATCTTTACTACCTAACATTTTAATTACTTCATCCCTAACTTGCTCAGCATAATAATCAGCCGTAACAGTTTCATCCTGATCTCGTTTTCTTAGCGTAATTGGACTATCTACTGCCTCTTTTGCTGCATCGCTTGTGATATAACCATCTTCTAGCATCCGCATTATTACATAATCACGACGCGCTTTAACCCTAGCATAATTTTTCTCAGGATTAAGTTCAGAAGGTGCTTTAGGTAATGCTGCAATAAAAGCTGACTCCGCAATAGTTAGCTCCTCTACTGATTTGTTAAAATAATTTTGTGCGGCAGTAGCAACCCCATACGCACCACGCCCAAAAAATGTTTGATTGAGATATAATTCTAAAATCTGATCTTTGGTAAATACTCTTGAGATCATATAAGATAAAATAGCTTCTTTGATCTTACGTTGAAACGATACTTCATTGGTAAGTAGAAAATTCTTTACTACCTGCTGAGTAATAGTAGAAGCACCCTCCATACGCCTATGATGAAGACAATTTGATATGTTAAGAAACGCTGCCCTAACTATTCCAAATAAATCAACCCCTTGGTGGTTATAGAAATTTTTATCCTCTGCAGCAATAAAGCTTTCTTTTAATGAGGTAGGAATACTGTTAATTGGGATAAATACACGCCGCTCGAAAGCATATTCCTCCATTAATTTTCCATCACGAGAATAAATACGGGTTACCGAGGGAGGATAATATCTTGCTAACTGTCTATAATCAGGTAAATCACGAGAATAGTAATATATTATATAAGCGACAATCCCGCAGCCTATTAAAAAAAGCAAAGCAAAAATTTTAAAACAAAAAAATAGAGATTTATACGGCTCTGTTTCATCAATTGTGTAAATTTCGTGAGCCATTAAATCCTACCATCAAATTTGATCATAAAATGAGCCATAGCTTCATTCCAATTGGGGATAGGCATAGACCATTTTTTGGTAATATAATCAATTGTCAGATATAAAACCTTAAATACTGCGTCATCACTTGGAAAGATGCGTTTATTCTTAGTAACTTTTCTCAATTGGCTATTCAGCGATTCTATCGCATTTGTAGTGTAAAGAATCTTACGAATCTCCTTTGGATATTGCAAGAAAATTATCAAATTATCCCAATTATTATACCAAGATTTAGCTATATGCGGATATTGCTTACTCCATTTTTGATCAAATGACTCAAGAGCTAATTCTGCTTCTTTTTCAGTAGCAGAAGTATAGATTAGTTTCAAATCCGCTGCTAATTGCTTTCTATCTTTATATGATACATATTTGAGGCTATTCCTGATCTGATGGACAATACAAATTTGATGTTCAGTTTTCGGATATACTGATGCAATAGCATCAGACATACCAGTTAGATTATCACTACAAGCAATTAAGATATCTTTTACTCCTCTATTTTTCATCTCAGTAAAATTACCAAGCCAAAATTTAGCTCCTTCATTCTCACTTATCCATAAGCCTAAAATATCCTTTCTGCCAGATAAATCTATTCCTAAAGCTACATATACTGATTTATTAATTAAAAATTTTTTGTCAAAACTTCAGTTTACCAACGGTGACTTATGAATACTCGCATTATCCATTATTACACATTGTCCAGGTTTTAGTGATGGGCATAATAGCTCACCTACCCACTGATTAAATAATTGCTTATCAATATAACCGGAATGCTCTAACGGAGCAATTAATTCTTTGGTGCCCTTATTATAACCAGCAACTATATTTACTCGCTCAGTAGCAAAACCTGCTTGCCCTGAGTAAGCTCTTGTTCCTCTTTCTGACCATCCGTACAACATGGTTATATTATTACTTACCCCCATTTCGTCACAATACACAAGTTTATCAGATGCTATTTGATCAATATATTCCACAAATTGTTTTCTAGCTTCTTCATCCCTGCTTTTGTATTTTGGCTCTTTTTTTATATGTAATTTTCATTCTACTGAAGTTTTGACAAAAAATTTTTATTAAAAAAAGTGGCGAGTGTATCAATCTATAATTTGTATTATATATCAAATAATTTACTTTAAATTGTAGAAATATCGCTTTTAAGCTGATAAAAGCACTAAATATTTAACTTTAAATATAAATTTTTACTTTAGTCAGAAAAATTAGAATTTTTGTCAAAACTTCAGATTCTATGAAGCGTGTCATAAAATGTGCTCATTGGCTGATGAACGAACATTAGAATTACCCATGACGAATATTAAAATTACCCATTTTTGAGTAAAAAATATTGTCTAAAGTGTTACATTATTATCCTCCGATTTTATAGTTAATTTTTTGCCTTTAGCTGTAGCGATTCTATAACTTTCAGTATTGAGTTCAAGAATTGAAGAATGGTGAACCAATCTGTCAATAACTGCTGACGTAGTCATTTCATCTTTAAAAATAGTATTCCATTTTGCAAAAACTAAATTGCTAGTAACTAAACAACCCTCAGCTATAAGCTGAGGGGTTATAAAGTGGAATCGATTAGAAATCGATCATCATTTACTGGCTCACCTTCTTGTTCATCAATATACTGCTGTATCATTTCGTCAGTAATATTACCTGAACTCACCGCCATATATCCTCTAGCCCAAAAATGATTACCCCAAAATTGTTTCCTTAAATGAGCAAATTCTTGCAATAATATTCTTGAGCTACTCCCTTTTAGATATTGTACAAGCTTACTTAAAGCCACTTGAGGACGGTATGAAATAAATATATGAACATGATCACAAGATACTTTACCTGAAATTATATATGCTTCATGTTCCATGCAAATTTGCCTTAATAAATCCCTGACTCTCTCAGTTACTTTTCCTACCAATGCTCTTTTTCTATACTTTGGTATCCATATAATATGTACTTTTAAATCATACTGGCTATGACTATTTTTTCTATAACTTCTCATATCTTTTTATCAATTCGTTGCTAAAGCAACTTCATTATATCTTCCCTTCGCCTGAAGGCGAGGGATTTTTTATCCCCGTAGGGGGACATTAATACACTACGCATTTCATAACGTTCAGCTAATAAGGTAAATAAAACATCAGTTTCTTCACGATTATATGGTACATATGATATATCATCAATTATCAATATTTCAAAATAATCGAATTTTTTAATAATTTGCTTAAGTTTTAAACTAAGCTTTGCTTCTAGTAATTGTTGAACCAAATTAGCTGCTGTTGTATATAATACACGTCTACCAGCAAGACACCACTCACGTGCTAAACCTATACTAAGATGACTTTTGCCAGTGCCAGGATTACCAAAAATAAGTATATTTTCATAGCGATCCATAAATTCTCCTTGTGCAAGATATTGGATCTTAGTTGGCGATAATCCTGGGATACGCTTAATATCAAAGTTGCTTAATAACTTATCTCGAGAGAGTTTTGCTTGCTTCAGCAATCTGGCAATACGTTGTTGTTGTCTATGTTCTAACTCACGTATGGCTAACTCCTGTAGATAATCTATATATGTTTTCTTTTCTTGCTCAAAGCTTTCTGCAACTGATTTATAGCACGATGCAAAAGTAGGTAAGCAAAGGTTCTTGAGTAAATTATTTAGCGGTTGCGGAGTTATTATCTGTTTACTCATGCAACCTCCATTGTTTTAAAGCAATGTAATTGATCATATTCAGACAGTATTGGTTGATTAATTTTTACTGAACAAACAGTTTGAGTCTGGTTATTTAGTAAATCTGTAATATGATCAATTATTGGCTCAATCTTCTTTTCTAATAGCACTTCTAATGCAGTAACTACATTCAATTCTCCATACATTTTTGCTAATTGTAATATTTTAAGATATATTTTATGCCCTTTATATGGATATATAGAGATAAGCTGGTCATATACCTGACGAAATATAGCACGTGGGAATAAAGCTTCATAATATTGATATTGAACAAATGCTCCAGGTTTACGTACTAAACTATCAATAATATGTCTATAATCAATAACATAGCCATTGCTGATTCTAGACATTTTTTGTAAACATTTGTTACCATAGTAAAGCTCTATTTCTTCAGAATAAATATAAGCTTTTAAAGTATAACCTATTAAGCGACTAGGCACAGAATAAGCTACAGATAAAATACTAACTGTACTGCTTGGATTAACACGTACTGATAATATTGTAGGTGCATTCCATTTCCTGATTGGTAACTCTTTTAAATGAACTAATTCTTCAGCTAATTTTTCTTTTCTACAGCTATTTCGCTTTTCTTTAATTTGTGTAAGGAATAATTCATAAGCTTTTAAATCAACAAAATTACGTGATCCACGTAATAGCAGATGTTGATTCACTGCTTGCTTAAATGTATCATGACTTTTTTCAACAGAACCATTTTCATGACTGACGCCTGGATTATTTGGAAAGTTCTATAATTAATTAAGCCAGATATAATCAATTTTTAATCTCTCAGGGTTTAATTCCCCGAAGCTCTGCTTCGTGATATCATAAGAAACAACTAAAACTTTTTTAGATACCTCGTAGCTCTGCTGCGAGGAGCATCATTTAAATATAGATATATCATGGCTCATTTAACGATAGATGAAAGATTTAAAATATACGAAATGAATAAGAGTGGTTATAGCTCGCGATATATAGGGACAAAGATTGGCCGTGATAAAAGCACTATATGTTATGAACTCAAGAGAATGAGGCATAATTATAGACCAGATAGGGCTAACACACTTGCTTGCAGTTTAAGGCAAGGTAAGAGAAAAAGAAAATTAGATATTGATAATAATTTACGAGCAGAAATAATAAAGCAGTTAACACAGGGTATTTCACCAGATATAATTTCAGGTAGACGTAAACTATCACGAGATACTGTCAATATTTCTACAGAGAGTATATACCAGTTTATTTATACATCTCCTATAGCACAAAGGCAAAAATTATATTTATCTTTAGCAAGAAAAAGGAAAAATAGGTTGCATCATGGTACAAGAATCAGAAACAAAAGAATTACAATACCAAATCGAGTTTCCATTACTGAAAGACCAGAGATAAATAGAAAGATAGCAGCAATAGGTCATTTAGAAGGTGATTTAACTTTTAACAAAGGTAATCAAAGTCGTAATATAGGCGCTCTTGTGGATATCAGAACACAAAAAGTGTTTCTCACTTTAAACCGTTCAAAAAGAACACAAGATGTGATTGGTAACATGAATAAAAAACTTAAACAATTGTCGCATATAATCAAAAGCATAACGTTAGATAATGGCAAAGAATTTACCAATCATGAACAACTATTGCCAAAATCTGAACGAAAAGTATATTTTTGCAATCCTTATTCTCCATGGCAAAAACCATTGATAGAGAAGATTAACTCAATGGTGCACAGAGTATACTCTAAATCTTTAGATATAAAAAAATTAACAATAAAGCAATTACAAGAAATTGAGGATTTTTTAAATAATTTACCAAGAAAAGTGCTCGGTTATAAAACACCCAATGAGGTATGGGAAGAAAATATAAATCTGGCTTAATTAATACTGGAATTTACCCTTTTTATGATTTGAGTTATTTTTGTTGGGCTATACATTGGTATTGACTGTAATAAAAAATGTACGTGATCTTTATCTACTCCTATTTCTAAAAATCTAATTTCATAACGATCTTCTATGTGCTCACAAATTTTACACAAATAATCATCTAGTTCTTGATTGAATATTACTCTTCTATACTTTGCCGGCGTTACCAAATGATATATTAGTACTGTGCATTATGACTCTTATGTATATAACTGCTTTCTTCCATTCAAGTAGTATATCACGAAGCAGAGCTTCGGGGAATTAAACCCTGAGAGATTAAACAAACTAAATCTAAAACAAAAGCAAATCCTCCCCTGCCTAAAGTCTAGAGCTTTTAAAGGAAGATATGTTCTAAGCTATGAATAAAAAAAATTTATACTATACCAGAAAGACGTGAGCAAGACTTAAAAAGGTGAGGAAGCCTAAAGCATCGGTTAGGGTAGTCAGAAAGACGCCAGAGCCAGCAGCTGGGTCAATATCGAAATAGTGCAGTAATATCGGAATAGCAGAGCCAAATAACCCTGCTACCAGAAAGTTTAAGATTACAGCAATAGCAAAAATTACGCTAAGATTAAGGTCCATCAGCATCACAAAGCTAAGTCCTGCACCGATAATTGCTAGCACAAAGCCGTTAAAACCCGATACGGCTATTTCTTTCAAGATTATTTTACTTACGTTACTATAATGAATATCTTTATTGGCAAGTGCTCTAACTGTTACTGTCATAACTTGCGTGCCTGCATTGCCGCCCATAGAGGCTACAATAGGCATAGTAGCTGCAAGTGTTACAAGCTTTGCAATAGTATCATTAAAATGATTAATAATAAGCGAAGTCATGCAAGCGGTAATCAGATTAACAAATAACCATGGAAAACGATGTTTTACAGTGTAAAAGAAATTAAAAAAGGTATCTTGTGTATGCACACCGCTTAGCGATAATATATCCTTTTCGGCTTGTTCTTCAATAATATAGATTATATTGTCAATAGATACGCTACCAATTAATTTACCATTTTTATTGACCACTGGCACTATAGTTAAAGCATATTGTTTAAAAATGAAACTAAGTTCAGTTAAAGCGGTGAAACTATCAGCCAGTTTAAAATCTTTACTCATTAAATTTTTCACCAATTCATTTTTTTCATGCTTAATTAAAGTACTAAGCGAGATGATACCGATAGGACGTAGTTTATTGTCTGTAACAATAGCAGCGTGGAAGTCATTTCTGACAGTTTTTATAAAATTTAACGACTCTTTAACAGTCCAATTTTCTTGAAGATTAACAAAGTCTCGCTCTATTACCCTTCCTACTGTATTTTCTGGATATGTACACCCAATAGTGATTTGATGTTTTTTTTCTTTAGAAAGATTGCTTAATATTAAATCTTTAATATCATCATCTAAGTCAATTACAACTTCGATAGCATCTTCTATATCAAGCTTATCAATTAATTCTGCTGACTTTTTTATGCCAAGCGTTTCTATTATTAAAGGTTTGCTATAAGCATTTAATGAAACCAAGGTTTCAGGTTTGATTTTGTCTTGTAGTAGGGGAATGATTATTTTATAGATTTTAGGACTTAAATTATCTAAGAAATCAGCTAAATCAGCATAATGAAGTTCTGCAAGCCTGCTAGCTGCAGCATTATAATTATGATCTTCTAATAAATCATTAATTTGATCAAAAATTTCAGCAAATTGATCATGATGATCAGGTAATATACTTTTGAACATAATGAAATTAGGCATAATTCCTTACCTATAGTCAATTGATTTGAAATTTGTGCTTCGTTGTTCGTCGTCTCGCCTATTATTATAAGCTCTACCCTCACGCCTGTTACAAAATTCAACTGAATTGACTATACATAGTCTGGCTTGCAGACTTATTTAGTTATAATTATTTATTGGTTAACTAGGTTTGACGTAGAACGTAGAATGATGTACGATTTGTTAGTCAATATAAATTACAGAACACAAATAAGCAATAGTTTTTTAACTATGCTCAATAATGGCTTTGTTGCATAAATAAGATTTGTAGAGCAAGAGTGGTGATAATCTGGTAAGATGTCCTGAATTAAAAATAATCCAGATTATATGAGATCTCGGAAGAAAGCCCCTTTTAGTAAATCACGCAAGTATTCTAAATATAAAATAACGAATTGGTCAGAATATAATAATTTTTTACGCAATAGGGGTCGCATAGATTTTATGATTGCCAGTGATTTGGCGATTGGCTGGTATGCTGATTACAGAGAGGAAATGAAACGAGGAAGACCTAGACGCTATAGTGATCACGCTATATTACAGTGTTTGAAGATCAGATGCTTATTCGGTCTTAAGTTACGCCAAACCCAAGGCTTTATAAACTGGCTCTTTGAAATATCGGGTTTATCTATTAGATGTCCAGACTATACAACATTAAGTAAGCGTATGAAGTCATTAGATCTTAGGTATTTACATGGAAATCAAGATAAAAAATGGTAAATGGTAAATTCCAGTATTAATTAAGCCAGATTTATATTTTCTTCCCATACCTCATTGGGTGTTTTATAACCGAGCACTTTTCTTGGTAAATTATTTAAAAAATCCTCAATTTCTTGTAATTGCTTTATTGTTAATTTTTTTATATCTAAAGATTTAGAGTATACTCTGTGCACCATTGAGTTAATCTTCTCTATCAATGGTTTTTGCCATGGAGAATAAGGATTGCAAAAATATACTTTTCGTTCAGATTTTGGCAATAGTTGTTCATGATTGGTAAATTCTTTGCCATTATCTAACGTTATGCTTTTGATTATATGCGACAATTGTTTAAGTTTTTTATTCATGTTACCAATCACATCTTGTGTTCTTTTTGAACGGTTTAAAGTGAGAAACACTTTTTGTGTTCTGATATCCACAAGAGCGCCTATATTACGACTTTGATTACCTTTGTTAAAAGTTAAATCACCTTCTAAATGACCTATTGCTGCTATCTTTCTATTTATCTCTGGTCTTTCAGTAATGGAAACTCGATTTGGTATTGTAATTCTTTTGTTTCTGATTCTTGTACCATGATGCAACCTATTTTTCCTTTTTCTTGCTAAAGATAAATATAATTTTTGCCTTTGTGCTATAGGAGATGTATAAATAAACTGGTATATACTCTCTGTAGAAATATTGACAGTATCTCGTGATAGTTTACGTCTACCTGAAATTATATCTGGTGAAATACCCTGTGTTAACTGCTTTATTATTTCTGCTCGTAAATTATTATCAATATCTAATTTTCTTTTTCTCTTACCTTGCCTTAAACTGCAAGCAAGTGTGTTAGCCCTATCTGGTCTATAATTATGCCTCATTCTCTTGAGTTCATAACATATAGTGCTTTTATCACGGCCAATCTTTGTCCCTATATATCGCGAGCTATAACCACTCTTATTCATTTCGTATATTTTAAATCTTTCATCTATCGTTAAATGAGCCATGATATATCTATATTTAAATGATGCTCCTCGCAGCAGAGGGCTTTGTTGCATAAATAAGATTTGTAGAGCAAGAGTGGTGATAATCTGGTAAGATGTCCTGAATTAAAAATAATCCAGATTATATGAGATCTCGGAAGAAAGCCCCTTTTAGTAAATCACGCAAGTATTCTAAATATAAAATAACGAATTGGTCAGAATATAATAATTTTTTACGCAATAGGGGTCGCATAGATTTTATGATTGCCAGTGATTTGGCGATTGGCTGGTATGCTGATTACAGAGAGGAAATGAAACGAGGAAGACCTAGACGCTATAGTGATCACGCTATATTACAGTGTTTGAAGATCAGATGCTTATTCGGTCTTAAGTTACGCCAAACCCAAGGCTTTATAAACTGGCTCTTTGAAATATCGGGTTTATCTATTAGATGTCCAGACTATACAACATTAAGTAAGCGTATGAAGTCATTAGATCTTAGGTATTTACATGGAAATCAAGATAAAGAATTTAGTTGTATTTCAATGGATAGTACAGGGATACAAGCCTACACAGGGAACGAATGGCTAGAAAATAAGCATGGTAAGCAATATAAGCGTCGCATATGGAAAAAGCTACATATCGTTATAGAAGATCAAGGTATGATACTTGCCGATAGTACCACAGAGCATACTATAGATGATAGATCACAGATTGGACTACTAATAGCTAATGTCAGAGCCAAGGATTTTCTGGGAGATCGAGGGTATGACGGTGAATCTACATATCAATTGTTGAGAAAGAAGAAGATAAAACCAGTTATTAGACCCCCAAACTCTTCAGTAAAAGTTCAATCGCTTAGGGATAAAACTGAGAGAGATGCAGCTGTTATATATCAACAAAACAAAGGATACCAAGCATGGAGGGTAAAGAATAATTATGGTAGAAGGGAGCGTGTAGAGAACACGTTCTTTCGATTTAAAAGAGTCTTTTGCAATGATTGTGTAAATTTTTGTTGAGCCTATATTAGAAGTAATTAAAAATATAGGTAACAGAAATGCAAATAGAGAAGAATAAAAAAATAAATGAAGCAATAGATTTGCTGATAGAAGGTGGAGTAGATTTAAAAACAGTACTAAGTCAGAATGGATTAATTAAGGAATTAACCAAGGGTATTTTAGAGCGAGCACTGCATGCTGAGATGTCAGAACATTTAGGTTATAGCAAGTATGATAGAGCTGAAACTGAGAATGCGAGGAATGGTAGTTTTAGTAAGAATCTGATTAGTGAGAATGGTACTATAGAGCTAAATGTTCCAAGAGACAGACAAGGTAAATTTGAACCTATAATAGTCTCAAAGAAACAAACAAGAATAGATGGCTTAGACCAAAAGATAATATCCTTATATGCGAAGGGTATGAGTGTGTCTGATATTAAAACACAATTGCAAGAATTATATGGAGCTGAGATCAGTGAGAGCCTAATCAGCAGGATTACAGATGAAGTAATAGATGAGGTCAAGATTTGGCAGAGTAGACCTCTTGAATCAGTATACCCTATAGTATATTTTGACTGTTTAGTAGTGAAAGTAAGACAAGATAAACTTATTATTAATAAATCAGTATATGTAGTCTATCCGCCAAAAACACTTCAAATCCTGATCATTTGTAATGGGATAGAGTTTTGACAACAAATTGCTAAGATTTTCAATAAAAATTAATAAGTTATGTTAATTTTTACTGATACATTTCTGTGTTGGTCTAATTTTGATATGGAGCTATTGTTAACGATTTTTTATCGTTCATCTAGTTTTTGCATGATGATATTTTTGATTTATGTGGAGTTAGACACGATTTGTAAATGATTTGCAATGCATCGTAAATTCAAACCAATAGCAGAGATTATTGGATTGATAATATCTCCTATCATACCTTTCAAGAAGTTTCTACCCATCCGACCATATTGCTTTAAGTGACCTATTATTGGTTCTATGGCACTGCGTCTCTTGATCATAGACTTGTCCTCTTGTAACAACTTCTTCCGCGTTTTTGGGGTATATACCTTACTCTTCTCCTTTACATTGCTACCACTATACCCAAGATCAACAAATGATTTCTTTATCTTGATTCCAGTGACACTCTCTACTGCTTCAAAGCTCTGATGCAATGTATGACCATCATAAGGATTATTATGAAACGATTTTGCGGATAAAACAAAATTTCTACGACCACTTACTACTACCGCTACTTTATTGCCAAACTCATATGGCTTGTTGCGTTTTCCCTTTCCTATACACTCTACTTCAGGGGCATGAAAACTATATAATACTTTGTTATCTTCTTTATATTGCTTTTTAGCTTCTCTTTTTAAAACAGATTGGTTATGTATTTGTTTTATTTTTTGCAATACTTCTTGATTTTTGAGAGACAAGTTTAATTGCTTATTTTTGATCTCACGCTCACATACTCTAATCAAACGACCCAGTAATATTTTTAAATGCTTCATTATTTTCCAACGCTTCTTGGCTTTACTATGTTCTTTATATTTCCATAGCTTTACTATATCGCGTTTATAGGTTCTAGCGTATGTTTCATTCAAATGTATACCCAAACTGTTGCAAAGCTTTACTATGCTAAGCCTAGCTTTATCCATTAAATAAACATCGTGTGGGTGTTTGATATTCTTAATTTGTACAGTCGTATCAGCGATGATTAATTCCAAATCTTTTTTTTTAATTGTGTTAGTTTTTATCCCAACCCTGATCAACTCCGATAATATCTCATTATATCCAGCTTCACCTAATACACTACGAAACCGTCGTATACTAGTTTCCGAGATAGCTATGTCTTTTTCTATATATTCCCACCCGCAGAAATACTGCCAATACATATTCTCTTTTAGCTCTTCCTCTGATAATGAATCTGAAAAATTATACATTGCTTGTAGCATCGTTATGCCAAGCATCACTCTATGACATTTTCTATTTCTACCAAATTTCTTAATACAAACATTTTTTGATAACCACTCTTCGAGCCTAGACCAATTTATTAATCGGAAAGTTCTATAATTAATTAAGCCAGATATAATCAATTTTTAATCTCTCAGGGTTTAATTCCCCGAAGCTCTGCTTCGTGATATCATAAGAAACAACTAAAACTTTTTTAGATACCTCGTAGCTCTGCTGCGAGGAGCATCATTTAAATATAGATATATCATGGCTCATTTAACGATAGATGAAAGATTTAAAATATACGAAATGAATAAGAGTGGTTATAGCTCGCGATATATAGGGACAAAGATTGGCCGTGATAAAAGCACTATATGTTATGAACTCAAGAGAATGAGGCATAATTATAGACCAGATAGGGCTAACACACTTGCTTGCAGTTTAAGGCAAGGTAAGAGAAAAAGAAAATTAGATATTGATAATAATTTACGAGCAGAAATAATAAAGCAGTTAACACAGGGTATTTCACCAGATATAATTTCAGGTAGACGTAAACTATCACGAGATACTGTCAATATTTCTACAGAGAGTATATACCAGTTTATTTATACATCTCCTATAGCACAAAGGCAAAAATTATATTTATCTTTAGCAAGAAAAAGGAAAAATAGGTTGCATCATGGTACAAGAATCAGAAACAAAAGAATTACAATACCAAATCGAGTTTCCATTACTGAAAGACCAGAGATAAATAGAAAGATAGCAGCAATAGGTCATTTAGAAGGTGATTTAACTTTTAACAAAGGTAATCAAAGTCGTAATATAGGCGCTCTTGTGGATATCAGAACACAAAAAGTGTTTCTCACTTTAAACCGTTCAAAAAGAACACAAGATGTGATTGGTAACATGAATAAAAAACTTAAACAATTGTCGCATATAATCAAAAGCATAACGTTAGATAGTCTATCCGCCAAAAACACTTCAAATCCTGATCATTTGTAATGGGATAGAGTTTTGACAACAAATTGCTAAGATTTTCAATAAAAATTAATAAGTTATGTTAATTTTTGAGTCTTTTGCAATGATTGTGTAAATTTTTGTTGAGCCTATATTAGAAGTAATTAAAAATATAGGTAACAGAAATGCAAATAGAGAAGAATAAAAAAATAAATGAAGCAATAGATTTGCTGATAGAAGGTGGAGTAGATTTAAAAACAGTACTAAGTCAGAATGGATTAATTAAGGAATTAACCAAGGGTATTTTAGAGCGAGCACTGCATGCTGAGATGTCAGAACATTTAGGTTATAGCAAGTATGATAGAGCTGAAACTGAGAATGCGAGGAATGGTAGTTTTAGTAAGAATCTGATTAGTGAGAATGGTACTATAGAGCTAAATGTTCCAAGAGACAGACAAGGTAAATTTGAACCTATAATAGTCTCAAAGAAACAAACAAGAATAGATGGCTTAGACCAAAAGATAATATCCTTATATGCGAAGGGTATGAGTGTGTCTGATATTAAAACACAATTGCAAGAATTATATGGAGCTGAGATCAGTGAGAGCCTAATCAGCAGGATTACAGATGAAGTAATAGATGAGGTCAAGATTTGGCAGAGTAGACCTCTTGAATCAGTATACCCTATAGTATATTTTGACTGTTTAGTAGTGAAAGTAAGACAAGATAAACTTATTATTAATAAATCAGTATATGTAGCTTTAGGAATAGATTTATCTGGCAGAAAGGATATTTTAGGCTTATGGATAAGTGAGAATGAAGGAGCTAAATTTTGGCTCGGTAATTTTACTGAAATGAAGAATCGAGGAGTAAAAGATATCTTAATTGCTTGTAGTGATAATCTAACTGGTATGTCTGATGCTATTGCATCAGTATATCCGAAAACTGAACATCAAATTTGTATTGTCCATCAGATCAGGAATAGCCTCAAATATGTATCATATAAAGATAGAAAGCAATTAGCAGCGGATTTGAAACTAATCTATACTTCTGCTACTGAAAAAGAAGCAGAATTAGCTCTTGAGTCATTTGATCAAAAATGGAGTAAGCAATATCCGCATATAGCTAAATCTTGGTATAATAATTGGGATAATTTGATAATTTTCTTGCAATATCCAAAGGAGATTCGTAAGATTATTTACACTACAAATGCGATAGAATCGCTGAATAGCCAATTGAGAAAAGTTACTAAGAATAAACGCATCTTTCCAAATGATGACGCAGTATTTAAGGTTTTATATCTGACAATTGATTATATTACCAAAAAATGGTCTATGCCTATCCCCAATTGGAATGAAGCTATGGCTCATTTTATGATCAAATTTGATGGTAGAATTTAATGGTTCACGAAATTTACACAATTGATGAGACAGAGCCGTTTTATATCTGACAATTGATTATATTACCAAAAAATGGTCTATGCCTATCCCCAATTGGAATGAAGCTATGGCTCATTTTATGATCAAATTTGATGGTAGAATTTAATCTCTCAGGGTTTAATTCCCCGAAGCTCTGCTTCGTGATATCATAAGAAATAACTAAAACTTTTTTAGATACCTCGTAGCTCTGCTGCGAGGAGCATCATTTAAATATAGATATATCATGGCTCATTTAACGATAGATGAAAGATTTAAAATATACGAAATGAATAAGAGTGGTTATAGCTCGCGATATATAGGGACAAAGATTGGCCGTGATAAAAGCACTATATGTTATGAACTCAAGAGAATGAGGCATAATTATAGACCAGATAGGGCTAACACACTTGCTTGCAGTTTAAGGCAAGGTAAGAGAAAAAGAAAATTAGATATTGATAATAATTTACGAGCAGAAATAATAAAGCAGTTAACACAGGGTATTTCACCAGATATAATTTCAGGTAGACGTAAACTATCACGAGATACTGTCAATATTTCTACAGAGAGTATATACCAGTTTATTTATACATCTCCTATAGCACAAAGGCAAAAATTATATTTATCTTTAGCAAGAAAAAGGAAAAATAGGTTGCATCATGGTACAAGAATCAGACAGGAGTTTCGCACTTAGCAAAGTTGCGAATCAGTTAAAAGCCATCTGATATTGTTTTGAATTGATGTTTTTATAACTTCCCAAGTTTGTTGATATAAAGTAATGTTTTCATTTATCCTCCTTTTATTCATATCAAGTCAGGCAAATACTGCAAGGCAAATATGATTTCTTTGAGCTCGGCCCGTGCGTGCCTGACAGCGTTCAATACCACAAGTTTGTTTTAATTCTCGATGATAAACCTCTATAGACCAACGTGCCTTAACAATTTTCTCTATTTGCTCACGTGTGGGATTTTCCAAGTTCGTTGTTATGTAATCAATGCGACCATTCTTTGCCACAAACTTAAATACCGTAACCCAACCGTATCCACGTAGGTGAATTTTTAGCCCCTCATCGGGTATCTCTAAACTTTCCAAGCTAACATTATGATTAACTTTTCTATTTTTCCTTAGGGTGGTAACCCATAGCCAGCCTAAATTACGTATATGTTTTAAATTCTCCAACCCGCTATACCAAGCATCCATGACTATGGCATCAGGATTGAGACCTCTTTCTTTAGCTAAAGTAAGCATATCACAAAAATGCTCATTCTTTGTTTTACCATCAGTGTCTTTATCATATATTCTATAATCTACGGGAGTAGATTGAGCAATTTTAGTATTGTAATGTAGTAAGTTTACCATTCCTATACCAGGTATAACATCATGTACAGCTCCAGAATATTGATAACGTACAAGCTCAATCTTCTGACTGTATTGCTTTGATAATAAGGTGTCATCCCCCACTAATAAACACGGTGCTTCCCAATCTATATATTTTGACACTTCCTTATAGATTTCGCTATAGCTAACACGGAAATGTTTCTACCACAGATTAGGAAAAACTTAGGCATTGATCAATAATTTTATGTAAACAGTTTTTAAAGTTAGTCCAGCAATGTTTAATAGGATTTAGATCTGGTGAATATGTGAGTAAATACAAAAACTATGGTAAAAACCTTTTCGCGTTAGCTATAGGACGAAAATCCTTACTCTTTAACCATCGACTTGCACTATCGTGAGATAGATCTACTGGACTCACTTCAGATAATGCCTTGCTAGTATATCTGACACTACTTGCTTGTAAAAATGATTTATATAAGTCCTTGCTACATTTTGTTCTTGTCATTTTTATCTAAAACTATTTTTCTCTAGATTAACATACTTTTTGCTAAGTGCGAAACTCCTGTCAGAAACAAAAGAATTACAATACCAAATCGAGTTTCCATTACTGAAAGACCAGAGATAAATAGAAAGATAGCAGCAATAGGTCATTTAGAAGGTGATTTAACTTTTAACAAAGGTAATCAAAGTCGTAATATAGGCGCTCTTGTGGATATCAGAACACAAAAAGTGTTTCTCACTTTAAACCGTTCAAAAAGAACACAAGATGTGATTGGTAACATGAATAAAAAACTTAAACAATTGTCGCATATAATCAAAAGCATAACGTTAGATAATGGCAAAGAATTTACCAATCATGAACAACTATTGCCAAAATCTGAACGAAAAGTATATTTTTGCAATCCTTATTCTCCATGGCCAAAACCATTGATAGAGAAGATTAACTCAATGGTGCACAGAGTATACTCTCAATCTTTAGATATAAAAAAATTAACAATAAAGCAATTACAAGAAATTGAGGATTTTTTAAATAATTTACCAAGAAAAGTGCTCGGTTATAAAACACCCAATGAGGTATGGGAAGAAAATATAAATCTGGCTTAATTAATACTGGAATTTACCAGTAACTACATTCAATTCTCCATACATTTTTGCTAATTGTAATATTTTAAGATATATTTTATGCCCTTTATATGGATATATAGAGATAAGCTGGTCATATACCTGACGAAATATAGCACGTGGGAATAAAGCTTCATAATATTGATATTGAACAAATACTCCAGGTTTACGTACTAAACTATCAATAATATGTCTATAATCAATAACATAGCCATCTAGACATTTTTTGTAAACATTTGTTACCATAGTAAAGCTCTATTTCTTCAGAATAAATATAAGCTTTTAAAGTATAACCTATTAAGCGACTAGGCACAGAATAAGCTACAGATAAAATACTAACTGTACTGCTTGGATTAACACGTACTGATAATATTGTAGGTGCATTCCATTTCCTGATTGGTAACTCTTTTAAATGAACTAATTCTTCAGCTAATTTTTCTTTTCTACAGCTATTTCGCTTTTCTTTAATTTGTGTAAGGAATAATTCATAAGCTTTTAAATCAACAAAATTACGTGATCCACGTAATAGCAGATGTTGATTCACTGCTTGCTTAAATGTATCATGACTTTTTTCAACAGAACCATTTTCATGACTGACGCCTGGATTATTTCGCGATGGTGCAACATTGTAATAACCAAGCAATTCTTGCCATCTTTCTGTAAATTGTCTACTATTACCACATTGCTTGGTAGCTGCACTTAAATTATCTGTACGATGCTCTGGTAAAACTCCACCTAACTCCCATACAGCTTTTTCAAACCCTGATGCTAATGTATCAAAACTTTCACTATGGCATATGCTAAAAGTTTCCCAACATGAATAAGGCAACATAAAATGAAATAGTAAGTGAGGATATGGTTGCCCACCAATACAAATACCCAATTGATTCATATTGGTCCAATCAGACTGACTCTGTTTGCCAGGAAGAATATTTTGTAAAAAGATTACTGTCTTATCCTTACCATGTGCAGCTCTCCATTGTTTCAACCTTTTCTGCAAACAGCGTAATTGCTTCCCATTATAATTCCCATGATACTTTTCTGTCAAATATGCTAATATGGTAGTTGCTTGCAACTCCGGTGCTGATTCTAGCATTGATTCTATTTCATCCGGCTTTGTTGCATAAATAAGATTTGTAGAGCAAGAGTGGTGATAATCTGGTAAGATGTCCTGAATTAAAAATAATCCAGATTATATGAGATCTCGGAAGAAAGCCCCTTTTAGTAAATCACGCAAGTATTCTAAATATAAAATAACGAATTGGTCAGAATATAATAATTTTTTACGCAATAGGGGTCGCATAGATTTTATGATTGCCAGTGATTTGGCGATTGGCTGGTATGCTGATTACAGAGAGGAAATGAAACGAGGAAGACCTAGACGCTATAGTGATCACGCTATATTACAGTGTTTGAAGATCAGATGCTTATTCGGTCTTAAGTTACGCCAAACCCAAGGCTTTATAAACTGGCTCTTTGAAATATCGGGTTTATCTATTAGATGTCCAGACTATACAACATTAAGTAAGCGTATGAAGTCATTAGATCTTAGGTATTTACATGGAAATCAAGATAAAGAATTTAGTTGTATTTCAATGGATAGTACAGGGATACAAGCCTACACAGGGAACGAATGGCTAGAAAATAAGCATGGTAAGCAATATAAGCGTCGCATATGGAAAAAGCTACATATCGTTATAGAAGATCAAGGTATGATACTTGCCGATAGTACCACAGAGCATACTATAGATGATAGATCACAGATTGGACTACTAATAGCTAATGTCAGAGCCAAGGATTTTCTGGGAGATCGAGGGTATGACGGTGAATCTACATATCAATTGTTGAGAAAGAAGAAGATAAAACCAGTTATTAGACCCCCAAACTCTTCAGTAAAAGTTCAATCGCTTAGGGATAAAACTGAGAGAGATGCAGCTGTTATATATCAACAAAACAAAGGATACCAAGCATGGAGGGTAAAGAATAATTATGGTAGAAGGGAGCGTGTAGAGAACACGTTCTTTCGATTTAAAACTTCTTTTGGTAGTAAGTTTCTATCAAGACATGATCAAAATATGACAAAAGAAATGTCTATTAAATGCCACTTATTAAACAAAATGTTTGAAATTGGTAAACCTATCTCTGTGCCTGTTGGCTAGGCTAGCATTGCGGGGTTAGGGGCAGTATATTCAAAAGCTTATTTATGCAACAAAGCCAAGGCGCGTTGGTCTATAGAAGTTTATCATCGAGAATTGAAACAAACTTGTGGTATTGAATGCTGTCAGGCACGCACGGGTCGAGCTCAAAGAAATCATATTTGCCTTGCTGTATTGGCCTGGCTTGATATGAACAAAAGGAGGATAAATGAAAACATTACTTTATATCAACAAACTTGGGAAGTTATAAAAACATCAATTCAGAACAACATTAAATGGCTTCTAACTAATACACAATTTTGCTAAGTGCGAAACTCCTGGATAAAACCAGTTATTAGACCCCCAAACTCTTCAGTAAAAGTTCAATCGCTTAGGGATAAAACTGAGAGAGATGCAGCTGTTATATATCAACAAAACAAAGGATACCAAGCATGGAGGGTAAAGAATAATTATGGTAGAAGGGAGCGTGTAGAGAACACGTTCTTTCGATTTAAAACTTCTTTTGGTAGTAAGTTTCTATCAAGACATGATCAAAATATGACAAAAGAAATGTCTATTAAATGCCACTTATTAAACAAAATGTTTGAAATTGGTAAACCTATCTCTGTGCCTGTTGGCTAGGCTAGCATTGCGGGGTTAGGGGCAGTATATTCAAAAGCTTATTTATGCAACAAAGCCACTACAATTGGTATAGATATTGCAAAAAGAATTTTTCAAATTCATGGTGTAGATAAAAATGGCAAGACAGTATTAAAGAAAAAATTGATGAGAGATCAGGTTTTGACATTTATGGCTAATTTACCACAATGTTTAGTAGGGATGGAAGCTTGTGGTGGTTCTAGTTATTGGGCAAGAGAAATAACTAAATTAGGGCATGAAGTAAAACTAATGGCACCGCAATTTGTCAAACCATATGTTAAAACTAATAAAAATGATCAAGCAGATGCTGAAGCGATATGTGAAGCCGTGACAAGACCTAATATGAGATTTGTTGCAATTAAAACTATAGAGCAACAAGAAATTTTATCAATACATAGGGTAAGAGAGAGATTGGTAAAAAATCGTACAGCACTTGCTAATGAAATTAGGGGGCTACTACATGAGTTTGGTTTTATTGTTCCTCAAGGCATTAATAAGGTTATCACAAAATTAATTGAGATTTTAGATGCAGGGAAATTAAGCCAGTTAAGTTATCAAACATTTAGTGAACTAAAAGAAGAATTCTTAGATAATAACAGAAAAATAAAAGAGATAGAAAAACGATTAACAATGATAGCAAGTAACCTAACTCAATATCAACGATTAAGAGCTATACCTGGTCTTGGTTTAATTACTGCTACTGCTTTAATAGCATCAATAGGTAATGCTACAAGTTTTGAGAATGGCAGGCAATTATCGGCATGGCTAGGATTAGTGCCAAGACAACATTCAAGTGGTGGGAAGGATAAGCTGCTGGGAATTAGCAAGCGAGGTGATGTATACTTACGCACTTTATTAATTCAAGGGGCTAGAGCTGTACTAAATGCCAAGATAAGATTTACATCGGAAGAACAGAAATCTAAAAAAGATTTTAGCCAATTTACGAAATGGATGTTTAATTTATCTGAGCGAAGTAGCCATAATAAAACGACAGTTGCCATAGCTAATAAGTTGGCAAGAGTGGTGTTTGCTGTACTAAGATCAGGAGATGATTATGTAGAGAGTAAAGTTTGTAGCTAAAGAGTGTGTAGCATAGCACTTATAAGTAAAATAAATGGTGATTTATATAATGAATAGGTAAAAGCAAAACAATATGTAAGAGATTCCAACCCGAAATATGCTTGAGATAATTAATATTGATGGTAAATAAGACAAACCTTAGCTTACAAAAAAACTGCGTTTTTCAGTGGCTCTTTTAGAAGCCGATGGACTGATAAGTATATAGTTTGTAAGCCAGCGAATTCCATCAGGGCTGTAGAATAAATTAGGTTGATTTATCAGCTATAAGCCGGATACATGACTGCATTTGTTTGTTTTTATTATTGATGTTATTTTTTTCTTGCATTCTACAGGAGGTCCATACATGAAAAAATTGGACAAAAAAATGAAGGAGTGTGTTTCCGCAATAAGTTAGAATAAATAGCAATAAACTTAAGAGGAAAGATGAAGAAAAATAAAGTAAAAATTTTCAGTGCTTCAGAAAAAACGGGGATAGTATTAGAATTAATAAAAGAGGAGTCGACACTTGGTCAGTTAGCTTCAAAATATGCAATAAGTGTTAAAACAATTCAAAATTGGAAAAAACAGTTTTTAGGTAATGCGGCATTAGCTTTTGAACCAGCTAAAGTTTTGAGTGAATATCAAGCACAAATAAATCATTTACAAGAGCAAAATGATGAACTTGCTAAAGCTCTTGGTAGAATCACAGTTGAGAGGGACTGGGCCGTGGGAAAGCTCAAAAGCTTGGATTTATCAAATAAAAAGAGTCTTGTACACTCCAAGCTAAATCAACTCTCAAAATCAAGACAGTGTGAACTATTAAAGATTAGTCGATCTACAGCCTACTATAAATCCAAGGAGATGAGTATAAATAAATTAAGTATTTTAAATAGAATAGATGAAATATATACAGATAATCCTGAATTTGGTTATCGCTATATTCATCAACAGTTACTAGAAGATGGTTTTATTGTCGGTAAAGATCGAGTACTGAAATATATGAGGATGATGGGTATAGAAGCTATTTACCCACATAAGAAAAAATCGGAAAGTTCTATAATTAATCTCTCAGGGTTTAATTCCCCGAAGCTCTGCTTCGTGATATCATAAGAAACAACTAAAACTTTTTTAGATACCTCGTAGCTCTGCTGCGAGGAGCATCATTTAAATATAGATATATCATGGCTCATTTAACGATAGATGAAAGATTTAAAATATACGAAATGAATAAGAGTGGTTATAGCTCGCGATATATAGGGACAAAGATTGGCCGTGATAAAAGCACTATATGTTATGAACTCAAGAGAATGAGGCATAATTATAGACCAGATAGGGCTAACACACTTGCTTGCAGTTTAAGGCAAGGTAAGAGAAAAAGAAAATTAGATATTGATAATAATTTACGAGCAGAAATAATAAAGCAGTTAACACAGGGTATTTCACCAGATATAATTTCAGGTAGACGTAAACTATCACGAGATACTGTCAATATTTCTACAGAGAGTATATACCAGTTTATTTATACATCTCCTATAGCACAAAGGCAAAAATTATATTTATCTTTAGCAAGAAAAAGGAAAAATAGGTTGCATCATGGTACAAGAATCAGAAACAAAAGAATTACAATACCAAATCGAGTTTCCATTACTGAAAGACCAGAGATAAATAGAAAGATAGCAGCAATAGGTCATTTAGAAGGTGATTTAACTTTTAACAAAGGTAATCAAAGTCGTAATATAGGCGCTCTTGTGGATATCAGAACACAAAAAGTGTTTCTCACTTTAAACCGTTCAAAAAGAACACAAGATGTGATTGGTAACATGAATAAAAAACTTAAACAATTGTCGCATATAATCAAAAGCATAACGTTAGATAATGGCAAAGAATTTACCAATCATGAACAACTATTGCCAAAATCTGAACGAAAAGTATATTTTTGCAATCCTTATTCTCGGCTCTGTCTCATCAATTGTGTAAATTTCGTGAACCATTAAATTCTACCATCAAATTTGATCATAAAATGAGCCATAGCTTCATTCCAATTGGGGATAGGCATAGACCATTTTTTGGTAATATAATCAATTGTCAGATATAAAACTTTAAATACTGCGTCATCATTTGGAAAGATGCGTTTATTCTTAGTAACTTTTCTCAATTGGCTATTCAGCGATTCTATCGCATTTGTAGTGTAAATAATCTTACGAATCTCCTTTGGATATTGCAAGAAAATTATCAAATTATCCCAATTATTATACCAAGATTTAGCTATATGCGGATATTGCTTACTCCATTTTTGATCAAATGACTCAAGAGCTAATTCTGCTTCTTTTTCAGTAGCAGAAGTATAGATTAGTTTCAAATCCGCTGCTAATTGCTTTCTATCTTTATATGATACATATTTGAGGCTATTCCTGATCTGATGGACAATACAAATTTGATGTTCAGTTTTCGGATATACTGATGCAATAGCATCAGACATACCAGTTAGATTATCACTACAAGCAATTAAGATATCTTTTACTCCTCGATTCTTCATTTCAGTAAAATTACCAAGCCAAAATTTAGCTCCTTCATTCTCACTTATCCATAAGCCTAAAATATCCTTTCTGCCAGATAAATCTATTCCTAAAGCTACATATACTGATTTATTAATAATAAGTTTATCTTGTCTTACTTTCACTACTAAACAGTCAAAATATACTATAGGGTATACTGATTCAAGAGGTCTACTCTGCCAAATCTTGACCTCATCTATTACTTCATCTGTAATCCTGCTGATTAGGCTCTCACTGATCTCAGCTCCATATAATTCTTGCAATTGTGTTTTAATATCAGACACACTCATACCCTTCGCATATAAGGATATTATCTTTTGGTCTAAGCCATCTATTCTTGTTTGTTTCTTTGAGACTATTATAGGTTCAAATTTACCTTGTCTGTCTCTTGGAACATTTATCTCTATAGTACCATTCTCACTAATCAGATTCTTACTAAAACTACCATTCCTCGCATTCTCAGTTTCAGCTCTATCATACTTGCTATAACCTAAATGTTCTGACATCTCAGCATGCAGTGCTCGCTCTAAAATACCCTTGGTTAATTCCTTAATTAATCCATTCTGACTTAGTACTGTTTTTAAATCTACTCCGCCTTCTATCAGCAAATCTATTGCTTCATTTATTTTTTTATTCTTCTCTATTTGCATTTCTGTTACCTATATTTTTAATTACTTCTAATATAGGCTCAACAAAAATTTACACAATCATTGCAAAAGACTCACAAACTTAAATACCGTAACCCAACCGTATCCACGTAGGTGAATTTTTAGCCCTTCATCGGGAATCTCTAAAGTTTCCAAGCTAACATTACGATTAACTTTTCTATTTTTTCTTAGGTTGGTAACCCATATCCAACCTAAATTACGTATATGTTTTAAATTATCCAAACCACTATACCAAGCATCCATAACTATAGCATCAGGCTTGATACCTCTTTCTTTAGCTAAAGTAAGCATATCACAAAAATGCTCGTTCTTTGTTTTACCATCAGTTTCTTTATCATATATTCTATAATCTACAGGAGTAGATTGATCAATTTGAGTATTGTAATGCAGTAAGTTTACCATTCCTATACCAGGTATAACATCATGTACAGCCCCAGAATATTGATAATTTACAAGCTCGATCCTCTTACTGTATTGCTTTGACAATAAGGTGTCATCTCCCACTAATAAACAAGGATCTTCCAGATCAATATATTTTGACACTTTGCTATAGATTTCGCTAGGGCGAAAATCCTTACTCTTTAACCATCGACTTGCACTATCGTGCGATAGATCTAATGGACTTACTTCAGATAATGCTTTGCTAGTATATCTTACACTACTTGCTTGTAAGAATGATTTATATAAATCTTTGCTACATTTTGATCTTGTCATTTTTATCTAAAACTATTTTTCTCTAGATTAGCATATTATTTGCTAAGTGCGAAACTCCTGGCAGAATTAGCTCTTGAGTCATTTGATCAAAAATGGAGTAAGCAATATCCGCATATAGCTAAATCTTGGTATAATAATTGAGATAATTTGATAATTTTCTTGCAATATCCAAAGGAGATTCGTAAGATTATTTACACTACAAATGCGATAGAATCGCTGAATAGCCAATTGAGAAAAGTTACTAAGAATAAACGCATCTTTCCAAATGATGACGCAGTATTTAAGGTTTTATATCTGACAATTGATTATATTACCAAAAAATGGTCTATGCCTATCCCCAATTGGAATGAAGCTATGGCTCATTTTATGATCAAATTTGATGGTAGAATTTAATGGTTCACGAAATTTACACAATTGATGAGACAGAGCCATTTAAAACTTCTTTTGGTAGTAAGTTTCTATCAAGACATGATCAAAATATGACAAAAGAAATGTCTATTAAATGCCACTTATTAAACAAAATGTTTGAAATTGGTAAACCTATCTCTGTGCCTGTTGGCTAGGCTAGCATTGCGGGGTTAGGGGCAGTATATTCAAAAGCTTATTTATGCAACAAAGCCATGCTTATTCGGTCTTAAGTTACGCCAAACCCAAGGCTTTATAAACTGGCTCTTTGAAATATCGGGTTTATCTATTAGATGTCCAGACTATACAACATTAAGTAAGCGTATGAAGTCATTAGATCTTAGGTATTTACATGGAAATCAAGATAAAGAATTTAGTTGTATTTCAATGGATAGTACAGGGATACAAGCCTACACATGGAACGAATGGCTAGAAAATAAGCATGGTAAGCAATATAAGCGTCGCATATGGAAAAAGCTACATATCGTTATAGAAGATCAAGGTATGATACTTGCCGATAGTACCACAGAGCATACTATAGATGATAGATCACAGATTGGACTACTAATAGCTAATGTCAGAGCCAAGGATTTTCTGGGAGATCGAGGGTATGACGGTGAATCTACATATCAATTGTTGAGAAAGAAGAAGATAAAACCAGTTATTAGACCCCCAAACTCTTCAGTAAAAGTTCAATCGCTTAGGGATAAAACTGAGAGAGATGCAGCTGTTATATATCAACAAAACAAAGGATACCAAGCATGGAGGGTAAAGAATAATTATGGTAGAAGGGAGCGTGTAGAGAACACGTTCTTTCGATTTAAAACTTCTTTTGGTAGTAAGTTTCTATCAAGACATGATCAAGATATGACAAAAGAAATGTCTATTAAATGCCACTTATTAAACAAAATGTTTGAAATTGGTAAACCTATCTCTGTGCCTGTTGGCTAGGCTAGCATTGCGGGGTTAGGGGCAGTATATTCAAAAGCTTATTTATGCAACAAAGCCAATAAGCATCTGATCTTCAAACACTGTAATATAGCGTGATCACTATAGCGTCTAGGTCTTCCTCGTTTCATTTCCTCTCTGTAATCAGCATACCAGCCAATCGCCAAATCACTGGCAATCATAAAATCTATGCGACCCCTATTGCGTAAAAAATTATTATATTCTGACCAATTCGTTATTTTATATTTAGAATACTTGCGTGATTTACTAAAAGGGGCTTTCTTCCGAGATCTCATATAATCTGGATTATTTTGAATTCAGGACATCTTACCAGATTATCACCACTCTTGCTCTACAAATCTTATTTATGCAACAAAGCCTTGCAACTCCGGTGCTGATTCTAGCATTGATTCTATTTCATCCCAGTGCTTCACAAATGGATCCTTACGTGTCCTATATTTACGTATTGTGCGTAATTCGCTTGGATACTTATTAATACGTAAATACTTACGTGCCGTTTTTACACTCATACCTGCTTTTGCAGCAGAAATTATCTGATTATATTTTTTGAGCTTTTGCATTAAAATACCTACTTGGTTATTTGTACATGTCATCAGTAATTCTCGAATAATATTTAAATATTTAAAAATAAATTTTTATTCGATTTTACTGTCCATAGTTACTTCTTTTTTATAGGTAATTTTAATGTTCGTTGAGGGTAATTCTAATATTCGTTAGTCATATAGAACTTAATTTTGATAAAACCACCATGGAGCTAGCTAAGAACTGGAGTCAAAAAGTATCTGCAAGTACTATATCAAGATTGCTTAATAAATTAGGTTATAGTTATAAAAAAAACTTTTCTTCATCCCAAAAGGGATATTGGTCTAAGGAATGAGTTTATATTGAAACTAAAAACTATAGATAAACAAGATTTAGTATTTATAGATGAGTCTGGGATAGAAGATAATAGCTGTAGAGAACACGGGTGAAGCATTATCGGTCAAAGATGTTATGGTGAAAAGGTCTATCAACATCAATCACGTATTAGTATGATTGCTGGGCTGTGTGTCAAAGATATGATTGCCCCGATAATATTTGATGGAACATGTAATAAGAACATTTTTGAAACTTATGTACAAGAGATATTGATCAAGGAATTAAAGCCTAGTCAGATAGTCGTAATGGATAATAATGATGCTCCTCGCAGCAGAGCTACGAGGTATCTAAAAAAGTTTTAGTTGTTTCTTATGATATCACGAAGCAGAGCTTCGGGGAATTAAACCCTGAGAGATTAATAAATCAGTATATGTAGCTTTAGGAATAGATTTATCTGGCAGAAAGGATATTTTAGGCTTATGGATAAGTGAGAATGAAGGAGCTAAATTTTGGCTTGGTAATTTTACTGAAATGAAGAATCGAGGAGTAAAAGATATCTTAATTGCTTGTAGTGATAATCTAACTGGTATGTCTGATGCTATTGCATCAGTATATCCGAAAACTGAACATCAAATTTGTATTGTCCATCAGATCAGGAATAGCCTCAAATATGTATCATATAAAGATAGAAAGCAATTAGCAGCGGATTTGAAACTAATCCAGGAGTTTCGCACTTAGCAAAATTGTGTATTAGGCTCTGTCTCATCAATTGTGTAAATTTCGTGAACCATTAAATTCTACCATCAAATTTGATCATAAAATGAGCCATAGCTTCATTCCAATTGGGGATAGGCATAGACCATTTTTTGGTAATATAATCAATTGTCAGATATAAAACTTTAAATACTGCGTCATCATTTGGAAAGATGCGTTTATTCTTAGTAACTTTTCTCAATTGGCTATTCAGCGATTCTATCGCATTTGTAGTGTAAATAATCTTACGAATCTCCTTTGGATATTGCAAGAAAATTATCAAATTATCCCAATTATTATACCAAGATTTAGCTATATGCGGATATTGCTTACTCCATTTTTGATCAAATGACTCAAGAGCTAATTCTGCTTCTTTTTCAGTAGCAGAAGTATAGATTAGTTTCAAATCCGCTGCTAATTGCTTTCTATCTTTATATGATACATATTTGAGGCTATTCCTGATCTGATGGACAATACAAATTTGATGTTCAGTTTTCGGATATACTGATGCAATAGCATCAGACATACCAGTTAGATTATCACTACAAGCAATTAAGATATCTTTTACTCCTCGATTCTTCATTTCAGTAAAATTACCAAGCCAAAATTTAGCTCCTTCATTCTCACTTATCCATAAGCCTAAAATATCCTTTCTGCCAGATAAATCTATTCCTAAAGCTACATATACTGATTTATTAATAATAAGTTTATCTTGTCTTACTTTCACTACTAAACAGTCAAAATATACTATAGGGTATACTGATTCAAGAGGTCTACTCTGCCAAATCTTGACCTCATCTATTACTTCATCTGTAATCCTGCTGATTAGGCTCTCACTGATCTCAGCTCCATATAATTCTTGCAATTGTGTTTTAATATCAGACACACTCATACCCTTCGCATATAAGGATATTATCTTTTGGTCTAAGCCATCTATTCTTGTTTGTTTCTTTGAGACTATTATAGGTTCAAATTTACCTTGTCTGTCTCTTGGAACATTTAGCTCTATAGTACCATTCTCACTAATCAGATTCTTACTAAAACTACCATTCCTCGCATTCTCAGTTTCAGCTCTATCATACTTGCTATAACCTAAATGTTCTGACATCTCAGCATGCAGTGCTCGCTCTAAAATACCCTTGGTTAATTCCTTAATTAATCCATTCTGACTTAGTACTGTTTTTAAATCTACTCCGCCTTCTATCAGCAAATCTATTGCTTCATTTATTTTTTTATTCTTCTCTATTTGCATTTCTGTTACCTATATTTTTAATTACTTCTAATATAGGCTCAACAAAAATTTACACAATCATTGCAAAAGACTCGTGTATTAGTTAGAAGCCATTTAATGTTGTTCTGAATTGATGTTTTTATAACTTCCCAAGTTTGTTGATATAAAGTAATTTTTTCATTTATCCTCCTTTTGTTCATATCAAGCCATGCCAATACAGCAAGGCAAATATGATTTCTTTGAGCTCGACCCGTGCGTGCCTGACAGCATTCAATACCACAAGTTTGTTTTAATTCTCGATGATAAACTTCTATAGACCAACGTGCCTTAACAATTTTCTCTATTTGCTCACGTGTAGGATTCTCTAAATTAGTTGTTATGTAATCAATGCGACCATTTTTTGCCACAAACTTAAATACCGTAACCCAACCGTATCCACGTAGGTGAATTTTTAGCCCTTCATCGGGAATCTCCAAAGTGTCCAAGCTAACATTACGATTAACTTTTCTATTTTTTCTTAGGTTAGTAACCCATATCCAACCTAAATTACGTATATGTTTTAAATTATCCAAACCACTATACCTAGCATCCATGACTATGGCATCAGGATTGATACCTCTTTCTTTAGCTAAAGTAAGCATATCACAAAAATGCTCGTTCTTTGTTTTGCCATCAGTTTCTTTATCATATATTCTATAATCTACAGGAGTAGATTGATCAATTTGAGTATTGTAATGCAGTAAGTTTACCATTCCTATACCAGGTATAACATCATGTACAGCCCCAGAATATTGATAATTTACAATCTCGATCCTCTTACTGTATTGCTTTGACAATAAGGTGTCATCTCCTACTAATAAACAAGGGTCCTCTAGATCAAGATATTTTGACACTTTGCTATAGATTTCGCTAGGGCGAAAATCCTTACTCTTTAACCATCGACTTGCACTATCGTGCGATAGATCTACTGGGCTTACTTCAGATAATGCTTTGCCAGTATATCTTACACTACTTGCTTGTAAAAATGATTTATATAAATCTTTACTACATTTTGATCTTGTCATTTTTATCTAAAACTATTTTTCTCTAGATTAGCATATTCTTTGCTAAGTGCGAAACTCCTGTAATCTATACTTCTGCTACTGAAAAAGAAGCAGAATTAGCTCTTGAGTCATTTGATCAAAAATGGAGTAAGCAATATCCGCATATAGCTAAATCTTGGTATAATAATTGGGATAATTTGATAATTTTCTTGCAATATCCAAAGGAGATTCGTAAGATTATTTACACTACAAATGCGATAGAATCGCTGAATAGCCAATTGAGAAAAGTTACTAAGAATAAACGCATCTTTCCAAATGATGACGCAGTATTTAAGGTTTTATATCTGACAATTGATTATATTACCAAAAAATGGTCTATGCCTATCCCCAATTGGAATGAAGCTATGGCTCATTTTATGATCAAATTTGATGGTAGAATTTAATGGTTCACGAAATTTACACAATTGATGAGACAGAGCCGAAAACGTTAATTGAATCTGTTGGTTGCAGTATTTTATTTTTACCAACTTATTCTCCTGATTTAAATCCTATTGAGCATTACTGGTTTAAAATCAAGAATGAAATTAGGAAAGTTGCAGGAGATTTTGAAACATTCTATGATGCTGTTTACTATGTTCTTAAAAAAGTCACTACCTTATCGCATTAAGCTATACTTCTAATATAGGCTCAACAAAAATTTACACAATCATTGCAAAAGACTCTCTATCCATTCTTCATATATTTTACAAAAATTATCTACTAAATAATATACAGTTATGATACATCTTTTCATGTTGAGTTACTGATCTTTTATTAAAAAAATCTATCATAACTCAACATTAATCTCCTTTAAACCCTTTATCTATAAGCTTTCTATCTATCCCTTATCCTAAATTAGCGTTGATACACTCGTCACTTTTTTTAATCTCTCAGGGTTTAATTCCCCGAAGCTCTGCTTCGTGATATACTACTTGAATGGAAGAAAGCAGTTATATACATAAGAGTCATAATGCACAGTACTAATATATCATTTAGTAACGCCGGCAAAGTATAGAAGAGTAATATTCAATCAAGAACTAGATGATTATTTGTGTAAAATTTGTGAGCACATAGAAGATCGTTATGAAATTAGATTTTTAGAAATAGGAGTAGATAAAGATCACGTACATTTTTTATTACAGTCAATACCAATGTATAGCCCAACAAAAATAACTCAAATCATAAAAAGTATTACTTCTAAGAAAATGTTTGAGAAATATCCAAATCTTAAAGAAAAATTATGGGGAAGTGAGTTTTGGAGTAAAGGATATTTTATGAGCACAGTAGGTAAACATGGTGATGAGCAGAAATTACGTAGTCCCTCCGCCAAAACTCTAAAAAATATCACTTGTGTCACTAATTTCCAAAAATAGTGCGATTTTAGAGCAAATTACTCTAATTTTGAGGGCTGATTTTAAATTTTTGTATTAAAAACCACACTATTTCCCAAAATGCATTCATTTTTTTATTGTCATTTTTTTGTATTTCCATAAGCTTTTGATATAAAACCTTTCATTTTCTTATGGATTTTACTATGCATTTTTGCCTTAAAACCCTATTGCCTATAAGGCTTTTAGAGTTTTGGCGGACGGACTACGTAATTATGTACAGAATCAAGGTTCAGGCAAACCTTCTTATAAAGCATTTCAACAAAAACAGTTAAAGCTTTTTGGATAGATACCTCGTAGCTCTGCTGCGAGGAGCATCATTAAAAATTTTTTGTCAAAACTTCAGTTAATTCAGTTTACTATAAAAATTTAAAAAGAAATGGTAGCGAGGGAGGGATTTGAACCCCCGACACACGGATTATGATTCCGTCGCTCTAACCAACTGAGCTACCCCGCCAAAGATGTGTTTTTATTGTGGATTTTGCTGTAAATGCGATATTTTATTGTTCTTCAGTTAGTCTTAATTGCGTCCAATCTAAAAGCGTATTCTATATTATTTAGTTAGTTATTGCATGGCTCAGAGAATGCCCTACATGTCCTTCCCGCTTAAGGCTTGCCCTGCGTGGAACATTTTTCCATCCTATCCCGTGGCTTGTACCTAGTTATTGCATGGCTTCAATGTCATTCTCGCTTAAGACTTGCCCTGTGTGTATCGAAAAACGTGATCGGTGTCATCAGTTGCTTGGGAACTAGATCCAGAAAATAATAAAAATACTAATTTTATTAGTATTTTTAACTGGATCCCGTGAATAAATCACGGGGATGACAGGGGAAACTGATCTACGCAACAATACCGCCACGGGATGACGCAGAGGGCGTTTTTCGATCCACGCAATAATGCTTCACCTACACGAAAACAAAATAAAACAATAAATTAACGTTTAGAGAATTGTGTTTTCTTACGTGCTTTATGTTGCCCGTATTTCTTACGCTCTACTACTCTAGAATCACGTGTTAAGAAACCACCTTTACGTAAAACAGCATGAAAGTCTGGAGCTGATTGTGCTAATGCTTTAGATATACCGTGCAAGATAGCACCTTTCTGTCCTGAAATACCACCACCTCTAACTGTACAAACTATATCATACTGATTATTAGTCTTCGTTAAAGTAAAAGGTTGCAATATAGTTTTAACTTGCGTTTCAGAAGCAAAATATTGATCTAAACTTTTTTTATTAACAATTACTTGCCCTTTTCCTGGTTTAAGCCAAACTCGTGCTATAGCGTTTTTTCTTTTACCAGTAGCATAGAATCTACCTGAGTTATCCATTTTCTCTTTAGGAGTTTTAACTGTTTGTTTATCAGCAATTAAAGCTTCCTTATTTAGCGGCTTTTCTACTTTGTCTGTTTTAATCTTTAACGTTGTCATAGTTGATTACTTCTTATTTTTTGGATTTTGGCTTGCAAAATCATAAATTACAGGCTGCTGTCCTGCGTGAGGATGTGCATTATTTGCATAAATATATAGATTACTCATTTGCTTAGCACCTAAAGCATTTCTTGTAATCATTCTTTTAACTGCCATTTTAATGACTCGCTCAGGGTGTTTACCACTTAAAATTTTACCTGCAGTAGTATCCTTAATACCGCCTGGGAATCCCGTATGTCTATAATATATCTTCCCATCTTTAGGATTTGCTTTTTTACCGGTTAATGTTACATGCTCTGCATTGATTATGATTATATTATCACCACAATCCATATGAGGAGTAAAGCTAGGTTTATGTTTACCACGAAGCATATTAGCAACTCTACTTGCAAGTCTCCCAAGTACAACATTTTTTGCGTCTATAACCCACCATTTTTTTTCAATTTCCGATGGTTTTGCAGAATAAGTTTTCACAACAATATCTTTTTAATTAAAATTTTTGAATAAAGATCTAAAGCCATATTTAATAGCATTAATACCAGTAGTTTGTCAAGTTATATTTAGTACTATTTGTTTCCGAATATTATTTTTCTATCGGTAGAAAAATATAAGTTTTTATTAGCAGTTAAACCATAATAATGGATATTATTAATGATTTTAGTAATATTTGGCACTGTACCTAAATGATCATTATTATCTAAATCAAAGCTATATAAAACACCACTCATAGAAATAATATCTAGGCTGCGGCTGCCGTTATTCTCTGCTATAAAAGGTGCTAAGAAAGTAGAAGCTTTGAGTTTTTTGGAATCTTTTCCATCATTTAAATCAGCTACAAATTTTACTAAGCCTGTTTCAGGATTAAAAGCAGCTACCTGCCTTGCATTATTTGTGACAAATAAACTATTACCGATTAAGGATATTGATTGAATATCCTCAGCATTTACTTGCCAAATAGCTGCTCCTGTATCGAGATTTAATTTAATAAGCTTACCAAGCCCTGTTGCTATATATAAATTATTATTATCATAAATAGGAGCACATAAAATACTAGCTTCTTCAAAATTTGGTATAGCTACATGATCGAAACTTGCAAATTCAAAATTCCATTTTACTTCACCATTTTTTGTATTTAATGCAAGTATTTGTCCGGAATTATAAGTTATTATTACACTATCTTTATGTACTATCGGTGTCATGAAATAGCTTGCTGATAGAACTTCAGCTAAACTCTCATGCTCCCAAACGTTTTTTAAAGTTTCAGCATTTAAAGCTGTTGTTTGATTGCTGATTGTTTGGACTAAAACCGTGCTATCATTTAGCATAACCGGTTTTGTTCGGATGATATCAGGAAGCTGTTTTCTAATTATTTCATAACCTGTTTTTGCGTCAAGTACTACTAACAATCTTGAACCATATGTTACATATAATTTGTCGTTATAATGTAAAATGCCGCCACCAATGTAATTATCTTTTTTATTTCGGCTTAAATTATAAGACCAAATAACTTTATTTTTCTCTATAGAAAATGCTGAAACATTTGACCTTATATCTAACGCATAAATCATATCACCTACAAAAACAGGCTCTGTAATGGTTTTATTTTTAACAAAATCATATCGTTTGTTTTTTAACATATTTGGATTAAATGCATATATATTTGCACTGTTCCCTAAATATATTGGCTCGTTAGATTGCAGAGATAATTTAGGAGTTAATTCAACTATATTTTTTACTCTTTTTGGACCAAGTGCGTTACATGCACTTAAAATAATGAGCGGTAATAATAAACTTACTATTTTTTTGATCATATTTCTCCTTTAATTCTATTATTTAGCTCTATCTAAGCCTGCAAGCAAAGCTTTTGCTTGATCTTTTAGTAAATCTGAAGTGTTATTTGATGCTACTAAACGTCTTAAATTCTTTTCTGCTTCTGCAAGCATATTACTCTTAATATCCCAAATAGCTTTCATAATATTTGCCGTAGCCCAAAAAGGCTTATTTTCATCATCAAAATAATTTAAATATTTCACTAATTTTTCTTTGTCAGCAATATCTAGCTTTTCGTCATCGATAACGAGACTACACCATGCAATACGAGCATATGAAGTAACGATTTCTGAATATTCCTTATTTTCAATAATCTTACTGAGTAAATCTTTGGCTTCGGAATTTTGTTGCCCTGAAAGTTTTATAGCAACTTGCTCTAGTAAAGCAATCTCTTTTATCTTAGTATCACTAATGCTAACTAAATTCTCTAAGGTACTAATAGCAAGTTCCTTATTGCCTTGCACAGCTTCTAAATTAACTGCTTTAACAAAAATATCACCATTTTTTTGGTTATTTTCAATTTGCTTATTTTTATTGTTATTATTAATGACCATTATAGTAATAGCTATTAAGGCAATAATTATTACTATAGGTAAAAGTCTTTTAAAAAAAATTAGCCTTTTTTCTTCATTTTGATCATTTAATACTTCGTCTAGAATATCTGTCATATTTTTTATTTTGATTTAGTGGTACAGCCAAATTTGAGCTTAGCATCCTCTGCCATTTTTTTAGATGCAGCTGTCCTGTTACTTGGGAATTCCTTATTCAGCTTATCAAGTATATTGCAAGCTTCCGTAGTCTTTTTTAATTCGCCAAGCGAAAGTGCTAGCTTTAATAGACCATCAGAAGATTTTGCTCCTTTTGGTGATTCTTTATAACCTTTCAAGTAATTGACAGCAGCCGTATTATAATCTTTTTGTTTAAAAAAGCATTCTCCATACCAAAAATAAGCATTACTAATCATTGAACTCTTAGGATATTTTTGGATAAAGTTTTTGAATTTATTTTTAGCATCATCAGTTTTATTATCTTTGTAAGAAGCAAGAGCTAAATCATAAGCTTGTTTATCAGGTGCAACATCCTTGTTAGGTTCAGGAGCAGTTTTTACTTCCTCTACGTTATTAGGCAGATCTTTAAGCAGACTTATGTCAAAAATATCAGGGGTATTTTGATGATCTGTTTCCGAAGTTTCAGTGTTTTCATTTAGTTGTGGAATATTAGAATTTTTGCTTAATATATCAATTTTATGCTGTAAAACCTCAATTTTACCAATCAATCTTCTAATTTCTTGCTCTTGCTCATCCAATCTACTTTCAAAATCATTACTTGCTGCATATTTTAAAGGTTGTCCCTTTATAGTCCCGCTTTCTGCAAACGTTAATAATGAAAATAAAAGAGTAAATATTAAAATAACTAGCTTCATATTATTTTTTTATTTTTACAATAATGTTTCTTATAATACTGAAAATTTTCTAACATTCCACATGTTTTTAAAAATCTTATAATAAACTATCATATACCGCAGATATTTTATATTTCAATGCTGCCGTCATAAGCAAAAGTCAGTATAATAGTAGTTCCTTCATTTATTTTACTTTGCAAATCAAATTTACCATTCATAAGCTCAACTAACTTTTTAGTAAGGGGTAGTCCGAGTCCAGTACCTTCATATTTGCGTCTAAGTTCACTATCAATCTGTCCAAATGTTGATAAAGTTTTTGGAATATCTTTTTCTTCAATACCAATACCGGTATCTATAACTTTTATATATACTAATTTAGCTAGCTCATCTTTTGCCATTGTAACAGTAACGCTTCCACCAAAGTTTGTAAATTTCACCGCATTTGATAAAAGATTTAAAAATACTTGCTTAAGTCTTTTTGGATCTGCCTTTATAACGATATGCTCTTTTGGTGACTTGTTAACTAATTCTACTCCAGCTTGATCAGCACGAGGCTTAACAAGTATAAGTGACGAGCTAACCAATTTATTTAAATCAAGATCAATACTATCTACTTTTAGCTTATCTGCAGAAGCCTTAGAAAGATCCAAAATATCGTTAATCATACTAAGTAGATGCTTACCGGCATCATTAATATCTTTAATATAATTTCTACTTTTTTCTGGATCTTTTTCTGACATTAAAATTTCAGAAAAGCCTATTATGGCGTTCAGGGGTGTTCGTAACTCATGACTAATATTGGCAAAGAATTTTGTATTTGATGAACTAGTCTTTTCTACCTTTATTATTTCAGCTTTTAAATTTCTATTTGTTATTAGCTGCTCTTCGATAATATGCCTAGCATAATTAGTATTACTAACAATTATGGTACAAAATATTATAAAGATAATAATAAAAGTTATAAAAACTTTTTGCTCAAGAGATATTATATTTTGCCATTGATTAGTAATATTAGTATTAATCTCAAGTATTGCATCTACTGGAAAATTGTTTAAATCACTACCTATAATAGGTATATAGCTAGTAATAAAAGAAGCTTTTTTTTCTGTTAAATCATTTTCATTCTGAATTATAACCCTAGGAAGTAATATATGACTTGTAACGCCTTCAAGAGCACTTAATAAAGGTGCTTTTGCAGTAAGAGATCTAAAAAAATATTTATCAATTTTTGCGGTGAATATTTCAACTAAACTATCATCTGGATAATTATCCACACTATACATATTTAGCATATTACTGGTAATAAATTTATTACCGTTAAGATCATACAGAGAAATGTTAATATCAAGATTAGTAAACCAATCAGCAGTAATAATGACAAAATCAATGAATTCTTGATCTTGTAATAATTTTAAATAGCCAAATTTATGTAATTTATTAATTACATTTTCATGAGCATTCCAAATATTGCGGGTATAAAGACAAGCAATTTTAGTGTTTTGTAAAGCTAACTGTTTTACTATCATCTCTTTTATCATAAAATAACGATAAAACATCATATTTATGACAATATTAAGAAATAATACAACAAATGATAATCTGACTATATATTTATTATGGTTCATTATCACCTTATTTTTCTGTATAGTATAGTGGACTAATGGTATGGACCTCCTGATATAGAGAATGAAAAGCAGTTGCTAATCTTCTAGGGTTAATATTTAACATATTAAAACAACAATTAAGGAGGTCCATATGGAGGTTACTACAATTGGTATAGATATTGCAAAAAGAATTTTTCAAATTCATGGTGTAGATAAAAATGGCAAGACAGTATTAAAGAAAAAATTGATGAGAGATCAGGTTTTGACATTTATGGCTAATTTACCACAATGTTTAGTAGGGATGGAAGCTTGTGGTGGTTCTAGTTATTGGGCAAGAGAAATAACTAAATTAGGGCATGAAGTAAAACTAATGGCACCGCAATTTGTCAAACCATATGTTAAAACTAATAAAAATGATCAAGCAGATGCTGAAGCGATATGTGAAGCCGTGACAAGACCTAATATGAGATTTGTTGCAATTAAAACTATAGAGCAACAAGAAATTTTATCAATACATAGGGTAAGAGAGAGATTGGTAAAAAATCGTACAGCACTTGCTAATGAAATTAGGGGGCTACTACATGAGTTTGGTTTTATTGTTCCTCAAGGCATTAATAAGGTTATCACAAAATTAATTGAGATTTTAGATGCAGGGAAATTAAGCCAGTTAAGTTATCAAACATTTAGTGAACTAAAAGAAGAATTCTTAGATAATAACAGAAAAATAAAAGAGATAGAAAAACGATTAACAATGATAGCAAGTAACCTAACTCAATATCAACGATTAAGAGCTATACCTGGTCTTGGTTTAATTACTGCTACTGCTTTAATAGCATCAATAGGTAATGCTACAAGTTTTGAGAATGGCAGGCAATTATCGGCATGGCTAGGATTAGTGCCAAGACAACATTCAAGTGGTGGGAAGGATAAGCTGCTGGGAATTAGCAAGCGAGGTGATGTATACTTACGCACTTTATTAATTCAAGGGGCTAGAGCTGTACTAAATGCCAAGATAAGATTTACATCGGAAGAACAGAAATCTAAAAAAGATTTTAGCCAATTTACGAAATGGATGTTTAATTTATCTGAGCGAAGTAGCCATAATAAAACGACAGTTGCCATAGCTAATAAGTTGGCAAGAGTGGTGTTTGCTGTACTAAGATCAGGAGATGATTATGTAGAGAGTAAAGTTTGTAGCTAAAGAGTGTGTAGCATAGCACTTATAAGTAAAATAAATGGTGATTTATATAATGAATAGGTAAAAGCAAAACAATATGTAAGAGATTCCAACCCGAAATATGCTTGAGATAATTAATATTGATGGTAAATAAGACAAACCTTAGCTTACAAAAAAACTGCGTTTTTCAGTGGCTCTTTTAGAAGCCGATGGACTGATAAGTATATAGTTTGTAAGCCAGCGAATTCCATCAGGGCTGTAGAATAAATTAGGTTGATTTATCAGCTATAAGCCGGATACATGACTGCATTTGTTTGTTTTTATTATTGATGTTATTTTTTTCTTGCATTCTACAGGAGGTCCATACATGAAAAATCAAGACAAAAAAATGAGTAGTATGTTTTCCTAATTTTTCGATTATCAGGCAGCAATTTGCTGATAATTTTGCATATAATTCAGATATACATTCATAGGCTTTTTATAACCAATACTTGAATGAAATCTGTGATAATTATATTTATTCAGATAATGATCAATCCCCTCTTTTAACTCTTTAACATTGTTAAAATCATTGATAAAGATACAATTATATTTTAAAGTTCTAAAAAACCTTTCTATTACTATATTATTAATACTTCTACCTTTGCCATTCATTGAAATTTGGATATCATGCTCCTTGAGAATATTTATGTGGTCATAACTGGTATATTGGCTACCTTGATCACTATTCAATATCTGTGGAGCGTTATACTTACTTAGAGCTTGTTTCAAGACATCAGTTACAAGAGATGCATCCATAGAATTTGACAGTTTATAGCTCAATATGGCCTTGCTATGCCAATCTATAATAGCTGCCACATACATAAAGCCACCATTAGTGCTAATGTAAGTAATGTCACCAACTCCAAACCTCAATGATGCTCCTCGCAGCAGAGCTACGAGGTATCTAAAAAAGTTTTAGTTGTTTCTTATGATATCACGAAGCAGAGCTTCGGGGAATTAAACCCTGAGAGATTAATAAATCATTTCTACCATTAATTAATAAAAACCCTACAAGAAAGCCTGAAATAAGCTATTCTGAGCTGTTAACAATAGTGCTTTTATACCATCAATCACCTTGTAAAAACTTTAAATATTTTTATATGTCCTATCTACAATTATATAAATCAGACTTTGTATCTCTTCCATCATATACTCGTTTTATAGCTCTAAAACCAAGAGTTCTGAGTTATTTAGTTTTATTACTTGAATGGTATATGCAGGCAGCTCAATCTACGGGAGTTTCTTATATTGACGCCACATCTTTAGAGGTTTGTCATCGAAAAAGAATCTCTCGTAATAAAGTCTTTGCCGGTATTGCTGCTTTGGGTAAAACAACAAAAAGTTGGTTTTTTGGTCTAAAATTACATTTGGTTATTAACGAAAAAGGTGAGATTCAAGGTCTAAAACTAACGCCTGGTAATGTAGATGATAGAGCGCCGGGTTCGATAATCACCAAACATATCACGGGATTATTGTTTGGCGATAAGGGTTATATCAAACAGGAGCTCTTTGATGATCTATACAGCAAAGGAATCAAGTTAGTAACTGGCATAAAGAAGAAAATGAAGAATAAACTTATGCCATTATTTGAAAAAATATTATTACGCAAACGCTCAATTATCGAAACAGTATTTAGTGTGCTGAAGGGTGCTTTCGAGATCGAACATACAAGACATAGATCAATTTGGAATGCCTTTGTACATATCTTATCCGCCCTAATTGCATACTGTATGAAACCTAACAAACCTGCTATATCTCAAAATTAGCTAATCCAGAATTCAGCAGGAGTTTCGCACTTAGCAAATAATATGCTAATCTAGAGAAAAATAGTTTTAGATAAAAATGACAAGATCAAAATGTAGCAAAGATTTATATAAATCATTCTTACAAGCAAGTAGTGTAAGATATACTAGCAAAGCATTATCTGAAGTAAGTCCATTAGATCTATCGCACGATAGTGCAAGTCGATGGTTAAAGAGTAAGGATTTTCGCCCTAGCGAAATCTATAGCAAAGTGTCAAAATATATTGATCTGGAAGATCCTTGTTTATTAGTAGGAGATGACACCTTATTGTCAAAGCAATACAGTAAGAGGATCGAGCTTGTAAATTATCAATATTCTGGGGCTGTACATGATGTTATACCTGGTATAGGAATGGTAAACTTACTGCATTACAATACTCAAATTGATCAATCTACTCCTGTAGATTATAGAATATATGATAAAGAAACTGATGGTAAAACAAAGAACGAGCATTTTTGTGATATGCTTACTTTAGCTAAAGAAAGAGGTATCAAGCCTGATGCTATAGTTATGGATGCTTGGTATAGTGGTTTGGATAATTTAAAACATATACGTAATTTAGGTTGGATATGGGTTACCAACCTAAGAAAAAATAGAAAAGTTAATCGTAATGTTAGCTTGGAAACTTTAGAGATTCCCGATGAAGGGCTAAAAATTCACCTACGTGGATACGGTTGGGTTACGGTATTTAAGTTTGTGGCAAAAAATGGTCGCATTGATTACATAACAACTAATTTAGAGAATCCTACACGTGAGCAAATAGAGAAAATTGTTAAGGCGCGTTGGTCTATAGAAGTTTATCATCGAGAATTGAAACAAACTTGTGGTATTGAATGCTGTCAGGCACGCACGGGTCGAGCTCAAAGAAATCATATTTGCCTTGCTGTATTGGCCTGGCTTGATATGAACAAAAGGAGGATAAATGAAAACATTACTTTATATCAACAAACTTGGGAAGTTATAAAAACATCAATTCAGAACAACATTAAATGGCTTCTAACTAATACACAATTTTGCTAAGTGCGAAACTCCTGTTCAGGTTACAAATGCGATAGAATCGCTGAATAGCCAATTGAGAAAAGTTACTAAGACAGGAGTTTCGCACTTAGCAAAAAGTATGTTAATCTAGAGAAAAATAGTTTTAGATATAGCTAACGCGGAAAGGTTTTTACCATAGTTTTTGTATTTACTCACATATTCACCAGATCTAAATCCTATTAAACATTGCTGGACTAACTTTAAAAACTGTTTACGTAAAATTATTGATCAATGCCTAAGTTTTTCCTAATCTGTGGTAGAAACATTTCCGTGTTAGCTATAAAAATGACAAGAACAAAATGTAGCAAGGACTTATATAAATCATTTTTACAAGCAAGTAGTGTCAGATATACTAGCAAGGCATTATCTGAAGTGAGTCCAGTAGATCTATCTCACGATAGTGCAAGTCGATGGTTAAAGAGTAAGGATTTTCGTCCTAGCGAAATCTATAAGGAAGTGTCAAAATATATAGATTGGGAAGCACCGTGTTTATTAGTGGGGGATGACACCTTATTATCAAAGCAATACAGTCAGAAGATTGAGCTTGTACGTTATCAATATTCTGGAGCTGTACATGATGTTATACCTGGTATAGGAATGGTAAACTTACTACATTACAATACTAAAATTGCTCAATCTACTCCCGTAGATTATAGAATATATGATAAAGACACTGATGGTAAAACAAAGAATGAGCATTTTTGTGATATGCTTACTTTAGCTAAAGAAAGAGGTCTCAATCCTGATGCCATAGTCATGGATGCTTGGTATAGCGGGTTGGAGAATTTAAAACATATACGTAATTTAGGCTGGCTATGGGTTACCACCCTAAGGAAAAATAGAAAAGTTAATCATAATGTTAGCTTGGAAAGTTTAGAGATACCCGATGAGGGGCTAAAAATTCACCTACGTGGATACGGTTGGGTTACGGTATTTAAGTTTGTGGCAAAGAATGGTCGCATTGATTACATAACAACGAACTTGGAAAATCCCACACGTGAGCAAATAGAGAAAATTGTTAAGGCACGTTGGTCTATAGAGGTTTATCATCGAGAATTAAAACAAACTTGTGGTATTGAACGCTGTCAGGCACGCACGGGCCGAGCTCAAAGAAATCATATTTGCCTTGCAGTATTTGCCTGGCTTGATATGAATAAAAGGAGGATAAATGAAAACATTACTTTATATCAACAAACTTGGGAAGTTATAAAAACATCAATTCAAAACAATATCAGATGGCTTTTAACTGATTCGCAACTTTGCTAAGTGCGAAACTCCTGTAAGAATAAACGCATCTTTCCAAATGATGACGCAGTATTTAAGGTTTTATATCTGACAATTGATTATATTACCCAAAAATGGTCTATGCCTATCCCCAATTGGAATGAAGCTATGGCTCATTTTATGATCAAATTTGATGGTAGAATTTAATGGTTCACGAAATTTACACAATTGATGAGACAGAGCCAATAATGTCCCTACTTCATGCTACTATCTTAACTGTTTTTCCTGAAATGTTTCCCAGCACTTTAGGGCATTCTTTGGTTGGGCAAGCTCTGCAAAAAAATATTTGGTCATATGCTGTTATCAATATCCGTGATTTCGGTTTAACCAAGCATAAAAATGTTGACGATGAAGCTTATGGCGGCGGCGATGGGCTGATAATGCGTCCTGACGTGCTGGGTAATGCGATAGATCACGCCTTATCTTTAAATCCAAAAGCTAAAATTTACTACCCCTCACCTCGTGGTAAAGTCTTTACACAAGGCTTTGCTAAAAAGATGTTACAGGATACAAATATTATATTCTTGTGTGGACGTTACGAAGGGATTGACGAACGTGTAATTGAAGAGTATAATATAACCGAAATTAGTGTAGGCGACTACATTTTATCCGGCGGGGAAATACCCACTCTCACCATTCTTGATTGCTTAATTAGGCTGCTGCCTGGGGTTTTAATGAACCAGAATACCCTTTCTTCTGAGTCTTTTGAGAAAGACGGGGAATTTGAGGGAGGGCTTGAATGCGGCTTATATACAAGACCTGAAGTTTGGCGTAACCGAAAAGTACCGAGTGTTTTATTATCCGGTAATCATAAATTGATTAATGAATGGAAAAAAGAACAGTCGCTCATGATTACAAAATTACGTCGTCCGGAATTATTAAAAGATTTATAGAGACAAGGAAAGGAGTTAACAAATGAATATTATTGACCGCTTTGAACAGGAAAACATTTCAAAGCTTATTGAAAATAAAAAAATTCCTGATTTTAAAGCTGGTGATACAGTTAAAGTGACCGTAAAAATAGTTGATAGATCAGTTGAGAAAGATGGTAAAGAAAAGCTGACTGAAAGATTCCAAGCGTATGAGGGTGTGGTTATTGCTAAAAGAAATCGTGGCATTACCTCTTCGTTTTTAGTGCGTAAAATTAGCCATGGTGAGGGTGTTGAGAGACGCTTTATGACTTATTCACCAGTAGTACATGCTATTGATGTAGTAAAATATGGTGTAGTTCGTCGTGCTAAACTTTACTATTTAAGAGAAAGAAGTGGTAAATCAGCGAGAATCAAAGAAAGACATATGTATATTGCTAAAAAGCCTAAAGCTAAAGTAGCTGAGGCTGTTTAATCTTAATCGTCATTCCTGTTTGAGGCTTTATTGATGACTCAGAGGTCATTCCCGCTTAAGGCTTTGCCCGCGTGGATCAAGTTTCCCCTGTCATCCCGTGATTTATGAACTAGAGCCAGTTAAAAATACTAATAACGCTAATTTAGGATAAGGGATAGATAGAAAGCTTATAGATAAAGGGTTTAAAGGAGATTAATCTCTCAGGGTTTAATTCCCCGAAGCTCTGCTTCGTGATATACTACTTGAATGGAAGAAAGCAGTTATGTACATAAGAGTCATAATGTCACAGTACTAATATATCATTTAGTAACGCCGGCAAAGTATAGAAGAGTAATATTCAATCAAGAACTAGATGATTATTTGTGTAAAATTTGTGAGCACATAGAAGATCGTTATGAAATTAGATTTTTAGAAATAGGAGTAGATAAAGATCACGTACATTTTTTATTACAGTCAATACCAATGTATAGCCCAACAAAAATAACTCAAATCATAAAAAGTATTACTTCTAAGAAAATGTTTGAGAAATATCCAAATCTTAAAGAAAAATTATGGGGAAGTGAGTTTTGGAGTAAAGGATATTTTATGAGCACAGTAGGTAAACATGGTGATGAGCAGAAATTACGTAATTATGTACAGAATCAAGGTTCAGGCAAACCTTCTTATAAAGCATTTCAACAAAAACAGTTAAAGCTTTTTGGATAGATACCTCGTAGCTCTGCTGCGAGGAGCATCATTCTTCTCTATCAATGGTTTTTGCCATGGAGAATGGCTTTGTTGCATAAATAAAATTTGTAGAGCAAGAGTGGTGATAATCTGGTAAGATGTCCTGAATTAAAAAATAATCCAGATTATATGAGATCTCGGAAGAAAGCCCCTTTTAGTAAATCACGCAAGTATTCTAAATATAAAATAACGAATTGGTCAGAATATAATAATTTTTTACGCAATAGGGGTCGCATAGATTTTATGATTGCCAGTGATTTGGCGATTGGCTGGTATGCTGATTACAGAGAGGAAATGAAACGAGGAAGACCTAGACGCTATAGTGATCACGCTATATTACAGTGTTTGAAGATCAGATGCTTATTCGGTCTTAAGTTACGCCAAACCCAAGGCTTTATAAACTGGCTCTTTGAAATATCGGGTTTATCTATTAGATGTCCAGACTATACAACATTAAGTAAGCGTATGAAGTCATTAGATCTTAGGTATTTACATGGAAATCAAGATAAAGAATTTAGTTGTATTTCAATGGATAGTACAGGGATACAAGCCTACACAGGGAACGAATGGCTAGAAAATAAGCATGGTAAGCAATATAAGCGTCGCATATGGAAAAAGCTACATATCGTTATAGAAGATCAAGGTATGATACTTGCCGATAGTACCACAGAGCATACTATAGATGATAGATCACAGATTGGACTACTAATAGCTAATGTCAGAGCCAAGGATTTTCTGGGAGATCGAGGGTATGACGGTGAATCTACATATCAATTGTTGAGAAAGAAGAAGATAAAACCAGTTATTAGACCCCCAAACTCTTCAGTAAAAGTTCAATCGCTTAGGGATAAAACTGAGAGAGATGCAGCTGTTATATATCAACAAAACAAAGGATACCAAGCATGGAGGGTAAAGAATAATTATGGTAGAAGGGAGCGTGTAGAGAACACGTTCTTTCGATTTAAAACTTCTTTTGGTAGTAAGTTTCTATCAAGACATGATCAAAATATGACAAAAGAAATGTCTATTAAATGCCACTTATTAAACAAAATGTTTGAAATTGGTAAACCTATCTCTGTGCCTGTTGGCTAGGCTAGCATTGCGGGGTTAGGGGCAGTATATTCAAAAGCTTATTTATGCAACAAAGCCAAGGCGCGTTGGTCTATAGAAGTTTATCATCGAGAATTGAAACAAACTTGTGGTATTGAATGCTGTCAGGCACGCACGGGTCGAGCTCAAAGAAATCATATTTGCCTTGCTGTATTGGCCTGGCTTGATATGAACAAAAGGAGGATAAATGAAAACATTACTTTATATCAACAAACTTGGGAAGTTATAAAAACATCAATTCAGAACAACATTAAATGGCTTCTAACTAATACACAATTTTGCTAAGTGCGAAACTCCTGACTTCTAAGAAAATGTTTGAGAAATATCCAAATCTTAAAGAAAAATTATGGGGAAGTGAGTTTTGGAGTAAAGGATATTTTATGAGCACAGTAGGTAAACATGGTGATGAGCAGAAATTACGTAATTATGTACAGAATCAAGGTTCGGGCAAACCTTCTTATAAAGCATTTCAACAAAAACAGTTAAAGCTTTTTGGATAGATACCTCGTAGCTCTGCTGCGAGGAGCATCATTATGTTGTTTTCTTTTATTACTTCTGCTAGCCTTTCTTGGTGTTCAAAAAATATACTCATGTTAACAATCCCATATAGTAAGTGATTTTATGCTATACGAAAAATTTGAACACAACATCAATAATTTAATAGGTGGTTTTGGCTTATCTAAAATAGCTATTGCGGTTTCTGGCGGTAGTGATTCCGTAGCACTGCTTTATCTTGCAAATATCTGGGTTAAAAAAAATAATATAGAGTTATTTGTTTTATCGGTTGACCATAATTTAAGAGAGCAATCAAAGCAGGAAATTGAGTATATCCAAAATACTGCTAACGATTTAGGGCTTAAGTTTTATAGCCTTTTGTTCGATCATCAAAATAATTTTTCTAATTTACAGGAGCGAGCAAGAAAAGGGCGTTATGATTTAATGACTTCATTGTGCCAGAAGCTTGATATATTAGTTCTATTAACCGCTCACCATGAAGATGATTACATAGAAAATTTTTGCCTTAGATTAGAGCGTAAAAGCGGCGTATTCGGACTTAGCAGTAGCAGCGTAAACTGGCATAATAATACGCAAATAATTAGACCTTTGTCTAATATTCCTAAAAGCGAATTAGTAAATTATTTAGCTACAAATAATATTAAATGGTTTGAAGATCAATCAAATTTATCGACTAAATATAGACGTAATACTATTCGGCAGAAATTAGCTCAAGAGGAAGTTTATATTAAAGATGATATAATTACTCAGCAAATTAAAGTTAATGAATTAGTAGAAAATAAGTTTAAACCGGAATTAATATCCGCAATAGCCGAATCGGTAAAGATATCTGAATATGGCTTTGCTTTTCTTGATTTAATGAAATTTAGCGGATTTTCACAAGAAGTACGAGTGCAGCTAATTAATTTTTTATTGATAATAATTAGCGGACAGCAACGCTCGGTTCGTTTCTATTCGGTAGAGCCTATTTTAAAATTAATTAGGCAAAGTTTGGATTTTAAAAATACTCTGCATGGTTGCGTAATTAAGCGTATGCAAAATAAATTATTAATATATCGGGAATTTGGTAAAAAGCTACCAGAAAGTAAGTTATTATTAGATAAGCAAATTGTTTGGGATAATCGCTTTCGTATTACAAAAAACCATGACATAGAAAATTGTGTAGCAACATATTTATCTCTAGAAGATTATAAAATAATCAAGAAAGAACTAGATCTAGAAGTTTTAAAAATCCTATCTTGTGGAAACCACAATGCGATTTTATTTACCTTACCTATTGTTAAAATACTTGAAAAAGTTGTAGCAATACCACATATATCGTACTATGATAACGACATAAAGAGTTTTAACGTCTCTTTTGCTCCGGATTTTACATCTCGTTTTACACATTTTTACTGAGTCAGTTAATCTCTCAGGGTTTAATTCCCCGAAGCTCTGCTTCGTGATATCATAAGAAACAACTAAAACTTTTTTAGATACCTCGTAGCTCTGCTGCGAGGAGCATCATTAATAAGATTATTAAACTGGTAAAAATGTTTTTGTTTATAATTAATGATTTTTGTTAGGTTTTGTATCAATGAATAATCAAGGTAAAAATATTATAGTTTGGGCAGTAATTTTTGTTTTTGTAATACTGCTTTTCAATGTTTTTCAGTCTGACGGGTTACTTAGCAGTAAAAATAATATATCTTTCTCAGAATTTTTAACAAAAGTCGATAAGAAAACTGTTAACTCGGTTAAAATTCAAGGAAGAATAATAGAAGGAACTTCAAATGATGGGTCTAATTTTAGCACTTATGCTCCTGATTATCCTGATTTAGTAAATCGTCTAAATAATAATGACGTTAATATAGAAGTCGTGCCACCTGAAACAAGAATGCACACCTTTTTAAGCTTTTTAATTTCTTGGTTTCCAATGCTTTTATTAATCGGTGTTTGGGTTTTCTTTATGCGACAAATGCATGGCGGTGGTAAAGCTATGGGATTCGGTAAATCTAAAGCCAAACTTTTGTCGGATAAGGGTCCAAAAATAACTTTCAAAGATGTAGCTGGTATTGACGAAGCAAAAGACGAATTAACCGAAATAGTAGATTTTTTACGAGATCCAAGCAAGTTCCAAAAGCTTGGCGGTAAAATACCTAAAGGTTGTTTGCTCATAGGTCCTCCAGGAACCGGTAAGACACTGCTTGCTAAAGCAATTGCAGGTGAGGCTAACGTACCATTTTTTAGTATCTCTGGTTCTGATTTTGTTGAGATGTTTGTAGGCGTTGGTGCTAGCCGTGTGCGTGATATGTTTGAGCAGGGCAAGCGTAACGCTCCATGTATTATCTTTATTGATGAGATTGATGCGGTAGGTCGCCATAGAGGTATTGGTATGGGCGGCGGCAATGATGAGCGTGAGCAAACACTAAATCAGATGCTAGTAGAGATGGACGGGTTTGAAGCAAACGAAGGAGTTGTGATTATTGCAGCTACCAACCGTCCTGACGTACTTGATCACGCTTTATTAAGACCAGGTAGGTTCGATAGGCAAATTACTGTCTCAAATCCTGATATTGATGGACGAGAAAAAATACTACAAGTGCATTTAAAGAAAGTAAAATACAGCACTAAAATCGTACCAAGAATTATTGCCAGAGGAACACCAGGATTTTCTGGTGCTGAACTTGCTAATTTAGTTAATGAAGCTGCTCTTATTGCTGCAAGGCGTAATAAAAAAGAAGTAGAAATGCATGATTTGGAAGAGGCAAAAGATAAGGTCATGATGGGGGTTGAGCGTCGCTCAATGATTATGTCTGATGAGCAGAAAAAACTAACAGCATATCATGAGGGAGGACATGCTTTAGTTGGTTTATATTGTCTTGCCTCTGATCCTATTCATAAAGCTACGATTATTCCACGTGGTAGAGCTCTTGGCATGGTTATGAGATTACCGGAAAATGATCGTTTTTCAATGCCACGTGATAAGATGGAGGCCGATATTGCGGTAGCCATGGCTGGTAGAGTAGCTGAAGAAATTATATTTGGTAAAGAAAAGGTAACTTCAGGAGCATCATCAGATATAAAGATGGCAACCAGAATGGCAAAGGCAATGGTTACCGATTGGGGGCTTAGCGATAAGGTCGGTCCTGTGTACCATGGAAGTGCTAGTGAAGATATGTATACTAATAGAAATAGTTCTAGTGATAGATCGGAAATTACTTCAGAGTTAATAGATGAAGAAGTAAAGAAAATTGTTACTACCGGCTATGATTTAGCAAAAGACATTTTAACTAAGCACTTAGATCAACTTCATATACTTGCTAAAGCCTTAATAGAATATGAAACATTATCAGGTCAGCAAATTAAAAATTTACTTAGCAGCAGACAGCTAGACTCTGAAGAAGAAAATAACTTTCCTTTTGGTGCGGCATCATCTACCATAAAAATAGCCGAAGAAAAAGACCTTAAGAAAGCAAAACCAATTAAAGCTAAAAAGGAAGATAAAAGCTAATAAATGTATTTTTGGGAATTCAAATGTATAAGTTTATAGATTTATTTTGCGGTATTGGTGGTTTTAGAAAGGCTCTTGAAAGCAAAAACCTTGAGTGTGTTTTTTCATCTGACATAGATAAGGATGTACAAGAGGCATATAAAAGAAATTTTGGTGATAAACCACATGGTGACATTACTGAGATACCGGCAAATAAAATCCCTAAACATGATATCTTATGTGCTGGCTTCCCTTGTCAATCTTTTAGTATTTCAGGTAAAAGAGGTGGTATAGAAGATAATAACGGCAAACTATTTTATGAAATAATAAGAATAGCACAATATCATAAACCTTATATATTATTGCTTGAGAATGTAAAAAACATTCTGAATATTGATAACGGAAATGTAAATGATGCTCCTCGCAGCAGAGCTACGAGGTATCTAAAAAAGTTTTAGTTGTTTCTTATGATATCACGAAGCAGAGCTTCGGGGAATTAAACCCTGAGAGATTAAAACCATAGATCAAAAATTAGAAGAAATTGGTTATAAAGTATATAGACATATATTAAATGCTTCTCTATTTGGCGTGCCACAAGCTCGGGAAAGAGTTGATTTTGTTTGCTTACGAAAAGACTTTAGTAACGCTAATTTAGGATAAGGGATAGATAGAAAGCTTATAGATAAAGGGTTTAAAGGAGATTAATGTTGAGTTATGATAGATTTTTTTAATAAAAGATCAGTAACTCAACATGAAAAGATGTATCATAACTGTATATTATTTAGTAGATAATTTTTGTAAAATATATGAAGAATGGATAGAACACCGTCTATTATCAACAAATCAGCAAAGGCATAGAATAGGAAAATTAAGTCTTGCAGAATTGATGACAATAGTCATATATTGTTATCTATCGCCTTGCAAGGACTTTAAAAACTATTATTTATACTACTTACCGCATAAATATAAGGGTTACTTTAATTTACCATGTTATAGTAGAATAGTACAATTATGGCCAAGGTTAATATTGCCATTGTCAATAATGTCGCAATTACTACGAGGTGAAGATACAGGAATATATTTTATTGATTCAACAAAACTATCTATTTGTCATGCTAAGCGCACTTCTAGTAATAGAGTTTTTGGTAAAATTGCCAAAGTTGGGATGAGTAGTTATGGTTGGTTTATGGGATTTAAATTACATTTAATCATTAATCATAAAGCAGAGATTATAGCTGTTAAAATAACAAAAGCAAATAGAGCTGATTTATCTGTTCTTGAATCTATAACTCAGAAGATAACAGGTAAGGTATTTGGTGATAAAGCATATATTTGTAAAGAGTTATGGTTTAAACTCTATTCTAGAAATTTAAGAATGATAACTAATATTCGCAAGGATATGAAGAATTATTTACTAGAATTAGAAGATAAAGCTATGTTACGTAAACGATCATTAATTGAATCAGTATTTAATATACTAAAAAATAGAATGAACCTAGAGCATACAAGGGGAAAGTTCTATAATTAATTAAGCCAGATATAATCAATTTTTAATTAAATATAGATATATCATGGCTCATTTAACGATAGATGAAAGATTTAAAATATACGAAATGAATAAGAGTGGTTATAGCTCGCGATATATAGGGACAAAGATTGGCCGTGATAAAAGCACTATATGTTATGAACTCAAGAGAATGAGGCATAATTATAGACCAGATAGGGCTAACACACTTGCTTGCAGTTTAAGGCAAGGTAAGAGAAAAAGAAAATTAGATATTGATAATAATTTACGAGCAGAAATAATAAAGCAGTTAACACAGGGTATTTCACCAGATATAATTTCAGGTAGACGTAAACTATCACGAGATACTGTCAATATTTCTACAGAGAGTATATACCAGTTTATTTATACATCTCCTATAGCACAAAGGCAAAAATTATATTTATCTTTAGCAAGAAAAAGGAAAAATAGGTTGCATCATGGTACAAGAATCAGAAACAAAAGAATTACAATACCAAATCGAGTTTCCATTACTGAAAGACCAGAGATAAATAGAAAGATAGCAGCAATAGGTCATTTAGAAGGTGATTTAACTTTTAACAAAGGTAATCAAAGTCGTAATATAGGCGCTCTTGTGGATATCAGAACACAAAAAGTGTTTCTCACTTTAAACCGTTCAAAAAGAACACAAGATGTGATTGGTAACATGAATAAAAAACTTAAACAATTGTCGCATATAATCAAAAGCATAACGTTAGATAATGGCAAAGAATTTACCAATCATGAACAACTATTGCCAAAATCTGAACGAAAAGTATATTTTTGCAATCCTTATTCTCCATGGCAAAAACCATTGATAGAGAAGATTAACTCAATGGTGCACAGAGTATACTCTAAATCTTTAGATATAAAAAAATTAACAATAAAGCAATTACAAGAAATTGAGGATTTTTTAAATAATTTACCAAGAAAAGTGCTCGGTTATAAAACACCCAATGAGGTATGGGAAGAAAATATAAATCTGGCTTAATTAATACTGGAATTTACCAGGCATAGATCTCCTGTTAATTTCTTGGTGCATATTCTAGCTTGTGTTACTTCTTATGCTATCACTAAATCTCGTATAAAACTTGATGCTTTAGCTCCAGAACAACTTCTCTTATCCTAAATTGGCGTTAGTAGTGAATATAATCTGAAATATATAAAACCAAAAGAATCATATGAAAATGTTTTGCTCAATGATATTTTAGAGAAAGATATTGATAAGAATTTATATATTGATAGAAGTGATATTGTTTTAAATGCTAATTCTGTTGAGAAGCAGTTAAAACCAATTAGAATAGGACAAGTTAAAAGGTGGTCAAGGTGAAAGGATTTACAGCCCTTTAGGTCATTCTATTACTTTATCAGCTTTTGGCGGTGGTGTTGGTGCTAGAACAGGTCTATATTATATAAATGATAGAGTAAGAAGATTATCAATTAATGAATGTAAATCTTTAATGGGTTTTCCTAAAGATCATTATGTTGCAGATGGTTTAAAGGGCTATAGACAACTAGGTAATGCAGTAATTCCACAAATAGTAGCAAATATTTATGACTCAATTAGTGAGTAATAGAAATGCGTATATAGGTAAAGATGCTGAACTGCTTTTTAAGAGTAGTATCGTTAATCATTCTGACATCATTGATAAAGTTAGAGATATTTTTGGGATAAAAGGTAGTTTTTTTACACGCTATTAATACCGGCATGTACGCAGAAAAATCTGATGTTAAAATAGGTTTTAGTTGTGGTCATAATATAGATGTAAGTATTAAAGCGTATAAAAAAGCATTTGCGTATAATCAACTTACAAGAGCATCAATAAGTAATTTTTGTAAAGTATTTAATTTAGATTGCCTAGATTATTTACAGAACCTAATAATCAATAAATCAAAAAATGTTAAATCAAATCTAATTCCATTAGAAGAACAAGAAAAAATACTATCAATCTTTCAGCCTATTGCTAAAGAAATAGTTAAATGGTCATTTTCAAATGACTGCAGTTTTGACAAAAATTCTAATTTTTCTGACTAAAGTAAAAAATTATATTTAAAGTTAAATATTTAGTGCTTTTATCAGCTTAAAAGCGATATTTCTACAATTTAAAGTAAATTATTGGATATATAATACAAATTATAGATTGATACACTCGCCACTTTTTTTAATAAAAATTTTTTGTCAAAACTTCAGAAATGAAGATACTAGAGAATTGTTAGCAGGAGTTTCGCACTTAGCAAATAATATGCTAATCTAGAGAAAAATAGTTTTAGATAAAAATGACAAGATCAAAATGTAGCAAAGATTTATATAAATCATTCTTACAAGCAAGTAGTGTAAGATATAGCTAACGCGGAAAGGTTTTTACCATAGTTTTTGTATTTACTCACATATTCACCAGATCTCAATCCTATTAAACATTGCTGGACTAACTTTAAAAACTGTTTACGTAAAATTATTGATCAATGCCTAAGTTTTTCCTAATCTGTGGTAGAAACATTTCCGTGTTAGCTATATACTAGCAAAGCATTATCTGAAGTAAGTCCATTAGATCTATCGCACGATAGTGCAAGTCGATGGTTAAAGAGTAAGGATTTTCGCCCTAGCGAAATCTATAGCAAAGTGTCAAAATATATTGATCTGGAAGATCCTTGTTTATTAGTGGGAGATGACACCTTATTGTCAAAGCAATACAGTAAGAGGATCGAGCTTGTAAATTATCAATATTCTGGGGCTGTACATGATGTTATACCTGGTATAGGAATGGTAAACTTACTGCATTACAATACTCAAATTGATCAATCTACTCCTGTAGATTATAGAATATATGATAAAGAAACTGATGGTAAAACAAAGAACGAGCATTTTCGTGATATGCTTACTTTAGCTAAAGAAAGAGGTATCAAGCCTGATGCTATAGTTATGGATGCTTGGTATAGTGGTTTGGATAATTTAAAACATATACGTAATTTAGGTTGGATATGGGTTACCAACCTAAGAAAAAATAGAAAAGTTAATCGTAATGTTAGCTTGGAAACTTTAGAGATTCCCGATGAAGGGCTAAAAATTCACCTACGTGGATACGGTTGGGTTACGGTATTTAAGTTTGTGGCAAAAAATGGTCGCATTGATTACATAACAACTAATTTAGAGAATCCTACACGTGAGCAAATAGAGAAAATTGTTAAGGCGCGTTGGTCTATAGAAGTTTATCATCGAGAATTGAAACAAACTTGTGGTATTGAATGCTGTCAGGCACGCACGGGTCGAGCTCAAAGAAATCATATTTGCCTTGCTGTATTGGCCTGGCTTGATATGAACAAAAGGAGGATAAATGAAAACATTACTTTATATCAACAAACTTGGGAAGTTATAAAAACATCAATTCAGAACAACATTAAATGGCTTCTAACTAATACACAATTTTGCTAAGTGCGAAACTCCTGGTTAGTTTTATACCAGAGAGAAGAAAATTTAATGCGTATATATGCAATGAAAGATATTCTCAAATCTTTAAATTATGATATTATTTTTACAAATAAAGGTAATATTATTATAGGTAATTATATCGTAATTCAGAGAAAAGGTGGTAATGGTTCTTTAAGCAAAACAATCCCTAAAGATTCAATTAAGCACCCCGGTAATAATATTCAATTAAAATTAAAGATTTTGTTGATGGTATGAAAGATTATGAATTAGCTAATTATTTCGTCAAATTTTAGAAGAGTATATAGTATGGCAGAGTTAAGGTTACCGCCAAATTCAGTTGTAAAAAAAGGTAAGGAACATAAAGCAAAAGGTGATGTATCTAATCTTAGAAAAATAAAAATTTATAGATATGATCCTGACCTTGATGAAAATCCTACTATTGATAGTTTTGAAATAGATTTAAGCAAAACCGGTCCGATGGTTTTGGATGCTTTAATTAAAATCAAAAACGAAATTGATTCTACTGTAACTTTTAGACGTTCTTGTCGTGAGGGAATTTGTGGCAGTTGTGCAATGAATATTGATGGCACAAATACTTTAGCATGTATTAAGCCTATCGAAGAAATTTCAGGCGATATTAAAATCTATCCACTTCCTCATATGAAAGTGGTAAAAGATTTAGTGCCGGATATGTCGCATTTTTATGCACAATATGAATCTATAGAACCATGGCTTAAAACCGATAGCCCAGCTCCATCCAATGTTGAAAGATTGCAGTCGATTAAAGATCGAGAGAAGCTTGACGGATTATATGAATGCATATTATGTGCATGCTGTTCTACTTCTTGTCCTAGCTATTGGTGGAATGGTGATAAATATTTAGGTCCTGCAATTTTACTTCAGGCATATAGATGGATTGCCGACTCACGGGATGATCATACAGGCGAGCGTCTAGAGACTTTAGAAGATCCGTTCAAGCTCTATAGATGTCATACGATCATGAATTGTACTAAAACCTGTCCGAAAGGTCTAAATCCTGCTAAGGCTATTTCTGAGATCAAAGGTCTAATTGCTGAACGGCACGGAGTGTGATTTTCGTTTGGAACGTCATTGCGAGGAAATTACGAAGTAAGGAAGTATAAAAAATGCTAATTTATAGCATTTTTTGAGTCTTTTGCAATGATTGTGTAAATTTTTGTTGAGCCTATATTAGAAGTAATTAAAAATATAGGTAACAGAAATGCAAATAGAGAAGAATAAAAAAATAAATGAAGCAATAGATTTGCTGATAGAAGGCGGAGTGGCTTTGTTGCATAAATAAGATTTGTAGAGCAAGAGTGGTGATAATCTGGTAAGATGTCCTGAATTAAAAATAATCCAGATTATATGAGATCTCGGAAGAAAGCCCCTTTTAGTAAATCACGCAAGTATTCTAAATATAAAATAACGAATTGGTCAGAATATAATAATTTTTTACGCAATAGGGGTCGCATAGATTTTATGATTGCCAGTGATTTGGCGATTGGCTGGTATGCTGATTACAGAGAGGAAATGAAACGAGGAAGACCTAGACGCTATAGTGATCACGCTATATTACAGTGTTTGAAGATCAGATGCTTATTCGGTCTTAAGTTACGCCAAACCCAAGGCTTTATAAACTGGCTCTTTGAAATATCGGGTTTATCTATTAGATGTCCAGACTATACAACATTAAGTAAGCGTATGAAGTCATTAGATCTTAGGTATTTACATGGAAATCAAGATAAAGAATTTAGTTGTATTTCAATGGATAGTACAGGGATACAAGCCTACACAGGGAACGAATGGCTAGAAAATAAGCATGGTAAGCAATATAAGCGTCGCATATGGAAAAAGCTACATATCGTTATAGAAGATCAAGGTATGATACTTGCCGATAGTACCACAGAGCATACTATAGATGATAGATCACAGATTGGACTACTAATAGCTAATGTCAGAGCCAAGGATTTTCTGGGAGATCGAGGGTATGACGGTGAATCTACATATCAATTGTTGAGAAAGAAGAAGATAAAACCAGTTATTAGACCCCCAAACTCTTCAGTAAAAGTTCAATCGCTTAGGGATAAAACTGAGAGAGATGCAGCTGTTATATATCAACAAAACAAAGGATACCAAGCATGGAGGGTAAAGAATAATTATGGTAGAAGGGAGCGTGTAGAGAACACGTTCTTTCGATTTAAAACTTCTTTTGGTAGTAAGTTTCTATCAAGACATGATCAAAATATGACAAAAGAAATGTCTATTAAATGCCACTTATTAAACAAAATGTTTGAAATTGGTAAACCTATCTCTGTGCCTGTTGGCTAGGCTAGCATTGCGGGGTTAGGGGCAGTATATTCAAAAGCTTATTTATGCAACAAAGCCATGGGTTACCACCCTAAGGAAAAATAGAAAAGTTAATCATAATGTTAGCTTGGAAAGTTTAGAGATACCCGATGAGGGGCTAAAAATTCACCTACATGGATACGGTTGGGTTACGGTATTTAAGTTTGTGGCAAAGAATGGTCGCATTGATTACATAACAACGAACTTGGAAAATCCCACACGTGAGCAAATAGAGAAAATTGTTAAGGCACGTTGGTCTATAGAGGTTTATCATCGAGAATTAAAACAAACTTGTGGTATTGAACGCTGTCAGGCACGCACGGGCCGAGCTCAAAGAAATCATATTTGCCTTGCAGTATTTGCCTGGCTTGATATGAATAAAAGGAGGATAAATGAAAACATTACTTTATATCAACAAACTTGGGAAGTTATAAAAACATCAATTCAAAACAATATCAGATGGCTTTTAACTGATTCGCAACTTTGCTAAGTGCGAAACTCCTGTAAAGGATATGTTATGAGCACAGTAGGTAAACATGGTGATGAGCAGAAATTACGTAATTATGTACAGAATCAAGGTTCAGGCAAACCTTCTTATAAAGCATTGCAACAAAAACAGTTAAAGCTTTTTGGATAGATACCTCGTAGCTCTGCTGCGAGGAGCATCATTATAGAAGAAATATAAAATAATGTCATTGCGAGGAGGGACATAGTCCCGACGCGGCAATCTAGGAAAAATTATGAAACAACTGGCTGTATATATTATTACTAACAAAGAATGAACATAAATTGGAGAAATTTATATGATAAAATTATTTAACTGGATTGCCACGTCGCCTGTGGCTCCTCGCAATGACAAATAATATGACTAATAACACCAAAAGTATAACGTTAAATCTTGGTCCGCAACATCCGGCAACGCACGGCGTTTTAAGGCTAATTCTTGAAATGGATGGGGAAGTAGTAAATAATGCTGATCCTCACATTGGATTACTTCATCGTGGTACGGAAAAGCTGATTGAGCATAAAACATACTTGCAGGCTATTCCTTATTTTGATCGTCTTGATTATGTTTCGCCAATGTGCCAAGAACACGCTTTTGCTTTAGCTGCTGAGTCGCTATTAGAGTGCGAAATACCACGAAGAGCTCAGTTTATCAGGGTGCTATTCTCAGAACTAACGAGAATCCTGAACCACACCTTGAATATAGGCAGCCAAGCTTTAGACGTCGGAGCAACCACCCCTTTATTATGGCTATTTGAAGAGCGTGAGAAAATCATGGAATTTTACGAACATGTTTCCGGCTCTCGTATGCACTCAAACTATTTCAGACCGGGCGGCGTTGCTGAGGATTTACCTGATGGCTTACTCGAGGATATCGACAAATTTATTGATCAGTTTCCTCCTAAGCTTCAAGATATTGAGGGATTATTAAATGAAAATCGACTTTGGAAGCAAAGATTAGTTGATATAGGCGTTGTTTCTCAAAAAGAGGCGATGGATTGGGGCTTTTCAGGTCCGATGCTTAGAGGCTCAGGTATAGCTTGGGATTTGCGTAAATCAAACCCTTACGACGTATATAGTGAAATGGATTTTGAAGTACCGATTGGCAAAAATGGCGATTGTTATGACAGATATTTAGTACGTATGCTTGAAATGTATGAATCTGTTAAAATAATCAAGCAATGTATAGAAAAAATGCCGCAAGGTCCGGTTAAAACCGATGATCCAAAATTAGCACCACCAACAAGGGCTAAAATGAAAGAATCTATGGCAGCGATGATCCATCACTTTAAGCTTTATACTGAAGGGTATGATGTTCCAGTGGGTGAAACTTACAAAGCAGTAGAAGCCCCAAAAGGTGAATTTGGCGTGTATTTATACTCTACTGGTGGTAATAGACCTTATAGATGCCGAATCAAAGCTCCAGGATTTGCTCACTTGCAGGGACTTGATTTTATGTCCAAAGGTCATTTAATGGCAGATGTTATTACTATTATAGCAACGCTTGATATAGTATTTGGTGAGATCGATAGGTAGACTCGTTTTATTTGAAAAATTGGCTACGTCGCTTCTCATTTTTGATCCTCACGTACTAAGGTGTACGCTGCGGTCAAAAATTCCGAGGCTTCTTGCTCTTTTCCAAATAAAACTTCGTCTACTAAATTATTCATGATATTAGGAGTATATGAATACAAAAATTACAAATTTTAGTTTTGATAAGAAAAATTTAAGTCTAGCGGAGGATATCATAAAAAAATATCCACCAGAGGGCAAAAGAAGTGCCATATTACCACTTCTTGATTTAGCTCAACGTCAAAATGGTGGTTGGTTGCCTGTTCCTGCTATTGAGTATGTGGCAAATATACTAGAAATGCCGTATATGCGAGCTTATGAGGTGGCAACTTTTTATACTATGTTTAATCTCAAGCCTGTTGGTAAGAATCATATCCAAGTGTGCACTACTACCCCTTGTTGGCTACGTGGTAGCGATGATATAATAAAAACTTGCAAAGAAAAACTTGGTATAAAAGATGAAGAAGTTACAAAAGATCAGAAATTTAGCTTAATAGAAATCGAATGTTTAGGAGCATGCGTTAACGCTCCCATAGTGCAAATTAACGACGATTATTATGAAGATTTAACACCGAAAAAGATGGAATCAATTATAGATAAGCTATCCAATGAGTAAAATAATTTTACTATTAATTAGGTTCTACCAATACTTCATCTCCCCGTTGCTAGGTAATAATTGCCGCTTTTACCCTACTTGTTCAGATTATGCTAAAGATGCTATAACCTCGCACGGCAATATAAAAGGATTGTGGCTTGCTATTAAAAGAATAATCAAATGCCAGCCGCTTTGTGATGGTGGATATGATCCTGTTCCAATTTCTATAAAAAATTCTAAAATATCTAGTAAAAAAATATAAAGTTTTAAATATATGTTTATACGTATAACTGAAGTTTTGACAAAAATTCTAATTTTTCTGACTAAAGTAAAAATTTATATTTAAAGTTAAATATTTAGTGCTTTTATCAGCTTAAAAGCGATATTTCTACAATTTAAAGTAAATTATTGGATATATAATACAAATTATAGATTGATACACTCGCCACTTTTTTTAATAAAAATTTTTTGTCAAAACTTCAGGTATAAGAATGAAATGACAAAATTAGTTAGAGATTTAATTCCAAAAATTATCTTAAAATCAGGCAGAATACCGGTTACTTATATTGCTGAAGCACGCGAGTATAAAGAATTATTAAACAGTAAGCTACTAGAAGAAGTAGAAGAATTTTTACAAGATGAGCATATAGAAGAAGTGGCAGACATACTAGAAGTGCTTGAAACAATTTGTAACATTAATATAAACTAGAAGATATAATGATGCTCCTCGCAGCAGAGCTACGAGGTATCTAAAAAAGTTTTAGTTGTTTCTTATGATATCACGAAGCAGAGCTTCGGGGAATTAAACCCTGAGAGATTAATGATATAGCAGAATATGAAATTACTGAATTTACTCCTACAAAATGGCACGAAAATTTAAATATTTTTTTTTCAAAAACATGATTAATACCATTATCTCGAGAATTCTTTGCAAGAGATACTAATATAGTAAGTCAGGAGCTGCTGGGTAAAGTGTTATACTTTCAAGGTAAAACAGCTATTATTACTGAAACTGAAAGCTATATCGGACAAGACGATCCAGCTTGTCATGCTGCAAGAGGTCGTACAAAAAGAACTGATATAATGTTTGGTCCGGCTGGTTTTAGCTATGTTTATCTGATTTACGGCATGTATTATTGCCTAAACTTTGTAACCGAAACTGATGGCTTTCCTGCAGCTACTTTAATTAGAGGAGCATATATTATTTCTACTAAGGATTTATATACCGCAGATACTTCAAAAGTTGAAAGTCAAATAGAGTCTTTTGCAATGATTGTGTAAATTTTTGTTGAGCCTATATTAGAAGTAATTAAAAATATAGGTAACAGAAATGCAAATAGAGAAGAATAAAAAAATAAATGAAGCAATAGATTTGCTGATAAAAGGCGGAGTAGATTTAAAAACAGTACTAAGTCAGAATGGATTAATTAAGGAATTAACCAAGAAGGGTATTTTAGAGCGAGCACTGCATGCTGAGATGTCAGAACATTTAGGTTATAGCAAGTATGATAGAGCTGAAACTGAGAATGCGAGGAATGGTAGTTTTAGTAAGATGTAATAGTTGAGATACCGTCTTGAGTGTCAACAACTTTTTCATTATTTTACCTCAATTTTATTTTACAGGGTTTTTATATTTGCACTAAAAGATGTTTTGTTATTAAGAACACCATAAATTATGTGAAGCAACTTACGCATAGCAGCAATCACTATAACCATTTTAGATTTTCCAACATTGCTCAAACGTTGACTAAAATCCTTAATAATCGGATTATGTTTTATAGCAACTATGGCAGGCATATAAAAAGCTTTACGTAAATTAGCATCTCCTGTTTTTGATATTTTTCCTATTCCATGGACAGAAGTGCCTGATTGTTTTGGCTTTGGGTTAAGACCAACAAACGCAGCTAGTTGTTTTGCAGAATTAAAATTTTCTACAACAAGAAAAGCAAGTATCACTCCTATTGTTTTTTCTCCTATACCAGGGATTGAATCAAGAAGTTTACTTTTATCATGTAAGTCTTTGTGTCCTTTAATATGATTAGAGATAAGTTCTTCTACTTCCTTAATTTGCTTATCCAGAAATTCAATATGAATCATAATGTTAATGGCAACTGCTTTACTTGCTCCGCTCAATCTATTATTTTCTTGATTTTTATTAGCAATCAAACTATCCAAGCGTCTTACCCATTGTTGTAATTCTTTAATATGTATAGGGGTTGGTTGCCAAAGATCAGGTTGCATAGCCTTGCAAAAAGAAGCTATCAATTCACAATCAGATTTGTCAGTTTTAACTCTTGAAAGCTTGCTCATTGCAAAGCCCTTGATGCGAGCTGGATTTACGACACTCACTTTAAATGTATTATCATAAAGATATTGAGCTAACCTAACTTCGTAACCACCTGTTGATTCCATACAAGCGTGAGCAGTATCTATTCCCTTTTTTTCTAACCATTGTTTTAGTGCAGCAAAGCCTTTTGCAGTATTATTAAACTTTTTGGTTTTGATTTTATTATCATTTAATAAAGCTACGTCAAATGTTGCTTTAGAAATATCTATACCCAAAATAATGCTACTCATATTTGACCTTCTATGTTAATAATAAGTAGAATACCCAAAGATCAACCTTGTAAATACAGGTTCATTGATTAATTTCAAGACCTAAGAATACCGTCCGATCTTTAATGAGTATGTGAAGACTAATTGTTTGATCTCAACTACAGGGTTACATAGCCCTAAGATTTAATACGGCATATTAGTCTTCTTACTTAAGTGCCCTTAAGTATCTTATAGTTGTTTACTAAAGACAATACTAAGATACAAGATTATATCTTACATTTAGTAAAATAAATTAATTATTAAATGGAGATAAAGAATGAACTTAAATCAAAAAATAATAAAACCAAAATTAGGTTTACTTGAATTAGCTAAGAGCCTTGGTAGTATATCATCAGCATGTAAAGCGATGGGATATAGTAGAGATAGTTATTACAGATTTAAAGAACTGTATGAAACTGGTGGCGAAGAAGCGTTGTATGAAATTAGTCGAAGAAAGCCAATAATAGCGAATAGAGTTGATCCTGCTGTAGAGAAAGCAGTACTAGATATGGCAATAGAATATCCAGCATATGGTCAGCTAAGAGTATCAAATGAGCTTAAAAAGACAGGTGTACTTGTATCACCTGGGGGAGTAAGATCAATTTGGTTACGTAATGATTTAAACAACATCAGTAAAAGACTTAAAGCATTAGAAGCAAAAATGGCTCAAGATGGTATTGTGCTTACTGAGGCACAATTACAAGTGCTAGAGAAGCGTCGTAATGAAAAAGAAGCTCATGGAGAAATTGAGACACAGCATCCAGGGTATCTAGGATGCCAAGATACATATTATGTAGGCAACTTTAAGGGTATAGGTAAGGTTTATTCTCAGGTATTTATTGATAGCTACAGCAGAGTAGCTGATGTTAAACTATATACTGATAAAACAGCTTTAACTGCTGCTGATATGCTTAATGACCGAGTGTTACCATGGTATGAGACTCAAGGGATACCAATACTTCGTATTCTGACAGATCGTGGGTCAGAATATAAGGGGAATATAGAGCATCATGCTTTTGAATTATTTCTAAGTATCGAAGGTATAGAGCATACTACTACTAAAGCATATTCTCCTCAAACAAACGGTATGTGTGAGCGTTTTAATAAAACCATGAAACAAGAATTCTTTGATACAGCTATGCGGAAAAAGATTTATACAGCTCTTGATGACCTACAATTAGATCTTGATATCTGGCTAGAGTATTTCAATAATGAAAGACCTCATTCTGGTAAATATTGTTATGGAAAAACTCCTATGCAAACTTTTAAGGATAGTAAGAAATTAGCTGTTGAAAAGAATAATGAAATCTTGTATCTTGAATATGTATCTGACAGTCAAAATTTAACTGACAATCAGGGGCAAAATTTATAGTGTCTGTAAGATCAAATCTTAACTTGTCTATCCGCCAAAAACACTTCAAATCCTGATCATTTGTAATGGGATAGAGTTTTGACAACAAATTGCTAAGATTTTCAATAAAAATTAATAAGTTATGTTAATTTTTACTGATACATTTCTGTGTTGGTCTAATTTTGATATGGAGCTATTGTTAACGATTTTTTATCGTTCATCTAGTTTTTGCATGATGATATTTTTGATTTATGTGGAGTTAGACACGATTTGTAAATGATTTGCAATGCATCGTAAATTCAAACCAATAGCAGAGATTATTGGATTGATAATATCTCCTATCATACCTTTCAAGAAGTTTCTACCCATCCGACCATATTGCTTTAAGTGACCTATTATTGGTTCTATGGCACTGCGTCTCTTGATCATAGACTTGTCCTCTTGTAACAACTTCTTCCGCGTTTTTGGGGTATATACCTTACTCTTCTCCTTTACATTGCTACCACTATACCCAAGATCAACAAATGATTTCTTTATCTTGATTCCAGTGACACTCTCTACTGCTTCAAAGCTCTGATGCAATGTATGACCATCATAAGGATTATTATGAAACGATTTTGCGGATAAAACAAAATTTCTACGACCACTTACTACTACCGCTACTTTATTGCCAAACTCATATGGCTTGTTGCGTTTTCCCTTTCCTATACACTCTACTTCAGGGGCATGAAAACTATATAATACTTTGTTATCTTCTTTATATTGCTTTTTATAGCTAACACGGAAATGTTTCTACCACAGATTAGGAAAAACTTAGGCATTGATCAATAATTTTACGTAAACAGTTTTTAAAGTTAGTCCAGCAATGTTTAATAGGATTTAGATCTGGTGAATATGTGAGTAAATATAAAAACTATGGTAAAAACCTTTCCGCGTTAGCTATAGCTTCTCTTTTTAAAACAGATTGGTTATGTATTTGTTTTATTTTTTGCAATACTTCTTGATTTTTGAGAGACAAGTTTAATTGCTTATTTTTGATCTCACGCTCACATACTCTAATCAAACGACCCAGTAATATTTTTAAATGCTTCATTATTTTCCAACGCTTCTTGGCTTTACTATGTTCTTTATATTTCCATAGCTTTACTATATCGCGTTTATAGGTTCTAGCGTATGTTTCATTCAAATGTATACCCAAACTGTTGCAAAGCTTTACTATGCTAAGCCTAGCTTTATCCATTAAATAAACATCGTGTGGGTGTTTGATATTCTTAATTTGTACAGTCGTATCAGCGATGATTAATTCCAAATCTTTTTTTTTAATTGTGTTAGTTTTTATCCCAACCCTGATCAACTCCGATAATATCTCATTATATCCAGCTTCACCTAATACACTACGAAACCGTCGTATACTAGTTTCCGAGATAGCTATGTCTTTTTCTATATATTCCCACCCGCAGAAATACTGCCAATACATATTCTCTTTTAGCTCTTCCTCTGATAATGAATCTGAAAAATTATACATTGCTTGTAGCATCGTTATGCCAAGCATCACTCTATGACATTTTCTATTTCTACCAAATTTCTTAATACAAACATTTTTTGATAACCACTCTTCGAGCCTAGACCAATTTATTAATTCTCTTAATTTATATAGCTTATTATTTGGGTTTAATTCTTCTTTTAATTTATAACCAAACAGTTTCCCTTGTTCTTGCGATTTGATAATGTTGTCTATTGGCATTGACTGAAATCCATAAGGTTTATGACCATATTTTATCATTTTCTTACGGATTGTTGTATTACTTCTTGTCTTAAAACCATATTATCTATAAGGCTTGTAGAGTTTTGGCGGACGGACTAACTTCTACATTAGTGATGAACGAACATTAGAATTACCCATGACGAATATTAAAATTACCCATTTTTGAGTAAAAAATATTGTCTAAAGTGTTACATTATTATCCTCCGATTTTATAGTTAATTTTTTGCCTTTAGCTGTAGCGATTCTATAACTTTCAGTATTGAGTTCAAGAATTGAAGAATGGTGAACCAATCTGTCAATAACTGCTGACGTAGTCATTTCATCTTTAAAAATAGTATTCCATTTTGCAAAAACTAAATTGCTAGTAATTAATACACTACGCATTTCATAACGTTCAGCTAATAAGGTAAATAAAACATCAGTTTCTTCACGATTATATGGTACATATGATATATCATCAATTATCAATATTTCAAAATAATCGAATTTTTTAATAATTTGCTTAAGTTTTAAACTAAGCTTTGCTTCTAGTAATTGTTGAACTAAATTAGCTGCTGTTGTATATAATACACGTCTACCAGCAAGACACCACTCACGTGCTAAACCTATACTAAGATGACTTTTGCCAGTGCCAGGATTACCAAAAATAAGTATATTTTCATAGCGATCCATAAATTCTCCTTGTGCAAGATATTGGATCTTAGTTGGCGATAATCCTGGGATACGCTTAATATCAAAGTTGCTTAATAACTTATCTCGAGAGAGTTTTGCTTGCTTCAGCAATCTGGCAATACGTTGTTGTTGTCTATGTTCTAACTCACGTATGGCTAACTCCTGTAGATAATCTATATATGTTTTCTTTTCTTGCTCAAAGCTTTCTGCAACTGATTTATAGCACGATGCAAAAGTAGGTAAGCAAAGGTTCTTGAGTAAATTATTTAGCGGTTGCGGAGTTATTATCTGTTTACTCATGCAACCTCCATTGTTTTAAAGCAATGTAATTGATCATATTCAGACAGTATTGGTTGATTAATTTTTACTGAACAAACAGTTTGAGTCTGGCTATTTAGTAAATCTGTAATATGATCAATTATTGGCTCAATCTTCTTTTCTAATAGCACTTCTAATGCAGTAACTACATTCAATTCTCCATACATTTTTGCTAATTGTAATATTTTAAACCTGAATTCTGGAATGATGCTCCTCGCAGCAGAGCTACGAGGTATCTAAAAAAGTTTTAGTTGTTTCTTATGATATCACGAAGCAGAGCTTCGGGGAATTAAACCCTGAGAGATTAATCTAGGTTTGGAAGTAAGTATTTACAAGGGATAGAAGATACTCTATATAATTTTTAGCAAAAAAACAAGAGTATCCCCATGAAGAAAGATATTACTGCATTATTTTGTTTTGTCGATGATTTTTGTAAAATTAGCGAGCAGTGGATTAATAAATCATTTCTACCATTAATTAATAAAAACCCTACAAGAAAGCCTGAAATAAGCTATTCTGAGCTGTTAACAATAGTGCTTTTATACCATCAATCACCCTGTAAAAACTTTAAATATTTTTATATGTCCTATCTACAATTATATAAATCAGACTTTGTAACTCTTCCATCATATACTCGTTTTATAGCTCTAAAACCAAGAGTTCTGAGTTATTTAGTTTTATTACTTGAATGGTATATGCAGGCAGCTCAATCTACGGGAGTTTCTTATATTGACGCCACATCTTTAGAGGTTTGTCATCGAAAAAGAATCTCTCGTAATAAAGTCTTTGCCGGTATTGCTGCTTTGGGTAAAACAACAAAAAGTTGGTTTTTTGGTCTAAAATTACATTTGGTTATTAACGAAAAAGGTGAGATTCAAGGTCTAAAACTAACGCCTGGTAATGTAGATGATAGAGCGCCGGTTTCGATAATCACCAAACATATCACGGGATTATTGTTTGGCGATAAGGGTTATATCAAACAGGAGCTCTTTGATGATCTATACAGCAAAGGAATCAAGTTAGTAACTGGCATAAAGAAGAAAATGAAGAATAAACTTATGCCATTATTTGAAAAAATATTATTACGCAAACGCTCAATTATCGAAACAGTATTTAGTGTGCTGAAGGGTGCTTTCGAGATCGAACATACAAGACATAGATCAATTTGGAATGCCTTTGTACATATCTTATCCGCCCTAATTGCATACTGTATGAAACCTAACAAACCTGCTATATCTCAAAATTAGCTAATCCAGAATTCAGGTTTTAAGATATATTTTATGCCCTTTATATGGATATATAGAGATAAGCTGGTCATATACCTGACGAAATATAGCACGTGGGAATAAAGCTTCATAATATTGATATTGAACAAATGCTCCAGGTTTACGTACTAAACTATCAATAATATGTCTATAATCAATAACACAGCCATTGCTGATTCTAGACATTTTTTGTAAACATTTGTTACCATAGTAAAGCTCTATTTCTTCAGAATAAATATAAGCTTTTAAAGTATAACCTATTAAGCGACTAGGCACAGAATAAGCTACAGATAAAATACTAACTGTACTGCTTGGATTAACACGTACTGATAATATTGTAGGTGCATTCCATTTCCTGATTGGTAGAACTAATTCTTCAGCTAATTTTTCTTTTCTACAGCTATTTCGCTTTTCTTTAATTTGTGTAAGGAATAATTCATAAGCTTTTAAATCAACAAAATTACGTGATCCACGTAATAGCAGATGTTGATTCACTGCTTGCTTAAATGTATCATGACTTTTTTCAACAGAACCATTTTCATGACTGACGCCTGGATTATTTCGCGATGGTGCAACATTGTAATAACCAAGCAATTCTTGCCATCTTTCTGTAAATTGTCTACTATTACCACATTGCTTGGTAGCTGCACTTAAATTATCTGTACGATGCTCTGGTAAAACTCCACCTAACTCCCATACAGCTTTTTCAAACCCTGATGCTAATGTATCAAAACTTTCACTATGGCATATGCTAAAAGTTTCCCAACATGAATAAGGCAACATAAAATGAAATAGTAAGTGAGGATATGGTTGCCCACCAATACAAATACCCAATTGATTCATATTGGTCCAATCAGACTGACTCTGTTTGCCAGGAAGAATATTTTGTAAAAAGATTACTGTCTTATCCTTACCATGTGCAGCTCTCCATTGTTTCAACCTTTTCTGCAAACAGCGTAATTGCTTCCCATTATAATTCCCATGATACTTTTCTGTCAAATATGCTAATATGGTAGTTGCTTGCAACTCCGGTGCTGATTCTAGCATTGATTCTATTTCATCCCAGTGCTTCACAAATGGATCCTTACGTGTCCTATACAGGAGTTTCGCACTTAGCAAATAATATGCTAATCTAGAGAAAAATAGTTTTAGATAAAAATGACAAGATCAAAATGTAGCAAAGATTTATATAAATCATTCTTACAAGCAAGTAGTGTAAGATATACTAGCAAAGCATTATCTGAAGTAAGTCCATTAGATCTATCGCACGATAGTGCAAGTCGATGGTTAAAGAGTAAGGATTTTCGCCCTAGCGAAATCTATAGCAAAGTGTCAAAATATATTGATCTGGAAGATCCTTGTTTATTAGTGGGAGATGACACCTTATTGTCAAAGCAATACAGTAAGAGGATCGAGCTTGTAAATTATCAATATTCTGGGGCTGTACATGATGTTATACCTGGTATAGGAATGGTAAACTTACTGCATTACAATACTCAAATTGATCAATCTACTCCTGTAGATTATAGAATATATGATAAAGAAACTGATGGTAAAACAAAGAACGAGCATTTTTGTGATATGCTTACTTTAGCTAAAGAAAGAGGTATCAAGCCTGATGCTATAGTTATGGATGCTTGGTATAGTGGTTTGGATAATTTAAAACATATACGTAATTTAGGTTGGATATGGGTTACCAACCTAAGAAAAAATAGAAAAGTTAATCGTAATGTTAGCTTGGAAACTTTAGAGATTCCCGATGAAGGGCTAAAAATTCACCTACGTGGATACGGTTGGGTTACGGTATTTAAGTTTGTGGCAAAAAATGGTCGCATTGATTACATAACAACTAATTTAGAGAATCCTACACGTGAGCAAATAGAGAAAATTGTTAAGGCGCGTTGGTCTATAGAAGTTTATCATCGAGAATTGAAACAAACTTGTGGTATTGAATGCTGTCAGGCACGCACGGGTCGAGCTCAAAGAAATCATATTTGCCTTGCTGTATTGGCCTGGCTTGATATGAACAAAAGGAGGATAAATGAAAACATTACTTTATATCAACAAACTTGGGAAGTTATAAAAACATCAATTCAGAACAACATTAAATGGCTTCTAACTAATACACAATTTTGCTAAGTGCGAAACTCCTGCTATATTTACGTATTGTGCGTAATTCGCTTGGATACTTAATGATGCTCCTCGCAGCAGAGCTACGAGGTATCTAAAAAAGTTTTAGTTGTTTCTTATGATATCACGAAGCAGAGCTTCGGGGAATTAAACCCTGAGAGATTAACCTAAAACTCCCCTATTCTACTACTACACGCATCAGCATAACTAAAGGCATAGATAAGCTATGGCGTTATGTTGTCACCAACCCTATTGATTTAACGAAAATATCATTTTAACTAAAAGCAGAAATTTGGAAGAAAATTATTGGAGCGGGTGAAGGGATTCGAACCCTCGACTTCGACCTTGGCAAGGTAGCGCTCTACCCCTGAGCTACACCCGCTTAAATATAGAATAATTAGCTGTGGGCATTTTAATATATGAATTTAAGGGGATAAAATTCATTATTAATATTAAACGCCCTTGTGCTTTTTATTTAAGCGACTTTGAATATAAGAAATAATGGAATAAATTGCAACAGTTAAATTAGAAAAATGATGCTCCTCGCAGCAGAGCTACGAGGTATCTAAAAAAGTTTTAGTTGTTTCTTATGATATCACGAAGCAGAGCTTCGGGGAATTAAACCCTGAGAGATTAATTTATTGCATTTATTTTTAAAATGATTTTTTCAGTTCATAAATCAACTCAAGAGCTTCTTTAGGCGAGAGTTTATCGGGATCTATGGTTTTAAATTTTTCTTCAAGTTTAGAATTCTGCACCTGTTTAGAAGGTTCAAGAGCAAATAAACTCAAATTATTTGACTCCGTCGATAAAATATTCTTTTCTTTACCTGCTGCATTTTTTTCAAATTTGAGCAGAATCTGCTCGGCTCTATTAATAACGCTCGCAGGCAGCCCCGCTAAGGCTGCAACATGAATGCCATACGATCTATCAGCTGCACCTGCTATAATATTATACAAAAACAAAATATCTTTGCCTGATTCCTCAATAGCAATAGTGTAATTTTGCATAGCTGGCAGAAAATTATCCATAATAGTTAGCTCATGATAATGCGTAGCAAACAAACAGCGACATTTCAGTTTGTCATGGATGTATTCAAGCACCGACCAAGCAATAGATACACCATCATAAGTTGAAGTACCTCTGCCGACCTCATCTAGTATAATTAGAGAGTTTTTAGTAGATTGTGCAAGGATCGCCGACGTCTCTAGCATTTCTGCCATAAAAGTCGATTGTCCTTTAATCAGGTCGTCAGCTGCCCCGATTCTGCTAAATATTTTATCCACCATCCCTATTCTAGCACTTTTAGCAGGCACGAATGAACCTATTTGAGCAATGATTGCGATAATGGCATTTTGCCGCAGGAAAGTACTTTTACCTGCCATATTAGGACCAGTGATTAGCCAAATACGCTCCGCTTCCGATAAATGACAATCATTATGCACAAAGCTTTTTCTCTCTTTATTCAACGCCTCTTCGACTACCGGATGCCGCCCTTTTACGATGTCAAAGCTTAAATCATCGGTAAATTCAGGTCTGACATAATCATTTTCGCTTGCAATATAAGCAAAGTTACAAAACACATCAATACCGCTTAAAGAACTGGCAAGAATCCGTAAATAATCGGATTGTTTCGTTACCCGCTTGCATATATCTTCGTATAACTCTTTTTCCAAACTTACTACCAAAGTTTTAGCATTAACTAAATCACTTTCTAGTTTTTGTAACTCAATTGTAGTATAACGCACGCTATTAACAGTCGTTTGACGATGAATAAATTTAGCATCATTAATCTTATTAGCATTTTTAGCGGTGATATCGATAAACAGCCCTATCACATTATTATGAGATATCTTTAAACTATCTATCCCTGTTTCTCTTTTATACTGATCTTTTAGTTTCTCAATATGTAATTTGCCGTTATTAATCAGATCATGCAACTGTAATACTTTCGGATGGTATGAATGTTTTATAACACCACCATCATTTAAATTATTTGGAGCATCTTCACATATGCTTTCTTCTATTAAATTATATAGCTCATCATTTCTTATTAAAGGCTTAACGATTTTTTCAATAAAACTTGGTAGCTCAAAACCATAATTATCAAAGAATATTTCTTTGATAGAGTTAGCCGTCTCTAACGTATATTTGATACTAAGCAAATCACGCCCCGAACCTCTATTCATAGTAATACGGGTTAAACAACGCTCTATATCGCTGGTTTTCTTTAGTAGCTCACGAACTGTTGCGGTTATATCTAGATTAGAATAGAAAAAGTCCGTTATATTTAAACGCTGATTTATTTTATGAGTATCAGTTAACGGGCTTGATAGGAAATTATATAACACTCTACCTCCTTGTTTGGTAACAGTGTGATTAAGAGTGCTAAGCAAACTTCCTTTATTCCCCCCGCATGAATTTGTGACAATCTCAAGATTACGCCTTGTCGAAAAATCAATTGTCATATAGCTATGAAAATCGATAATCTTCGGCTTTGGTAAATTCGGGATATTTTCTTTTTGCGTTAGGGTAAGATATTCCAAAATACTACCTATCGCACAAATTTGACTATTAGATATTTCCCCTACCCCTTTAATATCTTTCATCTTATAAAAATCGAGAATAATCTTTTCACATTTATTAGCGGCAAAAAAACTATCAACTTGGTAAGTGATGCGGAAATTTAGTTGTTTGGAAATATTACTCGCAAGATCGGAAGATCGTAAATACTCACTAAGTAAAATTTCACGAGGTTTTAGACGGGCAAGTTCATTAAGAATTTCAAGATCAGGGACGTTAACTACAAAAATCGTGGAAGTAGAAAGATCAGCATAGCAAAGTGCTGCCGTATCCTTGTTTTTCGGCACAACAAGACTTGCTAGATAATTTGGCTCAGCAGTGGTAATAAGATTTTCTTCAATCACTGTGCCAGGCGTTATAATCCGGGTAACATTTCTATTAACTACTGCCTTATAACCGCCTCTATTCTTTGCTTCTTCTGGAGTTTCGAGCTGATCACAAATAGCGACCTTATAATTTTCTTCGATTAATTTAGTTAGGTAATTTTCAAGAGCATGGTAAGGTACGCCGCACATTGGTACTTCTTCATCACCATTCTTACCCCTCTTAGTTAGGGCAATACCAAGCACACCACTAGCAAGCACCGCATCTTCATAAAACATTTCATAAAAATCACCCATTCTAAAAAGCAATAAGCAATCTAGGTGAGCAAATTTAATATCTAAATATTGCTGCATCATTTTAGTAGCAGCATCATAACCGTATTTATGCTTAAACTCTTGAAAATTCATACCAAGTAAAATTATTTATATACTGGCTTATGACTATATAAGAATGTGCTAATGAATTAAATATATATTTTTTATTATCAGATTTTTAGATAATCATTGCCGTGTTTCTCAACATATTCTTTATATTTACCTTTAAAATCGATAATATTCCTTTTATGAGAAAGAGCGATAATTCTAGTTGCTAAACTTGCGAAATCACGATCGTGAGTCACTAATATTACTTACTGGTACCCTCAAAATCGACCAAGGCTTTTTTAAGTGCTTCTCGTGATTCTAAATCAAGATGGTTTGTTGGCTCGTCAAGAACCAAAATATTGCTTTTTTCTAGTATCATTTTAGCAAGTAATAATCTTGCTCCCTCACCACCGCTTAAATTTAGGATATTTTTATTTACTTCATCGCTACGAAATAATACCTGCCCCAATATATTTCTTACGGTGTTTTCTGTTTCTTTTTCAGCATAATTTTTAAGCCAGTCAAGAATGCTAATATTTTCATTAAGCAATTCATGATGATCTTGAGCAAAATAGGATATTTGTGCTTCATATCCCCATTCATAACTACCCTGATCAGCTTCTATTTTATTCATCAAAATTTTTAATAACGCCAATTTAGGATAAGAGAAGTTGTTCTAGAGCTAAAGCATCAAGTTTTATACGAGATTTAGTGATAGCATAAGAAGTAACACAAGCTAGAATATGCACCAAGAAATTAACAGGAGATCTATGCCTTGTATGCTCTAGGTTCATTCTATTTTTTAGTATATTAAATACTGATTCAAATGATGCTCCTCGCGGCTTTGTTGCATAAATAAAATTTGTAGAGCAAGAGTGGTGATAATCTGGTAAGATGTCCTGAATTAAAAAATAATCCAGATTATATGAGATCTCGGAAGAAAGCCCCTTTTAGTAAATCACGCAAGTATTCTAAATATAAAATAACGAATTGGTCAGAATATAATAATTTTTTACGCAATAGGGGTCGCATAGATTTTATGATTGCCAGTGATTTGGCGATTGGCTGGTATGCTGATTACAGAGAGGAAATGAAACGAGGAAGACCTAGACGCTATAGTGATCACGCTATATTACAGTGTTTGAAGATCAGATGCTTATTCGGTCTTAAGTTACGCCAAACCCAAGGCTTTATAAACTGGCTCTTTGAAATATCGGGTTTATCTATTAGATGTCCAGACTATACAACATTAAGTAAGCGTATGAAGTCATTAGATCTTAGGTATTTACATGGAAATCAAGATAAAGAATTTAGTTGTATTTCAATGGATAGTACAGGGATACAAGCCTACACAGGGAACGAATGGCTAGAAAATAAGCATGGTAAGCAATATAAGCGTCGCATATGGAAAAAGCTACATATCGTTATAGAAGATCAAGGTATGATACTTGCCGATAGTACCACAGAGCATACTATAGATGATAGATCACAGATTGGACTACTAATAGCTAATGTCAGAGCCAAGGATTTTCTGGGAGATCGAGGGTATGACGGTGAATCTACATATCAATTGTTGAGAAAGAAGAAGATAAAACCAGTTATTAGACCCCCAAACTCTTCAGTAAAAGTTCAATCGCTTAGGGATAAAACTGAGAGAGATGCAGCTGTTATATATCAACAAAACAAAGGATACCAAGCATGGAGGGTAAAGAATAATTATGGTAGAAGGGAGCGTGTAGAGAACACGTTCTTTCGATTTAAAACTTCTTTTGGTAGTAAGTTTCTATCAAGACATGATCAAAATATGACAAAAGAAATGTCTATTAAATGCCACTTATTAAACAAAATGTTTGAAATTGGTAAACCTATCTCTGTGCCTGTTGGCTAGGCTAGCATTGCGGGGTTAGGGGCAGTATATTCAAAAGCTTATTTATGCAACAAAGCCATGCCGCATTACCTAAAAACTGTTTTTTCCAATTTTGAATTGTTTTAACACTTATTGCATATTTTGAAGCTAACTGACCAAGTGTCGACTCCTCTTTTATTAATTCTAATACTATCCCCGTTTTTTCTGAAGCACTGAAAATTTTTACTTTATTTTTCTTCATCTTTCCTCTTAAGTTTATTGCTATTTATTCTAACTTATTGCGGAAACACACTCCTTCATTTTTTTGTCCAATTTTTTCAGTCCATTATAACTTTGTTTCGAAGATTCCTTTGCAACACCTGAATATAAACCATGATTTTTAGTAAAAACTGTAATAATAAACGTATTTTCCTTTAACGGTTTTTTAGCAATTATTACTCCTATATCTTTTATGTTCATGATTTTTTCAGTAACGCTTTAGCCTCTTCAGAATTACCCGTATATACTATATTTTTATAATTTAGTTTCATTGCAGTAAACAAAGCTGCATGGTCATCGTCAACATTCACAATAACATCTATAACTTTTTTAGGAAATTCTTTTTGTAAAGTTTCAAGCATATGATCAACTACTAGCATACCATAATATTTTACACTGCTTTCAGAATTTGTTAATATATAATCACCTTGTGCAGAAGATAAAAAATCTCGTGCATCTTCCACATTTTCCACCTTATAAACTACACTCATTTTATTATCTCTTTTAATTTTATTCATCCACCACGGGATGACAGGGTTGGAACAATCCCTATGCAGGAATAACCTAACTACTCCCTGCCATAAGCTTATAAGCTTCCACATCTTCAAGCCATTCAGCATTTTCTATCAAATATTGCTCTTGAAACTGGGCAAGTTTTGGATCAGGTTCTCCTGATAAATTTTTAAGTCCGTCAAACAAAATACCTACAAAGCCGATATTATTCTTTTCGCAATAATTTTGCATATCTTCTATATGATTGTTGCGATCATCAACAAACACGATAAAACTAGCTTGTAGCTCTTTAGAAAATTTGGCTAAAGCACCACTTTTTGAATGGTTACCTGTTATAAATATCCCTTTATAAAACACAGCATCATCTTTTTTAGCTGAATTAAAAATTGCCAATTTTTTATTGTCAGAAAATTCTATACCTAAACTTTTCAATTCTTCATATCGCCATTCTTGCATAGATGGAATATTACCAAATTTCCCTGTACTCATCTGTGTAAGGGCATAAACAAAATAATTTTTTTTAAGAGTATTTAAAACCTGCACCCACTCTTCATCAATCAGTATCACTTTCCGCTGCAAACGCCAATTACTGACACTCTCTTCAAAATTATCATAATTGCTTTTATTTGCCTTGATCCTATCAATCATTTGATTATAGGGCGTTTTTCTAAAAATAACTGATTTCAGCGTTATAATAGTATCGTCTACATCTAGAAAAAATGATGCTCCTCGCAGCAGAGCTACGAGGTATCTAAAAAAGGTTTAGTTGTTTCTTATGATATCACGAAGCAGAGCTTCGGGGAATTAAACCCTGAGAGATTAATGCCTCGACGGGTATATTTTTTATTAACTCAAGAATTTCTGAAGCTGAGGAAGCTGTTGTAAATGAGGAGGTGATGTTGTGCATATATTATTATTTATTTGTTTAAGTTTTTCCGTCATTGCGAGGAAAGGCAAAGCCTTGACGCGGCAATCTCAGGAGTCTTACTTCATGAGATTGCCACGCTCTACTTACCACTCGCTCGCAATGACAACTTACTCCCCCTGTGCCAAGCTATAACCAGCTGCTCCATCAAACTCAAAAAGGTTTTCTACTGTGATGAAGTCGATATTTGCTTTGCTTAAGGTCTCAAGTAATTTCGTTATGTCTAAATGTTTAAGCTCTACTCCATCTTTAGCCATAAAACGACAACACCAATGATCAGATATGGTCTCGAATCTTGTATCACGAGGCCATAATTTCAGCCCTTTAGAAGAGATTGTTTTTAGCTCAAAATTACCAATATCAAGCTTATTTACCTTATCAGCTATATCATGAGCAGAAGCGACATTCATACCTACAAATATATCTGTGCCAACTAATTTTTTCACCTCTTTAGTGTTGATTTTATATGTGGTATTACTTTCTTGCTTTTTAGTAACTAACGGATAATCTGCTTTAGCTAATGTCTCTGGCTTCTGACCTAGCCTTTTTACTACCTCTTCAGCGAATTCTTTTGTGCCGACCTTTTTAGTAGAATGGTCTTTGTTATATATATCTGCCGTGTGCATGCCGTCTTCTATAGTCTTCTTCCAAGCATTTTCTATCAAGGTTGCAATATCACCCTGCCCTATATACACTAACATCATTATAGCAGCATTTAATAGCCCTGATGGGTTTGCGATGTCTTGACCTGCAATATCAGGAGCACTACCATGCACTGCTTCAAACATTGCATAATGCTCTCCAATATTGGCAGAACCAGCGAGTCCTACAGAGCCGGAAATTTCAGCAGCTACATCAGAAATAATATCACCATACAAATTAGAAGTTACGATAACATCAAATATTTCCGGTTTAGTCGCAAGCCTTGCAGTGCCGATATCGATAATATAATGCTCATTATTAATTTGCGGATATTCTTTGGCAATCTCATTAAATACTTTATGAAAAATCCCATCGGAAAATTTCATGATATTATCCTTACTTAAACAAGTAACTTTTTTGCGGTTATTTTTTACTGCATACTCAAAGGCATATCTGATAATTTTCTCACAACCGGTACGGCTAATAAGCTTAACCGATTCATACATATTATGCGTCTGGCGGTATTCTATACCGGCATATAAATCTTCTTCATTTTCACGTATGATAGTCAGGTTTAGATTTGGATGCTGAGTTTTAGTAAAAGGATGCAACGAAACAGACGGGCGAATATTGGCAAAAAGCTGTAACGTCTTACGAATCGTAACATTTAGGCTTTTATATCCTCCTCCTTGCGGTGTAGTAATCGGAGCTTTAAGTATAATGCCCGTGCGTTCTATCGACTCCCAACTTTGTTCACTTATACCTGAACTATAATGCTTTACATAGAGCTTTTCCCCTACTTCTATAGTCTCTAAGCGGATTCGTGCTTCAGCTTTCCGTAATATATACAGCACGGCTTCCATTATGTCAGGACCTATACCATCCCCGTATGCAATTGTAATCGGTGTAAATTCTGCCATATTGATACTTAATGATGCTCCTCGCAGCAGAGCTACGAGGTATCTAAAAAAGTTTTAGTTGTTTCTTATGATATCACGAAGCAGAGCTTCGGGGAATTAAACCCTGAGAGATTAATAATTATAATTGATTTGGACTTCTTTTAATCTCTCATTCAATATAAAAGTTACTTCAGAAGTTATATTTAAATTATCTTTCGCATATAAAATTTGAGCACTTGGAATGACTAAATTAACGCTATATTTTTCTGCAAGCTCACTAATTATTGTAATCGTTAATTCATGAATTTTGCTCATAGCTTCAGCATGAGCTTGCTCAAGTCTTGCTTTTTTACTCTGAATTTCTTTTTTTACTTCAGTAACTTTTTCATAAAATTCGCTTACTTTCTTTTCAAACTCATCTTCACTTAAAGAAGAACGTTCTTTCATCACGCTTTCTTCCATAGGTTTAAATTCTGCTTCTTTGGCGTTAATATCTTTTTGAATTTTTTGATTAATTTTTTCAACTTTATTACGCAAATTTTTTATAGCCATTGATCCTTCTAAAATCGATTGAACATCAACAATAGCCACTCTAACTTTAAAATTATCTTCTTTGTTTGGCAACTCTGCCTGAACAAAATATGAAAAACTTATTATTAAAAGCAACCCTAATAATCTATACTGCACGATATAACTCTGTTTTTATTAAATAGACCGTTATTGATGACGAATAATCTAAAACACTCCACTAATCAAGAATAAATAACATAATATGATTTGTCTAGCCTGAATATTACCCTAGCATTTGTACATCCACCTCTTGCTGCCTTTCTGTACATTCACCATCATATTTATGATCTTCTTGATCATCGCCCATACTAACATCCTTATCACTATTACTATCCTCAAGCTCTGGTTCTGTCAAAGGTTCTTCCAGGTTAACATTATCAACCCCATGAATTTTATTAACCTGAATTCTGGATTAGCTAATTTTGAGATATAGCAGGTTTGTTAGGTTTCATACAGTATGCAATTAGGGCGGATAAGATATGTACAAAGGCATTCCAAATTGATCTATGTCTTGTATGTTCGATCTCGAAAGCACCCTTCAGCACACTAAATACTGTTTCGATAATTGAGCGTTTGCGTAATAATATTTTTTCAAATAATGGCATAAGTTTATTCTTCATTTTCTTCTTTATGCCAGTTACTAACTTGATTCCTTTGCTGTATAGATCATCAAAGAGCTCCTGTTTGATATAACCCTTATCGCCAAACAATAATCCCGTGATATGTTTGGTGATTATCGAAACCGGCGCTCTATCATCTACATTACCAGGCGTTAGTTTTAGACCTTGAATCTCACCTTTTTCGTTAATAACCAAATGTAATTTTAGACCAAAAAACCAACTTTTTGTTGTTTTACCCAAAGCAGCAATACCGGCAAAGACTTTATTACGAGAGATTCTTTTTCGATGACAAACCTCTAAAGATGTGGCGTCAATATAAGAAACTCCCGTAGATTGAGCTGCCTGCATATACCATTCAAGTAATAAAACTAAATAACTCAGAACTCTTGGTTTTAGAGCTATAAAACGAGTATATGATGGAAGAGTTACAAAGTCTGATTTATATAATTGTAGATAGGACATATAAAAATATTTAAAGTTTTTACAAGGTGATTGATGGTATAAAAGCACTATTGTTAACAGCTCAGAATAGCTTATTTCAGGCTTTCTTGTAGGGTTTTTATTAAAATGATGCTCCTCGCAGCAGAGCTACGAGGTATCTAAAAAAGTTTTAGTTGTTTCTTATGATATCACGAAGCAGAGCTTCGGGGAATTAAACCCTGAGAGATTAATGGTAGAAATGATTTATTAATCCACTGCTCGCTAATTTTACAAAAATCATCGACAAAACAAAATAATGCAGTAATATCTTTCTTCATGGGGATACTCTTGTTTTTTTGCTAAAAATTATATAGAGTATCTTCTATCCCTTGTAAATACTTACTTCCAAACCTAGATTAAAAAAATCTATCATAACTCAACATTAATCTCCTTTAAACCCTTTATCTATAAGCTTTCTATCTATCCCTTATCCTAAATTAGCGTTAGAAAAGTCTATATCCAGAGGGATACCAGATCATAGAAATATTAGAAATAATCATCAGGTCAAACCATTTGCACCAGTAATACGCAAACGTAATAAACATGGTAAGTTGGAAATTACAATAAAATCAAGTTTTGATGGAAGTAATCAAATTACCAAAACCTCATTTAATCTCTCAGGGTTTAATTCCCCGAAGCTCTGCTTCGTGATATCATAAGAAACAACTAAAACTTTTTTAGATACCTCGTAGCTCTGCTGCGAGGAGCATCATTAAAAAGCTAGAATTACCCAATAATATTAGTGAGTATAAACCAGCAATATTAGACAAAATTGCTACAGTTTTTGATACATTATGTACCCAAATAGAATAAATAAATTTTGTTATTACTAAAAAAGTATAAAAAAATTGGAATACATTTCTCCTTATGGAAAGGATTTTGTCAAAACTTCAGCTCTTAATATCTCTACACCATTATTCTTACATATCTCTTGGATTAGGTCCTTGACTCTCATACCAATATATTATAGCGATATTTAGTCACCCATACTAGATAAGTGCAATCGTAAACTGTGTGGCTTAGCTTCTTGTAATACTGCATCTCTTCATTCTATATGTTAAAACGACGCACTGCAAGTGCGGGGTTTTTCTCCCAAATTTGGGACAATAAAAATTTTTTGTCAAAACTTCAGGTTTGGCGATAAGGGTTATATCAAACAAGAGCTTTTTGATGATCTATACAGTAAAGGACTCAAGTTAGTAACTGGCATAAAGAAGAAAATGAAGAATAAACTTATGCCATTATTTGAAAAAATATTATTACGCAAACGCTCAATTATCGAAACAGTATTTAGTGTGCTGAAGGGTTCTTTCGAGATCGAGCATACAAGACATAGATCAATTTGGAATGCCTTTGTACATATCTTATCCGCACTAATTGCATACTGTATGAAACCTAACAAACCTGCTATATCTCAAAATTAGCTAATCCAGAATTCAGGTTACAAAAATCATCGACAAAACAAAATAATGCAGTAATATCTTTCTTCATGGGGATACTCTTGTTTTTTTTGCTAAAAATTATATAGAGTATCTTCTATCCTTTGTAAATACTTACTTCCAAACCTAGATTAATCTCTCAGGGTTTAATTCCCCGAAGCTCTGCTTCGTGATATCATAAGAAACAACTAAAACTTTTTTAGATACCTCGTAGCTCTGCTGCGAGGAGCATCATTCCAGAATTCAGGTCTATAGCTTGTATCTGCTAGGTCTATTAAAAGTTGCAGTTCTGAAGCTAAAAATACTATAACTGAAAAAATGTTAGCACTAAGAGCTGATATAAAAATAAAATAATTTTTGACTAATCAATAAACCTTCTTTATTATTTCCCACAAGTAAACTTTCAAATAAATGCCGGTTATGAACAAAAATATAAAACTATTTTTTGCAGCAATTTTTATCGTATTCAGTATGGGAAATAACATTATTTTGGCTGACGATTACCCTAAAAGCGAACAAGAGCAGAAATGGGATGAAGTAGGTTCAATAGCTGGGGAAGAAGGACTAGTTTTTAGACCAGGTAGAATTAAAAATGAATCTACTAAAGCAGCTGGTTGCTCAATTAATAAATACCTATGGCAAGCATCAATAAACACTTTAAGTGTTATTCCTCTTGCATCAGCTGACTCAAATGGTGGTGTTATCATTACAGAATGGTATAGCCCTCCCGCTACACCCAATTTTCGTTTTAAAATAAACATATTTATTAAGGATGATGTGATACATCCTGACGCAATTGAAGTAAAAGTATTTGAAGAAGTGTTAAAGAATAAACAATGGGTAATGAATGAAAATACTTCGAATCTTGCTATCACACTTGAAGACAAAATTCTAAGAAGAGCAAGAGAAATATATATTAATAGTGCAAAGTAGAATACTCTTGGTGTCATCCCGCGACTTGATCGTGGGATCTCAGTACGCAGTCTGTGAAACAAGACCCCGTGATCAAGTCACGGGGTGACAAGAAAATAGTCAAAAAATAAAAAACATGAATATCGAACAAAAATGGCAACAAATTTGGCAAGATGAAAAAGCCTTTGAAGTACCAAATGAAAGCAGCAAACCTAAATATTATGTTTTAGAGATGCTACCTTACCCATCCGGTAAAATTCACGTAGGTCACGTACGTAATTACTCTATAGGCGATGTAGTTGCTAGATTTATGACCATGCAAGGCTTTAACGTACTTCATCCTATGGGCTGGGACTCTTTCGGCTTGCCGGCAGAAAATGCAGCAATAAAAAACAACTCTCACCCAAAAGAGTGGACTTATTCGAATATCGAGAATATGAAAAAGCAGCTGAAATCGATGGGCTTTTCTTATGATTGGTCTAGAGAAATAAATAGCTGCGACCCTGGTTATTATAAACATGAGCAAAAATTCTTCTTAGAGCTTTATGAAAGAAATCTTGCTTATCAAAAAGAATCGCTTGTTAATTGGGATCCGGTTGATAATACTGTGCTTGCAAACGAACAGGTTGTTGACGGGCGTGGTTGGCGTTCAGGTGCGTTAGTTGAAAAGCGTTATTTAAAGCAATGGTTCTTAAAAATCACGCATTATGCTGAAGAGTTATTGAATGAGATTCCAAATTTAACGGAGTGGCCTGAAGCAGTCCGCTCTATGCAAGAAAAATGGATCGGTAAATCTGTAGGTGCTAACTTTCGTTTCAAAATTAAAGATAATGAAGATGTTATAGAGGTTTTCTCAACTAAGCCTGAAACTATCTTTGGAGCTAGCTTTGTTGGTATTGCGTTCAATCATCCGATAGTAGCAAAATTAATTTCTAAAACTCCTGCAATAGAAAATTTTATCGCTAAATGCTCTAATATAACCGGCTCTGCTGAGCTTGATAAAGCTGAGAAAGAGGGAATATTTACAGGGTTGTATGTTATTCATCCTTTTGACTCAAATATAACTATACCTGTTGTTATTACTAATTTCGTGTTGATGGATTACGGCACAGGTGCAGTTTTTGGTTGTCCTGCTCATGATCAACGTGACCATGAGTTAGCTGTTAAAATGAATTTACCTATAAAGCAGGTAATTGAAGCAGATATTGATGTGCAGAAAACTGCCTATACTAAAGATGGAATAATTATTAATTCTGGTTTTCTAAATGGCTTATCTACTAATGAAGCTAAGCAAAGAGTCATAGAAGAATTTGAGAAATTAGGCATAGGCAAACGCACAATAAATTATCGCCTGAAAGATTGGGGGATCTCAAGACAACGTTTTTGGGGCTGTCCTATCCCTATAATTCATTGTGATTCTTGCGGTTTAGTACCTGTACCTGACTCGGATTTACCGGTTACACTACCTGATGACGTGAAATTTGATGGTCATGGCAATCCTTTAGACAATCACCCAACTTGGAAGCATGTTAACTGCCCAAAATGTAGCAAGCCTGCTATTCGTGAGACCGATACTTTTGATACATTCTTTGAATCTTCTTGGTATTTCACAAGATATTGTAATAGCCAAGCTCTAGAAATGACCGACAAAAAAGCTTGTGATTATTGGTTGCCGGTTGATAAATATATTGGCGGAATTGAACATGCGGTAATGCATTTATTATATGCAAGATTTTTTACTAAGGTAATGAATGAGCAGGATTATATTAGCGTCCGTGAACCTTTTAAAGGATTATTCACGCAAGGTATGGTGCTGCATGCTACTTATAAAGACGAGCATAATAATTGGCTATATCCTGAGGAAGTAATTAAAAAAGGTAATGAATTTTTCCATAAAGATAATGGTGGTTTGGTTACACAAGGTCGCATCGAGAAAATGAGTAAATCCAAAAAAAACCTCATTGATCTTAAAACTATGCAACAACAATATGGTGCAGATGCAATAAGATTTTTCGTATTATCTGACAGCCCACCGGAAAAAGATTTAGAATGGTCAGCAAGCGGTATTGAGGGGAGTGCACGTTTTATCAATAAACTTGAACAGATGCAAGAAACGATAATAAAGCTTTCAGATAACAACAATAATAATAAGGAGCTTAGCCGCTTAATTCATTTTACCATCAAACATGTTGCTGATGATATAAAACATTTTGCTTTAAATAGAGCAATAGCACGTATGCGTGAACTTTTTAATGCTATATTGAGCGAGATAAATAAAGAAGAAATTGACGTGCAGAACGCAAAACACGGCTTTAATGTACTAATTCAGCTATTAAATCCTTTCATTCCACATATTACAGAAGAAATTTGGCAAAAGCTTGGTCATAAAACATTTTTATATAATGCGGCATTTCCTACTTTTGATGAATCGATGCTAGAGCTAGACACATATGTTATAGCAGTTCAGGTTAACGGCAAACTTCGTGATACTTATGAGTTTAATACATCCGCAAGTGAAGATGAAATAAAGCAAATTGCTATTAACTTACCGAAAGTTCAAAAATTTTTAGAAGGCAAAGAACCTAAAAAAATTATCCTTGTTCCTAAAAAGATCATAAATATTATTTGTTGAAGATTCTCATCACGCAACTCCTGTCATCCCGTGACTTGATCACGGGATGACATCTTATAATAACCTAACAAATTGTCATATTTTACCTAAATAATGATGCTCCTCGCAGCAGAGCTACGAGGTATCTAAAAAAGTTTTAGTTGTTTCTTATGATATCACGAAGCAGAGCTTCGGGGAATTAAACCCTGAGAGATTAAACTATCCATAAACATTGTGACAAAAATCTTATAAAAAAATGTTGCTTTCTTTTAGATTCGGCATTAACGTATATATTTATGTCAACATTTTAGGGTAAGTCATAATGTCACTGATAGATGTTTTAATAGTAGACGATGAAGAAGATATACGGAATATCATTGCTGCAATTTTAAAGGATGAGGGTTTTAATCCTAAAGTTGCAGCTAATAGTACGCAAGTTCTTAAAATACTTGCTGAAAAGCCAGTATCTGCGGTGATACTTGATATTTGGCTTCAAGGAAGTGAGATGGATGGTCTTGGTATCTTAGAGGTGATTAAAAAACGCTACCCTTTAATGCCAGTAATAATTATTAGTGGTCATGGTACAATAGAGATAGCAGTAAATGCTATAAAAATGGGAGCTTACGACTATATAGAAAAACCTTTTAATAATGATAAATTAGTTATTTTGCTTAAAAGAGCTTGTGAAGTTACAAAGCTAAAACGTGAGAATATAGATTTAAAATCAAAAGTTATAGATAAGACTGAGCTAGTAGGCAACTCCACTATTACTTTAAAATATAAAGCAGAAATAGACAAAGCGGCAAGCTCCAGTAGCCGTATTATGATTCATGGTAAAGTAGGTAATGGTAAAGAGTTAACAGCAAGATTAATTCATAAAAAATCAAAGAGAGTTAATAATCCATTCATTATTTTCAGTCCTACCTGCATGACTTTAGAAAAAATCAATCAAGAGTTATTTGGGGAAGCAGAAAAACAAGAAAGCAATAATAACAGTAACAAACGACTTACTATTTTAGAGTTTGCTAATAACGGCACTTTATATATAGACGAAGTTAGCAATATCCCAGTTCCAATTCAAATAAAATTATTAAAATTTTTAAAAGATCATACCATAAAAAAACCTTGTGGGAAAATTGTCAAAGTTGACATAAAAATCATCACTGGCACTTCTAAAAATATTCAAGAAGAGGTTAATAATGGTAGGTTTTTAGAAGATTTATATTATCGCCTAAATGTATCGTCATTAAAAGTACCATCATTATTTGAGAGAAAAGAAGATATACCACTGCTAGTCAAATATTTCGTTAAACAACTTTCAAAATTTTCAGGTCTAAAGGAACGTGTTTTTGCCGATGAAACTATTGCTGCATTACAATCTTACGAGTGGCCAGGTAATATTAGACAGTTACGCAACGTTGTTGAGTGGACTTTAATTATGAATCCTATCACTTCAGGAAATAATGAAATCATTAAACCCTATATGATACCTTCAGAGATTCTAGCAAACAGCGTTAATTTAACTAAACTTGAAGATAGCTTTGATATGCTATCTATGCCCCTTAGAGAAGCTAGAGAAGTTTTTGAACGCCAATATTTATCAGCACAAATGAGTCGTTTTAATAATAATATTTCGAAAACATCTTCATTTGTCGGTATGGAGCGATCAGCATTGCATCGTAAATTAAAACTATTAAGCTTGCATATACCTCCAACTGGAAGAATCAATGAGGAGGAATATGAAGAAGCAAACGCCTAATCTACTTCTAGTATTTACTTTTTCGCTATTCTTAACTAACTGCTCTGAACCTACACGTGATGCAAATGGTTTATTAACTGATAACCAAAGTACTGTAATTAGGAATTACATAATATCACAAAATGCTAAAAACCTTAAAGTTAACCTTAAAGGACAATTTGGCTCAAATCTAAGAGGATTAAAACTAATTGGAGTAAAATTAATAGACGCAGATTTATCAGAGGTAGATTTAACTTCATGCGCAATATTACGTGCTGATTTTACTGGAGCTAATTTACAAAAAGCTATCTTAACAAATGCTATTATACAAGAAAGTAATTTTGCAAATGGGACAATACAAAATGTTTCAGGATATAACTCTGATTTCCAAGGCTCTATTTTTGATAATATTACTCTGCAAGATATAAATTTTGTTCAGGCAAATTTTAGTAATACTGCTTTTAGTAAAACTACTATTAAAAATGTAAATTTTGAAAATGCTAAGCTTGAAAATATATTATGGAATAACAATACTCTTGATGGGGTTAATTTTCAAAAAGCCGTTCTTAAAAGCAATAGTTTTAAAAATACTAATATAGAAAATTCAATATTTTATGGTGCAGATTTAGAGGGGAGTATCATAAATAATACTAATTTTACTAATAATTATTTTGAATCTAGCGACTTAAGTAGAGCGCAATTAACTGCCGTAATAATTAAGGATTCTAATTTTACACAAAGTATATTTAATGAGATAAATTTTAACAATGTGCAGGCTAATAACTCTATTTTTTCTTATACTACTTTTCAAGGTTCAACTCTGCAAAATATCAGTATAGTTAAATGTGATTTACAAAGTAGTGTAATTAGCGGCGCTACTTTAACTCAGTTTAAAGTAGATACTAGCTTATTAAATAATGTAAGCCTAAATGATATTAAGTTTAATAATTTATCGATAAAAAATAGTAACGCTAATTTTGCAAGATTTAATAAAATGGCTGGGGTAAATATTACTTTCAACAATTTAAGTTGGACTAATAATATCTTTAGCAATAATGATGTTAAGCAGTTCACAGTAATTAATACCGACTTCACTAATAGTGAATTATCAAACTCAAATATAAGCAATAGTCAGTTTAGTAATGTCAATTTTTCTAAAACATTAATGCAAAATGTAAATTTTTCGGATGTAAAAATTACTTCAGGAAATTTAAATCAGATAGCTTTAATAGGATCTAATTTAACAAATATGACATTTAACTGAAGTTTTGACAAAAATTCTAATTTTTCTGACTAAAGTAAAAATTTATATTTAAAGTTAAATATTTAGTGCTTTTATCAGCTTAAAAGCGATATTTCTACAATTTAAAGTAAATTATTTGATATATAGTCCGTCCGCCAAAACTCTACAAGCCTTATAGATAATATGGTTTTAAGACAAGAAGTAATACAACAATCCGTAAGAAAATGATAAAATATGGTCATAAACCTTATGGATTTCAGTCAATGCCAATAGACAACATTATCAAATCGCAAGAACAAGGGAAACTGTTTGGTTATAAATTAAAAGAAGAATTAAACCCAAATAATAAGCTATATAAATTAAGAGAATTAATAAATTGGTCTAGGCTCGAAGAGTGGTTATCAAAAAATGTTTGTATTAAGAAATTTGGTAGAAATAGAAAATGTCATAGAGTGATGCTTGGCATAACGATGCTACAAGCAATGTATAATTTTTCAGATTCATTATCAGAGGAAGAGCTAAAAGAGAATATGTATTGGCAGTATTTCTGCGGGTGGGAATATATAGAAAAAGACATAGCTATCTCGGAAACTAGTATACGACGGTTTCGTAGTGTATTAGGTGAAGCTGGATATAATGAGATATTATCGGAGTTGATCAGGGTTGGGATAAAAACTAACACAATTAAAAAAAAAGATTTGGAATTAATCATCGCTGATACGACTGTACAAATTAAGAATATCAAACACCCACACGATGTTTATTTAATGGATAAAGCTAGGCTTAGCATAGTAAAGCTTTGCAACAGTTTGGGTATACATTTGAATGAAACATACGCTAGAACCTATAAACGCGATATAGTAAAGCTATGGAAATATAAAGAACATAGTAAAGCCAAGAAGCGTTGGAAAATAATGAAGCATTTAAAAATATTACTGGGTCGTTTGATTAGAGTATGTGAGCGTGAGATCAAAAATAAGCAATTAAACTTGTCTCTCAAAAATCAAGAAGTATTGCAAAAAATAAAACAAATACATAACCAATCTGTTTTAAAAAGAGAAGCTAAAAAGCAATATAAAGAAGATAACAAAGTATTATATAGTTTTCATGCCCCTGAAGTAGAGTGTATAGGAAAGGGAAAACGCAACAAGCCATATGAGTTTGGCAATAAAGTAGCGGTAGTAGTAAGTGGTCGTAGAAATTTTGTTTTATCCGCAAAATCGTTTCATAATAATCCTTATGATGGTCATACATTGCATCAGAGCTTTGAAGCAGTAGAGAGTGTCACTGGAATCAAGATAAAGAAATCATTTGTTGATCTTGGGTATAGTGGTAGCAATGTAAAGGAGAAGAGTAAGGTATATACCCCAAAAACGCGGAAGAAGTTGTTACAAGAGGACAAGTCTATGATCAAGAGACGCAGTGCCATAGAACCAATAATAGGTCACTTAAAGCAATATGGTCGGATGGGTAGAAACTTCTTGAAAGGTATGATAGGAGATATTATCAATCCAATAATCTCTGCTATTGGTTTGAATTTACGATGCATTGCAAATCATTTACAAATCGTGTCTAACTCCACATAAATCAAAAATATCATCATGCAAAAACTAGATGAACGATAAAAAATCGTTAACAATAGCTCCATATCAAAATTAGACCAACACAGAAATGTATCAGTAAAAATTAACATAACTTATTAATTTTTATTGAAAATCTTAGCAATTTGTTGTCAAAACTCTATCCCATTACAAATGATCAGGATTTGAAGTGTTTTTGGCGGATAGACTATATAATACAAATTATAGATTGATACACTCGCCACTTTTTTTAATAAAAATTTTTTGTCAAAACTTTACAAATAACGGCTCTGTCTCATCAATTGTGTAAATTTCGTGCACCATTAAATTCTACCATCAAATTTGATCATAAAATGAGCCATAGCTTCATTCCAATTGGGGGTAGGCATAGACCATTTTTTGGTAATATAATCAATTGTCAGATATAAAACCTTAAATACTGCGTCATCATTTGGAAAGATGCGTTTATTCTTAGTAACTTTTCTCAATTGGCTATTCAGCGATTCTATCGCATTTGTAGTGTAAATAATCTTACGAATCTCCTTTGGATATTGCAAGAAAATTATCAAATTATCCCAATTATTATACCAAGATTTAGCTATATGCGGATATTGCTTACTCCATTTTTGATCAAATGACTCAAGAGCTAATTCTGCTTCTTTTTCAGTAGCAGAAGTATAGATTAGTTTCAAATCCGCTGCTAATTGCTTTCTATCTTTATATGATACATATTTGAGGCTATTCCTGATCTGATGGATGACTAACGAATATTAGAATTACCCTCAACGAACATTAAAATTACCTATAAAAAAGAAGTAACTATGGACAGTAAAATCGAATAAAAATTTATTTTTAAATATTTAAATATTATTCGAGAATTACTGATGACATGTACAAATAACCAAGTAGGTATTTTAATGCAAAAGATCAAAAAATATAATCAGATAATTTCTGCTGCAAAAGCAGGTATGAGTGTAAAAACGGCACGTAAGTATTTACGTATTAATAAGTATCCAAGCGAATTACGCACAATACGTAAATATAGGACATGTAAGGATCCATTTGTGAAGCACTGGGATGAAATAGAATCAATGCTAGAATCAGCACCGGAGTTGCAAGCAACTACCATATTAGCATATTTGACAGAAAAGTATCATGGGAATTATAATGGGAAGCAATTACGCTGTTTGCAGAAAAGGTTGAAACAATGGAGAGCTGCACATGGTAAGGATAAGACAGTAATCTTTTTACAAAATATTCTTCCTGGCAAACAGAGTCAGTCTGATTGGACCAATATGAGAGTCTTTTGCAATGATTGTGTAAATTTTTGTTGAGCCTATATTAGAAGTAATTAAAAATATAGGTAACAGAAATGCAAATAGAGAAGAATAAAAAAATAAATGAAGCAATAGATTTGCTGATAGAAGGCGGAGTAGATTTAAAAACAGTACTAAGTCAGCATGGATTAATTAAGGAATTAACCAAGGGTATTTTAGAGCGAGCACTGCATGCTGAGATGTCAGAACATTTAGGTTATAGCAAGTATGATAGAGCTGAAACTGAGAATGCGAGGAATGGTAGTTTTAGTAAGACAGGAGTTTCGCACTTAGCAAATAATATGCTAATCTAGAGAAAAATAGTTTTAGATAAAAATGACAAGATCAAAATGTAGCAAAGATTTATATAAATCATTCTTACAAGCAAGTAGTGTAAGATATACTAGCAAAGCATTATCTGAAGTAAGTCCATTAGATCTATCGCACGATAGTGCAAGTCGATGGTTAAAGAGTAAGGATTTTCGCCCTAGCGAAATCTATAGCAAAGTGTCAAAATATATTGATCTGGAAGATCCTTGTTTATTAGTGGGAGATGACACCTTATTGTCAAAGCAATACAGTAAGAGGATCGAGCTTGTAAATTATCAATATTCTGGGGCTGTACATGATGTTATACCTGGTATAGGAATGGTAAACTTACTGCATTACAATACTCAAATTGATCAATCTACTCCTGTAGATTATAGAATATATGATAAAGAAACTGATGGTAAAACAAAGAACGAGCATTTTTGTGATATGCTTACTTTAGCTAAAGAAAGAGGTATCAAGCCTGATGCTATAGTTATGGATGCTTGGTATAGTGGTTTGGATAATTTAAAACATATACGTAATTTAGGTTGGATATGGGTTACCAACCTAAGAAAAAATAGAAAAGTTAATCGTAATGTTAGCTTGGAAACTTTAGAGATTCCCGATGAAGGGCTAAAAATTCACCTACGTGGATACGGTTGGGTTACGGTATTTAAGTTTGTGGCAAAAAATGGTCGCATTGATTACATAACAACTAATTTAGAGAATCCTACACGTGAGCAAATAGAGAAAATTGTTAAGGCGCGTTGGTCTATAGAAGTTTATCATCGAGAATTGAAACAAACTTGTGGTATTGAATGCTGTCAGGCACGCACGGGTCGAGCTCAAAGAAATCATATTTGCCTTGCTGTATTGGCCTGGCTTGATATGAACAAAAGGAGGATAAATGAAAACATTACTTTATATCAACAAACTTGGGAAGTTATAAAAACATCAATTCAGAACAACATTAAATGGCTTCTAACTAATACACAATTTTGCTAAGTGCGAAACTCCTGTAAGAATCTGATGAGTGAGAATGGTACTATAGAGATAAATGTTCCAAGAGACAGACAAGGTAAATTTGAACCTATAATAGTCTCAAAGAAACAAACAAGAATAGATGGCTTAGACCAAAAGATAATATCCTTATATGCGAAGGGTATGAGTGTGTCTGATATTAAAACACAATTGCAAGAATTATATGGAGCTGAGATCAGTGAGAGCCTAATCAGCAGGATTACAGATGAAGTAATAGATGAGGTCAAGATTTGGCAGAGTAGACCTCTTGAATCAGTATACCCTATAGTATATTTTGACTGTTTAGTAGTGAAAGTAAGACAAGATAAACTTATTATTAATAAATCAGTATATGTAGCTTTAGGAATAGATTTATCTGGCAGAAAGGATATTTTAGGCTTATGGATAAGTGAGAATGAAGGAGCTAAATTTTGGCTTGGTAATTTTACTGAAATGAAGAATCGAGGAGTAAAAGATATCTTAATTGCTTGTAGTGATAATCTAACTGGTATGTCTGATGCTATTGCATCAGTATATCCGAAAACTGAACATCAAATTTGTATTGTCCATCAGATCAGGAATAGCCTCAAATATGTATCATATAAAGATAGAAAGCAATTAGCAGCGGATTTGAAACTAATCTATACTTCTGCTACTGAAAAAGAAGCAGAATTAGCTCTTGAGTCATTTGATCAAAAATGGAGTAAGCAATATCCGCATATAGCTAAATCTTGGTATAATAATTGGGATTATAATGGACTAATGGTATGGACCTCCTGATATAGAGAATGAAAAGCAGTTGCTAATCTTCTAGGGTTAATATTTAACATATTAAAACAACAATTAAGGAGGTCCATATGGAGGTTACTACAATTGGTATAGATATTGCAAAAAGAATTTTTCAAATTCATGGTGTAGATAAAAATGGCAAGACAGTATTAAAGAAAAAATTGATGAGAGATCAGGTTTTGACATTTATGGCTAATTTACCACAATGTTTAGTAGGGATGGAAGCTTGTGGTGGTTCTAGTTATTGGGCAAGAGAAATAACTAAATTAGGGCATGAAGTAAAACTAATGGCACCGCAATTTGTCAAACCATATGTTAAAACTAATAAAAATGATCAAGCAGATGCTGAAGCGATATGTGAAGCCGTGACAAGACCTAATATGAGATTTGTTGCAATTAAAACTATAGAGCAACAAGAAATTTTATCAATACATAGGGTAAGAGAGAGATTGGTAAAAAATCGTACAGCACTTGCTAATGAAATTAGGGGGCTACTACATGAGTTTGGTTTTATTGTTCCTCAAGGCATTAATAAGGTTATCACAAAATTAATTGAGATTTTAGATGCAGGGAAATTAAGCCAGTTAAGTTATCAAACATTTAGTGAACTAAAAGAAGAATTCTTAGATAATAACAGAAAAATAAAAGAGATAGAAAAACGATTAACAATGATAGCAAGTAACCTAACTCAATATCAACGATTAAGAGCTATACCTGGTCTTGGTTTAATTACTGCTACTGCTTTAATAGCATCAATAGGTAATGCTACAAGTTTTGAGAATGGCAGGCAATTATCGGCATGGCTAGGATTAGTGCCAAGACAACATTCAAGTGGTGGGAAGGATAAGCTGCTGGGAATTAGCAAGCGAGGTGATGTATACTTACGCACTTTATTAATTCAAGGGGCTAGAGCTGTACTAAATGCCAAGATAAGATTTACATCGGAAGAACAGAAATCTAAAAAAGATTTTAGCCAATTTACGAAATGGATGTTTAATTTATCTGAGCGAAGTAGCCATAATAAAACGACAGTTGCCATAGCTAATAAGTTGGCAAGAGTGGTGTTTGCTGTACTAAGATCAGGAGATGATTATGTAGAGAGTAAAGTTTGTAGCTAAAGAGTGTGTAGCATAGCACTTATAAGTAAAATAAATGGTGATTTATATAATGAATAGGTAAAAGCAAAACAATATGTAAGAGATTCCAACCCGAAATATGCTTGAGATAATTAATATTGATGGTAAATAAGACAAACCTTAGCTTACAAAAAAACTGCGTTTTTCAGTGGCTCTTTTAGAAGCCGATGGACTAATGGTATGGACCTCCTGATATAGAGAATGAAAAGCAGTTGCTAATCTTCTAGGGTTAATATTTAACATAATGATGCTCCTCGCAGCAGAGCTACGAGGTATCTAAAAAAGTTTTAGTTGTTTCTTATGATATCACGAAGCAGAGCTTCGGGGAATTAAACCCTGAGAGATTAAAACAACAATTAAGGAGGTCCATATGGAGGTTACTACAATTGGTATAGATATTGCAAAAAGAATTTTTCAAATTCATGGTGTAGATAAAAATGGCAAGACAGTATTAAAGAAAAAATTGATGAGAGATCAGGTTTTGACATTTATGGCTAATTTACCACAATGTTTAGTAGGGATGGAAGCTTGTGGTGGTTCTAGTTATTGGGCAAGAGAAATAACTAAATTAGGGCATGAAGTAAAACTAATGGCACCGCAATTTGTCAAACCATATGTTAAAACTAATAAAAATGATCAAGCAGATGCTGAAGCGATATGTGAAGCCGTGACAAGACCTAATATGAGATTTGTTGCAATTAAAACTATAGAGCAACAAGAAATTTTATCAATACATAGGGTAAGAGAGAGATTGGTAAAAAATCGTACAGCACTTGCTAATGAAATTAGGGGGCTACTACATGAGTTTGGTTTTATTGTTCCTCAAGGCATTAATAAGGTTATCACAAAATTAATTGAGATTTTAGATGCAGGGAAATTAAGCCAGTTAAGTTATCAAACATTTAGTGAACTAAAAGAAGAATTCTTAGATAATAACAGAAAAATAAAAGAGATAGAAAAACGATTAACAATGATAGCAAGTAACCTAACTCAATATCAACGATTAAGAGCTATACCTGGTCTTGGTTTAATTACTGCTACTGCTTTAATAGCATCAATAGGTAATGCTACAAGTTTTGAGAATGGCAGGCAATTATCGGCATGGCTAGGATTAGTGCCAAGACAACATTCAAGTGGTGGGAAGGATAAGCTGCTGGGAATTAGCAAGCGAGGTGATGTATACTTACGCACTTTATTAATTCAAGGGGCTAGAGCTGTACTAAATGCCAAGATAAGATTTACATCGGAAGAACAGAAATCTAAAAAAGATTTTAGCCAATTTACGAAATGGATGTTTAATTTATCTGAGCGAAGTAGCCATAATAAAACGACAGTTGCCATAGCTAATAAGTTGGCAAGAGTGGTGTTTGCTGTACTAAGATCAGGAGATGATTATGTAGAGAGTAAAGTTTGTAGCTAAAGAGTGTGTAGCATAGCACTTATAAGTAAAATAAATGGTGATTTATATAATGAATAGGTAAAAGCAAAACAATATGTAAGAGATTCCAACCCGAAATATGCTTGAGATAATTAATATTGATGGTAAATAAGACAAACCTTAGCTTACAAAAAAACTGCGTTTTTCAGTGGCTCTTTTAGAAGCCGATGGACTGATAAGTATATAGTTTGTAAGCCAGCGAATTCCATCAGGGCTGTAGAATAAATTAGGTTGATTTATCAGCTATAAGCCGGATACATGACTGCATTTGTTTGTTTTTATTATTGATGTTATTTTTTTCTTGCATTCTACAGGAGGTCCATACATGAAAAAATTGGACAAAAAAATGAAGGAGTGTGTTTCCGCAATAAGTGAGAATAAATAGCAATAAACTTAAGAGGAAAGATGAAGAAAAATAAAGTAAAAATTTTCAGTGCTTCAGAAAAAACGGGGATAGTATTAGAATTAATAAAAGAGGAGTCGACACTTGGTCAGTTAGCTTCAAAATATGCAATAAGTGTTAAAACAATTCAAAATTGGAAAAAACAGTTTTTAGGTAATGCGGCATTAGCTTTTGAACCAGCTAAAGTTTTGAGTGAATATCAAGAACAAATAAATCATTTACAAGAGCAAAATGATGAACTTGCTAAAGCTCTTGGTAGAATCACAGTTGAGAGGGACTGGGCCGTGGGAAAGCTCAAAAGCTTGGATTTATCAAATAAAAAGAGTCTTGTACACTCCAAGCTAAATCAACTCTCAAAATCAAGACAGTGTGAACTATTAAAGATTAGTCGATCTACAGCCTACTATAAATCCAAGGAGATGAGTATAAATAAATTAAGTATTTTAAATAGAATAGATGAAATATATACAGATAATCCTGAATTTGGTTATCGCTATATTCATCAACAGTTACTAGAAGATGGTTTTATTGTCGGTAAAGATCGAGTACTGAAATATATGAGGATGATGGGTATAGAAGCTATTTACCCACATAAGAAAAAATCTACTTCTCGAAACGATAGTGAGCATAAGATCTATAGCTACTTACTTGATCAATATTGGACTAAATCTGGCTCAACAAAGCAAGTGTATGTGCCTAATGTGAATGAGGTTTGGAGTGGTGACATTACTTACATTAGAACTAATGGTGGCTTTATGTATATGGCAGCTATTATAGATTGGCATAGCAAGGCCATATTGAGCTATAAACTGTCAAATTCTATGGATGCATCTCTTGTAACTGATGTCTTGAAACAAGCTCTCAGTAAGTATAACGCTCCACAGATATTTAATAGTGATCAAGGTAGCCAATATACCAGTTATGACCACATAAATAGGTAAATTCCAGTATTAATTAAGCCAGATTTATATTTTCTTCCCATACCTCATTGGGTGTTTTATAACCGAGCACTTTTCTTGGTAAATTATTTAAAAAATCCTCAATTTCTTGTAATTGCTTTATTGTTAATTTTTTTATATCTAAAGATTTAGAGTATACTCTGTGCACCATTGAGTTAATCTTCTCTATCAATGGTTTTTGCCATGGAGAATAAGGATTGCAAAAATATACTTTTCGTTCAGATTTTGGCAATAGTTGTTCATGATTGGTAAATTCTTTGCCATTATCTAACGTTATGCTTTTGATTATATGCGACAATTGTTTAAGTTTTTTATTCATGTTACCAATCACATCTTGTGTTCTTTTTGAACGGTTTAAAGTGAGAAACACTTTTTGTGTTCTGATATCCACAAGAGCGCCTATATTACGACTTTGATTACCTTTGTTAAAAGTTAAATCACCTTCTAAATGACCTATTGCTGCTATCTTTCTATTTATCTCTGGTCTTTCAGTAATGGAAACTCGATTTGGTATTGTAATTCTTTTGTTTCTGATTCTTGTACCATGATGCAACCTATTTTTCCTTTTTCTTGCTAAAGATAAATATAATTTTTGCCTTTGTGCTATAGGAGATGTATAAATAAACTGGTATATACTCTCTGTAGAAATATTGACAGTATCTCGTGATAGTTTACGTCTACCTGAAATTATATCTGGTGAAATACCCTGTGTTAACTGCTTTATTATTTCTGCTCGTAAATTATTATCAATATCTAATTTTCTTTTTCTCTTACCTTGCCTTAAACTGCAAGCAAGTGTGTTAGCCCTATCTGGTCTATAATTATGCCTCATTCTCTTGAGTTCATAACATATAGTGCTTTTATCACGGCCAATCTTTGTCCCTATATATCGCGAGCTATAACCACTCTTATTCATTTCGTATATTTTAAATCTTTCATCTATCGTTAAATGAGCCATGATATATCTATATTTAAATGATGCTCCTCGTAGCTCTGCTGCGAGGAGCATCATTTATAGAACTTTCCATATTCTCAAGGAGCATGATATCCAAATTTCAATGAATGGCAAAGGTAGAAGTATTGATAATATAGTAATAGAAAGGTTTTTTAGAACTTTAAAATATAATTGTATCTTTATTAATGATTTTAACAATGTTAAAGAGTTAAAAGAGGGGATTGATCATTATCTGAATAAATATAATTATCACAGATTTCATTCAAGTATTGGTTATAAAAAGCCTATGAATGTATATCTGAATTATATGCAAAATTATCAGCAAATTGCTGCCTGATAATCGAAAAATTAGGAAAACATACTACTCATTTTTTTGTCTTGATTTTTCATGTATGGACCTCCTGTAGAATGCAAGAAAAAAATAACATCAATAATAAAAACAAACAAATGCAGTCATGTATCCGGCTTATAGCTGATAAATCAACCTAATTTATTCTACAGCCCTGATGGAATTCGCTGGCTTACAAACTATATACTTATCAGTCCATCGGCTTCTAAAAGAGCCACTGAAAAACGCAGTTTTTTTGTAAGCTAAGGTTTGTCTTATTTACCATCAATATTAATTATCTCAAGCATATTTCGGGTTGGAATCTCTTACATATTGTTTTGCTTTTACCTATTCATTATATAAATCACCATTTATTTTACTTATAAGTGCTATGCTACACACTCTTTAGCTACAAACTTTACTCTCTACATAATCATCTCCTGATCTTAGTACAGCAAACACCACTCTTGCCAACTTATTAGCTATGGCAACTGTCGTTTTATTATGGCTACTTCGCTCAGATAAATTAAACATCCATTTCGTAAATTGGCTAAAATCTTTTTTAGATTTCTGTTCTTCCGATGTAAATCTTATCTTGGCATTTAGTACAGCTCTAGCCCCTTGAATTAATAAAGTGCGTAAGTATACATCACCTCGCTTGCTAATTCCCAGCAGCTTATCCTTCCCACCACTTGAATGTTGTCTTGGCACTAATCCTAGCCATGCCGATAATTGCCTGCCATTCTCAAAACTTGTAGCATTACCTATTGATGCTATTAAAGCAGTAGCAGTAATTAAACCAAGACCAGGTATAGCTCTTAATCGTTGATATTGAGTTAGGTTACTTGCTATCATTGTTAATCGTTTTTCTATCTCTTTTATTTTTCTGTTATTATCTAAGAATTCTTCTTTTAGTTCACTAAATGTTTGATAACTTAACTGGCTTAATTTCCCTGCATCTAAAATCTCAATTAATTTTGTGATAACCTTATTAATGCCTTGAGGAACAATAAAACCAAACTCATGTAGTAGCCCCCTAATTTCATTAGCAAGTGCTGTACGATTTTTTACCAATCTCTCTCTTACCCTATGTATTGATAAAATTTCTTGTTGCTCTATAGTTTTAATTGCAACAAATCTCATATTAGGTCTTGTCACGGCTTCACATATCGCTTCAGCATCTGCTTGATCATTTTTATTAGTTTTAACATATGGTTTGACAAATTGCGGTGCCATTAGTTTTACTTCATGCCCTAATTTAGTTATTTCTCTTGCCCAATAACTAGAACCACCACAAGCTTCCATCCCTACTAAACATTGTGGTAAATTAGCCATAAATGTCAAAACCTGATCTCTCATCAATTTTTTCTTTAATACTGTCTTGCCATTTTTATCTACACCATGAATTTGAAAAATTCTTTTTGCAATATCTATACCAATTGTAGTAACCTCCATATGGACCTCCTTAATTGTTGTTTTAATATGTTAAATATTAACCCTAGAAGATTAGCAACTGCTTTTCATTCTCTATATCAGGAGGTCCATACCATTAGTCCACTATCTAGTATAGGTTTAGCACGTGAGTGGTGTCTTGCTGGTAGACGTGTATTATATACAACAGCAGCTAATTTGGTTCAACAATTACTAGAAGCAAAGCTTAGTTTAAAACTTAAGCAAATTATTAAAAAATTCGATTATTTTGAAATATTGATAATTGATGATATATCATATGTACCATATAATCGTGAAGAAACTGATGTTTTATTTACCTTATTAGCTGAACGTTATGAAATGCGTAGTGTATTAATCTCTCAGGGTTTAATTCCCCGAAGCTCTGCTTCGTGATATCATAAGAAACAACTAAAACTTTTTTAGATACCTCGTAGCTCTGCTGCGAGGAGCATCATTCCAGAATTCAGGTTGAAAAAGAAGCAGAATTAGCTCTTGAGTCATTTGATCAAAAATGGAGTAAGCAATATCCGCATATAGCTAAATCTTGGTATAATAATTGGGATAATTTGATAATTTTCTTGCAATATCCAAAGGAGATTCGTAAGATTATTTACACTACAAATGCGATAGAATCGCTGAATAGCCAATTGAGTCCGTCCGCCAAAACTCTAAAAGCCTTATAGGCAATAGGGTTTTAAGGCAAAAATGCATAGTAAAATCCATAAGAAAATGAAAGGTTTTATATCAAAAGCTTATGGAAATACAAAAAAATGACAATAAAAAAATGAATGCATTTTGGGAAATAGTGTGGTTTTTAATACAAAAATTTAAAATCAGCCCTCAAAATTAGAGTAATTTGCTCTAAAATCGCACTATTTTTGGAAATTAGTGACACAAGTGATATTTTTTAGAGTTTTGGCGGAGGGACAATTGAGAAAAGTTACTAAGAATAAACGCATCTTTCCAAATGATGACGCAGTATTTAAGGTTTTATATCTGACAATTGATTATATTACCAAAAAATGGTCTATGCCTATCCCCAATTGGAATGAAGCTATGGCTCATTTTATGATCAAATTCGATGGTAGAATTTAATGGTTCACGAAATTTACACAATTGATGAGACAGAGCCCATGTCTTGATAGAAACTTACTACCAAAAGAAGTTTTCAATCGAAAGAACGTGTTCTCTACACGCTCCCTTCTACCATAATTATTCTTTACCCTCCATGCTTGGTATCCTTTGTTTTGTTGATATATAACAGCTGCATCTCTCTCAGTTTTATCCCTAAGCGATTGAACTTTTACTGAAGAGTTTGGGGGTCTAATAACTGGTTTTATCTTCTTCTTTCTCAACAATTGATATGTAGATTCACCGTCATACCCTCGATCTCCCAGAAAATCCTTGGCTCTGACATTAGCTATTAGTAGTCCAATCTGTGATCTATCATCTATAGTATGCTCTGTGGTACTATCGGCAAGCATCATACCTTGATCTTCTATAACGATATGTAGCTTTTTCCATATGCGACGCTTATATTGCTTACCATGCTTATTTTCTAGCCATTCGTTCCCTGTGTAGGCTTGTATCCCTGTACTATCCATTGAAATACAACTAAATTCTTTATCTTGATTTCCATGTAAATACCTAAGATCTAATGACTTCATACGCTTACTTAATGTTGTATAGTCTGGACATCTAATAGATAAACCCGATATTTCAAAGAGCCAGTTTATAAAGCCTTGGGTTTGGCGTAACTTAAGACCGAATAAGCATCTGATCTTCAAACACTGTAATATAGCATGATCACTATAGCGTCTAGGTCTTCCTCGTTTCATTTCCTCTCTGTAATCAGCATACCAGCCAATCGCCAAATCACTGGCAATCATAAAATCTATGCGACCCCTATTGCGTAAAAAATTATTATATTCTGACCAATTCGTTATTTTATATTTAGAATACTTGCGTGATTTACTAAAAGGGGCTTTCTTCCGAGATCTCATATAATCTGGATTATTTTTAATTCAGGACATCTTACCAGATTATCACCACTCTTGCTCTACAAATCTTATTTATGCAACAAAGCCATACCTCGTAGCTCTGCTGCGAGGTATCTATCCAAAAAGCTTTAACTGTTTTTGTTGAAATGCTTTATAAGAAGGTTTGCCTAAACCTTGATTCTGTACATAATTACGTAATTTCTGCTCATCACCATGTTTACCTACTGTGCTCATAAAATATCCTTTACTCCAAAACTCACTTCCCCATAATTTTTCTTTAAGATTTGGATATTTCTCAAACATTTTCTTAGAAGTAATACTTTTTATGATTTGAGTTATTTTTGTTGGGCTATACATTGGTATTGACTGTAATAAAAAATGTACGTGATCTTTATCTACTCCTATTTCTAAAAATCTAATTTCATAACGATCTTCTATGTGCTCACAAATTTTACACAAATAATCATCTAGTTCTTGATTGAATATTACTCTTCTATACTTTGCCGGCGTTACTAAATGATATATTAGTACTGTGACATTATGACTCTTATGTATATAACTGCTTTCTTCCATTCAAGTAGTATATCACGAAGCAGAGCTTCGGGGAATTAAACCCTGAGAGATTAAAAAAAGTGGCGAGTGTATCAATCTATAATTTGTATTATACATCAAATAATTTACTTTAAATTGTAGAAATATCGCTTTTAAGCTGATAAAAGCACTAAATATTTAACTTTAAATATAAATTTTTACTTTAGTCAGAAAAATTAGAATTTTTGTCAAAACTTCAGCAATTAAGACTTCTTTTTAAACATCTCTAGCATTCTTTTTGTGACTATGAATCCGCCAAAGATATTGATAGATGCAAGCAGCGTTGCAAAAATCCCTAGCAAGCCAGAAAAACCAAAAGCACTACTACTTGCTGCTATCATAGAACTTAACACTATAATGCCTGAAATAGCGTTAGTGATTGACATAAGTGGAGTGTGTAATGCTGGAGTTACTTTCCATATTACATAATAGCCTACAAAAGAAGCTAGTACAAAAACTGTTATAGCAAACACTAAAGGATCAATAGTAGAAGCTGCAACTTGCGAGCTGCCATCTATCACTAAATCTTTTAATTTATCTGATAGTTCTTGGGTATTTTTGGCAATTTCACTAGCTTGCTTAGCTATTATTGGTAATTGATTCATATTTTTTCTTTTGGTTGTGTTATGTATTAAGTATGTGGTGAGATATACGAAGATCAACTTGGAAAAGAGCAAGGAGTCTATAAGTCGAGGAGCGGAGCGTACACTTTAGTACGTGAGCACCACAGATCTTATAAGACGACGTAGCCAATTTTTCAAGTTCATCGAGTACACTTCTCGTTCACAATTTTGCCATCCTTAGTAACTAACATAGACTGCACTAACTCATCATCCATATTAAGTTTGTCGTCTTGGAGTGCATAATTTAAAAAATTATATAAATTCTTAGAATATAATTTTGAGCTATCAGTTGCAATTTTAGCAGCAAGGTTTGATAAACCTATTATAGTAACGCCATGTTTAGTAATAATTTTATCGAGTTCCGAGCCTTCAACATTTCCACCCGTTGCGGTTGCTATATCAACAACAATCGATCCATACTTCATTGATTTTAGCATTTTGTCTGTAACAAGCAAAGGTGCTTTTTTCCCAGGAATTTGTGCAGTAGTAATAACTATATCATAGTTTTTGATGATTTTTGCTAAAAATTCCTCTTGTTTAGCTTTATAGCTTTCAGAGCTTTCCCCAGCATAGCCTGATTTATCTTGTAGATCCTCTTGCAGTTCTGGCGAAACAAATTTGGCCCCTAAGCTCTCTACTTGTTCCTTTGTTGCCGATCTTACATCGTATCCTGCAACAACGCTACCAAGTCTTTTTGCTGTTGCAATTGCTTGTAGTCCTGCAACACCGATACCAAGTATTAGAGTTTTACAAGGTGAAACAGTACCTGCTGCCGTCATCATCATTGGAAAAGCTTTAGTATAATGATAGCTCGCTTCAATTACTGCCCTATATCCTACTAGGTTACTTTGCGAAGATAGAGCGTCCATATTCTGGGCTTTAGTGATTCTTGGCACTAACTCCATTGCAAAGCTAGTCAGATTTTTTTTAGCTGCTGCTTTGATATATTCGTGATTCAAATAAGGCGATAGAAGCCCAATAATAACAGCTCCTTTTTTCGCAAATTCAAGCTCGCTATATTTATCGCTAACAGGTGATGGCTGAACCTTTAATATAATATCAGCATCAGAAATAATTTCGAGTGGTACTGCAGATATTTTAGCACCTACTGCTATATATTCTTCATCAAGAAAGCCAGCATAAGCCCCTATATCTTTCTCGACAGTAACGGCAAAGCCTTTTTTAACCAAAAGGCTAGCTACTTCAGGTGTTATAGCAACTCGTGTTTCGTGCTTTACTTTTTCTCTTAAGGCAACAATTTTCATAAATACTATTTGTTTTAAGTATATAACTAAGGTATTCTAAACATAATTTACAATATAAAACAATGAAAATGAAAAAGATATTTTTTTTAATTATCGTTTGTATTTTTACAAATTCGATTGCGGCATTTGGATCAGATGATAAAGCGGCTATTTTAGAGCTAAAAACATATCTGCGTACGATGAAATCGATTGCAGTAGATTTTACACAAGAAGATTCTAAAGGTAATATAACTCAAGGAAAATTGTTAATCAGTAAGCCTTATAACTTTAGATGTAATTATTACCCTCCTTTCCCTATAATTATAGTAGGTACTAAAAATTTTGTATCAATGTATGATTATGATATGGAACAAATAAGCCGTATTGCTAGGGATGAAAATATATTTAATTTTTTACTTGAGGATAATGAAAATTTTGACAAAGATTTTGTGGTTGAATCGGTTGTCAGTGAAAAAGACCTCTTGAGAATTAATATCTATCACAAAGTAACTGAGCGACATAGTGAAATTACTTTAAATAAAGCTAATAAACAAATTGAGTTGCTTAAAATATTTGAGGATACTAATGTAGTAACTATTAAATTTGATAATATGGTCAAAGTACAAAAATTTGATGAAGATTTATTTAAGTTAAAAAATCCTGAGATATATGGTGTACCCGAAAGGTTAACAAAATCAGAAATAGAAAAAAAATATGTTGTTTCTTCTAGCTAAAAAGGTTATGTTAATTATGCTAGTAGTGGGCATCGTGCTTATTTAGTTGGTCAGGTCCGAGAGGAAGCAGCCAGAGTAGGATTCGCTGGGTCACTACTAGTAACAGTTTTCCATCATTGCGAGAAAATTGCGAAGTAATTGACGAAGCAATCTCGTAAAGCAGGAGTATAAAATTCCTGAGATTGCCACGCTCCTTGCAGTCGCTCGCAATGACGATAATTTCTAAAATTTAAATCGTGACCGATATAAATTCAAATAATCAATATATCCCTTTTGCTAGGAAATATCGTCCAAGTAGTTTCGCTGAACTGCATGGGCAAGAGGTACTTGTAAAGGTCTTAAGTTATACTATCCTGAATAATCGCCTAGCTGGTGGGTATCTTTTAACAGGTATTAGGGGAGTCGGTAAAACTACATCCGCTCGTATTATTGCTAAAGCGGTAAACTGCTCTGCTTTAATTACTCAAGGTAATGATATTAAGACGTGTGAGCAATGTGTAAATTGCGTTAGTTTCAACAACCATAACCACTCTGACATAATTGAAATCGATGCGGCAAGTAAAACTAGCGTTGATGATATACGCAGAATTATAGAGTCAGCTGAGTATAAGCCGCTGCAAGGAAAGTATAAAATATTTATTATTGATGAAGTGCATATGCTTTCTAAAGGTGCTTTTAATGCACTTCTTAAGACTTTAGAAGAGCCACCTCCACATGTGATATTTATTTTTGCAACAACCGAAGTGCAGAAAATCCCAGCAACGATTATTTCAAGATGTCAAAGATATGATTTAAAACGTCTTAGCTTTGAAGAAATTTTTAAGCTACTTGAGTATATAGTTAAAGAAGAAAGTCTAAAAACAGATATAGAAGCTTTAAGAGTAATAGCTTATAAATCAGACGGTTCTGCTCGTGATGCGGTATCTATTCTAGATCAGGCAGCTAGTTTATCCGCTAAATCTGATAGTATGATTACAAGACAAGCGATTAATCAGATGCTTAGGCTTGTCGACAATAATGTTATACTAGAATTTAGTGAGTGTATAGTTAATAGAGATATCGCAAATAGTATTTCTCTAATAAATAAGCTTTATTCTTCTTCAGTTAATCTTGAAACATTTATAGAATCAGTATCAGAATTTATAGCTTATCTTAATAAGGTGAAGATGTTGCCTAGCTATAGCATGCCGTTATACGAGTCGTTTAATGACAGAATTAAAAATATTTTAGGTAAAATTAGTTTTCCGCATTTATCAATTTTATGGCAAATATATAGTAAAGGAGTAGCAGAAATCAAAATTTCTTATAATCAACTTATTGAAACTGAAATGTTGATTATAAAATCAATATATTCAGCCTCGTTGCCATTGGATGATTCACCGAGTGATAATAGAGATTTAAAACAGCCATCTACTGAAGAAATAAAAAAAAAATTTGAAATTGTAGATTTTCTTAAGTATCTTTATGAAAATAATGAGATAGAAATATATTATTTTTTATTGAACAGTATAGAACTTAAAAATTTTTATGATAATAAATTAGAAATTGTGAGTTCTGAGATAACAAGCAAAATAAAGAAACAAATAGAAAATTTATTGTTTGCTTTTAGTAATGAAAAAATCGAAATTATAATATTAAAAGAGCAGCAACAAACGATTCTAAAAAGTCAATTAACAGATAAAATTGAATCAGATGATGGTTTTAGTTTAATAAAAAAACATTTTCCTGATGCAAAAATTATGGATATTCTACTTAAAAATTAAAGGATAAAATTATGGTAAACTTTAATCAATTTTTAAAACAAGCTCAAACAATGCAGAAAAAAATGCAAGAAGCACAAGAGCAAATGGCAAATACTAGATATACTGGTAAAGCAGGAGGTGGGCTTGTAGAAATTATAGCAACAGGCAAAGGTGAAGTTGAAAAGGTTTCAATAGATGCATCCCTGCTAAAAGCAGAAGAAAAAGAGATGTTGGAGGATTTAATTAAAGTCGCCTTTAACGATGCAAAACAGAAATGTGATGCAGATTCACAAAATTCTATGTCAGGTGCTTTAAGCGGTATGAGTTTGCCACCAGGCTTTAAGATGCCTTTTTAATGTAAATTACTGGACCCGTGGTCGAGCCACGGCATAACATTTGGAGTCTTTTGCAATGATTGTGTAAATTTTTGTTGAGCCTATATTAGAAGTAATTAAAAATATAGGTAACAGAAATGCAAATAGAGAAGAATAAAAAAATAAATGAAGCAATAGATTTGCTGATAAAAGGCGGAGTAGATTTAAAAACAGTACTAAGTCAGAATGGATTAATTAAGGAATTAACCAAGGGGATTTTAGAGCGAGCACTGCATGCTGAGATGTCAGAACATTTAGGTTATAGCAAGTATGATAGAGCTGAAACTGAGAATGCGAGGAATGGTAGTTTTAGTAAGAATCTGATTAGTGAGAATGGTACTATAGAGCTAAATGTTCCAAGAGACAGACAAGGTAAATTTGAACCTATAATAGTCTCAAAGAAACAAACAAGAATAGATGGCTTAGACCAAAAGATAATATCCTTATATGCGAAGGGTATGAGTGTGTCTGATATTAAAACACAATTGCAAGAATTATATGGAGCTGAGATCAGTGAGAGCCTAATCAGCAGGATTACAGATGAAGTAATAGATGAGGTCAAGATTTGGCAGAGTAGACCTCTTGAATCAGTATACCCTATAGTATATTTTGACTGTTTAGTAGTGAAAGTAAGACAAGATAAACTTATTATTAATAAATCAGTATATGTAGCTTTAGGAATAGATTTATCTGGCAGAAAGGATATTTTAGGCTTATGGATAAGTGAGAATGAAGGAGCTAAATTTTGGCTTGGTAATTTTACTGAGATGAAAAATAGAGGAGTAAAAGATATCTTAAGTGCTTGTAGTGATAATCTAACTGGTATGTCTGATGCTATTGCATCAGTATACCCGAAAACTGAACATCAAATTTGTATTGTCCATCAGATCAGGAATAGCCTCAAATATGTATCATATAAAGATAGAAAGCAATTAGCAGCGGATTTGAAACTAATCTATACTTCTGCTACTGAAAAAGAAGCAGAATTAGTTCTTGAGTCATTTGATCAAAAATGGAGTAAGCAATATCCGCATATAGCTAAATCTTGGTATAATAATTGGGATAATTTGATAATTTTCTTGCAATATCCAAAGGAGATTCGTAAGATTATTTACACTACAAATGCGATAGAATCGCTGAATAGCCAATTGAGAAAAGTGGCTAAGAATAAACGCATCTTTCCAAATGATGAAGCAGTATTTAAGGTTTTATATCTGACAATTGATTATATTACCAAAAAATGGTCTATGCCTATCCCCAATTGGAATGAAGCTATGGCTCATTTTATGATCAAATTTGATGGTAGGATTTAATGGCTCACGAAATTTAGGTAAATTCCAGTATTAATTAAGCCAGATTTATATTTTCTTCCCATACCTCATTGGGTGTTTTATAACCGAGCACTTTTCTTGGTAAATTATTTAAAAAATCCTCAATTTCTTGTAATTGCTTTATTGTTAATTTTTTTATATCTAAAGATTTAGAGTATACTCTGTGCACCATTGAGTTAATCTTCTCTATCAATGGTTTTTGCCATGGAGAATAAGGATTGCAAAAATATACTTTTCGTTCAGATTTTGGCAATAGTTGTTCATGATTGGTAAATTCTTTGCCATTATCTAACGTTATGCTTTTGATTATATGCGACAATTGTTTAAGTTTTTTATTCATGTTACCAATCACATCTTGTGTTCTTTTTGAACGGTTTAAAGTGAGAAACACTTTTTGTGTTCTGATATCCACAAGAGCGCCTATATTACGACTTTGATTACCTTTGTTAAAAGTTAAATCACCTTCTAAATGACCTATTGCTGCTATCTTTCTATTTATCTCTGGTCTTTCAGTAATGGAAACTCGATTTGGTATTGTAATTCTTTTGTTTCTGATTCTTGTACCATGATGCAACCTATTTTTCCTTTTTCTTGCTAAAGATAAATATAATTTTTGCCTTTGTGCTATAGGAGATGTATAAATAAACTGGTATATACTCTCTGTAGAAATATTGACAGTATCTCGTGATAGTTTACGTCTACCTGAAATTATATCTGGTGAAATACCCTGTGTTAACTGCTTTATTATTTCTGCTCGTAAATTATTATCAATATCTAATTTTCTTTTTCTCTTACCTTGCCTTAAACTGCAAGCAAGTGTGTTAGCCCTATCTGGTCTATAATTATGCCTCATTCTCTTGAGTTCATAACATATAGTGCTTTTATCACGGCCAATCTTTGTCCCTATATATCGCGAGCTATAACCACTCTTATTCATTTCGTATATTTTAAATCTTTCATCTATCGTTAAATGAGCCATGATATATCTATATTTAAATGATGCTCCTCGCAGCAGAGCTACGAGGTATCTAAAAAAGTTTTAGTTGTTTCTTATGATATCACGAAGCAGAGCTTCGGGGAATTAAACCCTGAGAGATTAAAAATTGATTATATCTGGCTTAATTAATTATAGAACTTTCCTTACACAATTGATGAAACAGAGCCGAAGATACAGGAATATATTTTATTGATTCAACAAAACTATCTATTTGTCATGCTAAGCGCACTTCTAGTAATAGAGTTTTTGGTAAAATTGCCAAAGTTGGGATGAGTAGTTATGGTTGGTTTATGGGATTTAAATTACATTTAATCATTAACCATAAAGCAGAGATTATAGCTGTTAAAATAACAAAAGCAAATAGAGCTGATTTATCTGTTCTTGAATCTATAACTCAGAAGATAACAGGTAAGGTATTTGGTGATAAAGCATATATTTGTAAAGAGTTATGGTTTAAACTCTATTCTAGAAATTTAAGAATGATAACTAATATTCGCAAGGATATGAAGAATTATTTACTAGAATTAGAAGATAAAGCTATGTTACGTAAACGATCATTAATTGAATCAGTATTTAATATACTAAAAAATAGAATGAACCTAGAGCATACAAGGCATAGATCTCCTGTTAATTTCTTGGTGCATATTCTAGCTTGTGTTACTTCTTATGCTATCACTAAATCTCGTATAAAACTTGATGCTTTAGCTCCAGAACAACTGCTCTTATCCTAAATTGGCGTTACAAATCTTATTTATGCAACAAAGCCATGGCTCATTTTATGATCAAATTTGATGGTAGGATTTAATCTCTCAGGGTTTAATTCCCCGAAGCTCTGCTTCGTGATATCATAAGAAACAACTAAAACTTTTTTAGATAGTCCGTCCGCCAAAACTCTACAAGCCTTATAGATAATATGGTTTTAAGACAAGAAGTAATACAACAATCCGTAAGAAAATGATAAAATATGGTCATAAACCTTATGGATTTCAGTCAATGCCAATAGACAACATTATCAAATCGCAAGAACAAGGGAAACTGTTTGGTTATAAATTAAAAGAAGAATTAAACCCAAATAATAAGCTATATAAATTAAGAGAATTAATAAATTGGTCTAGGCTCGAAGAGTGGTTATCAAAAAATGTTTGTATTAAGAAATTTGGTAGAAATAGAAAATGTCATAGAGTGATGCTTGGCATAACGATGCTACAAGCAATGTATAATTTTTCAGATTCATTATCAGAGGAAGAGCTAAAAGAGAATATGTATTGGCAGTATTTCTGCGGGTGGGAATATATAGAAAAAGACATAGCTATCTCGGAAACTAGTATACGACGGTTTCGTAGTGTATTAGGTGAAGCTGGATATAATGAGATATTATCGGAGTTGATCAGGGTTGGGATAAAAACTAACACAATTAAAAAAAAAGATTTGGAATTAATCATCGCTGATACGACTGTACAAATTAAGAATATCAAACACCCACACGATGTTTATTTAATGGATAAAGCTAGGCTTAGCATAGTAAAGCTTTGCAACAGTTTGGGTATACATTTGAATGAAACATACGCTAGAACCTATAAACGCGATATAGTAAAGCTATGGAAATATAAAGAACATAGTAAAGCCAAGAAGCGTTGGAAAATAATGAAGCATTTAAAAATATTACTGGGTCGTTTGATTAGAGTATGTGAGCGTGAGATCAAAAATAAGCAATTAAACTTGTCTCTCAAAAATCAAGAAGTATTGCAAAAAATAAAACAAATACATAACCAATCTGTTTTAAAAAGAGAAGCTAAAAAGCAATATAAAGAAGATAACAAAGTATTATATAGTTTTCATGCCCCTGAAGTAGAGTGTATAGGAAAGGGAAAACGCAACAAGCCATATGAGTTTGGCAATAAAGTAGCGGTAGTAGTAAGTGGTCGTAGAAATTTTGTTTTATCCGCAAAATCGTTTCATAATAATCCTTATGATGGTCATACATTGCATCAGAGCTTTGAAGCAGTAGAGAGTGTCACTGGAATCAAGATAAAGAAATCATTTGTTGATCTTGGGTATAGTGGTAGCAATGTAAAGGAGAAGAGTAAGGTATATACCCCAAAAACGCGGAAGAAGTTGTTACAAGAGGACAAGTCTATGATCAAGAGACGCAGTGCCATAGAACCAATAATAGGTCACTTAAAGCAATATGGTCGGATGGGTAGAAACTTCTTGAAAGGTATGATAGGAGATATTATCAATCCAATAATCTCTGCTATTGGTTTGAATTTACGATGCATTGCAAATCATTTACAAATCGTGTCTAACTCCACATAAATCAAAAATATCATCATGCAAAAACTAGATGAACGATAAAAAATCGTTAACAATAGCTCCATATCAAAATTAGACCAACACAGAAATGTATCAGTAAAAATTAACATAACTTATTAATTTTTATTGAAAATCTTAGCAATTTGTTGTCAAAACTCTATCCCATTACAAATGATCAGGATTTGAAGTGTTTTTGGCGGATAGACTAGATACCTCGTAGCTCTGCTGCGAGGAGCATCATTGGCTCACGAAATTTACACAATTGATGAAACAGAGCCGAAAAAACTACTCTATAGCTTTTTCGATATTAACTATTATCGCAGGGGATTTATTAATTTCTTGTTTGAGAGTTTTTCGTATCGTAGATTTTATTTTTTCTTCTATCTGTTCTTTAGATAAAGTTTTTTTAGCTTGGCTCTGCTGTGTTTTAATAAGCCCTGCGATGTCATTTTTAATTATATTAATCAATTGCATATCTTCATTTGCATCAAGTAAACCTGGCATAGATAATATCGGCTTTGCGGCAAGCAAGCCTTTTTGATCAATTACAATCGAGGCTATTACTGTACCAGACTCACGCATACGTCTTCTAGCTTTAAAAATAGGTGATTCTACAGGGAGTAAATAGTTACCATCGACAGCTAAATAACCACTTTCAACTTTTGCAATCACTTTCGCATTGTTAGGTTCAAGTAGCACCACGCTACCATTCTCAACTTCCACTGCTTGTTTTATGCCGTTTTTCTTAGCAAGTTTAACATGCTCATGAATATGTACTGGCTCACCATGTACAGGTATACAAATATTTGGTCTAATTAAAGAATACATTTTTTGTAGCTCATCAACAGAAGGGTGACCTGATACATGCACGAAATGGTCTCGTTCGGTAATTACTTCTACACCGCTTTTTACGAATATATTAAATAGCCTGAATATTTTCTTTTCATTACCAGGTATAATTTTTGAAGAAAAGATCATGGTGTCTTTAGGAGCAAGCTTTATTGACTGGTGAGAGTTAGAGGCTAGTTTTGCAGTAGCAGCTAACGGCTCACCTTGACAGCCGGTAGCAATTATTAATAGCTCTTCTCTTCTGAATCTACTAACATCACGTTCACTAATTAAAGGTGCAATATCTTTAAAATAACCGCTTTCTTCGGCTGCAAGCTTAATGCGGTGCAAGCTTCTGCCAGTTAGGGCTACTTTTCTACCTGCAAGTTGAGCAGCATGAATTATGGTATCAAGACGAGCTAGATTAGAAGCAAAAGTTGAAACTACTACCATTTGCGGGCAGCCAGCTATAATATCTATTAAGCTTTTTCTAACATATCCCTCAGAACCGGAGCTTCCTTTATTAAAGACGTTGGTAGAATCGCAAACTAACGCAAGTACTCCCTCGTCCCCATAAGATTTTAAAAGCTCTTCATCGGCTTTTTTGCCTAGCACTGGATCGTTATCAAATTTCCAGTCGCCAGTATGTAAGATATTACCGGCTTCCGTGCGGATCATAATTGCTTGCATCTCAGGTGCTGAGTGGGTTAATGGTACCATTTCCAGCGAAAAAGGAGCTAAATCTATTTTACCTCCTGGTGTTACTTCATGAATTTTAATATTTTTAGCAAAATCATATTCGCTTAAACGAATTTTTAAAAAATGTGCTGTGAAAGTAGTAGTATAAATAGGACATTTAAGACTATTCCATAAATATTGTACTCCGCCCAAATGATCTTCATGAGCATGAGTTATGATCATTCCGACTATATCTTTTTTATATTTTTCAATGAAACTGCTATCTGCAATCATCATATCAACGCCCGGTAAATAATCATCAGCAAAACCGCTACCACAATCAATAATTAGCCATTTACCTTTATAATGATACAGATTAAAATTCATACCTATTTCGTTAGAACCACCAAGAGGTATAAATAGTAAATCATTTTTATGATTTTTGATATTGAATGACGACATATTAATTTCTATAATTATTATATTTATTATTGCATACCGCGAATACTTCAAAAGTTGGTAAGTCAATAAGCGGTGAGTCTGCGGAACGTAGAGAAACTACGTGAGCAAAGACGAATCCCGAAATTTGGCTTGCCAAATCTTGAAGTATTAAAGGTATATATCTTATAACTTATTATTGCTTAAGCGTCTATCTTTAAAAAAGAAATTCACAATGAATATGAATAAAATAGCATTAGTTTATAATGAAAATTCTAAATCTTCAAGTAGTATAGAGGAAATAAAAAAACTTTATACTTATTGTGACGTAGAAGATGCGGACGTAATCATGGTAGCCGGCGGGGACGGGGAGTTATTGCATAATATACATCGTTATATGCATTTAAACATACCTTTTTATGGTGTTAATTTAGGCAGTCTCGGCTTTCTGATGAATCCTTTGGATATTAAAAATATACTACAAAATATTCAAGAAAGTACTGCTTCTACTCTTAATCCTCTTTTAATGCAGGCTGAAGACGTAGATGGTCAAATACATAAAGCTCTTGCGATTAATGAAGTATCGATATTCCGCAAAACTAATCAAGCAGCTAAATTGAGAATTGAAGTAAACGGCGTAGAGCGAATGAGTGCACTAGTAGCAGATGGAGCTTTAGTTGCAACACCAGCAGGTAGCAGTGCCTATAATTTATCTGCCGGTGGTCATATTCTCCCTCTAGAGTCGAATATGCTATGCCTAACCCCTATATGTTCATTTAGACCACGTAGATGGCATGGGGCATTATTGCCGTCTTCAGCTTCCATTAAATTTGAAATACTTAATACAAATAAAAGACCAGTAAATGCCACTGCTGATTTTCAAGAATTTAGTAATATAAAATCAGTTACTATTAAATCAACTAACGATAAATCTATCAAACTGCTCTTTAATAAGAATCATACTTTAGAAGATCGTATTATTAAAGAACAGTTTGGTGGGTTGTAGAAGTCAAGATTTGATCTTACAGACACTATAAATTTCGCACCTGATTGTCAGTTAAATTTTGACTGTCAGATACACATTCAAGATACAAGATTTCATTATTCTTTTCAACAGCTAATTTCTTACTATCCTGAAAAGTTTGCATAGGAGTTTTACCATAACAATATTTACCAGAATGAGGTCTTTCATTATTGAAATGCTCTAACCAAATATCAAGATCTAATTGTAAATCATCAAGCTCTGTATAAATCTTTTTTCGCATAGCCGTATCAAAGAATTCTTGTTTCATGGTTTTATTGTCCCAATTTTGGGAGAAAAACCCCGCACTTGCAGTGCGTCGTTTTAACCGCATAGCGAAAATCTAGGGAGCTTGCTCCCTAGATGGATAGCGTTATAATATAAGCGTTGGCATATTATAATTTAGTAGAATGGAATTGAGGCGTAATAGTCATCATGTTTTTAGAATAATGTATCACTTTGTGTGGATACCAAAATCAACTAAACGCAATGGATAAAATTGAAAAAGAAACAAAGCAGTTTAACCTGTTTTGAAACTCGGTCGCTTGCGGCCGAGTTCTTCATAGGAGATTAATCTCTCAGGGTTTAATCTCTCAGGGTTTAATTCCCCGAAGCTCTGCTTCGTGATATCATAAGAAACAACTAAAACTTTTTTAGATACCTCGTAGCTCTGCTGCGAGGAGCATCATTAAAAATTTTTTGTCAAAACTTCAGTTTTCAGGATAGTAAGAAATTAGCTGTTGAAAAGAATAATGAAATCTTGTATCTTGAATATATATCTGACAGTCAAAATTTAACTGACAATCAGGTGCGAAATTTATAGTGTCTGTAAGATCAAATCTTGACTTCTACATTTGCGAAATATGTGGATATAAGAAATATGTCAACATTATCGAGGTAATAAAACCGAGTATTCTTGTCGAAAAACCTATTATCCCTTGGTATAATCCAAAAAACGAAAAAAGTGTGATAATAGAAAAAATAGTAATATCAAAAAATGTGATCATTATTGTTAACTTCTATTGAATAATTGAATTTAAATCTTATATACTTAATAAATATATAATACTAGTTTTATTATGAATGATAAGATCTTTTATAACCTATCCGGTAAAACACTAGTTTCAACACCGTATGTAATTACAAAAGGTATCTACCATAAATCCTTGATTTATATGTTATCACATACAGAAGAAGGTGCAATAGGATTAATGTTTAATCGTTTAGTAAATCATATAGATTTAAAGTCATTTTTTAAAATAAAAAATGATGAAATAGTAAATCCTGTTATGGTACCTATATATCTTGGCGGACCTGTAGAGCATGAAAAGGGATTCTTTTTGCATTCCACAGATTATAATAAAAACTTATTATTAGATTTTCATAATGATTTAGTAGTAAGCTCTAATTTAGAAATTTCAGCAGATATAGCTTTTGGTAAAGGACCTAAAAACAGCTTATTAATTGTAGGATATACTGGGTGGAAAGCAGGGCAGCTTGAAAAAGAGCTAGAAGAAAATCTATGGCTAGTTATGGATTGTGATAAAGAATTTATTTTTGCTGATAATCCTGCAAATAAATGGCATAATGCATTAAAGCATTTAGGTATTGATGAGGCACATTTCTCTTCCCAAGTAGGAAGTGCTTAAGTCAGCGTTATTGCATGGATAACGAATCGTTATTGCGAGCGATTGAAAAATACTTTTCGATCCATATAAAAAAAGTTAAAGAATCACAGATCATAAGTATAACAACGCATTTTAGAATAAATATAAACAAAAAATGATTTCGATATTTAGCAAATTAAAGCAAGGTTTATCTAAGACCTCAGGTAAAATATCAGCAGGTATTGATAAGATATTTTATAAGAAAAAACTGGATGCAGAAACATTAGAGGAATTGGAAGAGCTATTAATTTCGACTGACATGGGAAGTTTGGTAGCAGCTAAAATTATCGAAGATTTTAAATCGCTCAAATTCGATAAAGAAGTTGAAACTACCGAAATAAAAGAAACTTTAGCAAATCTTATTGAACAGCAATTATTAGAATCAGAAATTCCTTTCACTTTAAATGAAAATAAACTAAACGTGGTTTTAGTATGCGGTGTTAATGGTGCAGGTAAAACAACCACTATCGGTAAGCTTGCTGCAATGTATGGAATGCAGGGTAAAAAAGTAGCAGTTGCCGCATGTGATACGTTCAGAGCCGCCGCCGTAAATCAGTTAGATAGCTGGGTAACAAGAGCAAAAGCTTTGCTTATTACCGGCGAAGAGGCAGCAGATCCTGCAAGCGTTGCTTACAGAGCAGTAGAAGAGTCAATTAAGCAAAATATCGATATACTTTTTATCGACACGGCAGGCAGACTTCACAATAAAAAGAACTTAATGGATGAGCTTACTAAGATTGTGAAAGTTATCAAGAAAGTAGACGAGGACCTCCCTACTCATAGCGTTTTAGTGATAGATGCTATTACTGGACAAAATACCTATAACCAAGTGGAGCATTTTAACGAGGCTACTAATTTAACCGGTCTTATTGTAACCAAGCTTGACGGCAGTGCTAAAGCTGGTGTGATTGTCGGGGTGGTGCAGAGATTTAATTTACCGATATATTTTATTGGTATAGGTGAACAGCTAGAAGATTTGACAATATTTAATCGACACGATTTTGCAAAAAGCTTAATGGGGTTATGATTTTACTGCTGTCATTGCGGGGAGCGTAGCGACTGTAGAAGTCAAGATTTCATCTTACAGACACTATACATTTCGCACCTGATTGTCAGTTAAATTTTGACTGTCAGATACATATTCAAGATACAAGATTTCATTATTCTTTTCAACAGAATTTCTTACTATCCTGAAAAGTTTGCATAGGAGTTTTACCATAACAATATTTACCAGAATGAGGTCTTTCATTATTGAAATGCTCTAACCAAATATCAAGATCTAATTGTAAATCATCAAGATCTGTATAAATCTTTTTTCGCATAGCCGTATCAAAGAATTCTGGTTTCATGGTTTTATTCTGAAGTTTTGACAAAAATTCTAATTTTTCTGACTAAAGTAAAAATTTATATTTAAAGTTAAATATTTAGTGCTTTTATCAGCTTAAAAGCGATATTTCTACAATTTAAAGTAAATTATTTGATATATAATATAAATTATAGATTGATACACTCGCCACTTTTTTTAATCTCTCAGGGTTTAATTCCCCGAAGCTCTGCTTCGTGATATCATAAGAAACAACTAAAACTTTTTTAGATACCTCGTAGCTCTGCTGCGAGGAGCATCATTGAATCAGTATTTAATTTCTTGGTGCATATTCTAGCTTGTGTTACTTCTTATGCTATCACTAAATCTCGTATAAAACTTGATGCTTTAGCTCCAGAACAACTTCTCTTATCCTAAATTGGCGTTTATAGGAGTATAACTATGCAAGTAATAAAAGCTTTAGAACAGGTTTTAGCAGATAGCTACGCCTTATATTTCAAAACACAAAATTGTCATTGGAATGTTGAAGGGGCTGAATTTAGAAGCCTACATTTATTATTTGAAGGACAATATGAAGATTTAGCTGAAAGTCTAGATGAGCTAGCTGAACGAATAAGAACTTTAGATGCTAAAGTTCCGGCATTATCAAATTTGATAAAACTAGCATCTATAAGTGAGCCGAACCCTAATGCTTCTGCAAATGAAATGCTAAAAAGCCTTGTAAAAGATCAAGATATTATAATAGATACTTTATATAAAGGTTTAAAAATCGCACAAGCAGAAGGTGATGAGGGAACCGCCGATATGATTATTGGACGGATTAAAGTACACGAGAAAAATAGGTGGTTCTTAAAAAGTAGTATAGCCTAATGTCATCCCTATTTCCGTCATTGCGAGCCACTGAAAGTGGCGTGGCAATCTCAGAAATATAGTACTGTTTTATGAGATTGCCACGTCAAGGCTTTGCCTCTCCTCGCAATGACGTTAATGCCTGTGACACCAAGTAACCAAAATAACCCAACCAATAAAATAAAAATAAAATGGAACAGTATGATATAGCCGTGATAGGTGGTGGACCTGGCGGATATGTTGCTGCAATTAGAGCAGCACAATTAAAGAAAAAAGTTGTATTAATAGAGAAAGAACATTTAGGCGGAGTGTGTCTTAATTGGGGATGTATTCCGACGAAATCTTTGCTTAAATCTGCTGAAGTGTTTGAGTATATAAAACACGCTAAAGATTATGGCGTTGATGCTGGTTCTGCTAAAATCGATATTAAGAAGATAGTTGAGCGTTCTAGAGAAATTTCAAATAAGCTAGCTGGCGGCGTTAAGATGCTACTTAAGAAAAATAAAGTTACTGTTATAGATGGAGTAGCAAAGCTTGAAGCAAATAAGGTAATAAATATTAATGATAACCTTAAAATAAAAGCAGATAATATTATTATCGCTACCGGAGCAAGAGCTAGAGTTTTAAAAGGATTTGAGCCAGATGGTAAACAAATTTGGACTTCAAAGGAAGCTATGATACCGCAGCATGTGCCGAAATCTATGATTATAGTAGGTTCAGGTGCAATTGGTATAGAATTCGCCTCATTTTATAATGCTATTGGGGTGGATGTTACAGTAATTGAAGCTCATAGCAAAATATTACCGGTGGAAGATATAGAGATTTCAAACCTTGCCCATAAAATTTTTGAGAAGAAAGGCATAAAAATTATTGCAAATGCTAAGCTAATTAAGCAAACAAAATCAAAAGATGGTTTAGAAATCGAACTAGAGCTAGCTGGTAAAACACAAAAATTACAAGCTGAAATTCTGCTTATGGCAGTAGGTATTGTAGCAAATACTGAAAATTTAGGGTTAGAGAAAACAAAAGTTAAAGTAGAAAACGGCTATATAGTTACTAACGGCTTGATGCAAACAGCAGAATCAGGGATTTACGCAATAGGTGACGTAGCAGGTGCACCTTGTTTAGCACATAAAGCAAGCCATGAGGGCATTATTGCAGCGGAAAACATTGCAGGCTTAAAGCCTCATGCTATCAATAAGCACAATATCCCTGGCTGCACTTATTCTTTACCGCAAATAGCAAGTGTTGGTTTGACGGAAGAAGCTGCAAAAGCCTTAGGTCATGAACTAAAAATCGGTAGGTTTCCTTTTATGGCGAATGGTAAAGCTCTAGTTGGCGGTGACGCTGAAGGATTGGTCAAAACTATATTTGATGCTAAAACCGGTGAGTTACTTGGGGCACATATGATAGGTTCGGAAGTTACCGAATTAATACAAGGATATGTAGTTTCAAAGAATTTAGAGGGAACAGAGCTAGATTTAATTAATACCATATTCCCGCATCCGACTTTATCGGAAATGATGCACGAGTCGGTCCTAGCTGCTTACGATAGGGCAATACATATTTAATCTCTCAGGGTTGGAAAGTTCTATAACTAAACAACCCTCAGCTATAAGCTGAGGGGTTATAAAGTGGAATCGATTAGAAATCGATCATCATTTACTGGCTCACCTTCTTGTTCATCAATATACTGCTGTATCATTTCGTCAGTAATATTACCTGAACTCACTGCCATATATCCTCTAGCCCAAAAATGATTACCCCAAAATTGTTTCCTTAAATGAGCAAATTCTTGCAATAATATTCTTGAGCTACTCCCTTTTAGATATTGTACAAGCTTACTTAAAGCCACTTGAGGACGGTATGAAATAAATATATGAACATGATCACAAGATACTTTACCTGAAATTATATATGCTTCATGTTCCATGCAAATTTGCCTTAATAAATCCCTGACTCTCTCAGCTACTTTTCCTACCAATGCTCTTTTTCTATACTTTGGTATCCATATAATATGTACTTTTAAATCATACTGGCTATGACTATTTTTTCTATAACTTCTCATATCTTTTTATAAATTCGTTGCTAAAGCAACTTCATTATATCTTCCCTTCGCCTGAAGGCGAGGGATTTTTTATCCCCGTAGGGGGACATTAATTAAGCCAGATATAATCAATTTTTAATCTCTCAGGGTTTAATTCCCCGAAGCTCTGCTTCGTGATATACTACTTGAATGGAAGAAAGCAGTTATATACATAAGATGACTAACGAATATTAGAATTACCCTCAACGAACATTAAAATTACCTATAAAAAAGAAGTAACTATGGACAGTAAAATCGAATAAAAATTTATTTTTAAATATTTAAATATTATTCGAGAATTACTGATGACATGTACAAATAACCAAGTAGGTATTTTAATGCAAAAGATCAAAAAATATAATCAGATAATTTCTGCTGCAAAAGCAGGTATGAGTGTAAAAACGGCACGTAAGTATTTACGTATTAATAAGTATCCAAGCGAATTACGCACAATACGTAAATATAGGACACGTAAGGATCCATTTGTGAAGCACTGGGATGAAATAGAATCAATGCTAGAATCAGCACCGGAGTTGCAAGCAACTACCATATTAGCATATTTGACAGAAAAGTATCATGGGAATTATACAGGAGTTTCGCACTTAGCAAAAAGTATGTTAATCTAGAGAAAAATAGTTTTAGATAAAAATGACAAGAACAAAATGTAGCAAGGACTTATATAAATCATTTTTACAAGCAAGTAGTGTCAGATATACTAGCAAGGCATTATCTGAAGTGAGTCCAGTAGATCTATCTCACGATAGTGCAAGTCGATGGTTAAAGAGTAAGGATTTTCGTCCTAGCGAAATCTATAAGGAAGTGTCAAAATATATAGATTGGGAAGCACCGTGTTTATTAGTGGGGGATGACACCTTATTATCAAAGCAATACAGCAATACAGTCAGAAGATTGAGCTTGTACGTTATCAAGTCCGTCCGCCAAAACTCTACAAGCCTTATAGATAATATGGTTTTAAGACAAGAAGTAATACAACAATCCGTAAGAAAATGATAAAATATGGTCATAAACCTTATGGATTTCAGTCAATGCCAATAGACAACATTATCAAATCGCAAGAACAAGGGAAACTGTTTGGTTATAAATTAAAAGAAGAATTAAACCCAAATAATAAGCTATATAAATTAAGAGAATTAATAAATTGGTCTAGGCTCGAAGAGCGGTTATCAAAAAATGTTTGTATTAAGAAATTTGGTAGAAATAGAAAATGTCATAGAGTGATGCTTGGCATAACGATGCTACAAGCAATGTATAATTTTTCAGATTCATTATCAGAGGAAGAGCTAAAAGAGAATATGTATTGGCAGTATTTCTGCGGGTGGGAATATATAGAAAAAGACATAGCTATCTCGGAAACTAGTATACGACGGTTTCGTAGTGTATTAGGTGAAGCTGGATATAATGAGATATTATCGGAGTTGATCAGGGTTGGGATAAAAACTAACACAATTAAAAAAAAAGATTTGGAATTAATCATCGCTGATACGACTGTACAAATTAAGAATATCAAACACCCACACGATGTTTATTTAATGGATAAAGCTAGGCTTAGCATAGTAAAGCTTTGCAACAGTTTGGGTATACATTTGAATGAAACATACGCTAGAACCTATAAACGCGATATAGTAAAGCTATGGAAATATAAAGAACATAGTAAAGCCAAGAAGCGTTGGAAAATAATGAAGCATTTAAAAATATTACTGGGTCGTTTGATTAGAGTATGTGAGCGTGAGATCAAAAATAAGCAATTAAACTTGTCTCTCAAAAATCAAGAAGTATTGCAAAAAATAAAACAAATACATAACCAATCTGTTTTAAAAAGAGAAGCTAAAAAGCAATATAAAGAAGATAACAAAGTATTATATAGTTTTCATGCCCCTGAAGTAGAGTGTATAGGAAAGGGAAAACGCAACAAGCCATATGAGTTTGGCAATAAAGTAGCGGTAGTAGTAAGTGGTCGTAGAAATTTTGTTTTATCCGCAAAATCGTTTCATAATAATCCTTATGATGGTCATACATTGCATCAGAGCTTTGAAGCAGTAGAGAGTGTCACTGGAATCAAGATAAAGAAATCATTTGTTGATCTTGGGTATAGTGGTAGCAATGTAAAGGAGAAGAGTAAGGTATATACCCCAAAAACGCGGAAGAAGTTGTTACAAGAGGACAAGTCTATGATCAAGAGACGCAGTGCCATAGAACCAATAATAGGTCACTTAAAGCAATATGGTCGGATGGGTAGAAACTTCTTGAAAGGTATGATAGGAGATATTATCAATCCAATAATCTCTGCTATTGGTTTGAATTTACGATGCATTGCAAATCATTTACAAATCGTGTCTAACTCCACATAAATCAAAAATATCATCATGCAAAAACTAGATGAACGATAAAAAATCGTTAACAATAGCTCCATATCAAAATTAGACCAACACAGAAATGTATCAGTAAAAATTAACATAACTTATTAATTTTTATTGAAAATCTTAGCAATTTGTTGTCAAAACTCTATCCCATTACAAATGATCAGGATTTGAAGTGTTTTTGGCGGATAGACTATTTAGTCCGTCCGCCAAAACTCTACAAGCCTTATAGATAATATGGTTTTAAGACAAGAAGTAATACAACAATCCGTAAGAAAATGATAAAATATGGTCATAAACCTTATGGATTTCAGTCAATGCCAATAGACAACATTATCAAATCGCAAGAACAAGGGAAACTGTTTGGTTATAAATTAAAAGAAGAATTAAACCCAAATAATAAGCTATATAAATTAAGAGAATTAATAAATTGGTCTAGGCTCGAAGAGTGGTTATCAAAAAATGTTTGTATTAAGAAATTTGGTAGAAATAGAAAATGTCATAGAGTGATGCTTGGCATAACGATGCTACAAGCAATGTATAATTTTTCAGATTCATTATCAGAGGAAGAGCTAAAAGAGAATATGTATTGGCAGTATTTCTGCGGGTGGGAATATATAGAAAAAGACATAGCTATCTCGGAAACTAGTATACGACGGTTTCGTAGTGTATTAGGTGAAGCTGGATATAATGAGATATTATCGGAGTTGATCAGGGTTGGGATAAAAACTAACACAATTAAAAAAAAAGATTTGGAATTAATCATCGCTGATACGACTGTACAAATTAAGAATATCAAACACCCACACGATGTTTATTTAATGGATAAAGCTAGGCTTAGCATAGTAAAGCTTTGCAACAGTTTGGGTATACATTTGAATGAAACATACGCTAGAACCTATAAACGCGATATAGTAAAGCTATGGAAATATAAAGAACATAGTAAAGCCAAGAAGCGTTGGAAAATAATGAAGCATTTAAAAATATTACTGGGTCGTTTGATTAGAGTATGTGAGCGTGAGATCAAAAATAAGCAATTAAACTTGTCTCTCAAAAATCAAGAAGTATTGCAAAAAATAAAACAAATACATAACCAATCTGTTTTAAAAAGAGAAGCTAAAAAGCAATATAAAGAAGATAACAAAGTATTATATAGTTTTCATGCCCCTGAAGTAGAGTGTATAGGAAAGGGAAAACGCAACAAGCCATATGAGTTTGGCAATAAAGTAGCGGTAGTAGTAAGTGGTCGTAGAAATTTTGTTTTATCCGCAAAATCGTTTCATAATAATCCTTATGATGGTCATACATTGCATCAGAGCTTTGAAGCAGTAGAGAGTGTCACTGGAATCAAGATAAAGAAATCATTTGTTGATCTTGGGTATAGTGGTAGCAATGTAAAGGAGAAGAGTAAGGTATATACCCCAAAAACGCGGAAGAAGTTGTTACAAGAGGACAAGTCTATGATCAAGAGACGCAGTGCCATAGAACCAATAATAGGTCACTTAAAGCAATATGGTCGGATGGGTAGAAACTTCTTGAAAGGTATGATAGGAGATATTATCAATCCAATAATCTCTGCTATTGGTTTGAATTTACGATGCATTGCAAATCATTTACAAATCGTGTCTAACTCCACATAAATCAAAAATATCATCATGCAAAAACTAGATGAACGATAAAAAATCGTTAACAATAGCTCCATATCAAAATTAGACCAACACAGAAATGTATCAGTAAAAATTAACATAACTTATTAATTTTTATTGAAAATCTTAGCAATTTGTTGTCAAAACTCTATCCCATTACAAATGATCAGGATTTGAAGTGTTTTTGGCGGATAGACTATCAATATTCTGGAGCTGTACATGATGTTATACCTGGTATAGGAATGGTAAACTTACTACATTACAATACTAAAATTGCTCAATCTACTCCCGTAGATTATAGAATATAGCTAACACGGGAAGGTTTTTACCATTGCTGCCGTTATTGCATCACGAAAATCTTTAAAGTTTTTAATAATTTTTCTCAAGTAATTTTTAAAATTAGCCCAACAGTGTTCAATAGAATTTAAATCTGGAGAATAGACCGGTAGATAAATAAGAGTACAACCCGCTTTTTCTATTAATTCCTTTACCAACGGTGACTTATGAATACTCGCATTATCCATTATTACACATTGTCCAGGTTTTAGTGATGGGCATAATAGCTCACCTACCCACTGATTAAATAATTGCTTATCAATATAACCGGAATGCTCTAACGGAGCAATTAATGCTTTGGTGCCCTTATTATAACCAGCCACTATATTTACTCGCTCAGTAGCAAAACCTGCTTGCTCTGAGTAAGCTCTTGTTCCTCTTTTTGACCATCCGTACAACATGGTTATATTATTACTTACCCCCATTTCGTCACAATACACAAGTTTATCAGATGCTATTTAATCAATATATTCCACAAATTGTTTTCTAGCTTCTTCATCCCTGCCTTTGTATTTTGGCTCTTTTTTTATATGTAATTTTCATTCTATGAAGCGTGTCATAAAATGTGCTCATTGGCAGCTCGGGCGCTACTGCATCTCTTATATCTATAGCTCGGCTATCAGGATTATTTGCTAAAAATTCAATTATATTCTCCTTATTAGTAAACCTAGCATCACGTCCACTTTGCAGATGTTGTCTTGAGCTGTAGTCTCCATTTTCTTTATAACGTCTAATCCAATTTGATATCGTATGACGCTCTATACCTAATAAGTCTGATATTGCTTTTATTCTATATTTAGAGGTTTTGTGAAGACTGATTACCTTATCTCTTAAATCCTGACTGTATGCTTTCATCTCTACCGTAGTTAAAATCATTATCTTACATTATTCTAAGGAATAATTCTAGTCGCGTTAGCTATAGAAGTGCGCTTAGCATGACAAATAGATAGTGTTGTTGAATCAATAAAATATATTCCTGTATCTTCACCTCGTAGTAATTGCAACATTATTGACAATGGCAATATTAACCTTGGCCATAATTGTACTATTCTACTATAACATGGTAAATTAAAGTAACCCTTATATTTATGCGGTAAGTAGTATAAATAATAGTTTTTAAAGTCCTTGCAAGGCGATAGATAAAAATATATGACTATTGTCATCAATTCTGCAAGACTTAATTTTCCTATTCTATGCCTTTGCTGATTTGTTGATAATAGACGGTGTTCTATCCATTCTTCATATATTTTACAAAAATTATCTACTAAATAATATACAGTTATGATACATCTTTTCATGTTGAGTTACTGATCTTTTATTAAAAAAATCTATCATAACTCAACATTAATCTCCTTTAAACCCTTTATCTATAAGCTTTCTATCTATCCCTTATCCTAAATTAGCGTTGACAGGCTCTTCCCGATGCGTCTTGCATATGAGCGATTTAGCTGAATTAAAGATATTTCTATTACTCTATTATGAGATTGCAAATCTTGATGGATATTATCAATAACATAACCATGATCTAAAAAGATTTGGCTAACTTGATCTGCTTGTTTATATCCTATTTCTAATATAATTTTACCATTTTGCTTTAGAAATTTTTTAGCATTCTCTGCTATGATTTTATAGCTCAGCAAGCCGTCTTCTTCGGCAAATAAAGCAATAGATGGCTCATAATTTATTGTCTCAATTGCCATTTCAGGCTTTTCGTTTATAGATATATATGGTGGGTTGCTAACTATAAGATCAAATTTTTGTTTTCCAATATTCTCAAACCAATCGCTATGAATAATTTGCAAACGATCCGTTACATCATGCTTTATGGCATTACTTTTTGTAACCTCTAGTGCATCAAAGCTTATATCAGTTGCGGTTATTTGACTATTCGGTAGTTCGAGTAATAGACTGATAGAGATGCAACCGCTACCCGTGCCGAGTTCAAGTATTTTTGTATGTGCGTCATTGCGAGAAGACGCTATAGGTGTCTGTGAAGCAACCTCAGGAATTTTGCCTGAGATTGCCACGCTCCTTTTAGTCGCTCGCAATGACAATTTGAATAAACCTAATACAACATCTATCAAAATTTCCGTATCGTTTCTTGGAATTAATACATGCTTATTAACGATAAACTCACGCGAGTAAAACTCTTTAACACCTATAATATAAGCTATCGATTCGTGCTTTAGTCTTCTTTCTAATACTTTTTCAACAGCTTCTATTTCTAGCTGGTTTAGTTGCTTTTCAGGATTAGCAAGCAGATATTCATGAGGTTTATTTATAGCATGCTGCAATAAAATGCGTGCTTCTAATTTTGGATTATTAATCCCAATTTGTTGTAATTTATAAGCTGCTTCGTTAAGAAATCCTTGTACAGAATATTGCATAGAAATTATAATATTATTATGTTTTTATGGGTGGATCATCTACCGGTGTCATTCCGTGGCTTGGGAACTAGATCCAGTAATTAAAAATACAGTTATGAAAAGCTCGATTTATCTCGCTTTATACTGGATTCCCGCTTTTGCGGGAATGACATCTGATAAAGTAAACCCCTCCATGTCCTTTGGTATTTCACAAGAAAATTCCATCACTTCATTACTGGTTGGATGGGTAAAGCTTAAATACCAAGAATGCAGGGCTTGGCATTTAAAATCTAATAATTTTGCCTTTAGTTCAGGCGAAGCATGGTTAATTTTTCGGTCGTTATTACCATATGTTTGATCGCCAACCACCGAGTGCTTTAAATGGCTTAGCTGCACTCTAATCTGATGAGTTCTACCGGTAGCAAGCTTGCACTCTACCATACTAATGCTGCCACCATAAAATATCTCTAGAGTTTTGTAGTAAGTCACGGCTTCTTTCCCACCATATTTCAATATCGTCATTTTTTGCCGATCGCTTCGACTGCGACCTATATTATTCTTAATCGTTCCCTCTAGTGGATTAATTACGCCCCAAACTAAAGCTTGATATTTCCGTATGACCTGCCTTTGCTCAATCTGATTGGCAAGCAACATATGTGCCTTATTATTTTTAGCAACCACCATTAAGCCCGTCGTGTCCTTATCTAAACGATGCACTATGCCAGGTCTTTCTGATGAACCGATATCGGATAGGTTTTTTGTATGGTGGAGTAGGGCATTAACAAGCGTATCATCATGATGTCCTGCCCCTGGGTGGACAGTCATACCGGCAGCTTTGTTGATAACTATTAAATCTTCATCTTCATAAACTATATCAAGTTTTATATCAGCTGCCTCGATTGTTAGCTCTTCTGGTTCTTTGAAAGAAAATAATATAATATCATTCTCCTTGACCAAAATATCAGAATCGAGAATAATCACATTATTAATTTGTACACAAGAACTTTTAATTGCCTTTTGAATCTGATTGCGTGAAACATTTTCAAGAAGTTGAGATAAAGCTTTATCAAGCCTTAAGCCGCTTAGTTCAGTAGGTACAGAGTATTCTAACATATTTTATTTATTTAATGAATAATACATTTAAATGGCTAAATGCAATCGGGGTTGAATATTATTGCTCAGAGCATCCGCCAAAATTAAAAATAAGCGATAATACCAAATTGGCTGAAAAGCCACAAGCAAAACCTACGCCTCAAAAAGAAAACGGGTTTAATATGAACGATAAAACACATGATAATATAAGCCTTGCAAGATCACTTGCCGATAAAGCCAATAATATAGCAGAACTAAAAGAATCTCTACTAAATTTTAATGGCTGTGACCTTAAGAAGCTTGCTACTAACACTGTATTTGGTGACGGTAATCCGGCAGCTAAAATTATGTTAATAGGTGAAGCTCCTGGCAGTAATGAGGATTTAAAAGGTATACCCTTTTGCGGTGAAAGTGGTAATTTACTTGATAATATGCTGCGTGCAATTGGGATTTCACGAAAAGATAATGCTTATATTACCAATACAGTGTTTTGGCGTCCACCTGCCAATAGGCAGCCAACTTTAGAGGAAGTAGATATTTGTAGACCTTTTGTTGAGAAACATATTGCTTTAGTTAACCCAAAACTCATTATTTTAGTTGGTAGCACTGCTGCAACTAGTCTACTTGGGAAAAATGCCGGTATTACTAAAATTAGAAAAGAATATTATTTTTACACCAATAAATATCTAGCCGCTCCTATCCAGACTACGGCAATGTTCCACCCTGCCTATTTACTCCGCCAACCTAGCCAAAAACGCACCTCTTGGTATGATTTGCTGAAGATCAAAGATTATCTTGAAAGTAAGAATTTGGTAACTGGTTAATTTTAGTTGCTTTATACTAATTGGTGTGTATATTCAACTTTTGATTACAGATATGTTATCTAGTTGCTTTACCACGGGAGGCATTGCCCGCGTGGATGCCAAGTCGTCATTGCGAGGAGCGAAGCGACGTGGCAATCTCAGGAAATAATGATGAGATTGCTTCGTCAAAACTTACAGTTTTTCCTCGCAATGACGAGAAAATGATCCACGCAGGCAATACCACCACGGGGTGACAATAATAACAATAATAGTTAATAGTAATCTAGAATAGACAATATCGGCTTTGGGATAATCATTATTTGATAGTGAGTAAAGATCACTAACTATAAATGTAACATTTCTGAGTCCTGCATTCTTAATTCTTTGCTGGGCTATTTGGATTTGTTGCTCGCTAATATCAACTGCATATACTTGCCCGTTATCACCTACTCTAGATGCCATGATCTCAGTCATTGTACCATTTCCACAACCAATATCCCAGATAATGGTGCTTTCTTTTAGACCAGCTTTTTCAAGTTGCTCTACAGAATGCCGCTTTAACATCTGGTGCTGAAAATCTAAATGTTTAGCTCCTGCTTTTCCTACACCTAATATGTAAGAATTCTTGTGTTTTAAATTATTATCATGAGTCATAGTTCGATACGTTCGTACAAGTAGCAAAAAATGAAGAGTGGCGCGCCCTAAAGGATTCGAACCTCTGACCTACGGATTAGAAATCCGTTGCTCTATCCAGCTGAGCTAAGGGCGCTGAAATGGGTGGATATGGTTTATGTGTTTCAGTACAGTGTTTTTATAGCTCTGAAACCGTTATTATTAGTGTCATCCTGCGGTGGCATGCCCGCGTGGATGCAAAATCGTCATTGCGAGGAGCGAAGCGACGTGGCAATCTCAGAAAATAATGATGAGATTGCTTCGTCAAAACCTACAGTTTTTCCTCGCAATGACAAGAAAATTACGAAGTAATTGTACGTACGCAATCCAGTAAAAAATACTAACTTATAACATTTCTTATTATTTTTCCTGGATTGCCACGCTCATTTCATTCGCTCGCAATGACGACTTTCGATCCACACAAAGAGGCCTTAAGCAGAAATGACATCGGAGTCATGTAACAACGCCGGAAATCCTCAACGCTGCAATCTAATATTTTTACAATTTCTCACCTATAAAGGTGGTGCCGGATATCGGATTTGAACTGATGACCTACCGCTTACAAGGCGGTTGCTCTACCACTGAGCTAATCCGGCTTATTCCTTATTTATTACTTGAACTGAAAACGTCATTGCGAGGAGCAAAGCGACGAAGCAATCTCAGGAATTTTACACTATTTCATGAGATTGCCACGCTCCTTAATAGTCGCTCGCAATGACGATTTGGTATTTACGCAACGAAAAAGCAGAAATCTAGTCACTTAAAAGTCTAAGTCACTAGATTTACTAAAATAAAATACGCAGAACTAATTAAAAGCTTAGGTTATCTCGCTTTTTTCTGAATCCCGTGGTCAAGCCACAGGATGACATTACGCTTCTTTAGCTTCTTTTTTACTTGGTTTAGCTTTACGGTTTTTTAGCTTAACTTCCATCTCTTTTTTAACTTTCTCAGGAAGAGCTATACCGGCTTGCTCGATAAATTTTGCAACTCTATCTGTTGGTTTAGCACCAGATTTAAGCCAATATTCTACACGATCCGCCTTTAGAACTACACGCTCACTACTATCTTTAGCAAGCATCGGATTATAAGTTCCAACTTTTTCTAAAAAATCACCATCCCGTGGTGCGGTTGCGTTAGCTACTACTACACGGTAAAAAGGACACTTTTTAGCACCGCCTCTAGCTAAACGAATTTTTACTGCCATATATTACTTCGATTATTTTATTTTTTCTTCTTTAAAAAGAACATGTTTTCTTACTTTTGGATCGTATTTACGAAAAGAAAGCTTTTCGGTTTGCGTTTTTGGATTACGCTTTTTTACTAAAAAAAAGCCTGTACCTGCGGTACTTACTAACCTTACCAAAATGTTTTTATTTTTCTTTGCCATTAGCTTATCGCCTAATCAAGATATTATAATATTCTAAGTAGAGCAGAATAAAACTAAATTAAGAAATAGTCAAGAAAAAACTCGGTTAACGCGTTTTTTTATTAGACTCCTTGCATAACGCAGTTAATAAAGAGGAATTTGCAGGAAACACGCAGTACAGCACCGCAGCGTACAAAAAAGTACGTGAGGATGCGAGCAGCGGGTTGACGCACAAATTACCTTTAGAAACAAGTTATGCCCACTTTACCTCCGGTGGTAGCGACATCAATATTGCCTCAACGTTGCCGTCAGTCATTAAGCCGAACTTTGTACCTCTATCATATAGCAAATTAAATTCTACGTACCTACCTCGTCTTATAAGCTGGTATTCTTTTTGTTCATCCGTCCAAGGTAAAAATAGCTTATTTCTAACGATTTCAGGGTATACTGATAATAACGCTTTGCCTACATCTTGCGTAAAAGAAAAATCTTGCTCAAAATTACCGCTATTTAGATAATCGTAAAATATTCCGCCGACTCCTCTCGGTTCTTTTCTATGCTTCAAATAAAAATATTCGTCACATTGATTTTTAAATTTAGGATAATAGCCAGAATCATATTTGTCGCATGCTTCTTTGAAAGCTGCATGAAATTTTGCTGTCTCGTCTTCTTCTGGATAAAAAGGTGTTAAATCACCACCGCCGCCAAACCAATTTTTTGAGGTTTCAATATAACGGGTATTGAAATGCATTGTAGGAATTAACGGAGATTTAAGGTGAGCAACTAATGAAATACCAGTAGCAAAAAACTTGCCGTCTAACTCCGCTCCTGGGATTTCGGCACGAAACGCCTTTGAGAATGCACCAAATACAGTGGATATATTAACGCCGACTTTTTCAAACACTTCCCCTTTCATGACGGACATAACACCACCACCACCACCATCACGTTCCCAGCTCGAGCGGACAAACTTACCCGGCTTTAAACCTTTTGCCTTTGCGTATTCTTCTTCGATTTTCTCAAATTCCGTGCATAATAAATCACGTAAATTAGTAAACCAGCTACTTGTTACTTCTCTATTTTTTTTGTTCATAACTATTTAACAACTGTTTGATTACTCTTCTCATCATATACATAATAATTAAAAATATAGCGGCAATAATCATGATATAGAAAGCTGGAGCATAAAATAATTTAGTATGCTCAACAAGCCAACGTGAAATAATCGGGGACGTACCGCCAAATATTGCTATCGCAAAGTTATAGCTGAAAGCAACGCCGGTAAATTTTTGTTCTGCAGTAAATAGAGAAATAACGAATATATATGCCGTACCTGCTATACTTCCTGCAAGCATGCCAAGAACAGTAAGTACTAGAATTTGCTGCCAAGTTTCTTCTGCCGACATAAGTAACATAGTCGGTAAGATCAATAGCAAAATTGCAGTACCAACTAACATACTCATCTTAAACTTTCCGATAATATCGGCAGCACCGCCAGCAAGCGGCATCGCAACCATTGCAATAAACAAGCTATAAGCTGAATAGGATAAAGCAATAGCATTATCAAAATGCATAACATTGTAATAAAACACATTTATATATGTTTTTACTAAATACATAATACTGCTAGCTATGGCACCTATACATATGGTCAAAAACATAGATTTCCAAGCTGTTTTTATTATGTTGGAAAAAGGAGCTTTAAGAACTTTTTTCTTTTTCTCAAGCATTTCAAAAATCGGCGTTTCTGAAACACGCAGTCGCAAGTAAAATCCGGCAAGTCCTATAAAACCGCCGAGAAGAAAAGCAAACCGCCACGCAAAATCAACATGGGAAAAATAACGCTCTATTATAATACCGATAAAAATTGCTACTAATGTGCCCACAATATTGGAACCATGTACTAAACCTGCTGTAAAACCAGGTCTTAAATTTTGACGATGTTCTAAAATGAAAATAGCAGCTCCTGTTCCCTCACCGCTAATACAAAGTCCCTGAATAAGCCGCATTATGATTAGAGTAACGGGTGCATAAACCCCAATATCTGCATATGAGGGGATCAGACCCATGATAAAGGTCGGGATAGTCATACCCAGCATAGATATTATCAAGGCAATACGCCTACCATATCTATCACCGATATAACCAAATAATATGCCTCCAATAGGTCTCGTTAAAAAACCAACGGCAAATACTGCAAGGCTTAAAAGAATCTGGATAAATTCTGACTCCCCAGGAAAGAAAATTCGCCCTATAATCGGCGAGAAAACTGAATATACAGTAAAGTCATAATATTCAAGTATATTCCCTGAAATGGCAGATAGAAAAATGAATTTAGATTTATTCATCGAACTCTAAATAACTTAATTACTAATTAGTTATTATAAACAAGTTCTATCATTTATAAAGTATAAATTTTTATCTAATAAAATTTGCCCTTTTTGCACGTCGTGCATCTGTAGCTAAATCTCCAGTAGCCTTTTCATTATCTTGCTTTCTTTTTAACTGAAGTTTTGACAAAAATTCTAATTTTTCTGACTAAAGTAAAAATTTATATTTAAAGTTAAATATTTAGTGCTTTTATCAGCTTAAAAGCGATATTTCTACAATTTAAAGTAAATTATTTGATATATAATACAAATTATAGATTGATACACTCGCCACTTTTTTTAATCTCTCAGGGTTTAATTCCCCGAAGCTCTGCTTCGTGATATACTACTTGAATGGAAGAAAGCAGTTATATACATAAGAGTCATAATGTCACAGTACTAATATATCATTTAGTAATGCCGGCAAAGTATAGAAGAGTAATATTCAATCAAGAACTAGATGATTATTTGTGTAAAATTTGTGAGCACATAGAAGATCGTTATGAAATTAGATTTTTAGAAATAGGAGTAGATAAACTGAAGTTTTGACAAAAAATTTTTATTAAAAAAAGTGGCGAGTGTATCAATCTATAATTTGTATTATATATCAAATAATTTACTTTAAATTGTAGAAATATCGCTTTTAAGCTGATAAAAGCACTAAATATTTAACTTTAAATATAAATTTTTACTTTAGTCAGAAAAATTAGAATTTTTGTCAAAACTTCAGGATAAAGATCACGTACATTTTTTATTACAGTCAATACCAATGTATAGCCCAACAAAAATAACTCAAATCATAAAAAGTATTACTTCTAAGAAAATGTTTGAGAAATATCCAAATCTTAAAGAAAAATTATGGGGAAGTGAGTTTTGGATTAAAGGATATTTTATGAGCACAGTAGGTAAACATGGTGATGAGCAGAAATTACCAGGAGTTTCGCACTTAGCAAAATTGTGTATTAGTTAGAAGCCATTTAATGTTGTTCTGAATTGATGTTTTTATAACTTCCCAAGTTTGTTGATATAAAGTAATGTTTTCATTTATCCTCCTTTTGTTCATATCAAGCCAGGCCAATACAGCAAGGCAAATATGATTTCTTTGAGCTCGACCCGTGCGTGCCTGACAGCATTCAATACCACAAGTTTGTTTCAATTCTCGATGATAAACTTCTATAGACCAACGCGCCTTAACAATTTTCTCTATTTGCTCACGTGTAGGATTCTCTAAATTAGTTGTTATGTAATCAATGCGACCATTTTTTGCCACAAACTTAAATACCGTAACCCAACCGTATCCACGTAGGTGAATTTTTAGCCCTTCATCGGGAATCTCTAAAGTTTCCAAGCTAACATTACGATTAACTTTTCTATTTTTTCTTAGGTTGGTAACCCATATCCAACCTAAATTACGTATATGTTTTAAATTATCCAAACCACTATACCAAGCATCCATAACTATAGCATCAGGCTTGATACCTCTTTCTTTAGCTAAAGTAAGCATATCACAAAAATGCTCGTTCTTTGTTTTACCATCAGTTTCTTTATCATATATTCTATAATCTACAGGAGTAGATTGATCAATTTGAGTATTGTAATGCAGTAAGTTTACCATTCCTATACCAGGTATAACATCATGTACAGCCCCAGAATATTGATAATTTACAAGCTCGATCCTCTTACTGTATTGCTTTGACAATAAGGTGTCATCTCCCACTAATAAACAAGGATCTTCCAGATCAATATATTTTGACACTTTGCTATAGATTTCGCTAGGGCGAAAATCCTTACTCTTTAACCATCGACTTGCACTATCGTGCGATAGATCTAATGGACTTACTTCAGATAATGCTTTGCTAGTATATCTTACACTACTTGCTTGTAAGAATGATTTATATAAATCTTTGCTACATTTTGATCTTGTCATTTTTATCTAAAACTATTTTTCTCTAGATTAGCATATTATTTGCTAAGTGCGAAACTCCTGATTACGTAATTATGTACAGAATCAAGGTTCAGGCAAACCTTCTTATAAAGTCCCTCCGCCAAAACTCTAAAAAATATCACTTGTGTCACTAATTTCCAAAAATAGTGCGATTTTAGAGCAAATTACTCTAATTTTGAGGGCTGATTTTAAATTTTTGTATTAAAAACCACACTATTTCCCAAAATGCATTCATTTTTTTATTGTCATTTTTTTGTATTTCCATAAGCTTTTGATATAAAACCTTTCATTTTCTTATGGATTTTACTATGCATTTTTGCCTTAAAACCCTATTGCCTATAAGGCTTTTAGAGTTTTGGCGGACGGACTATAAAGCATTTCAACAAAAACAGTTAAAGCTTTTTGGATAGATACCTCGTAGCTCTGCTGCGAGGAGCATCATTCAGTTTACTTATTAAGTATTTTTCTATATCTTCTCGAGTCTTAAAACGTTGCTTATCTCTTATATTTAATGATTCATCACGAGCACAGTAAAAATTCTCTATAGCTCTGTATACACTTGACCAACTACGCTGAAAATATTTATTAGTTGTTAATTCAACAACAGATCTTGCTTTAACGCTATCATTAGTTACTAGTGATAGTATTAATTCTAAAACCACATCTTGATTATAGGGAAAAATTTTTTATTTCTTGCAACATTTCTTGTATAATCATACACACTAAAACCCCTTTTGTATTTGAGCGTATTTATATCATCACTTATAAGTTTGGCTATCTTTTTGTCAAAACTTCAGTATAAACATAAAATTATTAAAATAATAGTAAAAATGCCGGAACTTCCTGAAGTAGAAACTTTAAAAAACTCCCTAGAAAGTAAATTAATAGGGCTTGTTATAAAGAAAGTGGATTTTAAAAGAGATAATCTACGTTATAAATTATCTGCTGATTTAGCTGACCAAATCGTAAATACGAATATAATAAATGTTAGGCGTCGTGCTAAATATTTAATAATCGACTTTAATAATCATCATTCTTTAATAGTTCATTTAGGTATGAGCGGCAGGTTTACTTTGCAACCGAATAATTATGAAGTCAAAAAACATGACCATGTAGTTTTTAACTTAAGTAATAATGAAAAGCTGATTTTTAACGATACTCGAAGATTCGGGATGATTTACAGCTTTCGTACCGAGCTTTTGGAGAAAGATTTTTTTGCTAATCTAGCGTTAGAACCTCTATCTGATTTATTTGAGCTTCAATATTTAAAAAGTAAGCTGATGAATAAAAAAGTGCCGATAAAAAATTTACTCATGGATAATAGAATTGTCGTTGGAGTCGGCAATATTTATGCTTCTGAAAGTCTTCATTTAGCTAAAATTCATCCTGATAAATTCGGAAAAGATTTAAACGATGATGAGATAAAGAATTTAATTACAGCAGTTAAGAATGTTCTATCTAAAGCTATAATTGCTGGCGGCACTACCCTTAAAGATTTTGTTAATGGCGATAATAAACCAGGTTATTTTACACAGCAACTTATGGTTTATGCAAGAGACGGGCAAGAGTGCCTAAGCTGCTCTAGTAGCATTATTAAGACTAAACACTCAGGAAGAAGCACTTTTTATTGTAAAATCTGTCAAAAAGCTTGACTTATTTTTTAAAGCCATCTATAAAGCCTGTCATTATTTACTCAATCAATAGTTGAAATCATATGAAAGTAAAGCCGGTTATTATGGCAGGTGGCAGGGCTTTGTTGCATAAATAAGATTTGTAGAGCAAGAGTGGTGATAATCTGGTAAGATGTCCTGAATTAAAAATAATCCAGATTATATGAGATCTCGGAAGAAAGCCCCTTTTAGTAAATCACGCAAGTATTCTAAATATAAAATAACGAATTGGTCAGAATATAATAATTTTTTACGCAATAGGGGTCGCATAGATTTTATGATTGCCAGTGATTTGGCGATTGGCTGGTATGCTGATTACAGAGAGGAAATGAAACGAGGAAGACCTAGACGCTATAGTGATCACGCTATATTACAGTGTTTGAAGATCAGATGCTTATTCGGTCTTAAGTTACGCCAAACCCAAGGCTTTATAAACTGGCTCTTTGAAATATCGGGTTTATCTATTAGATGTCCAGACTATACAACATTAAGTAAGCGTATGAAGTCATTAGATCTTAGGTATTTACATGGAAATCAAGATAAAGAATTTAGTTGTATTTCAATGGATAGTACAGGGATACAAGCCTACACAGGGAACGAATGGCTAGAAAATAAGCATGGTAAGCAATATAAGCGTCGCATATGGAAAAAGCTACATATCGTTATAGAAGATCAAGGTATGATACTTGCCGATAGTACCACAGAGCATACTATAGATGATAGATCACAGATTGGACTACTAATAGCTAATGTCAGAGCCAAGGATTTTCTGGGAGATCGAGGGTATGACGGTGAATCTACATATCAATTGTTGAGAAAGAAGAAGATAAAACCAGTTATTAGACCCCCAAACTCTTCAGTAAAAGTTCAATCGCTTAGGGATAAAACTGAGAGAGATGCAGCTGTTATATATCAACAAAACAAAGGATACCAAGCATGGAGGGTAAAGAATAATTATGGTAGAAGGGAGCGTGTAGAGAACACGTTCTTTCGATTTAAAACTTCTTTTGGTAGTAAGTTTCTATCAAGACATGATCAAAATATGACAAAAGAAATGTCTATTAAATGCCACTTATTAAACAAAATGTTTGAAATTGGTAAACCTATCTCTGTGCCTGTTGGCTAGGCTAGCATTGCGGGGTTAGGGGCAGTATATTCAAAAGCTTATTTATGCAACAAAGCCCTCTTGCTTCGTATCTGAGGCAATAACTCATTGAGCATATTGGTTTTACCAGTACCAGTAGTACCAGTAATTAGTATATGCTGTCTTTCACTATCCTTAACAATAGGAAGTCCTGCAAACTTAATGTTAGATGCTGCTTTTTCTTTTGCAAGGATTTTGGTAAGCTCAGAAGCTTCAACATAATCCATGCCTCTTAATTTCTGATTACCTATTGGAGTCTTTTGCAATGATTGTGTAAATTTTTGTTGAGCCTATATTAGAAGTAACTAAACAACCCTCAGCTATAAGCTGAGGGGTTATAAAGTGGAATCGATTAGAAATCGATCATCATTTACTGGCTCACCTTCTTGTTCATCAATATACTGCTGTATCATTTCGTCAGTAATATTACCTGAACTCACCGCCATATATCCTCTAGCCCAAAAATGATTACCCCAAAATTGTTTCCTTAAATGAGCAAATTCTTGCAATAATACAGGAGTTTCGCACTTAGCAAAAAGTATGTTAATCTAGAGAAAAATAGTTTTAGATAAAAATGACAAGAACAAAATGTAGCAAGGACTTATATAAATCATTTTTACAAGCAAGTAGTGTCAGATATACTAGCAAGGCATTATCTGAAGTGAGTCCAGTAGATCTATCTCACGATAGTGCAAGTCGATGGTTAAAGAGTAAGGATTTTCGTCCTAGCGAAATCTATAAGGAAGTGTCAAAATATATAGATTGGGAAGCACCGTGTTTATTAGTGGGGGATGACACCTTATTATCAAAGCAATACAGTCAGAAGATTGAGCTTGTACGTTATCAATATTCTGGAGCTGTACATGATGTTATACCTGGTATAGGAATGGTAAACTTACTACATTACAATACTAAAATTGCTCAATCTACTCCCGTAGATTATAGAATATATGATAAAGACACTGATGGTAAAACAAAGAATGAGCATTTTTGTGATATGCTTACTTTAGCTAAAGAAAGAGGTCTCAATCCTGATGCCATAGTCATGGATGCTTGGTATAGCGGGTTGAAGAATTTAAAACATATACGTAATTTAGGCTGGCTATGGGTTACCACCCTAAGGAAAAATAGAAAAGTTAATCATAATGTTAGCTTGGAAAGTTTAGAGATACCCGATGAGGGGCTAAAAATTCACCTACGTGGATACGGTTGGGTTACGGTATTTAAGTTTGTGGCAAAGAATGGTCGCATTGATTACATAACAACGAACTTGGACAATCCCACACGTGAGCAAATAGAGAAAATTGTTAAGGCACGTTGGTCTATAGAGGTTTATCATCGAGAATTAAAACAAACTTGTGGTATTGAACGCTGTCAGGCACGCACGGGCCGAGCTCAAAGAAATCATATTTGCCTTGCAGTATTTGCCTGGCTTGATATGAATAAAAGGAGGATAAATGAAAACATTACTTTATATCAACAAACTTGGGAAGTTATAAAAACATCAATTCAAAACAATATCAGATGGCTTTTAACTGATTCGCAACTTTGCTAAGTGCGAAACTCCTGTAATATTCTTGAGCTACTCCCTTTTAGATATTGTACAAGCTTACTTAAAGCCACTTGAGGACGGTATGAAATAAATATATGAACATGATCACAAGATACTTTACCTGAAATTATATATGCTTCATGTTCCATGCAAATTTGCCTTAATAAATCCCTGACTCTCTCAGTTACTTTTCCTACCAATGCTCTTTTTCTATACTTTGGTATCCATATAATATGTACTTTTAAATCATACTGGCTATGACTATTTTTTCTATAACTTCTCATATCTTTTTATCAATTCGTTGCTAAAGCAACTTCATTATATCTTCCCTTCGCCTGAAGGCGAGGGATTTTTTATCCCCGTAGGGGGACATTAAAAATATAGGTAACAGAAATGCAAATAGAGAAGAATAAAAAAATAAATGAAGCAATAGATTTGCTGATAGAAGGCGGAGTAGATTTAAAAACAGTACTAAGTCAGAATGGATTAATTAAGGAATTAACCAAGGGTATTTTAGAGCGAGCACTGCATGCTGAGATGTCAGAACATTTAGGTTATAGCAAGTATGATAGAGCTGAAACTGAGAATGCGAGGAATGGTAGTTTTAGTAAGAATCTGATTAGTGAGAATGGTACTATAGAGATAAATGTTCCAAGAGACAGACAAGGTAAATTTGAACCTATAATAGTCTCAAAGAAACAAACAAGAATAGATGGCTTAGACCAAAAGATAATATCCTTATATGCGAAGGGTATGAGTGTGTCTGATATTAAAACACAATTGCAAGAATTATATGGAGCTGAGATCAGTGAGAGCCTAATCAGCAGGATTACAGATGAAGTAATAGATGAGGTCAAGATTTGGCAGAGTAGACCTCTTGAGTCAGTATACCCTATAGTATATTTTGACTGTTTAGTAGTGAAAGTAAGACAAGATAAACTTATTATTAATAAATCAGTATATGTAGCTTTAGGAATAGATTTATCTGGCAGAAAGGATATTTTAGGCTTATGGATAAGTGAGAATGAAGGAGCTAAATTTTGGCTTGGTAATTTTACTGAAATGAAGAATCGAGGAGTAAAAGATATCTTAATTGCTTGTAGTGATAATCTAACTGGTATGTCTGATGCTATTGCATCAGTATATCCGAAAACTGAACATCAAATTTGTATTGTCCATCAGATCAGGAATAGCCTCAAATATGTATCATATAAAGATAGAAAGCAATTAGCAGCGGATTTGAAACTAATCTATACTTCTGCTACTGAAAAAGAAGCAGAATTAGCTCTTGAGTCATTTGATCAAAAATGGAGTAAGCAATATCCGCATATAGCTAAATCTTGGTATAATAATTGGGATAATTTGATAATTTTCTTGCAATATCCAAAGGAGATTCGTAAGATTATTTACACTACAAATGCGATAGAATCGCTGAATAGCCAATTGAGAAAAGTTACTAAGAATAAACGCATCTTTCCAAATGATGACGCAGTATTTAAAGTTTTATATCTGACAATTGATTATATTACCAAAAAATGGTCTATGCCTATCCCCAATTGGAATGAAGCTATGGCTCATTTTATGATCAAATTTGATGGTAGAATTTAATGGTTCACGAAATTTACACAATTGATGAGACAGAGCCACCTATTGTTTTGATGCCTCTATACCAAAAAAAGATGGTAATACCAGACATGGTTAAACCAAAAACACCAAGTACTTCAAATGCCGCAGAACGTGCTAGCCAAGAGCCGAATCTTGTAATCTGAGTGCCATGCTTTGTGACATACCAAAACTTATGAACAAAATCCTCTGCAGATCGGGATATCCATTCCTGCCCTTTCACATCATAGAATGTTATACCGATCTGTGATATATCATAGAAATACTGCCCTATAGCAAGCTTTAGCTGTACGTAGCATTCTATGAAATAATAATATAGGCTTAATATATTGATTTTCTGAAGAACTCTAAATATAAGCCACAGACATGATGCAGTAAGACTTACTGTTAGTGCATTAGTAATGCCTTGCGTAAGCATCCTAATCTGGTGTGCGAAGATTTGTGCACCTCTTGTGAATCTACCTTGCTCTTGTATGTTCATTTTGTAGTGCTCTTAGTACTTAAGTATAAGTGCTTTATGAGTATTAGAAAGAGGAATATACTTACTGGTGTTAAAATGAACATTACAATATTAGTTAAAAATACTCCAAGATATAGCGTTTTTGCTAATAATAAGGTCATTAGGGAGAAAAGGAAGCTACATACAGAATACTCAGCTACCATATCTTGTTTGTTATGCCCCTGTACATATTTTGCAACAAGACAAGCACCGCTAAATAATATGACCATATCAAACCAACTCGTCAAACGATCATACCCATAATTAGTAGAATAGGGCATGGTGAAAAGTAGGAATATTAGTCCTGACATTATGATCAAGCTCCAGTTATAAGGAGTTTGGAATATTTTAGTTAATATTTTGTTTATATGTGTGCAGCATTCTTTGTTATTCATTACTAGGTATCCTATTTATCATGATCATAATATATGTTATACGGAAGATAAAAATATGATGGGCTAGTAGAGCGTTCATCATCTCTTCTATGGTTACTCGTTTCTGGACTAAAACCAGTTAAATGATTTGGGTACAGTATTTTATTCGTCTTATGTTTCTGATGTTCTAACCAAAATAGTCGTATCATCCTTTGACTAACGAATATTAGAATTACCCTCAACGAACATTAAAATTACCTATAAAAAAGAAGTAACTATGGACAGTAAAATCGAATAAAAATTTATTTTTAAATATTTAAATATTATTCGAGAATTACTGATGACATGTACAAATAACCAAGTAGGTATTTTAATGCAAAAGATCAAAAAATATAATCAGATAATTTCTGCTGCAAAAGCAGGTATGAGTGTAAAAACGGCACGTAAGTATTTACGTATTAATAAGTATCCAAGCGAATTACGCACAATACGTAAATATAGGACACGTAAGGATCCATTTGTGAAGCACTGGGATGAAATAGAATCAATGCTAGAATCAGCACCGGAGTTGCAAGCAACTACCATATTAGCATATTTGACAGAAAAGTATCATGGGAATTATAATGGGAAGCAATTACGCTGTTTGCAGAAAAGGTTGAAACAATGGAGAGCTGCACATGGTAAGGATATAATGGACTAAAAAAATTGGACAAAAAAATGAAGGAGTGTGTTTCCGCAATAAGTTAGAATAAATAGCAATAAACTTAAGAGGAAAGATGAAGAAAAATAAAGTAAAAATTTTCAGTGCTTCAGAAAAAACGGGGATAGTATTAGAATTAATAAAAGAGGAGTCGACACTTGGTCAGTTAGCTTCAAAATATGCAATAAGTGTTAAAACAATTCAAAATTGGAAAAAACAGTTTTTAGGTAATGCGGCATTAGCTTTTGAACCAGCTAAAGTTTTGAGTGAATATCAAGAACAAATAAATCATTTACAAGAGCAAAATGATGAGCTTGCTAAAGCTCTTGGTAGAATCACAGTTGAGAGGGACTGGGCCGTGGGAAAGCTCAAAAGCTTGGATTTATCAAATAAAAAGAGTCTTGTACACTCCAAGCTAAATCAACTCTCAAAATCAAGACAGTGTGAACTATTAAAGATTAGTCGATCTACAGCCTACTATAAATCCAAGGAGATGAGTATAAATAAATTAAGTATTTTAAATAGAATAGATGAAATATATACAGATAATCCTGAATTTGGTTATCGCTATATTCATCAACAGTTACTAGAAGATGGTTTTATTGTCGGTAAAGATCGAGTACTGAAATATATGAGGATGATGGGTATAGAAGCTATTTACCCACATAAGAAAAAATCTACTTCTCGAAACGATAGTGAGCATAAGATCTATAGCTACTTACTTGATCAATATTGGACTAAATCTGGCTCAACAAAGCAAGTGTATGTGCCTAATGTGAATGAGGTTTGGAGTGGTGACATTACTTACATTAGAACTAATGGTGGCTTTATGTATATGGCAGCTATTATAGATTGGCATAGCAAGGCCATATTGAGCTATAAACTGTCAAATTCTATGGATGCATCTCTTGTAACTGATGTCTTGAAACAAGCTCTCAGTAAGTATAACGCTCCACAGATATTTAATAGTGATCAAGGTAGCCAATATACCAGTTATGACCACATAAATATTCTCAAGGAGCATGATATCCAAATTTCAATGAATGGCCAAGGTAGAAGTATTGATAATATAGTAATAGAAAGGTTTTTTAGAACTTTAAAATATAATTGTATCTTTATTAATGATTTTAACAATGTTAAAGAGTTAAAAGAGGGGATTGATCATTATCTGAATAAATATAATTATCACAGATTTCATTCAAGTATTGGTTATAAAAAGCCTATGAATGTATATCTGAATTATATGCAAAATTATCAGCAAATTGCTGCCTGATAATCGAAAAATTAGGAAAACATACTACTCATTTTTTTGTCTTGATTTTTCAGTCCACTATCGGATAAGACAGTAATCTTTTTACAAAATATTCTTCCTGGCAAACAGAGTCAGTCTGATTGGACCAATATGAATCAATTGGGTATTTGTATTGGTGGGCAACCATATCCTCACTTACTATTTCATTTTATGTTGCCTTATTCATGTTGGGAAACTTTTAGCATATGCCATAGTGAAAGTTTTGATACATTAGCATCAGGGTTTGAAAAAGCTGTATGGGAGTTAGGTGGAGTTTTACCAGAGCATCGTACAGATAATTTAAGTGCAGCTACCAAGCAATGTGGTAATAGTAGACAATTTACAGAAAGATGGCAAGAATTGCTTGGTTATTACAATGTTGCACCATCGCGAAATAATCCAGGCGTCAGTCATGAAAATGGTTCTGTTGAAAAAAGTCATGATACATTTAAGCAAGCAGTGAATCAACATCTGCTATTACGTGGATCACGTAATTTTGTTGATTTAAAAGCTTATGAATTATTCCTTACACAAATTAAAGAAAAGCGAAATAGCTGTAGAAAAGAAAAATTAGCTGAAGAATTAGTTCATTTACAAGAGTTACCAATCAGGAAATGGAATGCACCTACAATATTATCAGTACGTGTTAATCCAAGCAGTACAGTTAGTATTTTATCTGTAGCTTATTCTGTGCCTAGTCGCTTAATAGGTTATACTTTAAAAGCTTATATTTATTCTGAAGAAATAGAGCTTTACTATGGTAACAAATGTTTACAAAAAATGTCTAGAATCAGCAATGGCTATGTTATTGATTATAGACATATTATTGATAGTTTAGTACGTAAACCTGGAGCATTTGTTCAATATCAATATTATGAAGCTTTATTCCCACGTGCTATATTTCGTCAGGTATATGACCAGCTTATCTCTATATATCCATATAAAGGGCATAAAATATATCTTAAAATATTACAATTAGCAAAAATGTATGGAGAATTGAATGTAGTTACTGCATTAGAAGTGCTATTAGAAAAGAAAATTGAGCCAATAATTGATCATATTACAGATTTACTAAATAGCCAGACTCAAACTGTTTGTTCAGTAAAAATTAATCAACCAATACTGTCTGAATATGATCAATTACATTGCTTTAAAACAATGGAGGTTGCATGAGTAAACAGATAATAACTCCGCAACCGCTAAATAATTTACTCAAGAACCTTTGCTTACCTACTTTTGCATCGTGCTATAAATCAGTTGCAGAAAGCTTTGAGCAAGAAAAGAAAACATATATAGATTATCTACAGGAGTTAGCCATACGTGAGTTAGAACATAGACAACAACAACGTATTGCCAGATTGCTGAAGCAAGCAAAACTCTCTCGAGATAAGTTATTAAGCAACTTTGATATTAAGCGTATCCCAGGATTATCGCCAACTAAGATCCAATATCTTGCACAAGGAGAATTTATGGATCGCTATGAAAATATACTTATTTTTGGTAATCCTGGCACTGGCAAAAGTCATCTTAGTATAGGTTTAGCACGTGAGTGGTGTCTTGCTGGTAGACGTGTATTATATACAACAGCAGCTAATTTGGTTCAACAATTACTAGAAGCAAAGCTTAGTTTAAAACTTAAGCAAATTATTAAAAAATTCGATTATTTTGAAATATTGATAATTGATGATATATCATATGTACCATATAATCGTGAAGAAACTGATGTTTTATTTACCTTATTAGCTGAACGTTATGAAATGCGTAGTGTATTAATTACTAGCAATTTAGTTTTTGCAAAATGGAATACTATTTTTAAAGATGAAATGACTACGTCAGCAGTTATTGACAGATTGGTTCACCATTCTTCAATTCTTGAACTCAATACTGAAAGTTATAGAATCGCTACAGCTAAAGGCAAAAAATTAACTAGTCCCTCCGCCAAAACTCTAAAAAATATCACTTGTGTCACTAATTTCCAAAAATAGTGCGATTTTAGAGCAAATTACTCTAATTTTGAGGGCTGATTTTAAATTTTTGTATTAAAAACCACACTATTTCCCAAAATGCATTCATTTTTTTATTGTCATTTTTTTGTATTTCCATAAGCTTTTGATATAAAACCTTTCATTTTCTTATGGATTTTACTATGCATTTTTGCCTTAAAACCCTATTGCCTATAAGGCTTTTAGAGTTTTGGCGGACGGACTATCTAATGCTATATTATCAATTGGCATTACTGAGTTTGCTATGGAAGCTGCTTCATGTATATGAGTTCTTGCCCATCTTGCAGCTTGCTCCTTACTTGAAACCCCAGGAATATGGCTATCTATTATAGCGTTGAGTACTGGCTCATTCATATTACGATCAATAGTGGCTGCATTTTGTGCTACATATTGACGGCTTCTACTTAATTGGTCTTGAGCTGATATCGCATCAGATATTTCTCTACCAATAGATTCTTGTTCCTGATAGTTCTGACTTAATGTTCTTGCGAGTGATTGAGTGTCACTGTTAGAACGGAAAGTTCTATAATTAATTAAGCCAGATATAATCAATTTTTAATCTCTCAGGGTTTAATTCCCCGAAGCTCTGCTTCGTGATATCATAAGAAACAACTAAAACTTTTTTAGATACCTCGTAGCTCTGCTGCGAGGAGCATCATTTAAATATAGATATATCATGGCTCATTTAACGATAGATGAAAGATTTAAAATATACGAAATGAATAAGAGTGGTTATAGCTCGCGATATATAGGGACAAAGATTGGCCGTGATAAAAGCACTATATGTTATGAACTCAAGAGAATGAGGCATAATTATAGACCAGATAGGGCTAACACACTTGCTTGCAGTTTAAGGCAAGGTAAGAGAAAAAGAAAATTAGATATTGATAATAATTTACGAGCAGAAATAATAAAGCAGTTAACACAGGGTATTTCACCAGATATAATTTCAGGTAGACGTAAACTATCACGAGATACTGTCAATATTTCTACAGAGAGTATATACCAGTTTATTTATACATCTCCTATAGCACAAAGGCAAAAATTATATTTATCTTTAGCAAGAAAAAGGAAAAATAGGTTGCATCATGGTACAAGAATCAGAAACAAAAGAATTACAATACCAAATCGAGTTTCCATTACTGAAAGACCAGAGATAAATAGAAAGATAGCAGCAATAGGTCATTTAGAAGGTGATTTAACTTTTAACAAAGGTAATCAAAGTCGTAATATAGGCGCTCTTGTGGATATCAGAACACAAAAAGTGTTTCTCACTTTAAACCGTTCAAAAAGAACACAAGATGTGATTGGTAACATGAATAAAAAACTTAAACAATTGTCGCATATAATCAAAAGCATAACGTTAGATAATGGCAAAGAATTTACCAATCATGAACAACTATTGCCAAAATCTGAACGAAAAGTATATTTTTGCAATCCTTATTCTCCAACCTGAATTCTGGATTAGCTAATTTTGAGATATAGCAGGTTTGTTAGGTTTCATACAGTATGCAATTAGGGCGGATAAGATATGTACAAAGGCATTCCAAATTGATCTATGTCTTGTATGTTCGATCTCGAAAGCACCCTTCAGCACACTAAATACTGTTTCGATAATTGAGCGTTTGCGTAATAATATTTTTTCAAATAATGGCATAAGTTTATTCTTCATTTTCTTCTTTATGCCAGTTACTAACTTGATTCCTTTGCTGTATAGATCATCAAAGAGCTCCTGTTTGATATAACCCTTATCGCCAAACAATAATCCCGTGATATGTTTGGTGATTATCGAAACCGGCGCTCTATCATCTACATTACCAGGCGTTAGTTTTAGACCTTGAATCTCACCTTTTTCGTTAATAACCAAATGTAATTTTAGACCAAAAAACCAACTTTTTGTTGTTTTACCCAAAGCAGCAATACCGGCAAAGACTTTATTACGAGAGATTCTTTTTCGATGACAAACCTCTAAAGATGTGGCGTCAATATAAGAAACTCCCGTAGATTGAGCTGCCTGCATATACCATTCAAGTAATAAAACTAAATAACTCAGAACTCTTGGTTTTAGAGCTATAAAACGAGTATATGATGGAAGAGTTACAAAGTCTGATTTATATAATTGTAGATAGGACATATAAAAATATTTAAAGTTTTTACAAGGTGATTGATGGTATAAAAGCACTATTGTTAACAGCTCAGAATAGCTTATTTCAGGCTTTCTTGTAGGGTTTTTATTAAATGATGCTCCTCGCAGCAGAGCTACGAGGTATCTAAAAAAGTTTTAGTTGTTTCTTATGATATCACGAAGCAGAGCTTCGGGGAATTAAACCCTGCGAGATTAATGGTAGAAATGATTTATTAATCCACTGCTCGCTAATTTTACAAAAATCATCGACAAAACAAAATAATGCATTAATATCTTTCTTCATGGGGATACTCTTGTTTTTTTGCTAAAAATTATATAGAGTATCTTCTATCCCTTGTAAATACTTACTTCCAAACCTAGATTAATCCAGAATTCAGGTCTCCATGGCAAAAACCATTGATAGAGAAGATTAACTCAATGGTGCACAGAGTATACTCTAAATCTTTAGATATAAAAAAATTAACAATAAAGCAATTACAAGAAATTGAGGATTTTTTAAATAATTTACCAAGAAAAGTGCTCGGTTATAAAACACCCAATGAGGTATGGGAAGAAAATATAAATCTGGCTTAATTAATACTGGAATTTACCTTTTGTTTTGTCGATGATTTTTGTAAAATTAGCGAGCAGTGGATTAATAAATCATTTCTAACATTAATTAATACAAACCCTACAAGAAAGCCTGAAATAAGCTATTCTGAGCTGTTAACAATAGTGCTTTTATACCATCAATCACCTTGTAAAAACTTTAAATATTTTTATATGTCCTATCTACAATTATATAAATCAGACTTTGTAACTCTTCCATCATATACTCGTTTTATAGCTCTAAAACCAAGAGTTCTGTGTTATTTAGTTTTATTACTTGAATGGTATATGCAGGCAGCTCAATCTACGGGAGTTTCTTATATTGACGCCACATCTTTAGAGGTTTGTCACCGAAAAAGAATCTCTCGTAATAAAGTCTTTGCCGGTATTGCTGCTTTGGGTAAAACAACAAAAAGTTGGTTTTTTGGTCTAAAATTACATTTGGTTATTAACGAAAAAGGTGAGATTCAAGGTCTAAAACTAACGCCTGGTAATGTAGATGATAGAGCGCCGGTTTCGATAATCACCAAACATATCACGGGATTATTGTTTGGCGATAAGGGTTATATCAAACAGGAGCTCTTTGATGATCTATACAGCAAAGGAATCAAGTTAGTAACTGGCATAAAGAAGAAAATGAAGAATAAACTTATGCCATTATTTGAAAAAATATTATTACGCAAACGCTCAATTATCGAAACAGTATTTAGTGTGCTGAAGGGTGCTTTCGAGATCGAACATACAAGACATAGATCAATTTGGAATGCCTTTGTACATATCTTATCCGCCCTAATTGCATACTGTATGAAACCTAACAAACCTGCTATATCTCAAAATTAGCTAATCCAGAATTCAGGTTTGTAATACTGCATCTCTTCATTCTATATGTTAAAACGACGCACTGCAAGTGCGGGGTTTTTCTCCCAATTTTGGGACAATAAATACTAATTTTATTAGTATTTTTAACTGGATCCCGTGAATAAATCACGGGATGATAGGGGAAACTGATCCATGTGAGCAAAGCCGCCACGGGGTGACATCGAATATACTAATGGAAAGTTCTATAAATGATGCTCCTCGTAGCTCTGCTGCGAGGAGCATCATTTAAATATAGATATATCATGGCTCATTTAACGATAGATGAAAGATTTAAAATATACGAAATGAATAAGAGTGGTTATAGCTCGCGATATATGGCTTTGTTGCATAAATAAGCTTTTGAATATACTGCCCCTAACCCCGCAATGCTAGCCTAGCCAACAGGCACAGAGATAGGTTTACCAATTTCAAACATTTTGTTTAATAAGTGGCATTTAATAGACATTTCTTTTGTCATATTTTGATCATGTCTTGATAGAAACTTACTACCAAAAGAAGTTTTAAATCGAAAGAACGTGTTCTCTACACGCTCCCTTCTACCATAATTATTCTTTACCCTCCATGCTTGGTATCCTTTGTTTTGTTGATATATAACAGCTGCATCTCTCTCAGTTTTATCCCTAAGCGATTGAACTTTTACTGAAGAGTTTGGGGGTCTAATAACTGGTTTTATCTTCTTCTTTCTCAACAATTGATATGTAGATTCACCGTCATACCCTCGATCTCCCAGAAAATCCTTGGCTCTGACATTAGCTATTAGTAGTCCAATCTGTGATCTATCATCTATAGTACGCTCTGTGGTACTATCGGCAAGTATCATACCTTGATCTTCTATAACGATATGTAGCTTTTTCCATATGCGACGCTTATATTGCTTACCATGCTTATTTTCTAGCCATTCGTTCCCTGTGTAGGCTTGTATCCCTGTACTATCCATTGAAATACAACTAAATTCTTTATCTTGATTTCCATGTAAATACCTAAGATCTAATGACTTCATACGCTTACTTAATGTTGTATAGTCTGGACATCTAATAGATAAACCCGATATTTCAAAGAGCCAGTTTATAAAGCCTTGGGTTTGGCGTAACTTAAGACCGAATAAGCATCTGATCTTCAAACACTGTAATATAGCGTGATCACTATAGCGTCTAGGTCTTCCTCGTTTCATTTCCTCTCTGTAATCAGCATACCAGCCAATCGCCAAATCACTGGCAATCATAAAATCTATGCGACCCCTATTGCGTAAAAAATTATTATATTCTGACCAATTCGTTATTTTATATTTAGAATACTTGCGTGATTTACTAAAAGGGGCTTTCTTCCGAGATCTCATATAATCTGGATTATTTTTAATTCAGGACATCTTATAGCTAACGCGGAAAGGTTTTTACCATAGTTTTTGTATTTACTCACATATTCACCAGATCTAAATCCTATTAAACATTGCTGGACTAACTTTAAAAACTGTTTACATAAAATTATTGATCAATGCCTAAGTTTTTCCTAATCTGTGGTAGAAACATTTCCGTGTTAGCTATACCAGATTATCACCACTCTTGCTCTACAAATCTTATTTATGCAACAAAGCCATGAGACAGAGCCTAATTTCTTGGTGCATATTCTAGCTTGTGTTACTTCTTATGCTATCACTAAATCTCGTATAAAACTTGATGCTTTAGCTCCAGAACAACTTCTCTTATCCTAAATTGGCGTTACTATAGTCACCTTGTGGCTTGTCCACAGGGTCCAGAAATACAACTAAAAATATCAATATTATTGATCTTTTTAACTGGATCCCGCAATCAAGTCGCGGGATGACAACTGGAAAACTGATCGACGCAACAAAGCCTTTACGAGATGACAAGATTGAGTTGATCCACACTGGCAAAAAAAGTAAGGTGATGTTTATTTATAACTTATAAATCCCAGAGAATTCAGGGAGTTTACTGTTTCAAATAATGGCAGTCCCATAACATTTGAATAAGAGCCGGAAATAAAGGAAATGAAAGCTTCGGCATAACCAGAGATTTTACATCCACCAGCTTTATCAATCCCCTCATCTAGCGAGCAATAAAAATTTAGCTCTTCTTCGCTTAATCTTTTAAACTTAAGGACTGTTTGGACTATTTTCTGCCTAGTGACCAATTGATCTTTATCTTTTTTGATAATACATAAACCGGTATAAACACGATGACGACGTCCGGATAATATATTCAGACAATACCTTACTTCTTCAGCACTACTTGCTTTTGGCAATATTCTTCTTCCAAGTGCCGTTACAGTATCTGCTGCTATGATAATAGCAGAATCTTCTATTTGAGAAGCAACTTTTGTAGCTTTTTCGTAAGCAAGCCTTGTCGCTAAGTGATTTGGTGATTCACGTAGATTAGGCGTTTCGTCTATATCTGCTGGAATAATTTGTGCAGGTGTAATTTTAATCCTTTTAAGAAGCTCAACCCTTGCAGGTGACTGTGATGCTAGTATTATAGGTAGGTTTTTTGATCGATATTGCATGCTTAAGATTGGTGACGAAGAATTACACGTCCCTTAGTTAAATCGTAAGGGGTCATCTCTACTGTAACTTTATCACCCAATAATATTCTAATACGATTTTTACGCATTCTACCAGCGGTGTGAGCAATAATTACATGACCATTTTCCAACTTCACTCTAAAAGTAGCGTTAGGTGCAAGCTCAATTACTGTACCCGTAAACTGAATGAGATCGTCTTTTGACATTAATTTATATTTATAATGGTCGGGGCGGAGAGATTCGAACTCCCGACCCTCTGGTCCCAAACCAGATGCGCTACCAGGCTGCGCTACGCCCCGAGAGTTAATTTCCTATATTATATACTCCATTATTTGCAACAAATCAATTTGTTTATTTAAAAATATGTAAATATTAGCTTATTTAACAATAAAAGCAGTAATTACTCACTTATCCACTTGATACCATACAGAGTATATATTAACCCATCTTAATAAAATTTTATTTAGGTTTTACAACGCCAGTTTAGGATAAGAGGAGTTGTTCTGGAGCTAAAGCATCAAGTTTTGTATGAGATTTAGTGATAGCATAAGAAGTAACACAAGCCAAAATATGCACCAAGAAATTAACAGGAGATCTATGCCTTGTATGCTCTAGGTTCATTCTATTTTTCAGTATATTAAATACTGATTCAATCAATGATCGTTTCCGTAACATAGTTTTATCTTCTAATTCTAGTAAATCATTCTTCATATCCTGGCGAATATTAGTTATCATTCTTAAATTTCTAGAATAAAGTTTAAACCATAACTCTTTGCAAATATATGCTTTATCACCAAATACTTTACCTGTTATCTTCTGAGTTATAGATTCAAGAACAGATAAATCAGCTCTATTTGCTTTTGTTATTTTAACAGCTATAATCTCTGCTTTATGATTAAATGATGCTCCTCGCAGCAGAGCTACGAGGTATCTAAAAAAGTTTTAGTTGTTTCTTATGATATCACGAAGCAGAGCTTCGGGGAATTAAACCCTGAGAGATTAAATGTAATTTAAATCCCATAAACCAACCATAACTACTCATCCCAACTTTGGCAATTTTACCAAAAACTCTATTACTAGAAGTACGCTTAGCATGACAAATAGATAGTTTTGTTGAATCAATAAAATATATTCCTGTATCTTCACCTCGTAGTAATTGCAACATTATTGACAATGGCAATATTAACCTTGGCCATAATTGTACTATTCTACTATAACATGGTAAATTAAAGTAACCCTTATATTTATGCGGTAAGTAATATAAATAATAGTTTTTAAAGTCCTTGCAAGGCGATAGATAAAAATATATGACTATTGTCATCAATGCTGCAAGACTTAATTTTCCTATTCTATGCCTTTGTTGATTTGTTGATAATAGACGGTGTTCTATCCATTCTTCATATATTTTACAAAAATTATTTACTAAATAATAGAGTCTTTTGCAATGATTGTGTAAATTTTTGTTGAGCCTATATTAGAAGTAATTAAAAATATAGGTAACAGAAATGCAAATAGAGAAGAATAAAAAAATAAATGAAGCAATAGATTTGCTGATAGAAGGCGGAGTAGATTTAAAAACAGTACTAAGTCAGAATGGATTAATTAAGGAATTAACCAAGGGTATTTTAGAGCGAGCACTGCATGCTGAGATGTCAGAACATTTAGGTTATAGCAAGTATGATATAGCTAACACGGAAATGTTTCTACCACAGATTAGGAAAAACTTAGGCATTGATCAATAATTTTACGTAAACAGTTTTTAAAGTTAGTCCAGCAATGTTTAATAGGATTGAGATCTGGTGAATATGTGAGTAAATACAAAAACTATGGTAAAAACCTTTCCGCGTTAGCTATAGAGCTGAAACTGAGAATGCGAGGAATGGTAGTTTTAGTAAGAATCTGATTAGTGAGAATGGTACTATAGAGATAAATGTTCCAAGAGACAGACAAGGTAAATTTGAACCTATAATAGTCTCAAAGAAACAAACAAGAATAGATGGCTTAGACCAAAAGATAATATCCTTATATGCGAAGGGTATGAGTGTGTCTGATATTAAAACACAATTGCAAGAATTATATGGAGCTGAGATCAGTGAGAGCCTAATCAGCAGGATTACAGATGAAGTAATAGATGAGGTCAAGATTTGGCAGAGTAGACCTCTTGAATCAGTATACCCTATAGTATATTTTGACTGTTTAGTACCTGAATTCTGGATTAATCTAGGTTTGGAAGTAAGTATTTACAAGGGATAGAAGATACTCTATATAATTTTTAGCAAAAAAACAAGAGTATCCCCATGAAGAAAGATATTACTGCGAGTCTTTTGCAATGATTGTGTAAATTTTTGTTGAGCCTATATTAGCAGTAATTAAAAATATAGGTAACAGAAATGCAAATAGAGAAGAATAAAAAAATAAATGAAGCAATAGATTTGCTGATAGGAAAGTTCTATAATTAATTAAGCCAGATATAATCAATTTTTAATCTCTCAGGGTTTAATTCCCCGAAGCTCTGCTTCGTGATATACTACTTGAATGGAAGAAAGCAGTTATATACATAAGAGTCATAATGTCACAGTACTAATATATCATTTAGTAACGCCGGCAAAGTATAGAAGAGTAATATTCAATCAAGAACTAGATGATTATTTGTGTAAAATTTGTGAGCACATAGAAGATCGTTATGAAATTAGATTTTTAGAAATAGGAGTAGATAAAGATCACGTACATTTTTTATTACAGTCAATACCAATGTATAGCCCAACAAAAATAACTCAAATCATAAAAAGTATTACTTCTAAGAAAATGTTTGAGAAATATCCAAATCTTAAAGAAAAATTATGGGGAAGTGAGTTTTGGAGTAAAGGATATTTTATGAGCACAGTAGGTAAACATGGTGATGAGCAGAAATTACGTAATTATGTACAGAATCAAGGTTCAGGCAAACCTTCTTATAAAGCATTTCAACAAAAACAGTTAAAGCTTTTTGGATAGATACCTCGTAGCTCTGCTGCGAGGAGCATCATTTAAGGAATTAACCAAGGGTATTTTAGAGCGAGCACTGCATGCTGAGATGTCAGAACATTTAGGTTATAGCAAGTATGATAGAGCTGAAACTGAGAATGCGAGGAATGGTAGTTTTAGTAAGAATCTGATTAGTGAGAATGGTACTATAGAGATAAATGTTCCAAGAGACAGACAAGGTAAATTTGAACCTATAATAGTCTCAAAGAAACAAACAAGAATAGATGGCTTAGACCAAAAGATAATATCCTTATATGCGAAGGGTATGAGTGTGTCTGATATTAAAACACAATTGCAAGAATTATATGGAGCTGAGATCAGTGAGAGCCTAATCAGCAGGATTACAGATGAAGTAATAGATGAGGTCAAGATTTGGCAGAGTAGACCTCTTGAATCAGTATACCCTATAGTATATTTTGACTGTTTAGTAGTGAAAGTGAGACAAGATAAACTTATTATTAATAAATCAGTATATGTAGCTTTAGGAATAGATTTATCTGGCAGAAAGGATATTTTAGGCTTATGGATAAGTGAGAATGAAGGAGCTAAATTTTGGCTTGGTAATTTTACTGAAATGAAGAATCGAGGAGTAAAAGATATCTTAATTGCTTGTAGTGATAATCTAACTGGTATGTCTGATGCTATTGCATCAGTATATCCGAAAACTGAACATCAAATTTGTATTGTCCACCAGATCAGGAATAGCCTCAAATATGTATCATATAAAGATAGAAAGCAATTAGCAGCGGATTTGAAACTAATCTATACTTCTGCTACTGAAAAAGAAGCAGAATTAGCTCTTGAGTCATTTGATCAAAAATGGAGTAAGCAATATCCGCATATAGCTAAATCTTGGTATAATAATTGGCTCTGTCTCATCAATTGTGTAAATTTCGTGAACCATTAAATTCTACCATCAAATTTGATCATAAAATGAGCCATAGCTTCATTCCAATTGGGGATAGGCATAGACCATTTTTTGGTAATATAATCAATTGTCAGATATAAAACCTTAAATACTGCGTCATCATTTGGAAAGATGCGTTTATTCTTAGTAACTTTTCTCAATTGGCTATTCAGCGATTCTATCGCATTTGTAGTGTAAATAATCTTACGAATCTCCTTTGGATATTGCAAGAAAATTATCAAATTATCCCAATTATTATACCAAGATTTAGCTATATGCGGATATTGCTTACTCCATTTTTGATCAAATGACTCAAGAGCTAATTCTGCTTCTTTTTCAGTAGCAGAAGTATAGATTAGTTTCAAATCCGCTGCTAATTGCTTTCTATCTTTATATGATACATATTTGAGGCTATTCCTGATCTGATGGACAATACAAATTTGATGTTCAGTTTTCGGATATACTGATGCAATAGCATCAGACATACCAGTTAGATTATCACTACAAGCAATTAAGATATCTTTTACTCCTCGATTCTTCATTTCAGTAAAATTACCGAGCCAAAATTTAGCTCCTTCATTCTCACTTATCCATAAGCCTAAAATATCCTTTCTGCCAGATAAATCTATTCCTAAAGCTACATATACTGATTTATTAATAATAAGTTTATCTTGTCTTACTTTCACTACTAAACAGTCAAAATATACTATAGGGTATACTGATTCAAGAGGTCTACTCTGCCAAATCTTGACCTCATCTATTACTTCATCTGTAATCCTGCTGATTAGGCTCTCACTGATCTCAGCTCCATATAATTCTTGCAATTGTGTTTTAATATCAGACACACTCATACCCTTCGCATATAAGGATATTATCTTTTGGTCTAAGCCATCTATTCTTGTTTGTTTCTTTGAGACTATTATAGGTTCAAATTTACCTTGTCTGTCTCTTGGAACATTTAGCTCTATAGTACCATTCTCACTAATCAGATTCTTACTAAAACTACCATTCCTCGCATTCTCAGTTTCAGCTCTATCATACTTGCTATAACCTAAATGTTCTGACATCTCAGCATGCAGTGCTCGCTCTAAAATACCCTTGGTTAATTCCTTAATTAATCCATTCTGACTTAGTACTGTTTTTAAATCTACTCCACCTTCTATCAGCAAATCTATTGCTTCATTTATTTTTTTATTCTTCTCTATTTGCATTTCTGTTACCTATATTTTTAATTACTTCTAATATAGGCTCAACAAAAATTTACACAATCATTGCACAAGACTCTACCAAAACCTCATTTAATACAAAGCTAGAATTACCAAATAATATTAGTAAGTATAAACCAGCAATATTAGACAAAATTGCTACAGTTTTTGACACATTCAGGAGTTTCGCACTTAGCAAAATTGTGTATTAGTTAGAAGCCATTTAATGTTGTTCTGAATTGATGTTTTTATAACTTCCCAAGTTTGTTGATATAAAGTAATGTTTTCATTTATCCTCCTTTTGTTCATATCAAGCCAGGCCAATACAGCAAGGCAAATATGATTTCTTTGAGCTCGACCCGTGCGTGCCTGACAGCATTCAATACCACAAGTTTGTTTCAATTCTCGATGATAAACTTCTATAGACCAACGCGCCTTAACAATTTTCTCTATTTGCTCACGTGTAGGATTCTCTAAATTAGTTGTTATGTAATCAATGCGACCATTTTTTGCCACAAACTTAAATACCGTAACCCAACCGTATCCACGTAGGTGAATTTTTAGCCCTTCATCGGGAATCTCTAAAGTTTCCAAGCTAACATTACGATTAACTTTTCTATTTTTTCTTAGGTTGGTAACCCATATCCAACCTAAATTACGTATATGTTTTAAATTATCCAAACCACTATACCAAGCATCCATAACTATAGCATCAGGCTTGATACCTCTTTCTTTAGCTAAAGTAAGCATATCACAAAAATGCTCGTTCTTTGTTTTACCATCAGTTTCTTTATCATATATTCTATAATCTACAGGAGTAGATTGATCAATTTGAGTATTGTAATGCAGTAAGTTTACCATTCCTATACCAGGTATAACATCATGTACAGCCCCAGAATATTGATAATTTACAAGCTCGATCCTCTTACTGTATTGCTTTGACAATAAGGTGTCATCTCCCACTAATAAACAAGGATCTTCCAGATCAATATATTTTGACACTTTGCTATAGATTTCGCTAGGGCGAAAATCCTTACTCTTTAACCATCGACTTGCACTATCGTGCGATAGATCTAATGGACTTACTTCAGATAATGCTTTGCTAGTATATCTTACACTACTTGCTTGTAAGAATGATTTATATAAATCTTTGCTACATTTTGATCTTGTCATTTTTATCTAAAACTATTTTTCTCTAGATTAGCATATTATTTGCTAAGTGCGAAACTCCTGACATTATGTACCCAAATAGAATAAATAAATTTTGTTATTACTAAAAAAGTATAAAAAAATTGGAATACATTTCTCCTTATGGAAAGGATTTTGTCAAAACTTCAGTAATCAGCAGGATTACAGATGAAGTAATAGATGAGGTCAAGATTTGGCAGAGTAGACCTCTTGAATCAGTATACCCTATAGTATATTTTGACTGTTTAGTCCGTCCGCCAAAACTCTACAAGCCTTATAGATAATATGGTTTTAAGACAAGAAGTAATACAACAATCCGTAAGAAAATGATAAAATATGGTCATAAACCTTATGGATTTCAGTCAATGCCAATAGACAACATTATCAAATCGCAAGAACAAGGGAAACTGTTTGGTTATAAATTAAAAGAAGAATTAAACCCAAATAATAAGCTATATAAATTAAGAGAATTAATAAATTGGTCTAGGCTCGAAGAGTGGTTATCAAAAAATGTTTGTATTAAGAAATTTGGTAGAAATAGAAAATGTCATAGAGTGATGCTTGGCATAACGATGCTACAAGCAATGTATAATTTTTCAGATTCATTATCAGAGGAAGAGCTAAAAGAGAATATGTATTGGCAGTATTTCTGCGGGTGGGAATATATAGAAAAAGACATAGCTATCTCGGAAACTAGTATACGACGGTTTCGTAGTGTATTAGGTGAAGCTGGATATAATGAGATATTATCGGAGTTGATCAGGGTTGGGATAAAAACTAACACAATTAAAAAAAAAGATTTGGAATTAATCATCGCTGATACGACTGTACAAATTAAGAATATCAAACACCCACACGATGTTTATTTAATGGATAAAGCTAGGCTTAGCATAGTAAAGCTTTGCAACAGTTTGGGTATACATTTGAATGAAACATACGCTAGAACCTATAAACGCGATATAGTAAAGCTATGGAAATATAAAGAACATAGTAAAGCCAAGAAGCGTTGGAAAATAATGAAGCATTTAAAAATATTACTGGGTCGTTTGATTAGAGTATGTGAGCGTGAGATCAAAAATAAGCAATTAAACTTGTCTCTCAAAAATCAAGAAGTATTGCAAAAAATAAAACAAATACATAACCAATCTGTTTTAAAAAGAGAAGCTAAAAAGCAATATAAAGAAGATAACAAAGTATTATATAGTTTTCATGCCCCTGAAGTAGAGTGTATAGGAAAGGGAAAACGCAACAAGCCATATGAGTTTGGCAATAAAGTAGCGGTAGTAGTAAGTGGTCGTAGAAATTTTGTTTTATCCGCAAAATCGTTTCATAATAATCCTTATGATGGTCATACATTGCATCAGAGCTTTGAAGCAGTAGAGAGTGTCACTGGAATCAAGATAAAGAAATCATTTGTTGATCTTGGGTATAGTGGTAGCAATGTAAAGGAGAAGAGTAAGGTATATACCCCAAAAACGCGGAAGAAGTTGTTACAAGAGGACAAGTCTATGATCAAGAGACGCAGTGCCATAGAACCAATAATAGGTCACTTAAAGCAATATGGTCGGATGGGTAGAAACTTCTTGAAAGGTATGATAGGAGATATTATCAATCCAATAATCTCTGCTATTGGTTTGAATTTACGATGCATTGCAAATCATTTACAAATCGTGTCTAACTCCACATAAATCAAAAATATCATCATGCAAAAACTAGATGAACGATAAAAAATCGTTAACAATAGCTCCATATCAAAATTAGACCAACACAGAAATGTATCAGTAAAAATTAACATAACTTATTAATTTTTATTGAAAATCTTAGCAATTTGTTGTCAAAACTCTATCCCATTACAAATGATCAGGATTTGAAGTGTTTTTGGCGGATAGACTGTTTAGTAGTGAAAGTAAGACAAGATAAACTTATTAATGATGCTCCTCGCAGCAGAGCTACGAGGTATCTAAAAAAGTTTTAGTTGTTTCTTATGATATCACGAAGCAGAGCTTCGGGGAATTAAACCCTGAGAGATTAAAAAATTTGCATTGCAAGCTTGGCAGCGACTTACTCTCCCATGCCTTATGACACAGTACCATTAGTGCTATGAGGTTTCACGTTCGAGTTCGGGATGGGATCGTGTGTTTCACTCATGCTATAACCACCAAGCTAGCAATACAAACTTTTTAAATAGTAGATTTGTATTGGTTTGCTGTTAGTGTTGTTGCGTGACTTAAAGAAATTTTTATATCACAATTTATATCCGGAAATCCTACGGACAAACCACAGGACAACATTATATTTTACTAGATTCCTGCTTTCGCAGGAATGACATATAAATAAAGCCACGGGATGACAATCATGCAACAACACTTTATTAATTGATAAAGCTATTTTAACCTGATAACTTTGTGAGTTGATACTGACATATTATAGAATAAACACCATATACATGTGTAATCTCACAGCAAAGTAAATCAATCGAGCTATTAGTATCAGTTAGCTACACACATTACTGTGCTTCCACACCTGACCTATCAACGTGGTGGTCTTCCACGGCTCTAATGGGGAAGTCTAGTTTTGAGGTGGGTTTCCTTCTTAGATGCATTCAGCGGTTATCCCTTCCGTACTTAGCTATCCAGCTGTGCCGTTGGCACGACAACTGGTCCACCAGGGGTACGTCCACCTCGGTCCTCTCGTACTAAAGGCAGATCCTCTCAAACTTCCTACACCCACGGCAGATAGGGACCGAACTGTCTCACGACGTTCTAAACCCAGCTCACGTACCACTTTAATCGGCGAACAGCCGAACCCTTGGGACCTTCTCCAGCCCCAGGATGTGATGAGCCGACATCGAGGTGCCAAACGATTTCGTCGCTATGGACGCTTGGAAATCATCAGCCTGTTATCCCCGGAGTACCTTTTATTCGTTGAGCGATGGCCCTTCCACTCGGGACCACCGGATCACTATGACCGACTTTCGTCTCTGCTCGTCTTGTCAGACTCGCAGTCAGGCTAGCTTATGCCATTGCACTCTAAAAGTTGATTTCCGACCAACCTGAGCTAACCATCGTGCACCTCCGTTACTCTTTGGGAGGCGACCGCCCCAGTCAAACTACCCACCATGCATTGTCTCGGATCCTGATTCAAGGATCTCGGTTAGATGCCAAGAACCACAAGGGTGGTATCTCAAGGGTGACTCCACAAAGGCTGACGCCTCTGCTTCATAGTCTCCCACCTATCCTGCACATTTGATTCCTAACACCAGTGCAAAGCTATAGTAAAGGTTCACGGGGTCTTTCCGTCTGACCGCGGGAACTCCGCATCTTCACGGAGAATTCAATTTCGCTGAGTCGATACTGGAGACAGCGGGGAAATCGTTACGCCATTCGTGCGGGTCGGAACTTACCCGACAAGGAATTTCGCTACCTTAGGACCGTCATAGTTACGGCCGCCGTTCACTGGGACTTCAATTCAGAGCTTGCACCCCTCCTCTTAATCTTCCAGCACTGGGCAGGCGTCAGACCCTATACTTCGTCTATTGACTTTGCAGAGCCCTGTGTTTTTAATAAACAGTCGCTACCCCCTAGCTTGTGCCACCCACAAATGGTTGCCCATATGTGGGTCATCTTTCTTCCGAAGTTACAGATGCAATTTGCCTAGTTCCTTCAGCATCGTTCTCTCAAGCGCCTTGGTATACTCTACCTGTCCACCTGTGTCGGTTTCGGGTACGGTCTATAATGAAGGTGTTATTTCCTGGAAAATATTCGCTGCACAATCAATCCAATAAGACTGTACAACTTACTACTTTCGTCACATCCTTCAGGTTCAGGAATATTAACCTGATTCCCATCGATTACGCCTTTCAGCCTCACCTTAGGGGCCGACTAACCTTGCGCAGATTAACTTTACACAAGAACCCTTGGACTTTTGGCGAGAATGTTTCTCGCATTCTTTATCGCTACTTATGTCAGCATTCTCACTTCCGATACCTCCAGCAAACCTTACGGTTCACCTTCACAGGCTTACGGAACGCTCCGCTACCACTCACACCAAATGTGTGAATCCGCATCTTCGGTACATGACTTGAGCCCCGTTACATTGTTGGCGCAAGAAAACTTATTTAGACTAGTGAGCTATTACGCTTTCTTTAAATGATGGCTGCTTCTAAGCCAACATCCTAGTTGTTTTGGTCTTCTCACATCCTTTAACACTTAGTCATGATTTAGGGACCTTAGATGGCGGTCTGGGCTTTTTCCCTCTCGACTATGGACCTTAGCACCCATAGTCTGTCTGCTATGCTATACTCATCGGCATTCGGAGTTTGATTGAGTTTGGTAAGTCTGTGGGACCCCCTAGCTCATTCAGTGCTCTACCTCCGATGGTAACCGCTATAACGCTCTACCTAAATAGATTTCGCGGAGAACCAGCTATATCCGAGTTTGATTGGCCTTTCACCCCTAACCACAGCTCATCCCCTACTTTTTCAACAGTAGTGGGTTCGGTCCTTCAGCGGATTTTACTCCGCTTTCAACCTGGCCATGGCTAGATCACTCGGTTTCGGGTCTAATTCATCTAACTACAGTCGCCCTATTCAGACTCGCTTTCGCTACGCCTACACCTAACGGCTTAAGCTTGCTAGATAAACTAAGTCGCTGACCCATTATACAAAAGGTACGCCGTCACAAGACATAAATGCTTGCTCCGACTGCTTGTAAGCATTTGGTTTCAGATACTATTTCACTCCCCTTGTCGGGGTACTTTTCACCTTTCCCTCACGGTACTTGTTCACTATCGGTCACTAGAGAGTACTTAGGCTTAGAGGGTGGTCCCCCTATGTTCAGACAGGATTTCACGTGTCCCGCCTTACTCAAGGACTTCAAACTTTTTACCTATACGGGACTATCACCCTCTACGGTCAACCTTTCCATGTTGTTTTAGTTATTTTTTTGAAGCCACTGGCCTGGTCCGCGTTCGCTCGTCACTACTAACGAAGTCTCGGTTGATGTCCTTTCCTCCAGCTACTTAGATATTTCAGTTCGCTGGGTTTGCCTCATATAGCTATGTATTCACTATACAATACCTAATAAATTAGGTGGGTTTCCCCATTCGGAAATCTTCGGATCAAAGCTTATTCGCAGCTCCCCGAAGCTTATCGCAGCGTATTACGTCCTTCATCGCCTTCTAATGCCAAGGCATCCACCAAATGCTCTTATTATATTTACTTACGCTTTATTACTTGAGATTACACGATGCATACAGAATTAATTTTACAATTTCTTCAGTATCTAACTCACGATATAAATTTTTATTATCGCGGTGTATTTAGTTTTTAGCTTTATCAACTTTTTAAACAGCTACAAAGTTTTTTGTTTCAAACCTTGTGTGATTGATTTTATATCCATAATTTCGAATGTTGTCAAACACTATTTTAAATAATTTTTAAATTTCTTTTTTACGATAAGAATAAAATATTATTTTAACTTCTTTTAAGAATCGACTTTTTTGGCTTTCCATTAGGACTTATTGCACTTTTTGGAACTTTTACATCTCTACCTGAATCTTCAAAAAAGAATCCATCTTGTTGTAAAATTTTATTCACTTTCTTCAATTCTCCTTGCCTATTTACTAACTGAAGTTTTGACAAAAAATTTTTAATGATGCTCCTCGCAGCAGAGCTACGAGGTATCTAAAAAAGTTTTAGTTGTTTCTTATGATATCACGAAGCAGAGCTTCGGGGAATTAAACCCTGAGAGATTAAATGTAAGATCAAATGTCAACTAATACATATTATACAGATATATTCGGCGATAATACCAAGATATTTTTTTTCATGTATACTCGTTTATTTTGAAAAATTGGCTTCGTTACTTCTCGCTTTTGGTCCTCACGTAGACTAAACTACGCTGCGGTCAAAAGCTCCGAGATGCCTTGCTCTTTTCCAAACTAAACTTCGTCTACTTTTTTTATTCTTTAGGCAATAATACTTGCACAAACTCAGTTTTAGATAGATCGGCAGCGATGTTAACTATAACATCATTTTCTGTAACTTTAGAGACATAACCAACTAAGATACCCGCTGGGTAAGTACTGCCATGACCAGAAGTTATTATCTCTTCATCTTTCTGCACTAAATGATTATTTGGTAGATATAAAATTTTACTATTGTTATTGTTACCGGCTAAAATGCCTTGTTCTCTTGAGGAGCTTGTTTTAATGGGTATTCTAGAGTTAACATCACTAATTAGCATCACTTTAGCATAATTATTACTTACTTCTATTACTTTGCCGACTAATCCTTGTGAATTGGTCGTAACAATTTGATCAGGTTCAACTCCGTGTTTTCTACCAGCAGAAATTAATGCCGTTTTAGAAAAAGGACTAAAAGACACGCTTAATAACTTAGCGGTAACATATTTAAATTCTTCTTCTTCAGTAACTGTTAAGAGATCTTTTAGAGCAATATTTTCAGCCCTCACTGATTCTACTTCACTCTGAAGATGCTTGAGCCTTGCTACTTCAAGCTCAAGTTCTATATTTCGTTTTTCTAGATCTTGAAAGTAAACGAATGTTTGTTTTATAGAATTTACACTTTCAAATATATTTTCATACAATACTAATCCAGCTGATAATACGCTGCCTGTTATTTCAATAGATATATTGGATATTTTTTTAGGTGAAACAAGAAATAAATATAAAGATAATCCAAGAAAAAATATGAAAAAAAAGCGTTTAAGAGTAACTAGTATAGTTCTTACTAGCTCCAAGGAACTTGAAGAATTTTTTACTCTATTCGCAAGTATCGCCATCTTTAATCCTGTTTAAATAGTACATGTTTTAGCTTTGTAAAATCTTCAAGTGCTTTTCCTGTGCCGAGTGCTACACATGATAGTGCATCATCTGCAATTATCACAGGTAATTTTGTTGCCTCACTAAGAACAAAATCAAGATTTCGAAGTAATGAACCACCACCTGTTAGCACTATTCCTTTATCAACTATATCAGAAGATAATTCGGGAGGCGTCGCCTCTAATGCTACTTTTACTGCCTCAACGATTTGACTTACCGGTTCTATTAGACTATCAGCAATTTGCCTTTCATTCAATACCATTTCTTTTGGAATACCATAAATTAAATCACGACCTTTTATTTCCATAACCCTTGGTTCTGCATTTTGATCTACATAAGCAGTACCTATTTCTTGCTTTATCTTTTCGGCTGTAGCCTCACCAATTAGCAGGTTATAATGCCTTCTTATATATGAAATAATCGCTTCATCCATCTTGTCACCACCGACTCTTACGGACCTTGCATATACTATGCCACCTAGTGACAAAACTGCAACTTCTGTAGTACCGCCGCCGATATCAACAATCATTGAACCCGTTGCTTCTGTTACAGGAAGCCCCGCACCAATTGCTGCCGCCATAGGCTCTTCAATTAAATATACATCCTTACCACCTGCACTTTCTGCTGCTTCTTGAATAGCACGGCGTTCAACAGGGGTAGAGCCTGACGGTACACAAACAACAATCGTTGGACCAAAAAAAGAACGACGATTATGTACCATTTTAATAAAGTACTTAATCATTTCTTCTGCACCTTTGAAATCAGCAATTACGCCGTCTTTTAAAGGTCTCTTAGCTTCAATATCAGTTGGTGTACGACCAAGCATCATTTTTGCTTCATGACCAAAAGCGTAAGGCACAAAAGAGCCATCTTTTTTTATTAATGCAACTACTGAAGGTTCACGAAGAACAATACCGCGTCCTTTTTGATATACGATAGTATTTGCCGTACCAAGATCAATAGCCATACCGGAAGAAAACCCTTCCAAAAATTTCATTATCATTTTTCTTTTTCTCTCTAAATGCTAAAAATTCTTCTATGCTAAGTTAATTATAGACAAAGTTTTACTTGAAAAAGGCAAGGCGTCTTAAAGCTTAAACCTTTGTGTATACTTATGTAGTAGCAGATTATCAGCAAAAAACAATTTTCAGCGTATTTTAGAAAGTTCGAGACAAGATGAATTTCAAGGTGAGCCTGCGGAGCGCACAATAGTACGTGAGCACAGGCGAATCCTGCAAAATTTGCTTGTATATAGCTTTCTAAAATAGCTGAAGCCAATTTTTCAAATAAAACGAGTATAATTTAAATTTCTTTATAATGTAAAATAATAAAGTTACTAATAAAAAATATTAACATACTTGGTAACAAAATAGCAGCAATTAAAGATAGATTATTATAGGTCAGTACTTTAAGCAATATTTCTGATAATGAATATACTATAAAACCTGAAAATAATCCCAATATTAATATTTTTTCTTGCGAGTTATCACGTTGTTTTAGGCTAATAAAACAGCTTGCTAAAATTATAGTTGCTATCATCATTGCAGGTTTAAATAGTTGCTTATAATAATAAACTTGGTAATTAGTAATAGGTAGACCTGAATTTAATAATTCATCGATTAATTTAGGTAGCTTCCAAATGGAAACCATTTCAGGATGAGTGAACTTATTTACCAAGCTATTAACAGATAAATTAGTTGGTATAGTTAAGTTGTTATGTGCTTCGGTACTATCTTTTGTAAAAACTTTGACCCTGTTTAAATGTAGTGATTTATTTTCAATGATGCCATATAATGCATCAATTCTTTTTAGAAAATTATTGTTATTATCAATAAATAAAACAGTAATATTGTTTAATTTTTTTTCAGAAATATTAATAAATTGTGTTTGAATTATTTGATTTTTCCCATTTAAAGCTTCAAAAAATAGTAAACCTGATTTAGATATTACTGCTTCATTATGTATTTTTTTAGTAAGTTTTGCTTCCAGTAAATCATATTTTTGTAAGCCTAAAGCCCCGATAGGATTTAATATAGTCGTAAAGGCTATACCTAAAATGAAAGTCACGATACACGGAATTATCAATACCTGCCAAATATGAATACCACTAGATAATATAGCAGTCAATTCATTATCTTTTGTTAAGTTTCTAAGGAAAAAAAGCATAGAAGTAAAGGTGATTAAAGCAGAAACTTGATTCAAAAGATACGGAACTTTATATAATATAAATCGCCAAAAAAAATCAAAAGGCACATACATGTTTTTGAATTTTTGTAAGAGATCAAAGAGATTGGATATGATTAATAATCCAATTAAAATAGATAATATAATACAAAAACACTTGAAATATAATTTAGCAAGATACCAAGAAAGTGTTTTTAAATTAATCATTTAAATTCAATTTAATAATGATTTTTTATATAACTCGTCATTGCGAGCGAATGAAATGAGCGTGGCAATCCAGAAAATGCTATAAGTTAGCATTTTTTATATTTCCTTGCTTCGTCAATTACTTCGTAATTTCCTTGCAATGACAAGAAAATTGACATACGCAACAAAGCCGTTCTGCGATTAAGCCACTATGATGACACATATAAATTTGTGTGGTGGGGCTGGTAGGACTTGAACCTACGACCACACCGTTATGAGCGGCGTGCTCTAACCAACTGAGCTACAGCCCCATGTTCATCTGAATTTTATATAATTATTATGGCTATAAGTCCAGCAAAATTTTTATATTTTTTTAATATATACTTTAAATTTAGCTATTTTTTGCTACGAGTAAAACTAGCCTTCATTTATCTATAGATCTGAAGTTTTGACAAAAATTCTAATTTTTCTGACTAAAGTAAAAATTTATATTTAAAGTTAAATATTTAGTGCTTTTATCAGCTTAAAAGCGATATTTATACAATTTAAAGTAAATTATTTGATATATAATACAAATTATAGATTGATACACTCGCCACTTTTTTTAATAAAAATTTTTTGTCAAAACTTCAGTATAGATATATACTCGTTTTATTTGAAAAATTGGCTACGTCGTCCTATAAACCTGAATTCTGGATTAGCTAATTTTGAGGTATAGCAGGTTTGTTACTGAAGTTTTGACAAAATCCTTTCCATAAGGAGAAATGTATTCCAATTTTTTTATACTTTTTTAGTAATAACGCTAATTTAGGATAAGGGATGGCTTTGTTGCATAAATAAGATTTGTAGAGAAAGAGCGGTGATAATCTGGTAAGATGTCCTGATTAATGATCGTTTACGTAACATAGCTTTATCTTCTAATTCTAGTAAATAATTCTTCATATCCTTGCGAATATTAGTTATCATTCTTAAATTTCTAGAATAGAGTTTAAACCATAACTCTTTACAAATATATGCTTTATCACCAAATACCTTACCTGTTATCTTCTGAGTTATAGATTCAAGAACAGATAAATCAGCTCTATTTGCTTTTGTTATTTTAACAGCTATAATCTCTGGCTTTGTTGCATAAATAAGATTTGTAGAGCAAGAGTGGTGATAATCTGGTAAGATGTCCTGAATTAAAAATAATCCAGATTATATGAGATCTCGGAAGAAAGCCCCTTTTAGTAAATCACGCAAGTATTCTAAATATAAAATAACGAATTGGTCAGAATATAATAATTTTTTACGCAATAGGGGTCGCATAGATTTTATGATTGCCAGTGATTTGGCGATTGGCTGGTATGCTGATTACAGAGAGGAAATGAAACGAGGAAGACCTAGACGCTATAGTGATCACGCTATATTACAGTGTTTGAAGATCAGATGCTTATTCGGTCTTAAGTTACGCCAAACCCAAGGCTTTATAAACTGGCTCTTTGAAATATCGGGTTTATCTATTAGATGTCCAGACTATACAACATTAAGTAAGCGTATGAAGTCATTAGATCTTAGGTATTTACATGGAAATCAAGATAAAGAATTTAGTTGTATTTCAATGGATAGTACAGGGATACAAGCCTACACAGGGAACGAATGGCTAGAAAATAAGCATGGTAAGCAATATAAGCGTCGCATATGGAAAAAGCTACATATCGTTATAGAAGATCAAGGTATGATACTTGCCGATAGTACCACAGAGCATACTATAGATGATAGATCACAGATTGGACTACTAATAGCTAATGTCAGAGCCAAGGATTTTCTGGGAGATCGAGGGTATGACGGTGAATCTACATATCAATTGTTGAGAAAGAAGAAGATAAAACCAGTTATTAGACCCCCAAACTCTTCAGTAAAAGTTCAATCGCTTAGGGATAAAACTGAGAGAGATGCAGCTGTTATATATCAACAAAACAAAGGATACCAAGCATGGAGGGTAAAGAATAATTATGGTAGAAGGGAGCGTGTAGAGAACACGTTCTTTCGATTTAAAACTTCTTTTGGTAGTAAGTTTCTATCAAGACATGATCAAAATATGACAAAAGAAATGTCTATTAAATGCCACTTATTAAACAAAATGTTTGAAATTGGTAAACCTATCTCTGTGCCTGTTGGCTAGGCTAGCATTGCGGGGTTAGGGGCAGTATATTCAAAAGCTTATTTATGCAACAAAGCCATGAGGTATGGGAAGAAAATATAAATCTGGCTTAATTAATACTGGAATTTACCATCTACTTCTCGAAACGATAGTGAGCATAAGATCTATAGCTACTTACTTGATCAATATTGGACTAAATCTGGCTCAACAAAGCAAGTGTATGTGCCTAATGTGAATGAGGTTTGGAGTGGTGACATTACTTACATTAGAACTAATGGTGGCTTTATGTATATGGCAGCTATTATAGATTGGCATAGCAAGGCCATATTGAGCTATAAACTGTCAAATTCTATGGATGCATCTCTTGTAACTGATGTCTTGAAACAAGCTCTCAGTAAGTATAACGCTCCACAGATATTTAATAGTGATCAAGGTAGCCAATATACCAGTTATGACCACATAAATATTCTCAAGGAGCATGATATCCAAATTTCAATGAATGGCAAAGGTAGAAGTATTGATAATATAGTAATAGAAAGGTTTTTTAGAACTTTAAAATATAATTGTATCTTTATTAATGATTTTAACAATGTTAAAGAGTTAAAAGAGGGGATTGATCATTATCTGAATAAATATAATTATCACAGATTTCATTCAAGTATTGGTTATAAAAAGCCTATGAATGTATATCTGAATTATATGCAAAATTATCAGCAAATTGCTGCCTGATAATCGAAAAATTAGGAAAACATACTACTCATTTTTTTGTCTTGATTTTTCATGTATGGACCTCCTGTAGAATGCAAGAAAAAAATAACATCAATAATAAAAACAAACAAATGCAGTCATGTATCCGGCTTATAGCTGATAAATCAACCTAATTTATTCTACAGCCCTGATGGAATTCGCTGGCTTACAAACTATATACTTATCAGTCCATCGGCTTCTAAAAGAGCCACTGAAAAACGCAGTTTTTTTGTAAGCTAAGGTTTGTCTTATTTACCATCAATATTAATTATCTCAAGCATATTTCGGGTTGGAATCTCTTACATATTGTTTTGCTTTTACCTATTCATTATATAAATCACCATTTATTTTACTTATAAGTGCTATGCTACACACTCTTTAGCTACAAACTTTACTCTCTACATAATCATCTCCTGATCTTAGTACAGCAAACACCACTCTTGCCAACTTATTAGCTATGGCAACTGTCGTTTTATTATGGCTACTTCGCTCAGATAAATTAAACATCCATTTCGTAAATTGGCTAAAATCTTTTTTAGATTTCTGTTCTTCCGATGTAAATCTTATCTTGGCATTTAGTACAGCTCTAGCCCCTTGAATTAATAAAGTGCGTAAGTATACATCACCTCGCTTGCTAATTCCCAGCAGCTTATCCTTCCCACCACTTGAATGTTGTCTTGGCACTAATCCTAGCCATGCCGATAATTGCCTGCCATTCTCAAAACTTGTAGCATTACCTATTGATGCTATTAAAGCAGTAGCAGTAATTAAACCAAGACCAGGTATAGCTCTTAATCGTTGATATTGAGTTAGGTTACTTGCTATCATTGTTAATCGTTTTTCTATCTCTTTTATTTTTCTGTTATTATCTAAGAATTCTTCTTTTAGTTCACTAAATGTTTGATAACTTAACTGGCTTAATTTCCCTGCATCTAAAATCTCAATTAATTTTGTGATAACCTTATTAATGCCTTGAGGAACAATAAAACCAAACTCATGTAGTAGCCCCCTAATTTCATTAGCAAGTGCTGTACGATTTTTTACCAATCTCTCTCTTACCCTATGTATTGATAAAATTTCTTGTTGCTCTATAGTTTTAATTGCAACAAATCTCATATTAGGTCTTGTCACGGCTTCACATATCGCTTCAGCATCTGCTTGATCATTTTTATTAGTTTTAACATATGGTTTGACAAATTGCGGTGCCATTAGTTTTACTTCATGCCCTAATTTAGTTATTTCTCTTGCCCAATAACTAGAACCACCACAAGCTTCCATCCCTACTAAACATTGTGGTAAATTAGCCATAAATGTCAAAACCTGATCTCTCATCAATTTTTTCTTTAATACTGTCTGGCTTTGTTGCATAAATAAGATTTGTAGAGCAAGAGTGGTGATAATCTGGTAAGATGTCCTGAATTAAAAATAATCCAGATTATATGAGATCTCGGAAGAAAGCCCCTTTTAGTAAATCACGCAAGTATTCTAAATATAAAATAACGAATTGGTCAGAATATAATAATTTTTTACGCAATAGGGGTCGCATAGATTTTATGATTGCCAGTGATTTGGCGATTGGCTGGTATGCTGATTACAGAGAGGAAATGAAACGAGGAAGACCTAGACGCTATAGTGATCACGCTATATTACAGTGTTTGAAGATCAGATGCTTATTCGGTCTTAAGTTACGCCAAACCCAAGGCTTTATAAACTGGCTCTTTGAAATATCGGGTTTATCTATTAGATGTCCAGACTATACAACATTAAGTAAGCGTATGAAGTCATTAGATCTTAGGTATTTACATGGAAATCAAGATAAAGAATTTAGTTGTATTTCAATGGATAGTACAGGGATACAAGCCTACACAGGGAACGAATGGCTAGAAAATAAGCATGGTAAGCAATATAAGCGTCGCATATGGAAAAAGCTACATATCGTTATAGAAGATCAAGGTATGATACTTGCCGATAGTACCACAGAGCATACTATAGATGATAGATCACAGATTGGACTACTAATAGCTAATGTCAGAGCCAAGGATTTTCTGGGAGATCGAGGGTATGACGGTGAATCTACATATCAATTGTTGAGAAAGAAGAAGATAAAACCAGTTATTAGACCCCCAAACTCTTCAGTAAAAGTTCAATCGCTTAGGGATAAAACTGAGAGAGATGCAGCTGTTATATATCAACAAAACAAAGGATACCAAGCATGGAGGGTAAAGAATAATTATGGTAGAAGGGAGCGTGTAGAGAACACGTTCTTTCGATTTAAAACTTCTTTTGGTAGTAAGTTTCTATCAAGACATGATCAAAATATGACAAAAGAAATGTCTATTAAATGCCACTTATTAAACAAAATGTTTGAAATTGGTAAACCTATCTCTGTGCCTGTTGGCTAGGCTAGCATTGCGGGGTTAGGGGCAGTATATTCAAAAGCTTATTTATGCAACAAAGCCGCTCAGAATAGCTTATTTCAGGCTTTCTTGTAGGGTTTTTATTAATTAATGGTAGAAATGATTTATTAATCCACTGCTCGCTAATTTTACAAAAATCATCGACAAAACAAAATAATGCAGTAATATCTTTCTTCATGGGGATACTCTTGTTTTTTTGCTAAAAATTATATAGAGTATCTTCTATCCCTTGTAAATACTTACTTCCAAACCTAGATTAATCCAGAATTCAGGTTTGCAGCAGAAATTATCTGATTATATTTTTTGATCTTTTGCATTAAAATACCTACTTGGTTATTTGTACATGTCATCAGTAATTCTCGAATAATATTTAAATATTTAAAAATAAATTTTTATTCGATTTTACTGTCCATAGTTACTTCTTTTTTATAGGTAATTTTAATGTTCGTTGAGGGTAATTCTAATATTCGTTAGTCAGATTTTGTCAAAACTTCAGTTAATCCCTGTTGGGTTCAATTCCCCGTGGCTTGCCACGATTATTTACCTGGACATATTCCTTTAGCATCAAATCCATTTTCTGAATTAGAACAATTAGAGCAAGTATTAAAAAACCTTAGGGGAAGTAGAAAGCAACACAGGCGTCAATAATCTAGAATAATTATTTAGTCTTTTGTAATATACTGAAGTTTTGACAAAAAATTTTTATTAAAAAAAGTGGCGAGTGTATCAATCTATAATTTGTATTATATATCCAATAATTTACTTTAAATTGTAGAAATATCGCTTTTAAGCTGATAAAAGCACTAAATATTTAACTTTCAATATAAATTTTTACTTTAGTCAGAAAAATTAGAATTTTTGTCAAAACTTCAGAATATAACTTTTCTTGCTTAATTAGAAAAGTTATGTTACGTTAACTTATCCAAAAATAATAAACTGAAGTTTTGACAAAAAATTTTTAATGATGCTCCTCGCAGCAGAGCTACGAGGTATCTAAAAAAGTTTTAGTTGTTTCTTATGATATCACGAAGCAGAGCTTCGGGGAATTAAACCCTGAGAGATTAAAAAAAGTGGCGAGTGTATCAATCTATAATTTGTATTATATATCCAATAATTTACTTTAAATTGTAGAAATATCGCTTTTAAGCTGATAAAAGCACTAAATATTTAACTTTCAATATAAATTTTTACTTTAGTCAGAAAAATTAGAATTTTTGTCAAAACTTCAGAATAAAATAATTTAGGGTAAATGTTTGTTAAGCTATTGATCTTCACAATTCCTTATATCTTCTTTTCATCCATAGCTATTGCTGATCCTGAAATAGCTGAGTCTTTAAAATGTTCCAAACTGTTCCCTTATTTTGAAAAAAAATTTAATATCCCGTCTAACACGCTTCATTCAATTGCTTTAAAAGAGTCAGGTAAAAAACATAAAACTCGTAACCTTAGAGTAGTATGGCCTTGGACTGTTAATGTTGAGGGTAAAGGTTATTACTTTAATACTAAAAGAGAAGCAGTAAATTTTGTAAGAAAAGAAATTATAAGAGGACGTGAAAGTATTGATGTTGGATGTATGCAGATTAACTTAAGGCATCATTTAGGGGCTTTTAACTCTCTTGACCAAGCGTTTGAGCCAAATAATAATATTCGTTATGGTGCAGAATTTCTACGTTCAAAGTATGATCAGCTTAAGAACTGGCATAAAGCTATAGCCCATTACCATTCAGCTACTCATTCTTTGGGTTTTAAATATAAACAGGATGTAGTAAAAATAGCCAGTAATATGGCACTTTATAAAGCATCATTGCATGGTTACTTAAATAATAGTGAGGACGTTTTAGTAAATAAGGATGTAGTCAGTAATAATAAAGTTCAGAAAAAGCCATTTTTTACTAGTAATAAAAGATATAAAAGTAGTATTATGGTCCCGATCCCAGTTAAAATTAACTAAATTTATGAATATTAAATCAATAATATATTTTGTAATATTAGTAAGTGCAGTAAAAATTAATGCCGATTTTAACGATATTCAAGTTACAGAAACTACTCAAGATATAGTAATAGAGCAAGAAACTATAAAATTGCCCTGGAGTGATTGCACCGAAATACATAAATTATTTGAAAGAAAATTTTCTTTTTCAGAAAAACAGGTTAAAAAAGAAAATAAAATTTATGAAGAATATAGAAAATTTTATTTAGATCATAATAACCCTAGCAATTTTTCTATGCAATTTAGTGAAAGAAAAACCGACGCTCATAGAGTAGAAACATTAATATCAGGTTTTTTAAAATTTTGTGAAGACAATTTTCAAACTAGTAATATTAAGCCTAATTCCTTAAGCTATCAAATTAAAAAACAACAAGAAGAATTGTTTAATAATATAAGAAGTGAAAATTATAAAATATATTATAAACAAAGATATTATAATAATGTTGTGTTACCCTCACATAATAAATAATTAATTACTCATTAATACTTCTGAAGTTTTGACAAAAAGATAGCCAAACTTATAAGTTATGATATCAATACGCTCAAATACAAAAGGGGTTTTAGTGTGTATGATTATACAACTGAAGTTTTGACAAAAAATTTTTATTAAACAAAGTGGCGAGTGTATCAATCTATAATTTGTATTATATATCAAATAATTTACTTTAAATTGTAGAAATATCGCTTTTAAGCTGATAAAAGCACTAAATATTTAACTTTAAATATAAATTTTTACTTTAGTCAGAAAAATTAGAATTTTTGTCAAAACTTCAGTTAATAAGTAAACTGAATGATGCTCCTCGCAGCAGAGCTACGAGGTATCTAAAAAAGTTTTAGTGGTTTCTTATGATATCACGAAGCAGAGCTTCGGGGAATTAAACCCTGAGAGATTAATGAGAGTAAAAACTGACTACAAATAGATACTACAGTGAGTAGCAAGAAAGATTCCAAGACAGCAATTGATCGTACATATATTAGACAGAATACTAATAACCGACCAGTTGCGGGTTATGAATATAGTGTAGTTTGCATCGGTGCTCAGCCTAAATGGGCTGTACCAATATCTATAAATAGAGTAAAATCAGATGAGAATAAGTATAGCAAAGGTAGCAAACAAATAATAAAAATTGTTAAGCAAATACCACAAAAGGCTCTCAATATAACAGTAGGTGATGCAGGTTATAGCGCTCTATCTTTCATTCACCCGCTGCACAATGAAGCAAATACGGTGACAATAACCCGCCAAAGAATTAATCGCAGTATTGACAAAATATATACAGAGGAGCAAAAAACAAGAGGGCGTAAAAGATTTTATGGAGCTAAGATTTCTTGTAGTAGTTCTGATAATTTACTGATTCCAGATACAGAAGAAACTGTAGTAAAAGCTACAAAAAATGGTAACATATCAATTAGTATTTCACTATTTAAGAATTATCTAATCAAGGGTAAGAAACAGCATATCATGTCTGATAAACCGCTAAATTTTATTCAGGTTAAGGTGTTAGATGCATCAGGAAATAGGACATATAACAGAGATTTATGGTTATGTGTTTCTGGTCAACAAAAAGATACAATGAGTGGTAAAGAAGTATATGAATACTATACAGGAGTTTCGCACTTAGCAAAGAATATGCTAATCTAGAGAAAAATAGTTTTAGATAAAAATGACAAGATCAAAATGTAGTAAAGATTTATATAAATCATTTTTACAAGCAAGTAGTGTAAGATATACTGGCAAAGCATTATCTGAAGTAAGCCCAGTAGATCTATCGCACGATAGTGCAAGTCGATGGTTAAAGAGTAAGGATTTTCGCCCTAGCGAAATCTATAGCAAAGTGTCAAAATATCTTGATCTAGAGGCCCCTTGTTTATTAGTAGGAGATGACACCTTATTGTCAAAGCAATACAGTAAGAGGATCGAGATTGTAAATTATCAATATTCTGGGGCTGTACATGATGTTATACCTGGTATAGGAATGGTAAACTTACTGCATTACAATACTCAAATTGATCAATCTACTCCTGTAGATTATAGAATATATGATAAAGAAACTGATGGCAAAACAAAGAACGAGCATTTTTGTGATATGCTTACTTTAGCTAAAGAAAGAGGTATCAATCCTGATGCCATAGTCATGGATGCTAGGTATAGTGGTTTGGATAATTTAAAACATATACGTAATTTAGGTTGGATATGGGTTACTAACCTAAGAAAAAATAGAAAAGTTAATCGTAATGTTAGCTTGGACACTTTGGAGATTCCCGATGAAGGGCTAAAAATTCACCTACGTGGATACGGTTGGGTTACGGTATTTAAGTTTGTGGCAAAAAATGGTCGCATTGATTACATAACAACTAATTTAGAGAATCCTACACGTGAGCAAATAGAGAAAATTGTTAAGGCACGTTGGTCTATAGAAGTTTATCATCGAGAATTAAAACAAACTTGTGGTATTGAATGCTGTCAGGCACGCACGGGTCGAGCTCAAAGAAATCATATTTGCCTTGCTGTATTGGCATGGCTTGATATGAACAAAAGGAGGATAAATGAAAAAATTACTTTATATCAACAAACTTGGGAAGTTATAAAAACATCAATTCAGAACAACATTAAATGGCTTCTAACTAATACACAATTTTGCTAAGTGCGAAACTCCTGCTATAGACAAAGGTTTGATATTGAGCATTTTTTTTAAATTTGGTAAGTCAAAATTATTGATGGATAAATTTCAAACAAATGATCCAAATAAAGATGAGGATTATATGTTATTCGTAATGCTAGCGTACAACATATTGTATCATGCACAATCTTCAGTTAAGGCAAGGAAAGTAAGGGCATGGGATAAAAAAATCAATAGCAATATGTCGTCTCCAAGTGAAGTTTATAGATCTATGCCACAAATTTCCCTTGAAGAAATATTAGAAAAGTCTATATCCAGAGGGATACCAGATCATCGAAATATTAGAAATAATCATTAGGTCAAACCATTTGCACCAGTAATACGCAAAAGTAATAAACATGGTAAGTTGGAAATTACAATAAAATCAAGTTTTGATGGAAGTAATCAAATTACCAAAACCTCATTTAATAAAAAGCTAGAATTATCCAATAATATTAGTGAGTATAAACCAGCAATATTAGACAAAATTGCTAAAGTTTTTGATACATTATGTACCCAAATAGAATAAATAAATTTTGTTATTACTAAAAAAGTATAAAAAAATTGGAATACATTTCTCCTTATGGAAAGGATTTTGTCAAAACTTCAGATACTTGCATTTTGTACTTATTAATCTCTCAGGGTTTAATTCCCCGAAGCTCTGCTTCGTGATATCATAAGAAACAACTAAAACTTTTTTAGATACCTCGTAGCTCTGCTGCGAGGAGCATCATTAAGTATCCAGGCGAATTACGCACAATACGTAAATATAGGACACGTAAGGATCCATTTGTGAAGCACTGGGATGAAATAGAATCAATGCTAGAATCAGCACCGGAGTTGCAAGCAACTACCATATTAGCATATTTGACAGAAAAGTATCATGGGAATTATAATGGGAAGCAATTACGCTGTTTGCAGAAAAGGTTGAAACAATTGAGAGCTGCACATGGTAAGGATAAGACAGTAATCTTTTTACAAAATATTCTTCCTGGCAAACAGAGTCAGTCTGATTGGACCAATATGAATCAATTGGGTATTTGTATTGGTGGGCAACCATATCCTCACTTACTATTTCATTTTATGTTGCCTTATTCATGTTGGGAAACTTTTAGCATATGCCATAGTGAAAGTTTTGATACATTAGCATCAGGGTTTGAAAAAGCTGTATGGGAGTTAGGTGGAGTTTTACCAGAGCATCGTACAGATAATTTAAGTGCAGCTACCAAGCAATGTGGTAATAGTAGACAATTTACAGAAAGATGGCAAGAATTGCTTGGTTATTACAATGTTGCACCATCGCGAAATAATCCAGGCGTCAGTCATGAAAATGGTTCTGTTGCAAAAAGTCATGATACATTTAAGCAAGCAGTGAATCAACATCTGCTATTACGTGGATCACGTCATTTTGTTGATTTAAAAGCTTATGAATTATTCCTTACACAAATTAAAGAAAAGCGAAATAGCTGTAGAAAAGAAAAATTAGCTGAAGAATTAGTTCATTTAAAAGAGTTACCAATCAGGAAATGGAATGCACCTACAATATTATCAGTACGTGTTAATCCAAGCAGTACAGTTAGTATTTTATCTGTAGCTTATTCTGTGCCTAGTCGCTTAATAGGTTATACTTTAAAAGCTTATATTTATTCTGAAGAAATAGAGCTTTACTATGGTAACAAATGTTTACAAAAAATGTCTAGAATCAGCAATGGCTATGTTATTGATTATAGACAGGAGTTTCGCACTTAGCAAATAATATGCTAATCTAGAGAAAAATAGTTTTAGATAAAAATGACAAGATCAAAATGTAGCAAAGATTTATATAAATCATTCTTACAAGCAAGTAGTGTAAGATATACTAGCAAAGCATTATCTGAAGTAAGTCCATTAGATCTATCGCACGATAGTGCAAGTCGATGGTTAAAGAGTAAGGATTTTCGCCCTAGCGAAATCTATAGCAAAGTGTCAAAATATATTGATCTGGAAGATCCTTGTTTATTAGTGGGAGATGACACCTTATTGTCAAAGCAATACAGTAAGAGGATCGAGCTTGTAAATTATCAATATTCTGGGGCTGTACATGATGTTATACCTGGTATAGGAATGGTAAACTTACTGCATTACAATACTCAAATTGATCAATCTACTCCTGTAGATTATAGAATATATGATAAAGAAACTGATGGTAAAACAAAGAACGAGCATTTTTGTGATATGCTTACTTTAGCTAAAGAAAGAGGTATCAAGCCTGATGCTATAGTTATGGATGCTTGGTATAGTGGTTTGGATAATTTAAAACATATACGTAATTTAGGTTGGATATGGGTTACCAACCTAAGAAAAAATAGAAAAGTTAATCGTAATGTTAGCTTGGAAACTTTAGAGATTCCCGATGAAGGGCTAAAAATTCACCTACGTGGATACGGTTGGGTTACGGTATTTAAGTTTGTGGCAAAAAATGGTCGCATTGATTACATAACAACTAATTTAGAGAATCCTACACGTGAGCAAATAGAGAAAATTGTTAAGGCGCGTTGGTCTATAGAAGTTTATCATCGAGAATTGAAACAAACTTGTGGTATTGAATGCTGTCAGGCACGCACGGGTCGAGCTCAAAGAAATCATATTTGCCTTGCTGTATTGGCCTGGCTTGATATGAACAAAAGGAGGATAAATGAAAACATTACTTTATATCAACAAACTTGGGAAGTTATAAAAACATCAATTCAGAACAACATTAAATGGCTTCTAACTAATACACAATTTTGCTAAGTGCGAAACTCCTGATAGACATATTATTGATAGTTTAGTACGTAAACCTGGAGCATTTGTTCAATATCAATATTATGAAGCTTTATTCCCACGTGCTATATTTCGTCAGGTATATGACCAGCTTATCTCTATATATCCATATAAAGGGCATAAAATATATCTTAAAATATTACAATTAGCAAAAATGTATGGAGAATTGAATGTAGTTACTGCATTAGAAGTGCTATTAGAAAAGAAGATTGAGCCAATAATTGATCATATTACAGATTTACTAAATAGCCAGACTCAAACTGTTTGTTCAGTAAAAATTAATCAACCAATACTGTCTGAATATGATCAATTACATTGCTTTAAAACAATGGAGGTTGCATGAGTAAACAGATAATAACTCCGCAACCGCTAAATAATTTACTCAAGAACCTTTGCTTACCTACTTTTGCGAGTCTTTTGCAATGATTGTGTAAATTTTTGTTGAGCCTATATTAGAAGTAATTAAAAATATAGGTAACAGAAATGCAAATAGAGAAGAATAAAAAAATAAATGAAGCAATAGATTTGCTGATAGAAGGTGGAGTAGATTTAAAAACAGTACTAAGTCAGAATGGAATGATGCTCCTCGCAGCAGAGCTACGAGGTATCTAAAAAAGTTTTAGTTGTTTCTTATGATATCACGAAGCAGAGCTTCGGGGAATTAAACCCTGAGAGATTAATTAAGGAATTAACCAAGGGTATTTTAGAGCGAGCACTGCATGCTGAGATGTCAGAACATTTAGGTTATAGCAAGTATGATAGAGCTGAAACTGAGAATGCGAGGAATGGTAGTTTTAGTAAGAATCTGATTAGTGAGAATGGTACTATAGAGCTAAATGTTCCAAGAGACAGACAAGGTAAATTTGAACCTATAATAGTCTCAAAGAAACAAACAAGAATAGATGGCTTAGACCAAAAGATAATATCCTTATATGCGAAGGGTATGAGTGTGTCTGATATTAAAACACAATTGCAAGAATTATATGGAGCTGAGATCAGTGAGAGCCTAATCAGCAGGATTACAGATGAAGTAATAGATGAGGTCAAGATTTGGCAGAGTAGACCTCTTGAATCAGTATACCCTATAGTATATTTTGACTGTTTAGTAGTGAAAGTAAGACAAGATAAACTTATTATTAATAAATCAGTATATGTAGCTTTAGGAATAGATTTATCTGGCAGAAAGGATATTTTAGGCTTATGGATAAGTGAGAATGAAGGAGCTAAATTTTGGCTTGGTAATTTTACTGAAATGAAGAATCGAGGAGTAAAAGATATCTTAATTGCTTGTAGTGATAATCTAACTGGTATGTCTGATGCTATTGCATCAGTATATCCGAAAACTGAACATCAAATTTGTATTGTCCATCAGATCAGGAATAGCCTCAAATATGTATCATATAAAGATAGAAAGCAATTAGCAGCGGATTTGAAACTAATCTATACTTCTGCTACTGAAAAAGAAGCAGAATTAGCTCTTGAGTCATTTGATCAAAAATGGAGTAAGCAATATCCGCATATAGCTAAATCTTGGTATAATAATTGGGATAATTTGATAATTTTCTTGCAATATCCAAAGGAGATTCGTAAGATTATTTACACTACAAATGCGATAGAATCGCTGAATAGCCAATTGAGAAAAGTTACTAAGAATAAACGCATCTTTCCAAATGATGACGCAGTATTTAAGGTTTTATATCTGACAATTGATTATATTACCAAAAAATGGTCTATGCCTATCCCCAATTGGAATGAAGCTATGGCTCATTTTATGATCAAATTTGATGGTAGAATTTAATGGTTCACGAAATTTACACAATTGATGAGACAGAGCCACTTTTGCATCGTGCTATAAATCAGTTGCAGAAAGCTTTGAGCAAGAAAAGAAAACATATATAGATTATCTACAGGAGTTAGCCATACGTGAGTTAGAACATAGACAACAACAACGTATTGCCAGATTGCTGAAGCAAGCAAAACTCTCTCGAGATAAGTTATTAAGCAACTTTGATATTAAGCGTATCCCAGGATTATCGCCAACTAAGATCCAATATCTTGCACAAGGAGAATTTATGGATCGCTATGAAAATATACTTATTTTTGGTAATCCTGGCACTGGCAAAAGTCATCTTAGTATAGGTTTAGCACGTGAGTGGTGTCTTGCTGGTAGACGTGTATTATATACAACAGCAGCTAATTTGGTTCAACAATTACTAGAAGCAAAGCTTAGTTTAAAACTTAAGCAAATTATTAAAAAATTCGATTATTTTGAAATATTGATAATTGATGATATATCATATGTACCATATAATCGTGAAGAAACTGATGTTTTATTGTCCCAAATTTGGGAGAAAAACCCCGCACTTGCAGTGCGTCGTTTTAACATATAGAATGAAGAGATGAAGTATTACAAGAAGCTAAGCCGCACAGTTTACGATTGCACTTATCATATAGTATGGGTGACTAAATATCGCTATAATATATTGGTAGGAGAGTCAAGGACCTAATCCAAGAGATATGTAAGAATAATGGTGTAGAGATATTAAGAGGGAAGATAGCTTCAAATCACGTACATATCTATGTATCTGTGCCACCTTATCAAAGTATTAGTAAGGTGGTACAGTATCTAAAAGGAAAGAGTGCAAGGAAGATTCAGCAGGAATTTCCAGAATTACGGCAACAGTATTGGGGTAAACACTTATGGGCTGTTGGATATTTTGTCAGAACCACAGGCAATGTGACTGACAAAATGATTAAGGATTATATTGATAAACATGAATCGAGAGATGATAAGTTTGGAAACTTTCAAGTTGAAAACTAGCTATAGCTAAGGCATTTATGCCGTAATCTTAAGCCCTGCATTTACAATGCAGGGTGATTAACTTTAATAAGCTCAATATAATAGGTAGGTATTATGTTTAGAAAATTTATATTAGTAGCATTATTATGTGTAAATAGTTATAAAACTTTAGCAGAAGATAAGAAATTAGAGGACATACCAAATAAAAATTTGATAAATATTTCTAAAAATTATAGTTATAGTGAATCGTCAGTAAAAAAGAAAAAACAATCTACAGAAAAGAAAAAATTAAAAGGTGCATTACCTAGTGATCAGATTCAAATTAAAGGTATTAAGGATAACTTTGAAATAATAGATAAAACTAGTGATGATGATATTCACACTGCAAAAGAAAGAAAACTTGTTCAGAATAATTTTGAAATAATAGAGAGAATTAGTGGTGATGATATTCACACTGCAAGAAGAAGAAAGCTTGTTCAGGGTTACACAAATAGTATTACATATCATCAATGGGTGTTAAAGAGAAAGCAATTTTAGAAAAGAAAAATGAAAGAAAAATTGAGAGAATTATATATTCAATAGAGTAAATATAAAAAATAACCGCAATAATGCAGTAGTTGGAATTAGTAACAGCTTATTTATAAAGCAGGCAGCAGATGATATAATTGATCGTTTGAAAATGATCGATAAAAAATTTTCTGATATTTTAGAAATTTCTGCTAAGTGCGGTCATCTAACTAAGTTATTAAAGACTGTTTATAGGGGTACTAAAATTACTGCCGTCGATATATCGCCTTTATTGCTTGATTTATTTGAGCATGATAATAAGTTATGTATTGATGAGGAGCATTTAGAACTTCCAGAAAATTCATTTGATTTAATAGTTTATTCCTTAGGCTTACACTCCATAAATGACGTACAGCGTTTTTTGTTTAATATAAAAAAGTTCCTAAAAAATGATGGGGTTTTTATCGGTAATTTTATTGGAGGTAGCAGCCTTCAAAATTTGCGTAAATCTTTAATAGAACTCGAGATAGAAAGCAGCTCTCAACATTCTCCTCATATCTCGCCTTTTATTCATTTCGATCATGTTCCAATTTTATTATCACAAGCAGGCTTCAATGAAGTAATTGTTGATTACGAAAATATAGAGCTGAAATTTGATAATCCGTTAGAGTTAATGAGGGAGATAAAAAATATAGGCGAGTCAAATTCTTTAATTCTGCGTCAAAATTATGCTATTTCTAAAGGAATGTATTCTTTGCTACAAAACCATAAAAATGGCTTCGAAGATAACATTACTTTAATTAGTTTTATTGCTTCACCTAGTAAAAATAGTATAAACCTGAATTCTGGATTAATCTAGGTTTGGAAGTAAGTATTTACAAGGGATAGAAGATACTCTATATAATTTTTAGCAAAAAAACAAGAGTATCCCCATGAAGAAAGATATTACTGCATTATTTGAGTCTTTTGCAATGATTGTGTAAATTTTTGTTGAGCCTATATTAGAAGTAATTAAAAATATAGGTAACAGAAATGCAAATAGAGAAGAATAAAAAAATAAATGAAGCAATAGATTTGCTGATAGAAGGCGGAGTAGATTTAAAAACAGTACTAACCTGAATTCTGGATTAGCTAATTTTGAGATATAGCAGGTTTGTTAGGTTTCATACAGTATGCAATTAGGGCGGATAAGATATGTACAAAGGCATTCCAAATTGATCTATGTCTTGTATGTTCGATCTCGAAAGCACCCTTCAGCACACTAAATAGTCCGTCCGCCAAAACTCTATAAGCCTTATAGATAATATGGTTTTAAGACAAGAAGTAATACAACAATCCGTAAGAAAATGATAAAATATGGTCATAAACCTTATGGATTTCAGTCAATGCCAATAGACAACATTATCAAATCGCAAGAACAAGGGAAACTGTTTGGTTATAAATTAAAAGAAGAATTAAACCCAAATAATAAGCTATATAAATTAAGAGAATTAATAAATTGGTCTAGGCTCGAAGAGTGGTTATCAAAAAATGTTTGTATTAAGAAATTTGGTAGAAATAGAAAATGTCATAGAGTGATGCTTGGCATAACGATGCTACAAGCAATGTATAATTTTTCAGATTCATTATCAGAGGAAGAGCTAAAAGAGAATATGTATTGGCAGTATTTCTGCGGGTGGGAATATATAGAAAAAGACATAGCTATCTCGGAAACTAGTATACGACGGTTTCGTAGTGTATTAGGTGAAGCTGGATATAATGAGATATTATCGGAGTTGATCAGGGTTGGGATAAAAACTAACACAATTAAAAAAAAAGATTTGGAATTAATCATCGCTGATACGACTGTACAAATTAAGAATATCAAACACCCACACGATGTTTATTTAATGGATAAAGCTAGGCTTAGCATAGTAAAGCTTTGCAACAGTTTGGGTATACATTTGAATGAAACATACGCTAGAACCTATAAACGCGATATAGTAAAGCTATGGAAATATAAAGAACATAGTAAAGCCAAGAAGCGTTGGAAAATAATGAAGCATTTAAAAATATTACTGGGTCGTTTGATTAGAGTATGTGAGCGTGAGATCAAAAATAAGCAATTAAACTTGTCTCTCAAAAATCAAGAAGTATTGCAAAAAATAAAACAAATACATAACCAATCTGTTTTAAAAAGAGAAGCTAAAAAGCAATATAAAGAAGATAACAAAGTATTATATAGTTTTCATGCCCCTGAAGTAGAGTGTATAGGAAAGGGAAAACGCAACAAGCCATATGAGTTTGGCAATAAAGTAGCGGTAGTAGTAAGTGGTCGTAGAAATTTTGTTTTATCCGCAAAATCGTTTCATAATAATCCTTATGATGGTCATACATTGCATCAGAGCTTTGAAGCAGTAGAGAGTGTCACTGGAATCAAGATAAAGAAATCATTTGTTGATCTTGGGTATAGTGGTAGCAATGTAAAGGAGAAGAGTAAGGTATATACCCCAAAAACGCGGAAGAAGTTGTTACAAGAGGACAAGTCTATGATCAAGAGACGCAGTGCCATAGAACCAATAATAGGTCACTTAAAGCAATATGGTCGGATGGGTAGAAACTTCTTGAAAGGTATGATAGGAGATATTATCAATCCAATAATCTCTGCTATTGGTTTGAATTTACGATGCATTGCAAATCATTTACAAATCGTGTCTAACTCCACATAAATCAAAAATATCATCATGCAAAAACTAGATGAACGATAAAAAATCGTTAACAATAGCTCCATATCAAAATTAGACCAACACAGAAATGTATCAGTAAAAATTAACATAACTTATTAATTTTTATTGAAAATCTTAGCAATTTGTTGTCAAAACTCTATCCCATTACAAATGATCAGGATTTGAAGTGTTTTTGGCGGATAGACTAAATACTGTTTCGATAATTGAGCGTTTGCGTAATAATATTTTTTCAAATAATGGCATAAGTTTATTCTTCATTTTCTTCTTTATGCCAGTTACTAACTTGATTCCTTTGCTGTATAGATCATCAAAGAGCTCCTGTTTGATATAACCCTTATCGCCAAACAATAATCCCGTGATATGTTTGGTGATTATCGAAACCGGCGCTCTATCATCTACATTACCAGGCGTTAGTTTTAGACCTTGAATCTCACCTTTTTCGTTAATAACCAAATGTAATTTTAGACCAAAAAACCAACTTTTTGTTGTTTTACCCAAAGCAGCAATACCGGCAAAGACTTTATTACGAGAGATTCTTTTTCGATGACAAACCTCTAAAGATGTGGCGTCAATATAAGAAACTCCCGTAGATTGAGCTGCCTGCATATACCATTCAAGTAATAAAACTAAATAACTCAGAACTCTTGGTTTTAGAGCTATAAAACGAGTATATGATGGAAGAGTTACAAAGTCTGATTTATATAATTGTAGATAGGACATATAAAAATATTTAAAGTTTTTACAAGGTGATTGATGGTATAAAAGCACTATTGTTAACAGCTCAGAATAGCTTATTTCAGGCTTTCTTGTAGGGTTTTTATTAATTAATGGTAGAAATGATTTATTAATCCACTGCTCGCTAATTTTACAAAAATCATCGACAAAACAAAATAATGCAGTAATATCTTTCTTCATGGGGATACTCTTGTTTTTTTGCTAAAAATTATATAGAGTATCTTCTATCCCTTGTAAATACTTACTTCCAAACCTAGATTAATCCAGAATTCAGGTTACTAAGTCAGAATGGATTAATTAAGGAAATGATGCTCCTCGCAGCAGAGCTACGAGGTATCTAAAAAAGTTTTAGTTGTTTCTTATGATATCACGAAGCAGAGCTTCGGGGAATTAAACCCTGAGAGATTAACCAAGGGTATTTTAGAGCGAGCACTGCATGCTGAGATGTCAGAACATTTAGGTGTAGAAGTTAAGATTTGATCTTACAGACACTATAAATTTTGCCCCTGATTGTCAGTTAAATTTTGACTGTCAGATACATATTCAAGATACAAGATTTCATTATTCTTTTCAACAGCTAATTTCTTACTATCCTTAAAAGTTTGCATAGGAGTTTTTCCATAACAATATTTACCAGAATGAGGTCTTTCATTATTGAAATACTCTAGCCAGATATCAAGATCTAATTGTAGGTCATCAAGAGCTGTATAAATCTTTTTCCGCATAGCTGTATCAAAGAATTCTTGTTTCATGGTTTTATTAAAACGCTCACACATACCGTTTGTTTGAGGAGAATATGCTTTAGTAGTAGTATGCTCTATACCTTCGATACTTAGAAATAATTCAAAAGCATGATGCTCTATATTCCCCTTATATTCTGACCCACGATCTGTCAGAATACGAAGTATTGGTATCCCTTGAGTCTCATACCATGGTAACACTCGGTCATTAAGCATATCAGCAGCAGTTAAAGCTGTTTTATCAGTATATAGTTTAACATCAGCTACTCTGCTGTAGCTATCAATAAATACCTGAGAATAAACCTTACCTATACCCTTAAAGTTGCCGGTAAATTCCAGTATTAATTAAGCCAGATTTATATTTTCTTCCCATACCTCATTGGGTGTTTTATAACCGAGCACTTTTCTTGGTAAATTATTTAAAAAATCCTCAATTTCTTGTAATGGCTTTATTGTTAATTTTTTTATATCTAAAGATTTAGAGTATACTCTGTGCACCATTGAGTTAATCTTCTCTATCAATGGTTTTTGCCATGGAGAATAAGGATTGCAAAAATATACTTTTCGTTCAGATTTTGGCAATAGTTGTTCATGATTGGTAAATTCTTTGCCATTATCTAACGTTATGCTTTTGATTATATGCGACAATTGTTTAAGTTTTTTATTCATGTTACCAATCACATCTTGTGTTCTTTTTGAACGGTTTAAAGTGAGAAACACTTTTTGTGTTCTGATATCCACAAGAGCGCCTATATTACGACTTTGATTACCTTTGTTAAAAGTTAAATCACCTTCTAAATGACCTATTGCTGCTATCTTTCTATTTATCTCTGGTCTTTCAGTAATGGAAACTCGATTTGGTATTGTAATTCTTTTGTTTCTGATTCTTGTACCATGATGCAACCTATTTTTCCTTTTTCTTGCTAAAGATAAATATAATTTTTGCCTTTGTGCTATAGGAGATGTATAAATAAACTGGTATATACTCTCTGTAGAAATATTGACAGTATCTCGTGATAGTTTACGTCTACCTGAAATTATATCTGGTGAAATACCCTGTGTTAACTGCTTTATTATTTCTGCTCGTAAATTATTATCAATATCTAATTTTCTTTTTCTCTTACCTTGCCTTAAACTGCAAGCAAGTGTGTTAGCCCTATCTGGTCTATAATTATGCCTCATTCTCTTGAGTTCATAACATATAGTGCTTTTATCACGGCCAATCTTTGTCCCTATATATCGCGAGCTATAACCACTCTTATTCATTTCGTATATTTTAAATCTTTCATCTATCGTTAAATGAGCCATGATATATCTATATTTAAATGATGCTCCTCGCAGCAGAGCTACGAGGAGCATCATTAAATCAGTATATGTAGCTTTAGGAATAGATTTATCTGGCAGAAAGGATATTTTAGACCTGAATTCTGGATTAATCTAGGTTTGGAAGTAAGTATTTACAAGGGATAGAAGATACTCTATATAATTTTTAGCAAAAAAACAAGAGTATCCCCATGAAGAAAGATATTACTGCATTATTTTGTTTTGTCGATGATTTTTGTAAAATTAGCGAGCAGTGGATTAATAAATCATTTCTACCATTAATTAATAAAAACCCTACAAGAAAGCCTGAAATAAGCTATTCTGAGCTGTTAACAATAGTGCTTTTATACCATCAATCACCTTGTAAAAACTTTAAATATTTTTATATGTCCTATCTACAATTATATAAATCAGACTTTGTAACTCTTCCATCATATACTCGTTTTATAGCTCTAAAACCAAGAGTTCTGAGTTATTTAGTTTTATTACTTGAATGGTATATGCAGGCAGCTCAATCTACGGGAGTTTCTTATATTGACGCCACATCTTTAGAGGTTTGTCATCGAAAAAGAATCTCTCGTAATAAAGTCTTTGCCGGTATTGCTGCTTTGGGTAAAACAACAAAAAGTTGGTTTTTTGGTCTAAAATTACATTTGGTTATTAACGAAAAAGGTGAGATTCAAGGTCTAAAACTAACGCCTGGTAATGTAGATGATAGAGCGCCGGTTTCGATAATCACCAAACATATCACGGGATTATTGTTTGGCGATAAGGGTTATATCAAACAGGAGCTCTTTGATGATCTATACAGCAAAGGAATCAAGTTAGTAACTGGCATAAAGAAGAAAATGAAGAATAAACTTATGCCATTATTTGAAAAAATATTATTACGCAAACGCTCAATTATCGAAACAGTATTTAGTGTGCTGAAGGGTGCTTTCGAGATCGAACATACAAGACATAGACAGGAGTTTCGCACTTAGCAAAATTGTGTATTAGTTAGAAGCCATTTAATGTTGTTCTGAATTGATGTTTTTATAACTTCCCAAGTTTGTTGATATAAAGTAATGTTTTCATTTATCCTCCTTTTGTTCATATCAAGCCAGGCCAATACAGCAAGGCAAATATGATTTCTTTGAGCTCGACCCGTGCGTGCCTGACAGCATTCAATACCACAAGTTTGTTTCAATTCTCGATGATAAACTTCTATAGACCAACGCGCCTTAACAATTTTCTCTATTTGCTCACGTGTAGGATTCTCTAAATTAGTTGTTATGTAATCAATGCGACCATTTTTTGCCACAAACTTAAATACCGTAACCCAACCGTATCCACGTAGGTGAATTTTTAGCCCTTCATCGGGAATCTCTAAAGTTTCCAAGCTAACATTACGATTAACTTTTCTATTTTTTCTTAGGTTGGTAACCCATATCCAACCTAAATTACGTATATGTTTTAAATTATCCAAACCACTATACCAAGCATCCATAACTATAGCATCAGGCTTGATACCTCTTTCTTTAGCTAAAGTAAGCATATCACAAAAATGCTCGTTCTTTGTTTTACCATCAGTTTCTTTATCATATATTCTATAATCTACAGGAGTAGATTGATCAATTTGAGTATTGTAATGCAGTAAGTTTACCATTCCTATACCAGGTATAACATCATGTACAGCCCCAGAATATTGATAATTTACAAGCTCGATCCTCTTACTGTATTGCTTTGACAATAAGGTGTCATCTCCCACTAATAAACAAGGATCTTCCAGATCAATATATTTTGACACTTTGCTATAGATTTCGCTAGGGCGAAAATCCTTACTCTTTAACCATCGACTTGCACTATCGTGCGATAGATCTAATGGACTTACTTCAGATAATGCTTTGCTAGTATATCTTACACTACTTGCTTGTAAGAATGATTTATATAAATCTTTGCTACATTTTGATCTTGTCATTTTTATCTAAAACTATTTTTCTCTAGATTAGCATATTATTTGCTAAGTGCGAAACTCCTGATAGATCAATTTGGAATGCCTTTGTACATATCTTATCCGCCCTAATTGCATACTGTATGAAACCTAACAAACCTGCTATATCTCAAAATTAGCTAATCCAGAATTCAGGTTTTAGGCTTATGGATAAGTGAGAATGAAGGAGCTAAATTTTGGCTTGGTAATTTTACTGAAATGAAGAATCGAGGAGTAAAAGATATCTTAATTGCTTGTAGTGATAATCTAACTGGTATGTCTGATGCTATTGCATCAGTATATCCGAAAACTGAACCAGGAGTTTCGCACTTAGCAAAATTGTGTATTAGTTAGAAGCCATTTAATGTTGTTCTGAATTGATGTTTTTATAACTTCCCAAGTTTGTTGATATAAAGTAATGTTTTCATTTATCCTCCTTTTGTTCATATCAAGCCAGGCCAATACAGCAAGGCAAATATGATTTCTTTGAGCTCGACCCGTGCGTGCCTGACAGCATTCAATACCACAAGTTTGTTTCAATTCTCGATGATAAACTTCTATAGACCAACGCGCCTTAACAATTTTCTCTATTTGCTCACGTGTAGGATTCTCTAAATTAGTTGTTATGTAATCAATGCGACCATTTTTTGCCACAAACTTAAATACCGTAACCCAACCGTATCCACGTAGGTGAATTTTTAGCCCTTCATCGGGAATCTCTAAAGTTTCCAAGCTAACATTACGATTAACTTTTCTATTTTTTCTTAGGTTGGTAACCCATATCCAACCTAAATTACGTATATGTTTTAAATTATCCAAACCACTATACCAAGCATCCATAACTATAGCATCAGGCTTGATACCTCTTTCTTTAGCTAAAGTAAGCATATCACAAAAATGCTCGTTCTTTGTTTTACCATCAGTTTCTTTATCATATATTCTATAATCTACAGGAGTAGATTGATCAATTTGAGTATTGTAATGCAGTAAGTTTACCATTCCTATACCAGGTATAACATCATGTACAGCCCCAGAATATTGATAATTTACAAGCTCGATCCTCTTACTGTATTGCTTTGACAATAAGGTGTCATCTCCCACTAATAAACAAGGATCTTCCAGATCAATATATTTTGACACTTTGCTATAGATTTCGCTAGGGCGAAAATCCTTACTCTTTAACCATCGACTTGCACTATCGTGCGATAGATCTAATGGACTTACTTCAGATAATGCTTTGCTAGTATATCTTACACTACTTGCTTGTAAGAATGATTTATATAAATCTTTGCTACATTTTGATCTTGTCATTTTTATCTAAAACTATTTTTCTCTAGATTAGCATATTATTTGCTAAGTGCGAAACTCCTGATTTTGTTTAATAAGTGGCATTTAATAGACATTTCTTTTGTCATATCTTGATCATGTCTTGATAGAAACTTACTACCAAAAGAAGTTTTAAATCGAAAGAACGTGTTCTCTACACGCTCCCTTCTACCATAATTATTCTTTACCCTCCATGCTTGGTATCCTTTGTTTTGTTGATATATAACAGCTGCATCTCTCTCAGTTTTATCCCTAAGCGATTGAACTTTTACTGAAGAGTTTGGGGGTCTAATAACTGGTTTTATCTTCTTCTTTCTCAACAATTGATATGTAGATTCACCGTCATACCCTCGATCTCCCAGAAAATCCTTGGCTCTGACATTAGCTATTAGTAGTCCAATCTGTGATCTATCATCTATAGTATGCTCTGTGGTACTATCGGCAAGTATCATACCTTGATCTTCTATAACGATATGTAGCTTTTTCCATATGCGACGCTTATATTGCTTACCATGCTTATTTTCTAGCCATTCGTTCCATGTGTAGGCTTGTATCCCTGTACTATCCATTGAAATACAACTAAATTCTTTATCTTGATTTCCATGTAAATACCTAAGATCTAATGACTTCATACGCTTACTTAATGTTGTATAGTCTGGACATCTAATAGATAAACCCGATATTTCAAAGAGCCAGTTTATAAAGCCTTGGGTTTGGCGTAACTTAAGACCGAATAAGCATCTGATCTTCAAACACTGTAATATAGCGTGATCACTATAGCGTCTAGGTCTTCCTCGTTTCATTTCCTCTCTGTAATCAGCATACCAGCCAATCGCCAAATCACTGGCAATCATAAAATCTATGCGACCCCTATTGCGTAAAAAATTATTATATTCTGACCAATTCGTTATTTTATATTTAGAATACTTGCGTGATTTACTAAAAGGGGCTTTCTTCCGAGATCTCATATAATCTGGATTATTTTGAATTCAGGACATCTTACCAGATTATCACCACTCTTGCTCTACAAATCTTATTTATGCAACAAAGCCGTTATTAGACCCCCAAACTCTTCAGTAAAAGTTCAATCGCTTAGGGATAAAACTGAGAGAGATGCAGCTGTTATATATCAACAAAACAAAGGATACCAAGCATGGAGGGTAAAGAATAATTATGGTAGAAGGGAGCGTGTAGAGAACACGTTCTTTCGATTTAAAAGAGTCTTTTGCAATGATTGTGTAAATTTTTGTTGAGCCTATATTAGAAGTAATTAAAAATATAGGTAACAGAAATGCAAATAGAGAAGAATAAAAAAATAAATGAAGCAATAGATTTGCTGATAGAAGGTGGAGTAGATTTAAAAACAGTACTAAGTCAGAATGGATTAATTAAGGAATTAACCAAGGGTATTTTAGAGCGAGCACTGCATGCTGAGATGTCAGAACATTTAGGTTATAGCAAGTATGATAGAGCTGAAACTGAGAATGCGAGGAATGGTAGTTTTAGTAAGAATCTGATTAGTGAGAATGGTACTATAGAGCTAAATGTTCCAAGAGACAGACAAGGTAAATTTGAACCTATAATAGTCTCAAAGAAACAAACAAGAATAGATGGCTTAGACCAAAAGATAATATCCTTATATGCGAAGGGTATGAGTGTGTCTGATATTAAAACACAATTGCAAGAATTATATGGAGCTGAGATCAGTGAGAGCCTAATCAGCAGGATTACAGATGAAGTAATAGATGAGGTCAAGATTTGGCAGAGTAGACCTCTTGAATCAGTATACCCTATAGTATATTTTGACTGTTTAGTAGTGAAAGTAAGACAAGATAAACTTATTATTAATAAATCAGTATATGTAGCTTTAGGAATAGATTTATCTGGCAGAAAGGATATTTTAGGCTTATGGATAAGTGAGAATGAAGGAGCTAAATTTTGGCTTGGTAATTTTACTGAAATGAAGAATCGAGGAGTAAAAGATATCTTAATTGCTTGTAGTGATAATCTAACTGGTATGTCTGATGCTATTGCATCAGTATATCCGAAAACTGAACATCAAATTTGTATTGTCCATCAGATCAGGAATAGCCTCAAATATGTATCATATAAAGATAGAAAGCAATTAGCAGCGGATTTGAAACTAATCTATACTTCTACTACTGAAAAAGAAGCAGACAGGAGTTTCGCACTTAGCAAAATTGTGGGCTCTGTCTCATCAATTGTGTAAATTTCGTGAACCATTAAATTCTACCATCAAATTTGATCATAAAATGAGCCATAGCTTCATTCCAATTGGGGATAGGCATAGACCATTTTTTGGTAATATAATCAATTGTCAGATATAAAACTTTAAATACTGCGTCATCATTTGGAAAGATGCGTTTATTCTTAGTAACTTTTCTCAATTGGCTATTCAGCGATTCTATCGCATTTGTAGTGTAAATAATCTTACGAATCTCCTTTGGATATTGCAAGAAAATTATCAAATTATCCCAATTATTATACCAAGATTTAGCTATATGCGGATATTGCTTACTCCATTTTTGATCAAATGACTCAAGAGCTAATTCTGCTTCTTTTTCAGTAGCAGAAGTATAGATTAGTTTCAAATCCGCTGCTAATTGCTTTCTATCTTTATATGATACATATTTGAGGCTATTCCTGATCTGATGGACAATACAAATTTGATGTTCAGTTTTCGGATATACTGATGCAATAGCATCAGACATACCAGTTAGATTATCACTACAAGCAATTAAGATATCTTTTACTCCTCGATTCTTCATTTCAGTAAAATTACCAAGCCAAAATTTAGCTCCTTCATTCTCACTTATCCATAAGCCTAAAATATCCTTTCTGCCAGATAAATCTATTCCTAAAGCTACATATACTGATTTATTAATAATAAGTTTATCTTGTCTTACTTTCACTACTAAACAGTCAAAATATACTATAGGGTATACTGATTCAAGAGGTCTACTCTGCCAAATCTTGACCTCATCTATTACTTCATCTGTAATCCTGCTGATTAGGCTCTCACTGATCTCAGCTCCATATAATTCTTGCAATTGTGTTTTAATATCAGACACACTCATACCCTTCGCATATAAGGATATTATCTTTTGGTCTAAGCCATCTATTCTTGTTTGTTTCTTTGAGACTATTATAGGTTCAAATTTACCTTGTCTGTCTCTTGGAACATTTATCTCTATAGTACCATTCTCACTAATCAGATTCTTACTAAAACTACCATTCCTCGCATTCTCAGTTTCAGCTCTATCATACTTGCTATAACCTAAATGTTCTGACATCTCAGCATGCAGTGCTCGCTCTAAAATACCCTTGGTTAATTCCTTAATTAATCCATTCTGACTTAGTACTGTTTTTAAATCTACTCCGCCTTCTATCAGCAAATCTATTGCTTCATTTATTTTTTTATTCTTCTCTATTTGCATTTCTGTTACCTATATTTTTAATTACTTCTAATATAGGCTCAACAAAAATTTACACAATCATTGCAAAAGACTCTTATTCTCCATGGCTTTGTTGCATAAATAAGCTTTTGAATATACTGCCCCTAACCCCGCAATGCTAGCCTAGCCAACAGGCACAGAGATAGGTTTACCAATTTCAAACATTTTGTTTAATAAGTGGCATTTAATAGACATTTCTTTTGTCATATTTTGATCATGTCTTGATAGAAACTTACTACCAAAAGAAGTTTTAAATCGAAAGAACGTGTTCTCTACACGCTCCCTTCTACCATAATTATTCTTTACCCTCCATGCTTGGTATCCTTTGTTTTGTTGATATATAACAGCTGCATCTCTCTCAGTTTTATCCCTAAGCGATTGAACTTTTACTGAAGAGTTTGGGGGTCTAATAACTGGTTTTATCTTCTTCTTTCTCAACAATTGATATGTAGATTCACCGTCATACCCTCGATCTCCCAGAAAATCCTTGGCTCTGACATTAGCTATTAGTAGTCCAATCTGTGATCTATCATCTATAGTATGCTCTGTGGTACTATCGGCAAGTATCATACCTTGATCTTCTATAACGATATGTAGCTTTTTCCATATGCGACGCTTATATTGCTTACCATGCTTATTTTCTAGCCATTCGTTCCCTGTGTAGGCTTGTATCCCTGTACTATCCATTGAAATACAACTAAATTCTTTATCTTGATTTCCATGTAAATACCTAAGATCTAATGACTTCATACGCTTACTTAATGTTGTATAGTCTGGACATCTAATAGATAAACCCGATATTTCAAAGAGCCAGTTTATAAAGCCTTGGGTTTGGCGTAACTTAAGACCGAATAAGCATCTGATCTTCAAACACTGTAATATAGCGTGATCACTATAGCGTCTAGGTCTTCCTCGTTTCATTTCCTCTCTGTAATCAGCATACCAGCCAATCGCCAAATCACTGGCAATCATAAAATCTATGCGACCCCTATTGCGTAAAAAATTATTATATTCTGACCAATTCGTTATTTTATATTTAGAATACTTGCGTGATTTACTAAAAGGGGCTTTCTTCCGAGATCTCATATAATCTGGATTATTTTTAATTCAGGACATCTTACCAGATTATCACCACTCTTGCTCTACAAATCTTATTTATGCAACAAAGCCAATTGTAGTAACCTCCATATGGACCTCCTTAATTGTTGTTTTAATATGTTAAATATTAACCCTAGAAGATTAGCAACTGCTTTTCATTCTCTATATCAGGAGGTCCATACCATTAGTCCATTATAGGACAAAGATTGGCCGTGATAAAAGCACTATATGTTATGAACTCAAGAGAATTAGGCATAATTATAGACCAGATAGGGCTAACACACAGGAGTTTCGCACTTAGCAAATAATATGCTAATCTAGAGAAAAATAGTTTTAGATAAAAATGACAAGATCAAAATGTAGCAAAGATTTATATAAATCATTCTTACAAGCAAGTAGTGTAAGATATACTAGCAAAGCATTATCTGAAGTAAGTCCATTAGATCTATCGCACGATAGTGCAAGTCGATGGTTAAAGAGTAAGGATTTTCGCCCTAGCGAAATCTATAGCAAAGTGTCAAAATATATTGATCTGGAAGATCCTTGTTTATTAGTGGGAGATGACACCTTATTGTCAAAGCAATACAGTAAGAGGATCGAGCTTGTAAATTATCAATATTCTGGGGCTGTACATGATGTTATACCTGGTATAGGAATGGTAAACTTACTGCATTACAATACTCAAATTGATCAATCTACTCCTGTAGATTATAGAATATATGATAAAGAAACTGATGGTAAAACAAAGAACGAGCATTTTTGTGATATGCTTACTTTAGCTAAAGAAAGAGGTATCAAGCCTGATGCTATAGTTATGGATGCTTGGTATAGTGGTTTGGATAATTTAAAACATATACGTAATTTAGGTTGGATATGGGTTACCAACCTAAGAAAAAATAGAAAAGTTAATCGTAATGTTAGCTTGGAAACTTTAGAGATTCCCGATGAAGGGCTAAAAATTCACCTACGTGGATACGGTTGGGTTACGGTATTTAAGTTTGTGGCAAAAAATGGTCGCATTGATTACATAACAACTAATTTAGAGAATCCTACACGTGAGCAAATAGAGAAAATTGTTAAGGCGCGTTGGTCTATAGAAGTTTATCATCGAGAATTGAAACAAACTTGTGGTATTGAATGCTGTCAGGCACGCACGGGTCGAGCTCAAAGAAATCATATTTGCCTTGCTGTATTGGCCTGGCTTGATATGAACAAAAGGAGGATAAATGAAAACATTACTTTATATCAACAAACTTGGGAAGTTATAAAAACATCAATTCAGAACAACATTAAATGGCTTCTAACTAATACACAATTTTGCTAAGTGCGAAACTCCTGACACACTTGCTTGCAGTTTAAGGCAAGGTAAGAGAAAAAGAAAATTAGATATTGATAATAATTTACGAGCAGAAATAATAAAGCAGTTAACACAGGGTATTTCACCAGATATAATTTCAGGTAGACGTAAACTATCACGAGATACTGTCAATATTTCTACAGAGAGTATATACCAGTTTATTTATACATCTCCTATAGCACAAAGGCAAAAATTATATTTATCTTTAGCAAGAAAAAGGAAAAATAGGTTGCATCATGGTACAAGAATCAGAAACAAAAGAATTACAATACCAAATCGAGTTTCCATTACTGAAAGACCAGAGATAAATAGAAAGATAGCAGCAATAGGTCATTTAGAAGGTGATTTAACTTTTAACAAAGGTAATCAAAGTCGTAATATAGGCGCTCTTGTGGATATCAGAACACAAAAAGTGTTTCTCACTTTAAACCGTTCAAAAAGAACACAAGATGTGATTGGTAACATGAATAAAAAACTTAAACAATTGTCGCATATAATCAAAAGCATAACGTTAGATAATGGCAAAGAATTTACCAATCATGAACAACTATTGCCAAAATCTGAACGAAAAGTATATTTTTGCAATCCTTATTCTCCATGGCAAAAACCATTGATAGAGAAGATTAACTCAATGGTGCACAGAGTATACTCTAAATCTTTAGATATAAAAAAATTAACAATAAAGCAATTACAAGAAATTGAGGATTTTTTAAATAATTTACCAAGAAAAGTGCTCGGTTATAAAACACCCAATGAGGTATGGGAAGAAAATATAAATCTGGCTTAATTAATACTGGAATTTACCACTTCCCAAGTTTGTTGATATAAAGTAATGTTTTCATTTATCCTCCTTTTATTCATATCAAGCCAGGCAAATACTGCAAGGCAAATATGATTTCTCAGGAGTTTCGCACTTAGCAAATAATATGCTAATCTAGAGAAAAATAGTTTTAGATAAAAATGACAAGATCAAAATGTAGCAACGATTTATATAAATCATTCTTACAAGCAAGTAGTGTAAGATATACTAGCAAAGCATTATCTGAAGTAAGTCCATTAGATCTATCGCACGATAGTGCAAGTCGATGGTTAAAGAGTAAGGATTTTCGCCCTAGCGAAATCTATAGCAAAGTGTCAAAATATAGCTAACGCGAAAAGGTTTTTACCATAGTTTTTGTATTTACTCACATATTCACCAGATCTAAATCCTATTAAACATTGCTGGACTAACTTTAAAAACTGTTTACATAAAATTATTGATCAATGCCTAAGTTTTTCCTAATATGTGGTAGAAACATTTCCGTGTTAGCTATATCAGATGGCTTTTAACTGATTCGCAACTTTGCTAAGTGCGAAACTCCTGATTATGTCTTGATGTCGACGGAACAATATTTTTCAAGAGTTTGCATAATTCTGAAGTTTTGACAAAAAATTTTTAAATGATGCTCCTCGCAGCAGAGCTACGAGGTATCTAAAAAAGTTTTAGTTGTTTCTTATGATATAGCTAACGCGACTAGAATTATTCCTTAGAATAATGTAAGATAATGATTTTAACTACGGTAGAGATGAAAGCATACAGTCAGGATTTAAGAGATAGGGTAATCAGTCTTCACAAAACCTCTAAATATAGAATAAAAGCAATATCAGACTTATTAGGTATAGAGCGTCATACGATATCAAATTGGATTAGACGTTATAAAGAAAATGGAGACTACAGCTCAAGACAACATCTGCAAAGTGGACGTGATGCTAGGTTTACTAATAAGGAGAATATAATTGAATTTTTAGCAAATAATCCTGATAGCCGAGCTATAGATATAAGAGATGCAGTAGCGCCCGAGCTGCCAATGAGCACATTTTATGACACGCTTCATAGAATGAAAATTACATATAAAAAAAGAGCCAAAATACAAAGGCAGGGATGAAGAAGCTAGAAAACAATTTGTGGAATATATTGATCAAATAGCATCTGATAAACTTGTGTATTGTGACGAAATGGGGGTAAGTAATAATATAACCATGTTGTACGGATGGTCAGAAAGAGGAACAAGAGCTTACTCAGAGCAAGCAGGTTTTGCTACTGAGCGAGTAAATATAGTTGCTGGTTATAATAAGGGCACCAAAGAATTAATTGCTCCGTTAGAGCATTCCGGTTATATTGATAAGCAATTATTTAATCAGTGGGTAGGTGAGCTATTATGCCCATCACTAAAACCTGGACAATGTGTAATAATGGATAATGCGAGTATTCATAAGTCACCGTTGGTAAAGGAATTAATAGAAAAAGCGGGTTGTACTCTTATTTATCTACCGGTCTATTCTCCAGATTTAAATTCTATTGAACACTGTTGGGCTAATTTTAAAAATTACTTGAGAAAAATTATTAAAAACTTTAAAGATTTTCGTGATGCAATAACGGCAGCAATGGTAAAAACCTTCCCGTGTTAGCTATATATTGATCTGGAAGATCCTTGTTTATTAGTGGGAGATGACACCTTATTGTCAAAGCAATACAGTAAGAGGATCGAGCTTGTAAATTATCAATATTCTGGGGCTGTACATGATGTTATACCTGGTATAGGAATGGTAAACTTACTGCATTACAATACTCAAATTGATCAATCTACTCCTGTAGATTATAGAATATATGATAAAGAAACTGATGGTAAAACAAAGAACGAGCATTTTTGTGATATGCTTACTTTAGCTAAAGAAAGAGGTATCAAGCCTGATGCTATAGTTATGGATGCTTGGTATAGTGGTTTGGATAATTTAAAACATATACGTAATTTAGGTTGGATATGGGTTACCAACCTAAGAAAAAATAGAAAAGTTAATCGTAATGTTAGCTTGGAAACTTTAGAGATTCCCGATGAAGGGCTAAAAATTCACCTACGTGGATACGGTTGGGTTACGGTATTTAAGTTTGTGGCAAAAAATGGTCGCATTGATTACATAACAACTAATTTAGAGAATCCTACACGTGAGCAAATAGAGAAAATTGTTAAGGCGCGTTGGTCTATAGAAGTTTATCATCGAGAATTGAAACAAACTTGTGGTATTGAATGCTGTCAGGCACGCACGGGTCGAGCTCAAAGAAATCATATTTGCCTTGCTGTATTGGCCTGGCTTGATATGAACAAAAGGAGGATAAATGAAAACATTACTTTATATCAACAAACTTGGGAAGTTATAAAAACATCAATTCAGAACAACATTAAATGGCTTCTAACTAATACACAATTTTGCTAAGTGCGAAACTCCTGTTCTTTGAGCTCGGCCCGTGCGTGCCTGACAGCGTTCAATACCACAAGTTTGTTTTAATTCTCGATGATAAACCTCTATAGACCAACGTGCCTTAACAATTTTCTCTATTTGCTCACGTGTGGGATTTTCCAAGTTCGTTGTTATGTAATCAATGCGACCATTCTTTGCCACAAACTTAAATACCGTAACCCAACCGTATCCACGTAGGTGAATTTTTAGCCCCTCATCGGGTATCTCTAAACTTTCCAAGCTAACATTATGATTAACTTTTCTATTTTTCCTTAGGGTGGTAACCCATAGCCAGCCTAAATTACGTATATGTTTTAAATTCTCCAACCCGCTATACCAAGCATCCATGACTATGGCATCAGGATTGAGACCTCTTTCTTTAGCTAAAGTAAGCATATCACAAAAATGCTCATTCTTTGTTTTACCATCAGTGTCTTTATCATATATTCTATAATCTACGGGAGTAGATTGAGCAATTTTAGTATTGTAATGTAGTAAGTTTACCATTCCTATACCAGGTATAACATCATGTACAGCTCCAGAATATTGATAACGTACAAGCTCAATCTTCTGACTGTATTGCTTTGATAATAAGGTGTCATCCCCCACTAATAAACACGGTGCTTCCCAATCTATATATTTTGACACTTCCTTATAGATTTCGCTAGGACGAAAATCCTTACTCTTTAACCATCGACTTGCACTATCGTGAGATAGATCTACTGGACTCACTTCAGATAATGCCTTGCTAGTATATCTGACACTACTTGCTTGTAAAAATGATTTATATAAGTCCTTGCTACATTTTGTTCTTGTCATTTTTATCTAAAACTATTTTTCTCTAGATTAACATACTTTTTGCTAAGTGCGAAACTCCTGTCTTACTAAAACTACCATTCCTCGCATTCTCAGTTTCAGCTCTATCATACTTGCTATAACCTAAATGTTCTGACATCTCAGCATGCAGTGCTCGCTCTAAAATACCCTTGGTTAATTCCTTAATTAGTCCATTCTGACTTAGTACTGTTTTTAAATCTACTCCGCCTTCTATCAGCAAATCTATTGCTTCATTTATTTTTTTATTCTTCTCTATTTGCATTTCTGTTACCTATATTTTTAATTACTTCTATAGCTAACACGGAAATGTTTCTACCACAAATTAGGAAAAACTTAGGCATTGATCAATAATTTTATGTAAACAGTTTTTAAAGTTAGTCCAGCAATGTTTAATAGGATTTAGATCTGGTGAATATGTGAGTAAATAGTCTATCCGCCAAAAACACTTCAAATCCTGATCATTTGTAATGGGATAGAGTTTTGACAACAAATTGCTAAGATTTTCAATAAAAATTAATAAGTTATGTTAATTTTTACTGATACATTTCTGTGTTGGTCTAATTTTGATATGGAGCTATTGTTAACGATTTTTTATCGTTCATCTAGTTTTTGCATGATGATATTTTTGATTTATGTGGAGTTAGACACGATTTGTAAATGATTTGCAATGCATCGTAAATTCAAACCAATAGCAGAGATTATTGGATTGATAATATCTCCTATCATACCTTTCAAGAAGTTTCTACCCATCCGACCATATTGCTTTAAGTGACCTATTATTGGTTCTATGGCACTGCGTCTCTTGATCATAGACTTGTCCTCTTGTAACAACTTCTTCCGCGTTTTTGGGGTATATACCTTACTCTTCTCCTTTACATTGCTACCACTATACCCAAGATCAACAAATGATTTCTTTATCTTGATTCCAGTGACACTCTCTACTGCTTCAAAGCTCTGATGCAATGTATGACCATCATAAGGATTATTATGAAACGATTTTGCGGATAAAACAAAATTTCTACGACCACTTACTACTACCGCTACTTTATTGCCAAACTCATATGGCTTGTTGCGTTTTCCCTTTCCTATACACTCTACTTCAGGGGCATGAAAACTATATAATACTTTGTTATCTTCTTTATATTGCTTTTTAGCTTCTCTTTTTAAAACAGATTGGTTATGTATTTGTTTTATTTTTTGCAATACTTCTTGATTTTTGAGAGACAAGTTTAATTGCTTATTTTTGATCTCACGCTCACATACTCTAATCAAACGACCCAGTAATATTTTTAAATGCTTCATTATTTTCCAACGCTTCTTGGCTTTACTATGTTCTTTATATTTCCATAGCTTTACTATATCGCGTTTATAGGTTCTAGCGTATGTTTCATTCAAATGTATACCCAAACTGTTGCAAAGCTTTACTATGCTAAGCCTAGCTTTATCCATTAAATAAACATCGTGTGGGTGTTTGATATTCTTAATTTGTACAGTCGTATCAGCGATGATTAATTCCAAATCTTTTTTTTTAATTGTGTTAGTTTTTATCCCAACCCTGATCAACTCCGATAATATCTCATTATATCCAGCTTCACCTAATACACTACGAAACCGTCGTATACTAGTTTCCGAGATAGCTATGTCTTTTTCTATATATTCCCACCCGCAGAAATACTGCCAATACATATTCTCTTTTAGCTCTTCCTCTGATAATGAATCTGAAAAATTATACATTGCTTGTAGCATCGTTATGCCAAGCATCACTCTATGACATTTTCTATTTCTACCAAATTTCTTAATACAAACATTTTTTGATAACCACTCTTCGAGCCTAGACCAATTTATTAATTCTCTTAATTTATATAGCTTATTATTTGGGTTTAATTCTTCTTTTAATTTATAACCAAACAGTTTCCCTTGTTCTTGCGATTTGATAATGTTGTCTATTGGCATTGACTGAAATCCATAAGGTTTATGACCATATTTTATCATTTTCTTACGGATTGTTGTATTACTTCTTGTCTTAAAACCATATTATCTATAAGGCTTGTAGAGTTTTGGCGGACGGACTAAATACAAAAACTATGGTAAAAACCTTTTCGCGTTAGCTATATAAAGATAGAAAGCAATTAGCAGCGGATTTGAAACTAAGCTATACTTCTGCTACTGAAAAAGAAGCAGAATTAGCTCTTGAGTCATTTGATCAAAAATGGAGTAAGCAATATCCGCATATAGCTAAATCTTGGTATCATAATTGGGATAATTTGATAATTTTCTTGCAATATCCAAAGGAGATTCGTAAGATTATTTACACTACAAATGCGATAGAATCGCTGAATAGCCAATTGAGAAAAGTTACTAAGAATAAACGCATCTTTCCAAATGATGACGCAGTATTTAAGGTTTTATATCTGACAATTGATTATATTACCAAAAAATGGTCTATGCCTATCCCCAATTGGAATGAAGCTATGGCTCATTTTATGATCAAATTTGATGGTAGGATTTAATGGCTCACGAAATTTACACAATTGATGAAACAGAGCCTCGACGTGGCAATCTCAGGAGTATTATACTATTTTACGAGATTGCCGCACTCAGCTTTGCTCGCTTGCAATGACGTCATTAAGACAAACTTACTACAAAACTTGGCATAACCGATTGTTTTTCAGCTACTTTTCTTAAATTAGATAGCTTATCGTCAATATTATTAAACTCGAGGTGATAATCTCTAGAATTACCTGTCAATACTAAACCCGAATCTATACCAAGCCAATTAGCTGCAAGTATATCAGTATAAAAAGTATCGCCTATCATTAACATATGATTCTTAGGTATATTAGGACATTCTTGTAAAACTTTGCTATATATATCCTCGTAAGGTTTACCGCTATAGATTACTTTCCCGCCTAGCTGTATTATTTTCTGAGCATAATAACCACTACAATATCTATAAATTCCGTGTTGATTTATCCCAAGGTCAGGATTAGCACAAATATTGACTATCTTGCGTTCTACGACAATTTTAAATAGCTCATCAAATTCGTTTAAATCTAAATTTTCACTTTCATCTCTATAAATTGTCATTAGGAGAATATTAGCTTTTTGGATATCATCAGTGATAGGGCATTGTATGCCATTTATAATATCATTTTCTAGATGACCTAAATGATATATTATCGGCTTTTCAATACCAAAACGCTCTTTACTCTTTAAAATCATCTGCACAGCTACTTCACCGGAGCTAATAATCATTTCTGGTTTAGCGTTTAATCCCCAAGATTTAAGTGTCTGATGCAGAGAAAAAATATTTCTCGGAGCATTAGTAACAAAATATACTTTTTTTTGCTCAATAATTTTATTAATATTCTGTACAACATTAGGGTAGGTATGCCCGCCTTCAACTACTACACCCCAAAGATCAAACAAAAATACGTCATAATCATCCATCACATCAAAAATATTTTTTAGCTTCAATTTATCCATTGTTATCTTATCATATTTACATTTACTAATCTGATAAGTTCCGTTATAGTTATTTTTATTGTCTCTAGCAACAAATTAAAAGTATACTCGTTTTATTTGAAAAATTGGCTATGTTGTCTTTTGCTGATAATCCTCACGTATTAAGTATATGCTGCGGTTATCAGCTTCAAGACGCCTTGCTCTTTTCCAAATAAAACTTCGTCTACTAGCTTTTTATTTATCTTAATAATATAATATGTCGGAATTTGAAGAAAAGTTGAATGAATCATCATATGGTGCTGATTCTATTAAGGTTTTAAAGGGTCTTGAAGCTGTAAGAAAAAGACCAGGGATGTATATCGGTGACGTTGGTGACGGATCTGGTTTACATCACATGATTTATGAGGTAGTCGATAATGCTATCGATGAGGCATTAGCCGGTTATTGTGATTTAGTAAGAGTCGTTTTAAATCAAAATGGCTCGGTAACCGTATCTGATAACGGGCGAGGTATACCTGTTGAGATTCATGAGGAAGAAGGTATATCGGCAGCTGAAGTAATTATGACGCAGCTACATGCCGGTGGTAAGTTTGATCAGAATTCTTATAAGGTTTCTGGTGGTTTGCACGGCGTTGGTGTATCGGTCGTAAATGCTCTTTCTGATTGGCTTGAGCTACGTATTTGGCGTAATAATACGGAACATCTTATTAGATTTAATAACGGGATAACGGAAGCACCGCTTGCAGTTGTTAAAGAAAATGTAGATAAAAAAGGTACGGAAGTTACTTTCTTCCCATCAGTAGAGACCTTTACTAACATAGAATTTGATTTCAACATAATAGAACATCGTCTTCGTGAACTTGCTTTCCTAAATTCTGGAGTAAAAATTTTATTAACAGATAATAGATTTGAAGAAGTAAAAGAAGTAGAATTTTATTATACAGGCGGAATTGAAGCTTACGTAAAATACTTAGATCGTGCAAAACACGCTGTTCATTCATGTATCGTAGTTAATGCAGATAATACTGAATCTGGTATAAGCCTTGAGCTTGCTATGCACTGGAATGATTCTTATCATGAGAATATATTGTGCTTTACCAATAATATTAGACAACGTGATGGCGGAACTCACCTTAGTGCGTTTAAATCAGGGTTAACACGTGTTATTACCGCTTATCTTGAGAATATCGGTCTTAATAAAAAAGCGAAAAACGCTTTTAGTGGTGAAGATACTAGGGAGGGGCTATGTTGCGTACTTTCTGTTAAAGTGCCTGATCCTAAATTTTCCTCCCAAACTAAAGATAAGCTGGTCAGTTCTGAAGTAAGACCGATTGTTGAAAATGCTGTTTATACCAAAGTTCTTGAGTGGTTTGAAGAACATCCAGCCGATGCAAAGCTAATGATAAACAAGATTATGGAGGCAGCTAACGCACGTGAAGCTGCTAGAAAAGCAAGAGAATTAACTAGAAGAAAATCAGTATTAGAAGTATCGAACTTGCCAGGTAAGCTTGCAGATTGTCATGCCAAAGATCCGGCAGTTTCTGAATTATTTATAGTAGAGGGAGACTCAGCGGGTGGTACAGCAAAGCAGGGTAGGGATAGCAAAATTCAAGCTATATTGCCTCTGCGTGGTAAAATCCTAAATGTTGAACGTGCAAGGTTTGATAAAATGCTTGGCTCGGATCAAATTGGTACATTAATTACAGCTCTTGGAACAGGTGTTGATAACCAAGAATTCTCGCTTGAAAAACTAAGATATCATAAAGTTATTATTATGACCGATGCTGATGTTGACGGGTCACATATTAGAACTTTATTACTTACGTTCTTTTACCGCCATATGCCAGAGCTAATAAATAAGGGATATTTATACATAGCACAGCCACCTCTTTATAAGGTAAAGAAAGGAGCAAGTGAGCTTTACTTAAAAAATGAGCAAGCACTGCAAGATTATTTAGTAAAATCAGTAATTAGCGATGCTACTTTAACTTTAGATAATAAAGAGCAGCTGGCAAACGAAAATCTAGAAGAGCTAATGAGTAAAGTCATAAAGTTTAATAGCTTACTTGATCATGCTAGCAAAAAATTTAATCGCTCTATCACTGAAATTTTGGCAATTAATGATCTACTTAACAATAAAATATTTGAGAATGAAAGTGATTCAAGACTTAAAAAAGCTTTAAATGCATTAAATAGTTTAGAGCAATCACCCGATAAAACAGATTGGGAAGTTTTAAAACATGAAAATAAAATAGAATTTTTCCGTTTTAGTAGAGGCTTAAAAGAGCGTAAAATCTTGCTAAGAGAGCAGTTAGAATCATTCGAATTTATAAATATATCAAAACTTGCTCTAACAATTTTTGATGTATTTAATAAGCAATTAAAACTAGTAGTAAAAAACCAAGAATTTGATATTTTAACTCCTCGCATATTGCTAAATACTATTATAGATTGCGGAAAAAAAGGCATCAGTGTTCAACGTTTTAAAGGACTCGGTGAAATGAATTCAGATCAGTTATGGGATACTACCCTTGACCCTAAAAAAAGAACTTTAATGCAGGTAAGAGTAGCAGAAGTCGATGAAGCTGAAGGGATATTCTCCACGCTAATGGGTGATGTAGTCGAACCTCGTAGGCAGTTCATACAATCGAATGCTTTAAACGTTGTGAACTTGGATGTATAACATTGTCATCCCGTGGCTTGTCCACGGGATCCAGTAAAGAAAAAATACAAATATAAAAAGCTCAGGTTTCTCGCTTTATGCTGGATCCCGTGGACAAGCCACGGGATGACATCAAACGCTAAGTCCAAGCCACGCAATGACGCTAAAATTCATAACAAAAATCTATGCAAAAATTAATTATTCACGGCGGTAAACCTCTTAAAGGTATTATCAATATTAGCGGTGCTAAAAACGCCGTGCTTCCTATTATGGCAGCTTCTATATTGACCGATAAACTACATATTACTAATGTTCCAAAATTAACGGATGTTAGTACTATGAAAGAATTGCTGAAAAGTCATGGAGCAGGCATTGAAATAATAGAACATGAAAATGAGTTCGAATTAGTAATTAATGCGGCAAATATCAATAATTTAACGGCAGATTATGAGATAGTTCGTAAGATGAGAGCATCTATTTGGGTGCTTGGTCCTCTGCTTAGCCGTTATGGTAAAGCAAAAGTATCTCTACCTGGGGGGTGTGCAATTGGAGCAAGACAAGTAGATTTGCATATTGCAGTTTTAAAGGCTATGGGAGCTGAAATTACAATTGAAGATGGTTATATTAACGCTTCAACGGTAGGGCGTTTAAAAGGTACTCATTTCATTTTTGATAAAATTTCGGTTGGAGCTACTATCAATGCCGTACTTGCAGCAGTTCTCGCAGATGGTGAAACATTGCTATTTAACTGTGCTAGAGAGCCTGAAATAGTGGATTTATGTAACTGTCTTAATAAGATGGGTGCAGATATTTCCGGAATCGGTACTAGCGAAATAAGGATAAACGGCAAAGATTCTTTAAGCGAAGCAAGTTACAGAGTTCTACCTGATCGTATAGAGGCAGGGACTTATATGTTTGCCGCAGCTATTACTAAAGGTGATTTAAAACTTTACGGCATTGATTATCATATCATAGAAAATATCGCTTTAAAACTCATTGAAACAGGTATAAAAGTTATGCCTATAGATAATGGAGTGCAGGTAACTGATGCAGATAAGTTAAATGCTATAAATTTAGAAACTAATCCATATCCGGGCTTTGCTACCGATTTACAAGCACAATTTATGAGTCTTATGACTATTAGCCACGGTTCTTCAATAATTACCGAAAATATTTTTGAGAATCGTTTTATGCACGTGCCTGAATTATGTAGAATGGGTGCGGATATAACAGTGCGAGGTAATCAAGCAATAGTACAAGGTGTTAAAGGCTTAAAAGGTGCAGAAGTTATGGCAAGTGACCTTAGAGCTTCAGTATCGTTGATATTAGCAGGTTTGAGTACTAACAGCGAAACAGTATTGCACAGAATATATCATTTAGATCGTGGTTTTCAGAATTTAGAGAAGAAATTAAATAATTGCGGTGCAGATATAAAAAGAGTATAATACAAATTATTTATTGTTATAGGTTAATCTCTCAGGGTTTAATTCCCCGAAGCTCTGCTTCGTGATATCATAAGAAACAACTAAAACTTTTTTAGATACCTCGTAACTCTGCTGCGAGGAGCATCATTGTCATGCCGCAACTTTACCTAGGTTGTTGCATGGCTCGAAAAATTGTATTTTTTATTACTGGATACTGCAGGTACAAGCAACTAGATGACACAATAACTTAATAACATAAAAAATTTATTATTTTAACGGAGAGAATAATGGCAAGAATTACAACAGAAGATTGTAGTAAAGTTATACCTGATAGGTTTCAGCTAGTTATTTATGCAACTAGATATGCTAAGTTATTAAACTATAAAGTAGAAACTAATCAAAGCAAAAAAGAAACGCGTGATAAACCTACGGTTGTTGCATTACGCAGAATTGCTTCCGGAAAAGTATCAGTAGCTCAGTTAGAACAAGATTTGATTAATAGCCTACGTACAAGCAGTAGAATAGAGCCTATTGTTGAACAAGACGAGTCAGAAGATTTAGAAGAAAAATTTGAATATTTACCAGAAGTTTATATCGGAGAAGATTATTCTGATTTAGATGATCAAATTTTTACTGAAGAAACTGGTGCAGACTTTGAAGATAAATAAATGATTATAGGTGTTGGTACGGATATAGTACAGATTCCTAGAATTGAAAAGATAATAAAGTTATATCCAGAAATTTTTCCTAAAAGAATTTTAAATACCGAAGAATTAAAAAAATTTGCTTTGCTAAAGAAAGAAAGTCATGTTACTTTTTTGGCAAAGCGTTTTGCTGCTAAAGAAGCAATTAGTAAAGCTTTTGGCGTTGGTATAGGGCGTGGTATTAATTTTAAAGATATCACGCTGCTTAATGATGAGTTAGGCAAGCCAATAGTCAAGATAGATTCAGTCTATACTCAAAAACTTCCTCCTTTTAATATCCATCTTTCCCTTTCTGATGATTACCCCATTTGTGTAGCTTGTGTAGTTATTGAGTCTATCCGCCAAAAACACTTCAAATCCTGATCATTTGTAATGGGATAGAGTTTTGACAACAAATTGCTAAGATTTTCAATAAAAATTAATAAGTTATGTTAATTTTTACTGATACATTTCTGTGTTGGTCTAATTTTGATATGGAGCTATTGTTAACGATTTTTTATCGTTCATCTAGTTTTTGCATGATGATATTTTTGATTTATGTGGAGTTAGACACGATTTGTAAATGATTTGCAATGCATCGTAAATTCAAACCAATAGCAGAGATTATTGGATTGATAATATCTCCTATCATACCTTTCAAGAAGTTTCTACCCATCCGACCATATTGCTTTAAGTGACCTATTATTGGTTCTATGGCACTGCGTCTCTTGATCATAGACTTGTCCTCTTGTAACAACTTCTTCCGCGTTTTTGGGGTATATACCTTACTCTTCTCCTTTACATTGCTACCACTATACCCAAGATCAACAAATGATTTCTTTATCTTGATTCCAGTGACACTCTCTACTGCTTCAAAGCTCTGATGCAATGTATGACCATCATAAGGATTATTATGAAACGATTTTGCGGATAAAACAAAATTTCTACGACCACTTACTACTACCGCTACTTTATTGCCAAACTCATATGGCTTGTTGCGTTTTCCCTTTCCTATACACTCTACTTCAGGGGCATGAAAACTATATAATACTTTGTTATCTTCTTTATATTGCTTTTTAGCTTCTCTTTTTAAAACAGATTGGTTATGTATTTGTTTTATTTTTTGCAATACTTCTTGATTTTTGAGAGACAAGTTTAATTGCTTATTTTTGATCTCACGCTCACATACTCTAATCAAACGACCCAGTAATATTTTTAAATGCTTCATTATTTTCCAACGCTTCTTGGCTTTACTATGTTCTTTATATTTCCATAGCTTTACTATATCGCGTTTATAGGTTCTAGCGTATGTTTCATTCAAATGTATACCCAAACTGTTGCAAAGCTTTACTATGCTAAGCCTAGCTTTATCCATTAAATAAACATCGTGTGGGTGTTTGATATTCTTAATTTGTACAGTCGTATCAGCGATGATTAATTCCAAATCTTTTTTTTTAATTGTGTTAGTTTTTATCCCAACCCTGATCAACTCCGATAATATCTCATTATATCCAGCTTCACCTAATACACTACGAAACCGTCGTATACTAGTTTCCGAGATAGCTATGTCTTTTTCTATATATTCCCACCCGCAGAAATACTGCCAATACATATTCTCTTTTAGCTCTTCCTCTGATAATGAATCTGAAAAATTATACATTGCTTGTAGCATCGTTATGCCAAGCATCACTCTATGACATTTTCTATTTCTACCAAATTTCTTAATACAAACATTTTTTGATAACCACTCTTCGAGCCTAGACCAATTTATTAATTCTCTTAATTTATATAGCTTATTATTTGGGTTTAATTCTTCTTTTAATTTATAACCAAACAGTTTCCCTTGTTCTTGCGATTTGATAATGTTGTCTATTGGCATTGACTGAAATCCATAAGGTTTATGACCATATTTTATCATTTTCTTACGGATTGTTGTATTACTTCTTGTCTTAAAACCATATTATCTATAAGGCTTGTAGAGTTTTGGCGGACGGACTATTGAGAAAATTATTGTATAGCTTAATGCGATAAGGTAGTGACTTTTTTAAGAACATAGTAAACAGCATCATAGAATGTTTCAAAATCTCCTGCAACTTTCCTAATTTCATTCTTGATTTTAAACCAGTAATGCTCAATAGGATTTAAATCAGGAGAATAAGTTGGTAAAAATAAAATACTGCAACCAACAGATTCAATTAACGTTTTCACTTTTGTACTTTTATGAAAATTAATATTATCCATTACGACTATCTGACTAGGCTTTAATTCCTTGATCAATATCTCTTGTACATAAGTTTCAAAAATGTTCTTATTACATGTTCCATCAAATATTATCGGGGCAATCGGCTCTGTTTCATCAATTGTGTAAATTTCGTGAGCCATTAAATCCTACCATCAAATTTGATCATAAAATGAGCCATAGCTTCATTCCAATTGGGGATAGGCATAGACCATTTTTTGGTAATATAATCAATTGTCAGATATAAAACCTTAAATACTGCGTCATCATTTGGAAAGATGCGTTTATTCTTAGTAACTTTTCTCAATTGGCTATTCAGCGATTCTATCGCATTTGTAGTGTAAATAATCTTACGAATCTCCTTTGGATATTGCAAGAAAATTATCAAATTATCCCAATTATTATACCCAGATTTAGCTATATGCGGATATTGCTTACTCCATTTTTGATCAAATGACTCAAGAGCTAATTCTGCTTCTTTTTCAGTAGCAGAAGTATAGATTAGTTTCAAATCGAGTCTTTTGCAATGATTGTGTAAATTTTTGTTGAGCCTATATTAGAAGTAATTAAAAATATAGGTAACAGAAATGCAAATAGAGAAGAATAAAAAAATAAATGAAGCAATAGATTTGCTGATAGAAGGCGGAGTAGATTTAAAAACAGTACTAAGTCAGAATGGATTAATTAAGGAATTAACCAAGGGTATTTTAGAGCGAGCACTGCATGCTGAGATGTCAGAACATTTAGGTTATAGCAAGTATGATAGAGCTGAAACTGAGCATGCGAGGAATGGTAGTTGGAAAGTTCTATAATTAATTAAGCCAGATATAATCAATTTTTAATCTCTCAGGGTTTAATTCCCCGAAGCTCTGCTTCGTGATATCATAAGAAACAACTAAAACTTTTTTAGATACCTCGTAGCTCTGCTGCGAGGAGCATCATTTAAATATAGATATATCATGGCTCATTTAACGATAGATGAAAGATTTAAAATATACGAAATGAATAAGAGTGGTTATAGCTCGCGATATATAGGGACAAAGATTGGCCGTGATAAAAGCACTATATGTTATGAACTCAAGAGAATGAGGCATAATTATAGACCAGATAGGGCTAACACACTTGCTTGCAGTTTAAGGCAAGGTAAGAGAAAAAGAAAATTAGATATTGATAATAATTTACGAGCAGAAATAATAAAGCAGTTAACACAGGGTATTTCACCAGATATAATTTCAGGTAGACGTAAACTATCACGAGATACTGTCAATATTTCTACAGAGAGTATATACCAGTTTATTTATACATCTCCTATAGCACAAAGGCAAAAATTATATTTATCTTTAGCAAGAAAAAGGAAAAATAGGTTGCATCATGGTACAAGAATCAGAAACAAAAGAATTACAATACCAAATCGAGTTTCCATTACTGAAAGACCAGAGATAAATAGAAAGATAGCAGCAATAGGTCATTTAGAAGGTGATTTAACTTTTAACAAAGGTAATCAAAGTCGTAATATAGGCGCTCTTGTGGATATCAGAACACAAAAAGTGTTTCTCACTTTAAACCGTTCAAAAAGAACACAAGATGTGATTGGTAACATGAATAAAAAACTTAAACAATTGTCGCATATAATCAAAAGCATAACGTTAGATAATGGCAAAGAATTTACCAATCATGAACAACTATTGCCAAAATCTGAACGAAAAGTATATTTTTGCAATCCTTATTCTCCATGGCAAAAACCATTGATAGAGAAGATTAACTCAATGGTGCACAGAGTATACTCTAAATCTTTAGATATAAAAAAATTAACAATAAAGCAATTACAAGAAATTGAGGATTTTTTAAATAATTTACCAAGAAAAGTGCTCGGTTATAAAACACCCAATGAGGTATGGGAAGAAAATATAAATCTGGCTTAATTAATACTGGAATTTACCAAATCCAACTATAATGCCTATAGCAAGGCTCAGTGCCCCCACTTCCATTAAAGTATTTTGTGTCAGCGAGTCACTAAAAGCTTTTATAAGTTGAGAATTAATACTCATACCTAACCTAACTATTAGAGTCGCAAATATTAAAGCGGTAATGCAGGAAAAAATAGAACGTAACCATCCATTAAACATTTCTTTCAGGAATCCATAAGATAAGCAGCCTATAAAAATAGGTGCTGTTGTAAGCAATAATACAAGTAGTACTTCTGATGATATGAATACTATGGCCATAGTTACAATCGTAAAAATTGTTCCTCCCCATAGCATAAGTCCGGCAGCAAAACCTTTAAGTGGTATGTAATTAACATCTAAAGTATATAAATCTTCAGCTAGGGCTCTGTCTCATCAATTGTGTAAATTTCGTGAACCATTAAATTCTACCATCAAATTTGATCATAAAATGAGCCATAGCTTCATTCCAATTGGGGATAGGCATAGACCATTTTTTGGTAATATAATCAATTGTCAGATATAAAACTTTAAATACTGCGTCATCATTTGGAAAGATGCGTTTATTCTTAGTAACTTTTCTCAATTGGCTATTCAGCGATTCTATCGCATTTGTAGTGTAAATAATCTTACGAATCTCCTTTGGATATTGCAAGAAAATTATCAAATTATCCCAATTATTATACCAAGATTTAGCTATATGCGGATATTGCTTACTTGTAATAGTTGAGATACCGTCTTGAGTGTCAACAACTTTTTCATTATTTTACCTCAATTTTATTTTACAGGGTTTTTATATTTGCACTAAAAGATGTTTTGTTATTAAGAACACCATAAATTATGTGAAGCAACTTACGCATAGCAGCAATCACTATAACCATTTTAGATTTTCCAACATTGCTCAAACGTTGACTAAAATCCTTAATAATCGGATTATGTTTTATAGCAACTATGGCAGGCATATAAAAAGCTTTACGTAAATTAGCATCTCCTGTTTTTGATATTTTTCCTATTCCATGGACAGAAGTGCCTGATTGTTTTGGCTTTGGGTTAAGACCAACAAACGCAGCTAGTTGTTTTGCAGAATTAAAATTTTCTACAACAAGAAAAGCAAGTATCACTCCTATTGTTTTTTCTCCTATACCAGGGATTGAATCAAGAAGTTTACTTTTATCATGTAAGTCTTTGTGTCCTTTAATATGATTAGAGATAAGTTCTTCTACTTCCTTAATTTGCTTATCCAGAAATTCAATATGAATCATAATGTTAATGGCAACTGCTTTACTTGCTCCGCTCAATCTATTATTTTCTTGATTTTTATTAGCAATCAAACTATCCAAGCGTCTTACCCATTGTTGTAATTCTTTAATATGTATAGGGGTTGGTTGCCAAAGATCAGGTTGCATAGCCTTGCAAAAAGAAGCTATCAATTCACAATCAGATTTGTCAGTTTTAACTCTTGAAAGCTTGCTCATTGCAAAGCCCTTGATGCGAGCTGGATTTACGACACTAACTTTAAATGTATAGCTAACACGGAAATGTTTCTACCACAGATTAGGAAAAACTTAGGCATTGATCAATAATTTTACGTAAACAGTTTTTAAAGTTAGTCCAGCAATGTTTAATAGGATTGAGATCTGGTGAATATGTGAGTAAATACAAAAACTATGGTAAAAACCTTTCCGCGTTAGCTATATTATCATAAAGATATTGAGCTAACCTAACTTCGTAACCACCTGTTGATTCCATACAAGCGTGAGCAGTATCTATTCCCTTTTTTTCTAACCATTGTTTTAGTGCAGCAAAGCCTTTTGCAGTATTATTAAACTTTTTGGTTTTGATTTTATTATCATTTAATAAAGCTACGTCAAATGTTGCTTTAGAAATATCTATACCCAAAATAATGCTACTCATATTTGACCTTCTATGTTAATAATAAGTAGAATACCCAAAGATCAACCTTGTAAATACAGGTTCATTGATTAATTTCAAGACCTAAGAATACCGTCCGATCTTTAATGAGTATGTGAAGACTAATTGTTTGATCTCAACTACAGGGTTACATAGCCCTAAGATTTAATACGGCATATTAGTCTTCTTACTTAAGTGCCCTTAAGTATCTTATAGTTGTTTACTAAAGACAATACTAAGATACAAGATTATATCTTACATTTAGTAAAATAAATTAATTATTAAATGGAGATAAAGAATGAACTTAAATCAAAAAATAATAAAACCAAAATTAGGTTTACTTGAATTAGCTAAGAGCCTTGGTAGTATATCATCAGCATGTAAAGCGATGGGATATAGTAGAGATAGTTATTACAGATTTAAAGAACTGTATGAAACTGGTGGCGAAGAAGCGTTGTATGAAATTAGTCGAAGAAAGCCAATAATAGCGAATAGAGTTGATCCTGCTGTAGAGAAAGCAGTACTAGATATGGCAATAGAATATCCAGCATATGGTCAGCTAAGAGTATCAAATGAGCTTAAAAAGACAGGTGTACTTGTATCACCTGGGGGAGTAAGATCAATTTGGTTACGTAATGATTTAAACAACATCAGTAAAAGACTTAAAGCATTAGAAGCAAAAATGGCTCAAGATGGTATTGTGCTTACTGAGGCACAATTACAAGTGCTAGAGAAGCGTCGTAATGAAAAAGAAGCTCATGGAGAAATTGAGACACAGCATCCAGGGTATCTAGGATGCCAAGATACATATTATGTAGGCAACTTTAAGGGTATAGGTAAGGTTTATTCTCAGGTATTTATTGATAGCTACAGCAGAGTAGCTGATGTTAAACTATATACTGATAAAACAGCTTTAACTGCTGCTGATATGCTTAATGACCGAGTGTTACCATGGTATGAGACTCAAGGGATACCAATACTTCGTATTCTGACAGATCGTGGGTCAGAATATAAGGGGAATATAGAGCATCATGCTTTTGAATTATTTCTAAGTATCGAAGGTATAGAGCATACTACTACTAAAGCATATTCTCCTCAAACAAACGGTATGTGTGAGCGTTTTAATAAAACCATGAAACAAGAATTCTTTGATACAGCTATGCGGAAAAAGATTTATACAGCTCTTGATGACCTACAATTAGATCTTGATATCTGGCTAGAGTATTTCAATAATGAAAGACCTCATTCTGGTAAATATTGTTATGGAAAAACTCCTATGCAAACTTTTAAGGATAGTAAGAAATTAGCTGTTGAAAAGAATAATGAAATCTTGTATCTTGAATATGTATCTGACAGTCAAAATTTAACTGACAATCAGGGGCAAAATTTATAGTGTCTGTAAGATCAAATCTTAACTTCTACAACTATTATAGGTTCAAATTTACCTTGTCTGTCTCTTGGAACATTTATCTCTATAGTACCATTCTCACTAATCAGATTCTTACTAAAACTACCATTCCTCGCATTCTCAGTTTCAGCTCTATCATACTTGCTATAACCTAAATGTTCTGACATCTCAGCATGCAGTGCTCGCTCTAAAATACCCTTGGTTAATTCCTTAATTAATCCATTCTGACTTAGTACTGTTTTTAAATCTACTCCGCCTTCTATCAGCAAATCTATTGCTTCATTTATTTTTTTATTCTTCTCTATTTGCATTTCTGTTACCTATATTTTTAATTACTTCTAATATAGGCTCAACAAAAATTTACACAATCATTGCAAAAGACTCTCAGCTAGTTTTTTTGTAGACTCTACTTGTTGATCTAGGAGAGCAAAAATACTTTCTGCTCCAACAAAACCACTTTTTAATTCTTGGATAAAACCTATCGATAAATCTAGTAAATTTCCTGTATTCTGCATGAATGCAAATATCATACCTATCCGAGCCATATTCCACATCATTTCAGAAACGGTAGCATTACTACCCCTGCCAGACATGATAGAGTAACCGTAATACAGAATTAGTATAGGAGCTCCTACTTGAATTAAAAACACCATTTGATTGGCAAATAGTATGGTATACGAATTAAGGATCAAATTTAATTTACCTGTTAAAAACGTCTCTAAATTAGTGAAGGTATGCATTTGCCGCTCTCTTATTTAAATATTACATTTGGTGATGGGGCATTTCTCTGTTGTTCATTAAATGCCTTAATTCTTGCCTTTTCTATATCTTGACAATGTTTATCTTTCAGCATCTCTGCTAATGATTTTGTTTTACATTTTTCCACTTCTTTCTTTAGTTCTTCTGGGTGAGCAATGTACCATTCTTCAGTTTTAGTTTTTTCACCGCATGCTGTTAGGGCTAAAGCTAGAAAAATACAACAGGTAATTGAATTATGAATTTTCATCATTATACTCCTTATTTAAATATTACATTTGGTGATGGGGCATTTCTCTGTTGTTCATTAAATGCCTTGATTTTCTTCTGCTCAATCAGTTTTTCTCTTAAGTTTGCCTCATCAACAGAAAGTTTCCATTGATGCTCGAGTTGATTGATTTCAGATTGTTTTAAAGATATTGCGTTAGCTATATCTTGTGACTCTTTCAAGTCCCGAGTCTCGGATGCTTTCCTCGATAATGTTTGTACCTCCCTCATTTTACGTTTCATTTTCTTCTTAATCTTTTCGCCAGTTTCAATAGTGCCAGCTTTGTTTAATATTTCCTCTTTACAAATATTATCGAGTCTTGTGCTCCCTTTCTTCTGACACATATCAAACATCTGATATTTGTTTAAAATTTCATTCGCCTCACCGCTAATCTCAGGTTCACTTGAGCTAAGCATTTCAGTAAACATATTTCTATGACGCTCAATGCCGTCCATCTCGTATATTAGGCTATCAATCTGTCCTTCTAAGTCGCCTATATCTCTAATATCTGTTAGGCTTGCAAGTTGCGATTTAAGAGTATTTTGCTGAGTTGTGTAATGCTCTAAGGTCTGCTTCCAATGCATAGCCTGATCTTTCCACTGCCTTACTTGCTGTGTATGCCTCTTTGCTCCATCTGCTATCTGTCTTAGAGAATTAATATCGGCTTTTTGGTCATACGTCACCAGTCCCAAACTAGTATTAGGCATACTAGATATTAAGATAAAAATTGTAATAGCTAATTGTTGCTTCATACCGCTACCTTTAAAAAATCATCAATCCACATTTCAGGTCTTTCTTGCTGCTCAAAGCTTTTCTCAAAGATTTCAAGATTGTCTTTAGAAGAACTTAATATCTTGGTATTTGCACCAAGGCTTTTTAAGTCAAGCTTTACAATCGCTGAAAAAGGCTTAACTCCTCCATACAAACTAGATTTCTTCACTAAGAAACATCTAGACGCTGGATCTAAATTTGCAATGCTTAAATATTCTTCCTCTGTTAACTTAAAGCCGTCAATATAATCCTGCTTAGTTGCCTTTGGATTACTTAAGAAAATCTGCGTACTACTACTTTCAACCACAGTTCTTGCAAGCTTACTGCTTAATATGTCTGATGGTGATTGAGTAGCATATATCAACATACCATTTAGCTTTCTGATGGTTTTAAGCTTGTCTTTGGCAAATTTGGCAAAAACATCATCTGATATCCATTTCCAAAACTCATCCATGAATATTACTACGCGTCTTCCGTCTAATATTTCTGTAATGCGGTGCAATATGTAAAAAGATATTGGGCTACGTATTTTTTGGTGCTCTAGAAATTCAGTGCCATCAAATCCAAAATTAGTTGAGCTTGAGATATCAAACTCATCATTCTCATTATCGAAAATCCAGCCATATTCACCATCTTTAGACCATTTCTGTAATGAAATAGCTATACTTCTATCTTGCTCCTCTAACTCTGCTGACTGATTTAAAGCTTCAATCAATCTTGAAATACCATATCTTCGTTCTTGTATCTCTAGCTGCATTACTGAAGTTACGCTACGGCTTAACTCATTTTGTTGCCTAATGGTAAGTGGTTTGCCATTTAATGTGCAAAGTAGCTCCATCAAATCAGTAATAAAACTGATATTTGTACTTGTTGGCTCTAAACAAAATGGATTCCAGCCTGTAGGCTCGCCATGCTTAAAACGGCAGTATTGTCCGCCGAGTGCTCTGATATTTAATTCTGCTCCTCTATCCTTGTCTAAAAAGATGGAGGTAAGTTTCTTGCTTTTTGAATTTTGGTCAAAAGATTCTTCAGTGCCGTATTTTTGCAAGCATATTTGTAAGAATGACAGTAACATAGTCTTACCTGAACCAGTTGAGCCTATTACTGAAGTACTTGCGTTGTTCTTTTCACCAAACTCATCTTTGCCAAGTTTTGACTCGTGAAGATTTAAATAGTAAGCTTGCTTGTTAGGAGTCTTAAGGATTGCAACCGCCTCACCCCAGCAATTCTGGTCTCTCTTGCCACTTTCAAAATTGTGAAAACTTGCAAGATCTACAAAATGCCTCGATGCCATAGAAGAAAGACGCGGTCTTAAGTCAAATACAGCAGGTAGTTGAGAAAAAAAGTGACCGTATAATGAGAATTCAGCAAGTATTGCTACAAAACCTAAATCACTTAAGATACTCATCTGCTTATTGGCGCTTTGTTTTGCTTCTTCTAAGGAATTACCATATATAGCTAAGCTAAAATGATACTTGCCAAAGAAAATCTCATTGCCAGCGAGTTCGTCTTTAGCATCAATTAAATCATCTCTTTGTGTTAATGCGTCATCTTCTGAAGCTCTTAGCTTCTTAATGACATTGTTAATGAAGCTAAGTGATTTTCTTTTGCTTACGCATGAGAAAGATTGTGTTAATACAAAATCACAATCAGATATTAGTAAGCTACTCATACTTAAACTATTTGTGCTATCAGGAAACTCTGATATCTCAATAGCCTTAAAAAACTTCTTATCCATAGATGTATTAATTTGACCGTTTTGATTAGCGAAATATACGTCATTTGTTCCAAATGTCTCGTAGATAGGTTTTTTAAGTACTGGTACTTTTTGCCAAACATTTGATATTAGGAAATTAAAGAACTCTAACTGCTTTGAAAACACCACTCCTTGTGCGTTTTGATATGTTGTTAACTTCCTTCCTCCAAATCTTTCAAGAAAACCACTTATTCTTTCCGAAAACTCAGATACTTTCTTTAAAAGCTCATCTATTCTTTTCTTTTGCTCCTGCGGGCTTGTAGCCTTAAACGCAGCTCGCTCAAATATATTGTGCGGCGAGTATACCATTGTAAAGAATATACGGTTACGACGGAAAGCTTCTGATGCGAGTGACTGGTAGTACAAATCACTAATACGGTCAGCAAAGTAATTTTTGGTCTCTACTTCAAAGTGATCATGGTGTTTTGACCTTACAATATGCACATAAAATGTAATGTTTTCTGATGCAAAACTTCTCAAGAAATTGTGGGTAAGCATATTGTTAATATCTAAATTCTGTATGCTTTCACATTCAATAGGAAATCCATCTAATTGCCAAGTTAATACAAAATCTTGGTTTTTAGTCATTACGACTTCGCTACTTACGCACGAGGAGTAAGGCACTAAATCATTAAATGTGGCAACATGGTTTAATTTCACAGACTACCTCTTCTTCTTACTACTTTGCATATGCCTACTTGCGTGTCCGCAGTATACCTAGCACCAGAAACCGCTTGACATCCAAGTGTTTTGTTTACCTTTGCGACTTGCCTTTTTCGCTTGCTGTACCAAGGTAATGGAAATCTTGGATGGCATGTGATTGGCAAATTCAAATGCCAACTAGTTTTCCATTTTAGATATAGTATGTGAAAAAAGAATGCATCCTTTCTGGTTAGCAAGCCAAGACTTAATATAACTACTGGGATGAAAAACCAAACGATTGGACCAAAATATAGTCCAATACCAAATAGAAAGGCAGCAATGCAAAAAAATAACTCTAAAGGCACACCGAAAAATAATACCGGTCTAATGATCGCCTTGTATATTTTATGCTGCGTGATTTTATATTTTTCTTGCATGTTCTTTGCTATTTCTTGAAATTTTTAGTTTTAATTTTTCATTTTGTAAGTAGATTGCCTATTTCTGTTGCAGCTCCAAGTACTACCGCGCCAATTAAAATAGGTGCCATCTCTCGGAGTGTAGAACCACCAAATAGTATCTTGTAGCCACACCAAATAATCGCAAGAATTACTGTAACTGTTGACAATCCAACTAGACCTCCTTTTACTTTTTCCATCAAAGTTTTTGCTTTTTTAAACTCTGCATATGCTGGTGTGTTCATTAAAGATATGAGTATTAAAAATATTGGCGTTGTGTATTTATTTATCATTGATTTCTCCTTTTATTGTTGGTATATATTTTTTGCTCTCTGACCAAGATTCGGCTTCATGAGAGCATTTTTTGATTTTTTATTTTTTTCCTATTTTGTTGAAAATCAATAAAACCTAAAATTCTAATCACTTCCGCCTCTGTAACTTAAGTTAGATTATACGCGGAAGTTTCTAGTTACTTCTTGACTCTGCTTTTAAGGCTCCTCACGCATTACTTACTCATTTAAATATTAATCTTCAGCTTAATACTGCCTGCATGTGACATATATTTACGTGCCTTATTACCGTTATAAAACAAACCAATCTCTAGATTCTTTGCCGCAACATTTAATCCCGCTCCATAACTTAAAACTAATTTAGATCTATTAATAGGACCTGAAGACAATAAAGCTCCCTCATCCAAAAACTTAGCTGTGATATTTGGATTCTTCGACTTAATATTTTTATGTAGAAAACAATGCATCTCAGGAGTAATACTGATGCTAGAGGCATGCACAGAACTATTTGATAACTTCAAACCTGTTATAGTTTCAAGCTCTAGTGATTTTGTGCCTGACAGCGCTAAATTATAAGCACCTGCTCCATATTCGCGATATGATGCGTCCCGTATCTTACTATATTTGATACCAAATATTGGCTTAATGCTTAAAGAGCTTATAGGCTTATAATTATAACCAAACATTACCTGCATAATATTACTATATGCTTTGTGATTGCTGGTTGCTATTTGGCTATCTGGACGCTTAGCACTGCTCTTGATATCGCTTATTCCATATATGCCAATAGTGCTTATGAAAATATTCTGATCAGATGGGGTATATAATCCATATAAAGAATAGAAATTTCCTTTAAGACTTGCGGTGTCACCTAGTTTATTATGGCTTTGTTGCATAAATAAGCTTTTGAATATACTGCCCCTAACCCCGCAATGCTAGCCTAGCCAACAGGCACAGAGATAGGTTTACCAATTTCAAACATTTTGTTTAATAAGTGGCATTTAATAGACATTTCTTTTGTCATATTTTGATCATGTCTTGATAGAAACTTACTACCAAAAGAAGTTTTAAATCGAAAGAACGTGTTCTCTACACGCTCCCTTCTACCATAATTATTCTTTACCCTCCATGCTTGGTATCCTTTGTTTTGTTGATATATAACAGCTGCATCTCTCTCAGTTTTATCCCTAAGCGATTGAACTTTTACTGAAGAGTTTGGGGGTCTAATAACTGGTTTTATCTTCTTCTTTCTCAACAATTGATGTGTAGATTCACCGTCATACCCTCGATCTCCCAGAAAATCCTTGGCTCTGACATTAGCTATGGCTTTGTTGCATAAATAAGATTTGTAGAGCAAGAGTGGTGATAATCTGGTAAGATGTCCTGAATTAAAAATAATCCAGATTATATGAGATCTCGGAAGAAAGCCCCTTTTAGTAAATCACGCAAGTATTCTAAATATAAAATAACGAATTGGTCAGAATATAATAATTTTTTACGCAATAGGGGTCGCATAGATTTTATGATTGCCAGTGATTTGGCGATTGGCTGGTATGCTGATTACAGAGAGGAAATGAAACGAGGAAGACCTAGACGCTATAGTGATCACGCTATATTACAGTGTTTGAAGATCAGATGCTTATTCGGTCTTAAGTTACGCCAAACCCAAGGCTTTATAAACTGGCTCTTTGAAATATCGGGTTTATCTATTAGATGTCCAGACTATACAACATTAAGTAAGCGTATGAAGTCATTAGATCTTAGGTATTTACATGGAAATCAAGATAAAGAATTTAGTTGTATTTCAATGGATAGTACAGGGATACAAGCCTACACAGGGAACGAATGGCTAGAAAATAAGCATGGTAAGCAATATAAGCGTCGCATATGGAAAAAGCTACATATCGTTATAGAAGATCAAGGTATGATACTTGCCGATAGTACCACAGAGCATACTATAGATGATAGATCACAGATTGGACTACTAATAGCTAATGTCAGAGCCAAGGATTTTCTGGGAGATCGAGGGTATGACGGTGAATCTACATATCAATTGTTGAGAAAGAAGAAGATAAAACCAGTTATTAGACCCCCAAACTCTTCAGTAAAAGTTCAATCGCTTAGGGATAAAACTGAGAGAGATGCAGCTGTTATATATCAACAAAACAAAGGATACCAAGCATGGAGGGTAAAGAATAATTATGGTAGAAGGGAGCGTGTAGAGAACACGTTCTTTCGATTTAAAACTTCTTTTGGTAGTAAGTTTCTATCAAGACATGATCAAAATATGACAAAAGAAATGTCTATTAAATGCCACTTATTAAACAAAATGTTTGAAATTGGTAAACCTATCTCTGTGCCTGTTGGCTAGGCTAGCATTGCGGGGTTAGGGGCAGTATATTCAAAAGCTTATTTATGCAACAAAGCCTTGCTGTATTGGCCTGGCTTGATATGAACAAAAGGAGGATAAATGAAAACATTACTTTATATCAACAAACTTGGGAAGTTATAAAAACATCAATTCAGAACAACATTAAATGGCTTCTAACTAATACACAATTTTGCTAAGTGCGAAACTCCTGTATATATTTTGACACTTCCTTATAGATTTCGCTAGGACGAAAATCCTTACTCTTTAACCATCGACTTGCACTATCGTGAGATAGATCTACTGGACTCACTTCAGATAATGCCTTGCTAGTATATCTGACACTACTTGCTTGTAAAAATGATTTATATAAGTCCTTGCTACATTGTGTTCTTGTCATTTTTATCTAAAACTATTTTTCTCTAGATTAACATACTTTTTGCTAAGTGCGAAACTCCTGATATCCTTTCTGCCAGATAAATCTATTCCTAAAGCTACATATACTGATTTATTAATCTCTCAGGGTTTAATTCCCCGAAGCTCTGCTTCGTGATATCATAAGAAACAACTAAAACTTTTTTAGATACCTCGTAGCTCTGCTGCGAGGAGCATCATTTCCTTAATTAATCCATTCTGACTTAGTACTGTTTTTAAATCTACTCCGCCTTCTATCAGCAAATCTATTGCTTCATTTATTTTTTTATTCTTCTCTATTTGCATTTCTGTTACCTATATTTTTAATTACTTCTAATATAGCTAACACGGAAATGTTTCTACCACAGATTAGGAAAAACTTAGGCATTGATCAATAATTTTACGTAAACAGTTTTTAAAGTTAGTCCAGCAATGTTTAATAGGATTTAGATCTGGTGAATATGTGAGTAAATACAAAAACTATGGTAAAAACCTTTCCGCGTTAGCTATATAGGCTCAACAAAAATTTACACAATCATTGCACAAGACTCCACCAAAGAATTAATTGCTCCGTTAGAGCATCCCGGTTATATTGATAAGCAATTATTTAATCAGTGGGTAGGTGAGCTATTATGCCCATCACTAAAACCTGGACAATGTGTAATAATGGATAATGCGAGTATTCATAAGTCACCGTTGGTAAAGGAACTAAACAACCCTCAGCTATAAGCTGAGGGGTTATAAAGTGGAATCGATTAGAAATCGATCATCATTCACAGGTTCACCTTCCTGTTCATCAATATAGTGCTGTATCATTTCATCAGTTATATTACCTGAACTGACTGCCATATAGCCCCTAGCCCACAAATGATTGCCCCAAAATTGTTTTCGTAAATGAGTAAATTCTTGCAATAAAATTCTTGAGCTAATGCCTTTTAAACCTGAATTCTGGATTAGCTAATTTTGAGATATAGCAGGTTTGTTAGGTTTCATACAGTATGCAATTAGGGCGGATAAGATATGTACAAAGGCATTCCAAATTGATCTATGTCTTGTATGTTCGATCTCGAAAGCACCCTTCAGCACACTAAATACTGTTTCGATAATTGAGCGTTTGCGTAATAATATTTTTTCAAATAATGGCATAAGTTTATTCTTCATTTTCTTCTTTATGCCAGTTACTAACTTGATTCCTTTGCTGTATAGATCATCAAAGAGCGCCTGTTTGATATAACCCTTATCGCCAAACAATAATCCCGTGATATGTTTGGTGATTATCGAAACCGGCGCTCTATCATCTACATTACCAGGCGTTAGTTTTAGATCTTGAATCTCACCTTTTTCGTTAATAACCAAATGTAATTTTAGACCAAAAAACCAACTTTTTGTTGTTTTACCCAAAGCAGCAATACCGGCAAAGACTTTATTACGAGAGATTCTTTTTCGATGACAAACCTCTAAAGATGTGGCGTCAATATAAGAAACTCCCGTAGATTGAGCTGCCTGCATATACCATTCAAGTAATAAAACTAAATAACTCAGAACTCTTAGTTTTAGAGCTATAAAACGAGTATATGATGGAAGAGTTACAAAGTCTGATTTATATAATTGTAGATAGGACATATAAAAATATTTAAAGTTTTTACAAGGTGATTGATGGTATAAAAGCACTATTGTTAACAGCTCAGAATAGCTTATTTCAGGCTTTCTTGTAGGGTTTTTATTAATTAATGGTAGAAATGATGCTCCTCGCAGCAGAGCTACGAGGTATCTAAAAAAGTTTTAGTTGTTTCTTATGATATCACGAAGCAGAGCTTCGGGGAATTAAACCCTGAGAGATTAATCCACTGCTCGCTAATTTTACAAAAATCATCGACAAAACAAAATAATGCAGTAATATCTTTCTTCATGGGGATACTCTTGTTTTTTTGCTAAAAATTATATAGAGTATCTTCTATCCCTTGTAAATACTTACTTCCAAACCTAGATTAATCCAGAATTCAGGTTAATATATCATTTAGTAACGCCGGCAAAGTATAGAAGAGTAATATTCAATCAAGAACTAGATGATTATTTGTGTAAAATTTGTGAGCACATAGAAGATCGTTATGAAATTAGATTTTTAGAAATAGGAGTAGATAAAGATCACGTACATTTTTTATTACAGTCAATACCAATGTATAGCCCAACAAAAATAACTCAAATCATAAAAAGTATTACTTCTAAGAAAATGTTTGAGAAATATCCAAATCTTAAAGAAAAATTATGGGGAAGTGAGTTTTGGAGTAAAGGATATTTTATGAGCACAGTAGGTAAACATGGTGATGAGCAGAAATTACGTAATTATGTACAGAATCAAGGTTCAGGCAAACCTTCTTATAAAGCATTGCAACAAAAACAGTTAAAGCTTTTGGGATAGATACCTCGTAGCTCTGCTGCGAGGAGCATCATTTGTAGATGAAAATCATAGAAACAAAAAATATGGAAGAATGTTAATGGAAAAAGCTGAAGAATTGGCACGTGAGCGTGGCTGTAATTTTGTTGCTTTATCGACTATGGACTTTCAAGCGAAACCGTTTTATGAAAAATTAGGATATAAGCTAGAATTTACAAGACATGGCTATGAAAAAGATTCAGTTATGTATTTACTAAGGAAAGATTTATGACATTAAAATTAGGAATTGTGGGTTTGCCGAATGTCGGTAAGTCAACGTTATTTAATGCCTTAACGGCAAGCGTGGCAGCTGAAGCTGCTAATTATCCGTTTTGTACGATTGAACCAAATAGTGCCGTTGTTTCAGTACCTGATGAGCGTTTACAAAAGCTAGCTAGACTTGTAGGAAGTAAAAAAATTATTCCATCTTATATCGAATTTGTCGATATTGCAGGTCTTGTTAAAGGTGCAAGCAAAGGGGAGGGGCTTGGTAATAAGTTCTTATCAAACATTAGAGAAGTAGACGCAATATTGCATGTGTTACGTTGTTTTGAGGATGAAGATGTAACGCACGTACATCATAAGGTTGATCCGATTCATGACCTTGAAATAATTGAGATGGAGTTAATACTTGCCGATATAGAATCGGTGGAAAAGCGACTTGCTACAAGCGAAAAACGTTTGAAATCAGGTGATAAGACTTTAGCAGAGCAAATAGAGCTATTAATAGAGGTTCATAAAGTATTAGCCGATGGTAAACCTGCAAGAGTGCTAAATAAAACTTTAGGAACTGGTAATCTCAAGCAGTTACAGCTACTTACTTCTAAGCCTGTTCTATATGTGTGTAATGTACTTGAAAAGGATGCAGCAAGTGGTAACGCGTTTACAAAATTAGTAGCAGAACAAGCAAAAAAAGAAGAAGCTAAAAGTGTTGTTATTTCCTCAAAAATAGAAGCAGATATTGCTTTGCTTGAAGATGAGGACGAGAAAAAAGAATTCCTAAATAGTATTGACCTCGAAGAAACAGGATTAAGTCAAGTAATTAAAGAAGGGTATAATCTCTTAAATCTGAAAAGCTTTTTTACGATTGGTCCTAAAGAAGCACATAGCTGGACTTTTAAAGATGGTACGCTTGCCCCTGGGGCTGCAGGTATTATTCATACCGACTTTGAAAAAGGTTTTATTAGAGCGGAAGTAATAGGTGACGCAGATTATATAGTCCGTCCGCCAAAACTCTACAAGCCTTATAGATAATATGGTTTTAAGACAAGAAGTAATACAACAATCCGTAAGAAAATGATAAAATATGGTCATAAACCTTATGGATTTCAGTCAATGCCAATAGACAACATTATCAAATCGCAAGAACAAGGGAAACTGTTTGGTTATAAATTAAAAGAAGAATTAAACCCAAATAATAAGCTATATAAATTAAGAGAATTAATAAATTGGTCTAGGCTCGAAGAGTGGTTATCAAAAGATGTTTGTATTAAGAAATTTGGTAGAAATAGAAAATGTCATAGAGTGATGCTTGGCATAACGATGCTACAAGCAATGTATAATTTTTCAGATTCATTATCAGAGGAAGAGCTAAAAGAGAATATGTATTGGCAGTATTTCTGCGGGTGGGAATATATAGAAAAAGACATAGCTATCTCGGAAACTAGTATACGACGGTTTCGTAGTGTATTAGGTGAAGCTGGATATAATGAGATATTATCGGAGTTGATCAGGGTTGGGATAAAAACTAACACAATTAAAAAAAAAGATTTGGAATTAATCATCGCTGATACGACTGTACAAATTAAGAATATCAAACACCCACACGATGTTTATTTAATGGATAAAGCTAGGCTTAGCATAGTAAAGCTTTGCAACAGTTTGGGTATACATTTGAATGAAACATACGCTAGAACCTATAAACGCGATATAGTAAAGCTATGGAAATATAAAGAACATAGTAAAGCCAAGAAGCGTTGGAAAATAATGAAGCATTTAAAAATATTACTGGGTCGTTTGATTAGAGTATGTGAGCGTGAGATCAAAAATAAGCAATTAAACTTGTCTCTCAAAAATCAAGAAGTATTGCAAAAAATAAAACAAATACATAACCAATCTGTTTTAAAAAGAGAAGCTAAAAAGCAATATAAAGAAGATAACAAAGTATTATATAGCAGGAGTTTCGCACTTAGCAAAGTTGCGAATCAGTTAAAAGCCATCTGATATTGTTTTGAATTGATGTTTTTATAACTTCCCAAGTTTGTTGATATAAAGTAATGTTTTCATTTATCCTCCTTTTATTCATATCAAGCCAGGCAAATACTGCAAGGCAAATATGATTTCTTTGAGCTCGGCCCGTGCGTGCCTGACAGCGTTCAATACCACAAGTTTGTTTTAATTCTCGATGATAAACCTCTATAGACCAACGTGCCTTAACAATTTTCTCTATTTGCTCACGTGTGGGATTTTCCAAGTTCGTTGTTATGTAATCAATGCGACCATTCTTTGCCACAAACTTAAATACCGTAACCCAACCGTATCCACGTAGGTGAATTTTTAGCCCCTCATCGGGTATCTCTAAACTTTCCAAGCTAACATTATGATTAACTTTTCTATTTTTCCTTAGGGTGGTAACCCATAGCCAGCCTAAATTACGTATATGTTTTAAATTCTCCAACCCGCTATACCAAGCATCCATGACTATGGCATCAGGATTGAGACCTCTTTCTTTAGCTAAAGTAAGCATATCACAAAAATGCTCATTCTTTGTTTTACCATCAGTGTCTTTATCATATATTCTATAATCTACGGGAGTAGATTGAGCAATTTTAGTATTGTAATGTAGTAAGTTTACCATTCCTATACCAGGTATAACATCATGTACAGCTCCAGAATATTGATAACGTACAAGCTCAATCTTCTGACTGTATTGCTTTGATAATAAGGTGTCATCCCCCACTAATAAACACGGTGCTTCCCAATCTATATATTTTGACACTTCCTTATAGATTTCGCTAGGACGAAAATCCTTACTCTTTAACCATCGACTTGCACTATCGTGAGATAGATCTACTGGACTCACTTCAGATAATGCCTTGCTAGTATATCTGACACTACTTGCTTGTAAAAATGATTTATATAAGTCCTTGCTACATTTTGTTCTTGTCATTTTTATCTAAAACTATTTTTCTCTAGATTAACATACTTTTTGCTAAGTGCGAAACTCCTGATATAGTTTTCATGCCCCTGAAGTAGAGTGTATAGGAAAGGGAAAACGCAACAAGCCATATGAGTTTGGCAATAAAGTAGCGGTAGTAGTAAGTGGTCGTAGAAATTTTGTTTTATCCGCAAAATCGTTTCATAATAATCCTTATGATGGTCATACATTGCATCAGAGCTTTGAAGCAGTAGAGAGTGTCACTGGAATCAAGATAAAGAAATCATTTGTTGATCTTGGGTATAGTGGTAGCAATGTAAAGGAGAAGAGTAAGGTATATACCCCAAAAACGCGGAAGAAGTTGTTACAAGAGGACAAGTCTATGATCAAGAGACGCAGTGCCATAGAACCAATAATAGGTCACTTAAAGCAATATGGTCGGATGGGTAGAAACTTCTTGAAAGGTATGATAGGAGATATTATCAATCCAATAATCTCTGCTATTGGTTTGAATTTACGATGCATTGCAAATCATTTACAAATCGTGTCTAACTCCACATAAATCAAAAATATCATCATGCAAAAACTAGATGAACGATAAAAAATCGTTAACAATAGCTCCATATCAAAATTAGACCAACACAGAAATGTATCAGTAAAAATTAACATAACTTATTAATTTTTATTGAAAATCTTAGCAATTTGTTGTCAAAACTCTATCCCATTACAAATGATCAGGATTTGAAGTGTTTTTGGCGGATAGACTATATAAATCTCGGTAGCGAAGCAAAAGCCAAAGAAGTAGGAAAAATGCGACTAGAGGGTAAAGAATATAAAATGCAGGATGGGGATATAGTACATTTTAGGTTTAATGTATAAATACTTAAAGTATTATTTGCTCTACTTGAAAGGCTCTGTCTCATCAATTGTGTAAATTTCGTGAACCATCAAATTTGATCATAAAATGAGCCATAGCTTCATTCCAATTGGGGATAGGCATAGACCATTTTTTGGTAATATAATCAATTGTCAGATATAAAACCTTAAATACTGCGTCCATTTGGGAGTCTTTTGCAATGATTGTGTAAATTTTTGTTGAGCCTATATTAGAAGTAATTAAAAATATAGGTAACAGAAATGCAAATAGAGAAGAATAAAAAAATAAATGAAGCAATAGATTTGCTGATAGAAGGCGGAGTAGATTTAAAAACAGTACTAAGTCAGAATGGATTAATCTCTCAGGGTTTAATTCCCCGAAGCTCTGCTTCGTGATATACTACTTGAATGGAAGAAAGCAGTTATATACATAAGAGTCATAATGTCACAGTACTAATATATCATTTAGTAACGCCGGCAAAGTATAGAAGAGTAATATTCAATCAAGAACTAGATGATTATTTGTGTAAAATTTGTGAGCACATAGAAGATCGTTATGAAATTAGATTTTTAGAAATAGGAGTAGATAAAGATCACGTACATTTTTTATTACAGTCAATACCAATGTATAGCCCAACAAAAATAACTCAAATCATAAAAAGTATTACTTCTAAGAAAATGTTTGAGAAATATCCAAATCTTAAAGAAAAATTATGGGGAAGTGAGTTTTGGAGTAAAAGATATTTTATGAGCACAGTAGGTAAACATGGTGATGAGCAGAAATTACGTAATTATGTACAGAATCAAGGTTCAGGCAAACCTTCTTATAAACTGAAGTTTTGACAAAAAGATAACCAAACTTATAAAGTATGATATAAATACGCTCAAATACAAAATGGTTTTTAGTGTGTATGATTATGCAAGAAATGTTGCAAGAAATAAAAAATTTTCCCCTATAATCAAGATGTGGTTTTAGAATTAATACTATCACTAGTAACTAATGATAGCGTTAAAGCAAGATCTGTTGTTGAATTAACAACTAATAAATATTTTCAGCGTAGTTGGTCAAGTGTATACAGAGCTATAGAGAATTTTTACTGTGCTCGTGATGAATCATTAAATATAAGAGATGAGCAACGTTTTAAGACTCGAGAAGATATAGAAAAATACTTAATAAGTAAACTGATTAATGAGGGTAAAAACTTACTGCAAATAGATACTACAGTGAGTAGCAAGAAAGATTCCAAGAAAGCAATTGATCGTACATATATTAGACAGAATGCTAATAACCGACCAGTTGCGGGTTATGAATATAGTGTAGTTTGCATCGGTGCTCAGCCTAAATGGTCTGTACCAATATCTATAAATAGAGTAAAATCAGATGAGAATAAGTATAGCAAAGGTAGCAAACAAATAATGAAAATTGTTAAGCAAATACCACAAAAGGCTCTAAATATAACAGTAGGTGATGCAGGTTATAGCGCTCTATCTTTTATTCACCCGCTGCACAATGAAGCAAATACGGTAACAATAACCCGCCAAAGAATTAATCGCAGTATTTACAAAATATATATAGAGGAGCAAAAAACAAGAGGTCGTAAAAGATCTTATGGAGCTAAGATTTCTTGTAGTAGTTCTGATAATTTACTGATTCCAGATACAGCAGAAACTGTAGTAAAGGCTACAAAAAATGGTGACATATCAATTAGTATTTCACTATTTAAGAATTATCTAATCAAGGGTAAGAAACAGCATATCATGTCTGATAAACCGCTGAATTTTATTCAGGTTAAGGTGTTAGATGCATCAGGAAATAGGAAATATAACAGAGATTTATGGTTATGTGTTTCTGGCCAACAAAAAGATAAAATCAGTGGTAAAGAAGTATATGAATACTATAGACAAAGGTTTGATATTGAGCATTTTTTTAAATTTGGTAAGTCAAAATTATTGATGGATAAATTTCAAACGAATGATCCAAATAAAGATGAGGATTATATGTTATTCGTAATGCTAGCGTACAACATATTGTATCATGCACAATCTTCAGTTAAGGCAAGAAAAGTAAGGGCATGGGATAAAAAAATCAATAGCAATATGTTGTCTCCAAGTGAAGTTTATAGATCTATGCCACAAATTGCCCTTGAAGAAATATTAGAAAAGTCTGTATCCAGAGGGATACCAGATCATAGAAATATTAGAAATAATCATCAGGTCAAACCATTTGCACCAGTAATACGCAAAAGTAATAAACACGGTAAGTGGGAAATTACAATAAAATCAAGTTTTGATGGAAGTAACCAAATTACCAAAACCTCATTTAATAAAAAGCTAGAATTACCAAATAATATTAGTAAGTATAAACCAGCAATATTAGACAAAATTGCTACAGTTTTTGACACATTATGTACCCAAATAGAATAAATAAATTTTGTTATTACTAAAAAAGTATAAAAAAATTGGAATACATTTCTCCTTATGGAAAGGATTTTGTCAAAACTTCAGTATAAAGCATTTCAACAAAAACAGTTAAAGCTTTTTGGATAGATACCTCGTAGCTCTGCTGCGAGGAGCATCATTTGTTCATCTTTGACATCACCTCGTAAAAAAGTAACGGGACTATAATGATATTCATTGCCTGGATTAGAATATGCCGCCTTGATGGTGGCAGTACTTATACTTTGCACTTGTACGGTATAGTAAGGTATGTTGCTTTCCCTACAGCTGTCGAACAATCTTCAGCACCAAATAATAATTGCTTTTTAAAATCACGTTGTGCACCATATTGATACTCTCCAAACAGCATCATGTTCTGTTTAGAAGCAAAAGGATAAGAGGATGGGATCAAATCATCCGGCAAGTGATAACTAGAATTACGAAACGAGACTGATGTAGCAGCACCAACCATACTATCTTGCTTTTTATTACAAGTGGCAGCAATACTCGCAAGCAATACTGAACTAACAGAAGGATTCTCATTACCCCAATATGTTTGTTCACTTGGAGAACGTAAAGTTGGGAGCTCACCAGGGGCAGGCTCTGTCTCATCAATTGTGTAAATTTCGTGAACCATTAAATTCTACCATCAAATTTGATCATAAAATGAGCCATAGCTTCATTCCAATTGGGGATAGGCATAGACCATTTTTTGGTAATATAATCAATTGTCAGATATAAAACTTTAAATACTGCGTCATCATTTGGAAAGATGCGTTTATTCTTAGTAACTTTTCTCAATTGGCTATTCAGCGATTCTATCGCATTTGTAGTGTAAATAATCTTACGAATCTCCTTTGGATATTGCAAGAAAATTATCAAATTATCCCAATTATTATACCAAGATTTAGCTATATGCGGATATTGCTTACTCCATTTTTGATCAAATGACTCAAGAGCTAATTCTGCTTCTTTTTCAGTAGCAGAAGTATAGATTAGTTTCAAATCCCGCTGCTAATTGCTTTCTATCTTTATATGATACATATTTGAGGCTATTCCTGATCTGATGGACAATACAAATTTGATGTTCAGTTTTCGGATATACTGATGCAATAGCATCAGACATACCAGTTAGATTATCACTACAAGCAATTAAGATATCTTTTACTCCTCGATTCTTCATTTCAGTAAAATTACCAAGCCAAAATTTAGCTCCTTCATTCTCACTTATCCATAAGCCTAAAATATCCTTTCTGCCAGATAAATCTATTCCTAAAGCTACATATACTGATTTATTAATAATAAGTTTAGCTTGTCTTACTTTCACTACTAAACAGTCAAAATATACTATAGGGTATACTGACTCAAGAGGTCTACTCTGCCAAATCTTGACCTCATCTATTACTTCATCTGTAATCCTGCTGATTAGGCTCTCACTGATCTCAGCTCCATATAATTCTTGCAATTGTGTTTTAATATCAGACACACTCATACCCTTCGCATATAAGGATATTATCTTTTGGTCTAAGCCATCTATTCTTGTTTGTTTCTTTGAGACTATTATAGGTTCAAATTTACCTTGTCTGTCTCTTGGAACATTTATCTCTATAGTACCATTCTCACTAATCAGATTCTTACTAAAACTACCATTCCTCGCATTCTCAGTTTCAGCTCTATCATACTTGCTATAACCTAAATGTTCTGACATCTCAGCATGCAGTGCTCGCTCTAAAATACCCTTGGTTAATTCCTTAATTAATCCATTCTGACTTTAGTACTGTTTTTAAATCTACTCCGCCTTCTATCAGCAAATCTATTGCTTCATTTATTTTTTTATTCTTCTCTATTTGCATTTCTGTTACCTATATTTTTAATTACTTCTAATATAGGCTCAACAAAAATTTACACAATCATTGCAAAAGACTCCAGGGGCAATAGTATTAGTTAATTTATGATAAAATTTACCATCATTTATTTGACTCACTAAGGTCTCTCCCTGACTTTCTGCCCAGTGTTTAGCCATATCAAGTTGTAAGTGAGTTTTATTAGTTTTTATAGGATATCCTACATTATTTAAGTCTTGATCTTTTAAATATTGATTTATTACTCTATACTAGTAATATGCAATGCGTTTAAGCTTCCTGTGAACAACTTTACTAACTCTGTATCCGACTCATCCAGGATGTTGTTCGCGATACCCAAGAATAATCTTTTGTACTGTATCTTGAGTATCTTTTGTAGCTTTTTGTTTTGCTCTGATTTGTGATACCATATGAGCAACTTGTTTATGCTTAATTTCAAACATTATCTCCTCCTACATTATCAGCATCACCAATCGTAGCAACTGTTACGTCATTATGGTCAATGTAATTCATACATACAGCATTTGATGGAATGCCTTTAATATGCTCTGAACAACTATACTGCCACCAGTCCCAGTTTTTCCAGGAACTAGGAATTATAGGTGACTCCGCATGAGTATAATGTGATATCCATAAATTATATTCACCAAAGTCATATTTATCCGAATTAACGTGAGTAGTCCATTCATTATTATTGGTATTAATATATAAATGCTTATACCCCGCAGATTTTAACAGGATGAGTAACGTATTTAAGCCATCAGACATTTGGTCAGGTGTGGCCTTCTCATTGCCTTGTGATGGTAAAGAAATAGCTAATGCATCATTGTGACGATTAAACCCTACTGCTTGTAACTGTGTATTAATATTTTGCAATTGCTCCTCAGGAGTGCTACTTAAAGCACGGAAATTATGATATGCAGCCTGTTTAACAGTAGTATTACTAAAAATGCCCCAATATTCTTCAAATTTTGGATCTTGATATGTTGCTCCCTCGGTTGCTCTAATAATTGCAAGCTTTATATCATCATCTTGTACTAATTTTGCATTAATCTTGCCTTGCCATTTTGATATATTTATACCTTGGTGATATTTTTTGTGTTCCTGTATCGCAGACTTAATAAACGTTGTAGTACTGTTATCTAAGCTCGATACCATCATGGGATTGTATGTCTGAGAGGAATTAGCAAGAAGCAAATTAGTGTTATTCACTGCAATGTCATTATTACTTGGTGATGTAATAGATGTATTATTAATACTATCGCCTAGCACATTCTGGGTTGCTGATAAAATACTACTAACAATACCAAATATATTATTGATTTTCATTATATCCTCCTAGGTTTTGTTGACAAAAATTATAGTTAGGAAAGAAGAAATGGTAGTTTCTAGTTATCAAAAAAAGGAACTATAGCTTAATCCATTAAGATACTGACACTAAATTTGTGGGATGCCTTATTATATGACATATTAAACACTACCACCATGTAAGGACCTTAGTGAAATAAGCTATACCAATATGAAGTATTGCATAAAAGCACAAGTATGGGAAGTAACTTTATTACAAAACTTACGCTATGAGTAAAAAAGTGATAAATTATTGTAAAAATGATTCACCATGTCAGAGAGGATAACATTGCAAGCAATAGCCATTAACAGGACAGATTATTGTCAATTTTTAACAGTTAGCCAAAAGAATTATAGCTTAACCTACTACGCTGAACATGCAAAGAAATGTAGCAATGATGTTATTAACAGGTTTTTAACGCCAATTTAGGATAAGAGAAGTTGTTCTGGAGCTAAAGCATCAAGTTTTATACGAGATTTAGTGATAGCATAAGAAGTAACACAAGCTAGAATATGCACCAAGAAATTAACGGGAGATCTATGCCTGCGTCCTTTGCAATGATTGTGTAAATTTTTGTTGAGCCTATAGAGAAGAATAAAAAAATAAATGAAGCAATAGATTTGCTGATATAGCTAACACGGAAATGTTTCTACCACAGATTAGGAAACACTTAGGCATTGATCAATAATTTTATGTAAACAGTTTTTAAAGTTAGTCCAGCAATGTTTAATAGGATTTAGATCTGGTGAATATGTGAGTAAATACAAAAACTATGGTAAAAACCTTTGCGCGTTAGCTATAGAAGGCGGAGTAGATTTAAAAACAGTACTAAGTCAGAATGGACTAATTAAGGAATTAACCAAGGGTATTTGGTAAATTCCAGTATTAATTAAGCCAGATTTATATTTTCTTCCCATACCTCATTGGGTGTTTTATAACCGAGCACTTTTCTTGGTAAATTATTTAAAAAATCCTCAATTTCTTGTAATTGCTTTATTGTTAATTTTTTTATATCTAAAGATTTAGAGTATACTCTGTGCACCATTGAGTTAATCTTCTCTATCAATGGTTTTTGCCATGGAGAATAAGGATTGCAAAAATATACTTTTCGTTCAGATTTTGGCAATAGTTGTTCATGATTGGTAAATTCTTTGCCATTATCTAACGTTATGCTTTTGATTATATGCGACAATTGTTTAAGTTTTTTATTCATGTTACCAATCACATCTTGTGTTCTTTTTGAACGGTTTAAAGTGAGAAACACTTTTTGTGTTCTGATATCCACAAGAGCGCCTATATTACGACTTTGATTACCTTTGTTAAAAGTTAAATCACCTTCTAAATGACCTATTGCTGCTATCTTTCTATTTATCTCTGGTCTTTCAGTAATGGAAACTCGATTTGGTATTGTAATTCTTTTGTTTCTGATTCTTGTACCATGATGCAACCTATTTTTCCTTTTTCTTGCTAAAGATAAATATAATTTTTGCCTTTGTGCTATAGGAGATGTATAAATAAACTGGTATATACTCTCTGTAGAAATATTGACAGTATCTCGTGATAGTTTACGTCTACCTGAAATTATATCTGGTGAAATACCCTGTGTTAACTGCTTTATTATTTCTGCTCGTAAATTATTATCAATATCTAATTTTCTTTTTCTCTTACCTTGCCTTAAACTGCAAGCAAGTGTGTTAGCCCTATCTGGTCTATAATTATGCCTCATTCTCTTGAGTTCATAACATATAGTGCTTTTATCACGGCCAATCTTTGTCCCTATATATCGCGAGCTATAACCACTCTTATTCATTTCGTATATTTTAAATCTTTCATCTATCGTTAAATGAGCCATGATATATCTATCAGGAGTTTCGCACTTAGCAAAGTTGCGAATCAGTTAAAAGCCATCTGATATTGTTTTGAATTGATGTTTTTATAACTTCCCAAGTTTGTTGATATAAAGTAATGTTTTCATTTATCCTCCTTTTATTCATATCAAGCCAGGCAAATACTGCAAGGCAAATATGATTTCTTTGAGCTCGGCCCGTGCGTGCCTGACAGCGTTCAATACCACAAGTTTGTTTTAATTCTCGATGATAAACCTCTATAGACCAACGTGCCTTAACAATTTTCTCTATTTGCTCACGTGTGGGATTTTCCAAGTTCGTTGTTATGTAATCAATGCGACCATTCTTTGCCACAAACTTAAATACCGTAACCCAACCGTATCCACGTAGGTGAATTTTTAGCCCCTCATCGGGTATCTCTAAACTTTCCAAGCTAACATTATGATTAACTTTTCTATTTTTCCTTAGGGTGGTAACCCATAGCCAGCCTAAATTACGTATATGTTTTAAATTCTCCAACCCGCTATACCAAGCATCCATGACTATGGCATCAGGATTGAGACCTCTTTCTTTAGCTAAAGTAAGCATATCACAAAAATGCTCATTCTTTGTTTTACCATCAGTGTCTTTATCATATATTCTATAATCTACGGGAGTAGATTGAGCAATTTTAGTATTGTAATGTAGTAAGTTTACCATTCCTATACCAGGTATAACATCATGTACAGCTCCAGAATATTGATAACGTACAAGCTCAATCTTCTGACTGTATTGCTTTGATAATAAGGTGTCATCCCCCACTAATAAACACGGTGCTTCCCAATCTATATATTTTGACACTTCCTTATAGATTTCGCTAGGACGAAAATCCTTACTCTTTAACCATCGACTTGCACTATCGTGAGATAGATCTACTGGACTCACTTCAGATAATGCCTTGCTAGTATATCTGACACTACTTGCTTGTAAAAATGATTTATATAAGTCCTTGCTACATTTTGTTCTTGTCATTTTTATCTAAAACTATTTTTCTCTAGATTAACATACTTTTTGCTAAGTGCGAAACTCCTGTCTATATTTAAATGATGCTCCTCGCAGCAGAGCTACGAGGTATCTATCCAAAAAGCTTTAACTGTTTTTGTTGAAATGCTTTATAAGAAGGTTTGCCTGAACCTTGATTCTGTACATAATTACGTAATTTCTGCTTATCACCATGTTTACCTACTGTGCTCATAAAATATCCTTTACTCCAAAACTCACTTCCCCATAATTTTTCTTTAAGATTTGGATATTTCTCAAACATTTTCTTAGAAGTAATACTTTTTATGATTTGAGTTATTTTTGTTGGGCTATACATTGGTATTGACTGTAATAAAAAATGTACGTGATCTTTATCTACTCCTATTTCTAAAAATCTAATTTCATAACGATCTTCTATGTGCTCACAAATTTTACACAAATAATCATCTAGTTCTTGATTGAATATTACTCTTCTATACTTTGCCGGCGTTACTAAATGATATATTAGTACTGTGACATTATGACTCTTATGTATATAACTGCTTTCTTCCATTCAAGTAGTATATCACGAAGCAGAGCTTCGGGGAATTAAACCCTGAGAGATTAATCCACTGCTCGCTAATTTTACAAAAATCATCGACAAAACAAAATAATGCAGTAATATCTTTCTTCATGGGGATACTCTTGTTTTTTTTGCTAAAAATTATATAGAGTATCTTCTATCCTTTGTAAATACTTACTTCCAAACCTAGATTAATCCAGAATTCAGGTTTACAAAAGATGAGTTAAAACACAATCTTAAATCTTATTTACGTTGCTTACAGAATAATCCTAAACATATACAACCATTATTCCAAGCTGATAATGTTAAATATGCCTCTTAAGTCAGGTATTTAATTGGTGGGTTAATAATAAGTGTTAATCTTAGCAATTATAACATATAGCTAACGCGGAAAGGTTTTTACCATAGTTTTTGTATTTACTCACATATTCACCAGATCTAAATCCTATTAAACATTGCTGGACTAACTTTAAAAACTGTTTACGTAAAATTATTGATCAATGCCTAAGTTTTTCCTAATCTGTGGTAGAAACATTTCCGTGTTAGCTATATATTATAAAAAACGTCTTGCAATAAATCGTAAAAAAAACTATTATGTAGCTTCTAATCGGTAGCGTGGCTTTGGTATGCCTAAATAATTACCGACGAATCTTGTAAATACCAATTAAAGGAAAATCATGCCTAAATTAAAGACAAAATCTGCTGTAAAAAAGCGCTTTAAACTTACTGCTAGTGGTAAAGTGGTTGCATCTCAAGCAGGTAAAAAACATTTTATGCGTCGTCGTACTAAAGCTCAAATTCGTAACTTACGTGGAACTACGATACTTTGTGATCAAGATGGATATAACATCAAGAAATATTTTCTTCCATATGGTACAAATTAATCTCTCAGGGTTTAATTCCCCGAAGCTCTGCTTCGTGATATCATAAGAAACAACTAAAACTTTTTTAGATACCTCGTAGCTCTGCTGCGAGGAGCATCATTTAAGGAGCTAAAAAATGACACGTGCAAAATCAGGAAAAATTTCCAAAAATCGACATAAAAAAATCCTCAAACTTGCAAAAGGTTATAGAGGTAGAGCTAGTACTTGCTTTAGAGTGGCTATTGAGAACGTAGAAAAAGGACTACAATATGCTTACAGAGATCGTAGAAATCGTAAGCGTGATTTCAGAGGTCTGTGGATTCAAAGAATAAATGCAGCGGTAAGAGAGCATGGTTTAGTATATTCTCAATTTATGGGGGCTCTTAAAAAAGCTCAAATCGACATAGATCGTAAAGTCCTTGCAGAACTTGCTGTAAATAACAATGAAGGATTTGCAAGTATCGTAGAACAAGCAAAGGCACATATTTAATATAGACAACGTCGTTGCGAAGCCACTTTTCGCTGCTGTGGCAATCCATATACAATACTGGATTGCTTCGTCAAATTACCTTGTAATTTTCCTCGCAATGACATTTATTTCATTATAAAGTAATTAATTTTCGTTTGGTATAAATATTATGAAGCGTACATTTCAACCTAGTAATTTAGTAAGAAAAAGAAGACATGGTTTTAGAGCTAGAATGGCTACCGCCTCTGGAAGAGCAATTTTAAGAAACCGTCGTGCTAAAGGCAGAAAAAAACTATCCGCATAAATACTAATCTGACCTATTCAATTGTTTATCACCTCTTTAAAAAATCAAAAGGAATTTGAGCTTATAAATAAGCTTGGTAAAAAATTTCATGAAAAATATTTTATTTTGGTGATAGCAAAGAATATCCCAAAAATCTTTCTTGAATCAAAATATAATATCTTCCTAGGAATAAAAGTTAGCAAAAAGCTAAATAAAAAAGCTGTAGTACGTAATAAAATTAAAAGACGTATAAAACATCTTATTAGGCTTCTTTGTAATAATTCTAATCTTAAAAAGCTTGCGATGATAATTATTCCAAGAAAGGGCTTTGATACGGCAGACTTTTCAGTATTAAATCATGAATTAAGCAAAGCAATTTTAGATTTTTACAATCCAAAAAAATAACACACTGAATTTTATGACAGGCATGAGAGTAGAACAATAGTACCAGACTGGAGTCTTTTGCAATGATTGTGTAAATTTTTGTTGAGCCTATATTAGAAGTAAATGATGCTCCTCGCAGCAGAGCTACGAGGTGGCTCTGTCTCATCAATTGTGTAAATTTCGTGAACCATTAAATTCTACCATCAAATTTGATCATAAAATGAGCCATAGCTTCATTCCAATTGGGGATAGGCATAGACCATTTTTTGGTAATATAATCAATTGTCAGATATAAAACCTTAAATACTGCGTCATCATTTGGAAAGATGCGTTTATTCTTAGTAACTTTTCTCAATTGGCTATTCAGCGATTCTATCGCATTTGTAGTGTAAATAATCTTACGAACGCTAATTTAGGATAAGGGATAGATAGAAAGCTTATAGATAAAGGGTTTAAAGGAGATTAATGTTGAGTTATGATAGATTTTTTTAATCCCTGTTGGGTTAAATTCCCCGTGGCTGATGAACGAACATTAGAATTACCCATGACGAATATTAAAATTACCCATTTTTGAGTAAAAAATATTGTCTAAAGTGTTACATTATTATCCTCCGATTTTATAGTTAATTTTTTGCCTTTAGCTGTAGCGATTCTATAACTTTCAGTATTGAGTTCAAGAATTGAAGAATGGTGAACCAATCTGTCAATAACTGCTGACGTAGTCATTTCATCTTTAAAAATAGTATTCCATTTGGCTCTGTCTCATCAATTGTGTAAATTTCGTGAACCATTAAATTCTACCATCAAATTTGATCATAAAATGAGCCATAGCTTCATTCCAATTGGGGATAGGCATAGACCATTTTTTGGTAATATAATCAATTGTCAGATATAAAACTTTAAATACTGCGTCATCATTTGGAAAGATGCGTTTATTCTTAGTAACTTTTCTCAATTGGCTATTCAGCGATTCTATCGCATTTGTAGTGTAAATAATCTTACGAATCTCCTTTGGATATTGCAAGAAAATTATCAAATTATCCCAATTATTATACCAAGATTTAGCTATATGCGGATATTGCTTACTCCATTTTTGATCAAATGACTCAAGAGCTAATTCTGCTTCTTTTTCAGTAGCAGAAGTATAGATTAGTTTCAAATCCGCTGCTAATTGCTTTCTATCTTTATATGATACATATTTGAGGCTATTCCTGATCTGATGGACAATACAAATTTGATGTTCAGTTTTCGGATATACTGATGCAATAGCATCAGACATACCAGTTAGATTATCACTACAAGCAATTAAGATATCTTTTACTCCTCGATTCTTCATTTCAGTAAAATTACCAAGCCAAAATTTAGCTCCTTCATTCTCACTTATCCATAAGCCTAAAATATCCTTTCTGCCAGATAAATCTATTCCTAAAGCTACATATACTGATTTATTAATAATAAGTTTATCTTGTCTTACTTTCACTACTAAACAGTCAAAATATACTATAGGGTATACTGATTCAAGAGGTCTACTCTGCCAAATCTTGACCTCATCTATTACTTCATCTGTAATCCTGCTGATTAGGCTCTCACTGATCTCAGCTCCATATAATTCTTGCAATTGTGTTTTAATATCAGACACACTCATACCCTTCGCATATAAGGTGTAATAGTTGAGATTATATCTTACATTTAGTAAAATAAATTAATTATTAAATGGAGATAAAGAATGAACTTAAATCAAAAAATAATAAAACCAAAATTAGGTTTACTTGAATTAGCTAAGAGCCTTGGTAGTATATCATCAGCATGTAAAGCGATGGGATATAGTAGAGATAGTTATTACAGATTTAAAGAACTGTATGAAACTGGTGGCGAAGAAGCGTTGTATGAAATTAGTCGAAGAAAGCCAATAATAGCGAATAGAGTTGATCCTGCTGTAGAGAAAGCAGTACTAGATATGGCAATAGAATATCCAGCATATGGTCAGCTAAGAGTATCAAATGAGCTTAAAAAAACTGGTGTACTTGTATCACCTGGGGGAGTAAGATCAATTTGGTTACGTAATGATTTAAACAACATCAGTAAAAGACTTAAAGCATTAGAAGCAAAAATGGCTCAAGATGGTATTGTGCTTACTGAGGCACAATTACAAGTGCTAGAGAAGCGTCGTAATGAAAAAGAAGCTCATGGAGAAATTGAGACACAGCATCCAGGGTATCTAGGATGCCAAGATACATATTATGTAGGCAACTTTAAGGGTATAGGTAAGGTTTATTCTCAGGTATTTATTGATAGCTACAGCAGAGTAGCTGATGTTAAACTATATACTGATAAAACAGCTTTAACTGCTGCTGATATGCTTAATGACCGAGTGTTACCATGGTATGAGACTCAAGGGATACCAATACTTCGTATTCTTACAGATCGTGGGTCAGAATATAAGGGGAATATAGAGCATCATGCTTTTGAATTATTTCTAAGTATCGAAGGTATAGAGCATACTACTACTAAAGCATATTCTCCTCAAACAAACGGTATGTGTGAGCGTTTTAATAAAACAATGAAACAAGAATTCTTTGATACAGCTATGCGGAAAAAGATTTATACAAATCTTGATGACCTACAATTAGATCTTGATATCTGGCTAGAGTATTTCAATAATGAAAGACCTCATTCTGGTAAATATTGTTATGGTAAAACTCCTATGCAAACTTTTAAGGATAGTAAGAAATTAGCTGTTGAAAAGAATAATGAAATCTTGTATCGCGAATATGTATCTGACAGTCAAAATTTAACTGACAATCAGGTACGAAATTTATAGTGTCTGTAAGATCAAATCTTGACTTCTACAACCTAAATGTTCTGACATCTCAGCATGCAGTGCTCGCTCTAAAATACCCTTGGTTAATTCCTTAATTAATCCATTCTGACTTAGTACTGTTTTTAAATCTACTCCGCCTTCTATCAGCAAATCTATTGCTTCATTTATTTTTTTATTCTTCTCTATTTGCATTTCTGTTACCTATATTTTTAATTACTTCTAATATAGGCTCAACAAAAATTTACACAATCATTGCAAAAGACTCTTCCATTTTGCAAAAACTAAATTGCTAGTAATTAATACACTACGCATTTCATAACGTTCAGCTAATAAGGTAAATAAAACATCAGTTTCTTCACGATTATATGGTACATATGATATATCATCAATTATCAATATTTCAAAATAATCGAATTTTTTAATAATTTGCTTAAGTTTTAAACTAAGCTTTGCTTCTAGTAATTGTTGAACCAAATTAGCTGCTGTTGTATATAATACACGTCTACCAGCAAGACACCACTCACGTGCTAAACCTATACTAAGATGACTTTTGCCAGTGCCAGGATTACCAAAAATAAGTATATTTTCATAGCGATCCATAAATTCTCCTTGTGCAAGATATTGGATCTTAGTTGGCGATAATCCTGGGATACGCTTAATATCAAAGTTGCTTAATAACTTATCTCGAGAGAGTTTTGCTTGCTTCAGCAATCTGGCAATACGTTGTTGTTGTCTATGTTCTAACTCACGTATGGCTAACTCCTGTAGATAATCTATATATGTTTTCTTTTCTTGCTCAAAGCTTTCTGCAACTGATTTATAGCACGATGCAAAAGTAGGTAAGCAAAGGTTCTTGAGTAAATTATTTAGCGGTTGCGGAGTTATTATCTGTTTACTCATGCAACCTCCATTGTTTTAAAGCAATGTAATTGATCATATTCAGACAGTATTGGTTGATTAATTTTTACTGAACAAACAGTTTGAGTCTGGCTATTTAGTAAATCTGTAATATGATCAATTATTGGCTCAATCTTCTTTTCTAATATAGCTAACGCGAAAAGATTTTTACCATAGTTTTTGTATTTACTCACATATTCACCAGATCTAAATCCTATTAAACATTGCTGGACTAACTTTAAAAACTGTTTACATAAAATTATTGATCAATGCCTAAGTTTTTCCTAATCTGTGGTAGAAACATTTCCGTGTTAGCTATAGCACTTCTAATGCAGTAACTACATTCAATTCTCCATACATTTTTGCTAATTGTAATATTTTAAGATATATTTTATGCCCTTTATATGGATATATAGAGATAAGCTGGTCATATACCTGACGAAATATAGCACGTGGGAATAAAGCTTCATAATATTGATATTGAACAAATGCTCCAGGTTTACGTACTAAACTATCAATAATATGTCTATAATCAATAACATAGCCATTGCTGATTCTAGACATTTTTTGTAAACATTTGTTACCATAGTAAAGCTCTATTTCTTCAGAATAAATATAAGCTTTTAAAGTATAACCTATTAAGCGACTAGGCACAGAATAAGCTACAGATAAAATACTAACTGTACTGCTTGGATTAACACGTACTGATAATATTCAGGAGTTTCGCACTTAGCAAAAAGTATGTTAATCTAGAGAAAAATAGTTTTAGATAAAAATGACAAGAACACAATGTAGCAAGGACTTATATAAATCATTTTTACAAGCAAGTAGTGTCAGATATACTAGCAAGGCATTATCTGAAGTGAGTCCAGTAGATCTATCTCACGATAGTGCAAGTCGATGGTTAAAGAGTAAGGATTTTCGTCCTAGCGAAATCTATAAGGAAGTGTCAAAATATATAGATTGGGAAGCACCGTGTTTATTAGTGGGGGATGACACCTTATTATCAAAGCAATACAGTCAGAAGATTGAGCTTGTACGTTATCAATATTCTGGAGCTGTACATGATGTTATACCTGGTATAGGAATGGTAAACTTACTACATTACAATACTAAAATTGCTCAATCTACTCCCGTAGATTATAGAATATATGATAAAGACACTGATGGTAAAACAAAGAATGAGCATTTTTGTGATATGCTTACTTTAGCTAAAGAAAGAGGTCTCAATCCTGATGCCATAGTCATGGATGCTTGGTATAGCGGGTTGGAGAATTTAAAACATATACGTAATTTAGGCTGGCTATGGGTTACCACCCTAAGGAAAAATAGAAAAGTTAATCATAATGTTAGCTTGGAAAGTTTAGAGATACCCGATGAGGGGCTAAAAATTCACCTACGTGGATACGGTTGGGTTACGGTATTTAAGTTTGTGGCAAAGAATGGTCGCATTGATTACATAACAACGAACTTGGAAAATCCCACACGTGAGCAAATAGAGAAAATTGTTAAGGCACGTTGGTCTATAGAGGTTTATCATCGAGAATTAAAACAAACTTGTGGTATTGAACGCTGTCAGGCACGCACGGGCCGAGCTCAAAGAAATCATATTTGCCTTGCAGTATTTGCCTGGCTTGATATGAATAAAAGGAGGATAAATGAAAACATTACTTTATATCAACACACTTGGGAAGTTATAAAAACATCAATTCAAAACAATATCAGATGGCTTTTAACTGATTCGCAACTTTGCTAAGTGCGAAACTCCTGATATTGTAGGTGCATTCCATTTCCTGATTGGTAACTCTTTTAAATGAACTAATTCTTCAGCTAATTTTTCTTTTCTACAGCTATTTCGCTTTTCTTTAATTTGTGTAAGGAATAATTCATAAGCTTTTAAATCAACAAAATTACGTGATCCACGTAATAGCAGATGTTGATTCACTGCTTGCTTAAATGTATCATGACTTTTTTCAACAGAACCATTTTCATGACTGACGCCTGGATTATTTCGCGATGGTGCAACATTGTAATAACCAAGCAATTCTTGCCATCTTTCTGTAAATTGTCTACTATTACCACATTGCTTGGTAGCTGCACTTAAATTATCTGTACGATGCTCTGGTAAAACTCCACCTAACTCCCATACAGCTTTTTCAAACCCTGATGCTAATGTATCAAAACTTTCACTATGGCATATGCTAAAAGTTTCCCAACATGAATAAGGCAACATAAAATGAAATAGTAAGTGAGGATATGGTTGCCCACCAATACAAATACCCAATTGATTCATATTGGTCCAATCAGACTGACTCTGTTTGCCAGGAAGAATATTTTGTAAAAAGATTAATGTCTTATCCTTACCATGTGCAGCTCTCCATTGTTTCAACCTTTTCTGCAAACAGCGTAATTGCTTCCCATTATAATTCCCATGATACTTTTCTGTCAAATATGCTAATATGGTAGTTGCTTGCAACTCCGGTGCTGATTCTAGGGAAAGTTCTATAATTAATTAAGCCAGATATAATCAATTTTTAATCTCTCAGGGTTTAATTCCCCGAAGCTCTGCTTCGTGATATCATAAGAAACAACTAAAACTTTTTTAGATACCTCGTAGCTCTGCTGCGAGGAGCATCATTTAAATATAGATATATCATGGCTCATTTAACGATAGATGAAAGATTTAAAATATACGAAATGAATAAGAGTGGTTATAGCTCGCGATATATAGGGACAAAGATTGGCCGTGATAAAAGCACTATATGTTATGAACTCAAGAGAATGAGGCATAATTATAGACCAGATAGGGCTAACACACTTGCTTGCAGTTTAAGGCAAGGTAAGAGAAAAAGAAAATTAGATATTGATAATAATTTACGAGCAGAAATAATAAAGCAGTTAACACAGGGTATTTCACCAGATATAATTTCAGGTAGACGTAAACTATCACGAGATACTGTCAATATTTCTACAGAGAGTATATACCAGTTTATTTATACATCTCCTATAGCACAAAGGCAAAAATTATATTTATCTTTAGCAAGAAAAAGGAAAAATAGGTTGCATCATGGTACAAGAATCAGAAACAAAAGAATTACAATACCAAATCGAGTTTCCATTACTGAAAGACCAGAGATAAATAGAAAGATAGCAGCAATAGGTCATTTAGAAGGTGATTTAACTTTTAACAAAGGTAATCAAAGTCGTAATATAGGCGCTCTTGTGGATATCAGAACACAAAAAGTGTTTCTCACTTTAAACCGTTCAAAAAGAACACAAGATGTGATTGGTAACATGAATAAAAAACTTAAACAATTGTCGCATATAATCAAAAGCATAACGTTAGATAATGGCAAAGAATTTACCAATCATGAACAACTATTGCCAAAATCTGAACGAAAAGTATATTTTTGCAATCCTTATTCTCCATGGCAAAAACCATTGATAGAGAAGATTAACTCAATGGTGCACAGAGTATACTCTAAATCTTTAGATATAAAAAAATTAACAATAAAGCAATTACAAGAAATTGAGGATTTTTTAAATAATTTACCAAGAAAAGTGCTCGGTTATAAAACACCCAATGAGGTATGGGAAGAAAATATAAATCTGGCTTAATTAATACTGGAATTTACCATTTGTACATGTCATCAGTAATTCTCGAATAATATTTAAATATTTAAAAATAAATTTTTATTCGATTTTACTGTCCATAGTTACTTCTTTTTTATAGGTAATTTTAATGTTCGTTGAGGGTAATTCTAATATTCGTTAGTCACACGTGAGTGGTGTCTTGCTGGTAGACGTGTATTATATACAACAGCAGCTAATTTGGTTCAACAATTACTAGAAGCAAAGCTTAGTTTAAAACTTAAGCAAATTATTAAAAAATTCGATTATTTTGAAATATTGATAATTGATGATATATCATATGTACCATATAATCGTGAAGAAACTGATGTTTTATTTACCTTATTAGCTGAACGTTATGAAATGCGTAGTGTAATGATGCTCCTCGCAGCAGAGCTACGAGGTATCTAAAAAAGTTTTAGTTGTTTCTTATGATATCACGAAGCAGAGCTTCGGGGAATTAAACCCTGAGAGATTAATCGAGTCTTTTGCAATGATTGTGTAAATTTTTGTTGAGCCTATATTAGAAGTAATTAAAAATATAGGTAACAGAAATGCAAATAGAGAAGAATAAAAAAATAAATGAAGCAATAGATTTGCTGATAGAAGGCGGAGTAGATTTAAAAACAGTACTAAGTCAGAATGGATTAATTAAGGAATTAACCAAGGGTATTTTAGAGCGAGCACTGCATGCTGAGATGTCAGAACATTTAGGTTATAGCAAGTATGATAGAGCTGAAACTGAGAATGCGAGGAATGGTAGTTTTAGTAAGAATCTGATTAGTGAGAATGGTACTATAGAGATAAATGTTCCAAGAGACAGACAAGGTAAATTTGAACCTATAATAGTCTCAAAGAAACAAACAAGAATAGATGGCTTAGACCAAAAGATAATATCCTTATATGCGAAGGGTATGAGTGTGTCTGATATTAAAACACAATTGCAAGAATTATATGGAGCTGAGATCAGTGAGAGCCTAATCAGCAGGATTACAGATGAAGTAATAGATGAGGTCAAGATTTGGCAGAGTAGACCTCTTGAGTCAGTATACCCTATAGTATATTTTGACTGTTTAGTAGTGAAAGTAAGACAAGCTAAACTTATTATTAATAAATCAGTATATGTAGCTTTAGGAATAGATTTATCTGGCAGAAAGGATATTTTAGGCTTATGGATAAGTGAGAATGAAGGAGCTAAATTTTGGCTTGGTAATTTTACTGAAATGAAGAATCGAGGAGTAAAAGATATCTTAATTGCTTGTAGTGATAATCTAACTGGTATGTCTGATGCTATTGCATCAGTATATCCGAAAACTGAACATCAAATTTGTATTGTCCATCAGATCAGGAATAGCCTCAAATATGTATCATATAAAGATAGAAAGCAATTAGCAGCGGATTTGAAACTAATCTATACTTCTGCTACTGAAAAAGAAGCAGAATTAGCTCTTGAGTCATTTGATCAAAAATGGAGTAAGCAATATCCGCATATAGCTAAATCTTGGTATAATAATTGGGATAATTTGATAATTTTCTTGCAATATCCAAAGGAGATTCGTAAGATTATTTACACTACAAATGCGATAGAATCGCTGAATAGCCAATTGAGAAAAGTTACTAAGAATAAACGCATCTTTCCAAATGATGACGCAGTATTTAAAGTTTTATATCTGACAATTGATTATATTACCAAAAAATGGTCTATGCCTATCCCCAATTGGAATGAAGCTATGGCTCATTTTATGATCAAATTTGATGGTAGAATTTAATGGTTCACGAAATTTACACAATTGATGAGACAGAGCCGATTAATCCACTGCTCGCTAGTCCGTCCGCCAAAACTCTACAAGCCTTATAGATAATATGGTTTTAAGACAAGAAGTAATACAACAATCCGTAAGAAAATGATAAAATATGGTCATAAACCTTATGGATTTCAGTCAATGCCAATAGACAACATTATCAAATCGCAAGAACAAGGGAAACTGTTTGGTTATAAATTAAAAGAAGAATTAAACCCAAATAATAAGCTATATAAATTAAGAGAATTAATAAATTGGTCTAGGCTCGAAGAGTGGTTATCAAAAAATGTTTGTATTAAGAAATTTGGTAGAAATAGAAAATGTCATAGAGTGATGCTTGGCATAACGATGCTACAAGCAATGTATAATTTTTCAGATTCATTATCAGAGGAAGAGCTAAAAGAGAATATGTATTGGCAGTATTTCTGCGGGTGGGAATATATAGAAAAAGACATAGCTATCTCGGAAACTAGTATACGACGGTTTCGTAGTGTATTAGGTGAAGCTGGATATAATGAGATATTATCGGAGTTGATCAGGGTTGGGATAAAAACTAACACAATTAAAAAAAAAGATTTGGAATTAATCATCGCTGATACGACTGTACAAATTAAGAATATCAAACACCCACACGATGTTTATTTAATGGATAAAGCTAGGCTTAGCATAGTAAAGCTTTGCAACAGTTTGGGTATACATTTGAATGAAACATACGCTAGAACCTATAAACGCGATATAGTAAAGCTATGGAAATATAAAGAACATAGTAAAGCCAAGAAGCGTTGGAAAATAATGAAGCATTTAAAAATATTACTGGGTCGTTTGATTAGAGTATGTGAGCGTGAGATCAAAAATAAGCAATTAAACTTGTCTCTCAAAAATCAAGAAGTATTGCAAAAAATAAAACAAATACATAACCAATCTGTTTTAAAAAGAGAAGCTAAAAAGCAATATAAAGAAGATAACAAAGTATTATATAGTTTTCATGCCCCTGAAGTAGAGTGTATAGGAAAGGGAAAACGCAACAAGCCATATGAGTTTGGCAATAAAGTAGCGGTAGTAGTAAGTGGTCGTAGAAATTTTGTTTTATCCGCAAAATCGTTTCATAATAATCCTTATGATGGTCATACATTGCATCAGAGCTTTGAAGCAGTAGAGAGTGTCACTGGAATCAAGATAAAGAAATCATTTGTTGATCTTGGGTATAGTGGTAGCAATGTAAAGGAGAAGAGTAAGGTATATACCCCAAAAACGCGGAAGAAGTTGTTACAAGAGGACAAGTCTATGATCAAGAGACGCAGTGCCATAGAACCAATAATAGGTCACTTAAAGCAATATGGTCGGATGGGTAGAAACTTCTTGAAAGGTATGATAGGAGATATTATCAATCCAATAATCTCTGCTATTGGTTTGAATTTACGATGCATTGCAAATCATTTACAAATCGTGTCTAACTCCACATAAATCAAAAATATCATCATGCAAAAACTAGATGAACGATAAAAAATCGTTAACAATAGCTCCATATCAAAATTAGACCAACACAGAAATGTATCAGTAAAAATTAACATAACTTATTAATTTTTATTGAAAATCTTAGCAATTTGTTGTCAAAACTCTATCCCATTACAAATGATCAGGATTTGAAGTGTTTTTGGCGGATAGACTCGCTAATTTTACAAAAATCATCGACAAAACAAAATAATGCAGTAATATCTTTCTTCATGGGGATACTCTTGTTTTTTTGCTAAAAATTATATAGAGTATCTTCTATCCCTTGTAAATACTGACTTCCAAACCTAGATTAATCCAGAATTCAGGTCTATAGTATGCTCTGTGGTACTATCGGCAAGTATCATCCCTTGATCTTCTATAACGATATGTAGCTTTTTCCATATGCGACGCTTATATTGCTTACCATGCTTATTTTCTAGTCCGTCCGCCAAAACTCTACAAGCCTTATAGATAATATGGTTTTAAGACAAGAAGTAATACAACAATCCGTAAGAAAATGATAAAATATGGTCATAAACCTTATGGATTTCAGTCAATGCCAATAGACAACATTATCAAATCGCAAGAACAAGGGAAACTGTTTGGTTATAAATTAAAAGAAGAATTAAACCCAAATAATAAGCTATATAAATTAAGAGAATTAATAAATTGGTCTAGGCTCGAAGAGTGGTTATCAAAAAATGTTTGTATTAAGAAATTTGGTAGAAATAGAAAATGTCATAGAGTGATGCTTGGCATAACGATGCTACAAGCAATGTATAATTTTTCAGATTCATTATCAGAGGAAGAGCTAAAAGAGAATATGTATTGGCAGTATTTCTGCGGGTGGGAATATATAGAAAAAGACATAGCTATCTCGGAAACTAGTATACGACGGTTTCGTAGTGTATTAGGTGAAGCTGGATATAATGAGATATTATCGGAGTTGATCAGGGTTGGGATAAAAACTAACACAATTAAAAAAAAAGATTTGGAATTAATCATCGCTGATACGACTGTACAAATTAAGAATATCAAACACCCACACGATGTTTATTTAATGGATAAAGCTAGGCTTAGCATAGTAAAGCTTTGCAACAGTTTGGGTATACATTTGAATGAAACATACGCTAGAACCTATAAACGCGATATAGTAAAGCTATGGAAATATAAAGAACATAGTAAAGCCAAGAAGCGTTGGAAAATAATGAAGCATTTAAAAATATTACTGGGTCGTTTGATTAGAGTATGTGAGCGTGAGATCAAAAATAAGCAATTAAACTTGTCTCTCAAAAATCAAGAAGTATTGCAAAAAATAAAACAAATACATAACCAATCTGTTTTAAAAAGAGAAGCTAAAAAGCAATATAAAGAAGATAACAAAGTATTATATAGTTTTCATGCCCCTGAAGTAGAGTGTATAGGAAAGGGAAAACGCAACAAGCCATATGAGTTTGGCAATAAAGTAGCGGTAGTAGTAAGTGGTCGTAGAAATTTTGTTTTATCCGCAAAATCGTTTCATAATAATCCTTATGATGGTCATACATTGCATCAGAGCTTTGAAGCAGTAGAGAGTGTCACTGGAATCAAGATAAAGAAATCATTTGTTGATCTTGGGTATAGTGGTAGCAATGTAAAGGAGAAGAGTAAGGTATATACCCCAAAAACGCGGAAGAAGTTGTTACAAGAGGACAAGTCTATGATCAAGAGACGCAGTGCCATAGAACCAATAATAGGTCACTTAAAGCAATATGGTCGGATGGGTAGAAACTTCTTGAAAGGTATGATAGGAGATATTATCAATCCAATAATCTCTGCTATTGGTTTGAATTTACGATGCATTGCAAATCATTTACAAATCGTGTCTAACTCCACATAAATCAAAAATATCATCATGCAAAAACTAGATGAACGATAAAAAATCGTTAACAATAGCTCCATATCAAAATTAGACCAACACAGAAATGTATCAGTAAAAATTAACATAACTTATTAATTTTTATTGAAAATCTTAGCAATTTGTTGTCAAAACTCTATCCCATTACAAATGATCAGGATTTGAAGTGTTTTTGGCGGATAGACTTTCTAGCCATTCGTTCCCTGTGTAGGCTTGTATCCCTGTACTATCCATTGCAATACAACTAAATTCTTTATCTTGATTTCCATGTATAGCTAACGCGAAAAGGTTTTTACCATAGTTTTTGTATTTACTCACATATTCACCAGATCTAAATCCTATTAAACATTGCTGGACTAACTTTAAAAACTGTTTACATAAAATTATTGATCAATGCCTAAGTTTTTCCTAATCTATGGTAGAAACATTTCCGTGTTAGCTATAAATACCTAAGATCGATAGTGGACTGAAAAATCAAGACAAAAAAATGAGTAGTATGTTTTCCTAATTTTTCGATTATCAGGCAGCAATTTGCTGATAATTTTGCATATAATTCAGATATACATTCATAGGCTTTTTATAACCAATACTTGAATGAAATCTGTGATAATTATATTTATTCAGATAATGATCAATCCCCTCTTTTAACTCTTTAACATTGTTAAAATCATTAATAAAGATACAATTATATTTTAAAGTTCTAAAAAACCTTTCTATTACTATATTATCAATACTTCTACCTTGGCCATTCATTGAAATTTGGATATCATGCTCCTTGAGAATATTTATGTGGTCATAACTGGTATATTGGCTACCTTGATCACTATTAAATATCTGTGGAGCGTTATACTTACTGAGAGCTTGTTTCAAGACATCAGTTACAAGAGATGCATCCATAGAATTTGACAGTTTATAGCTCAATATGGCCTTGCTATGCCAATCTATAATAGCTGCCATATACATAAAGCCACCATTAGTTCTAATGTAAGTAATGTCACCACTCCAAACCTCATTCACATTAGGCACATACACTTGCTTTGTTGAGCCAGATTTAGTCCAATATTGATCAAGTAAGTAGCTATAGATCTTATGCTCACTATCGTTTCGAGAAGTAGATTTTTTCTTATGTGGGTAAATAGCTTCTATACCCATCATCCTCATATATTTCAGTACTCGATCTTTACCGACAATAAAACCATCTTCTAGTAACTGTTGATGAATATAGCGATAACCAAATTCAGGATTATCTGTATATATTTCATCTATTCTATTTAAAATACTTAATTTATTTATACTCATCTCCTTGGATTTATAGTAGGCTGTAGATCGACTAATCTTTAATAGTTCACACTGTCTTGATTTTGAGAGTTGATTTAGCTTGGAGTGTACAAGACTCTTTTTATTTGATAAATCCAAGCTTTTGAGCTTTCCCACGGCCCAGTCCCTCTCAACTGTGATTCTACCAAGAGCTTTAGCAAGCTCATCATTTTGCTCTTGTAAATGATTTATTTGTTCTTGATATTCACTCAAAACTTTAGCTGGTTCAAAAGCTAATGCCGCATTACCTAAAAACTGTTTTTTCCAATTTTGAATTGTTTTAACACTTATTGCATATTTTGAAGCTAACTGACCAAGTGTCGACTCCTCTTTTATTAATTCTAATACTATCCCCGTTTTTTCTGAAGCACTGAAAATTTTTACTTTATTTTTCTTCATCTTTCCTCTTAAGTTTATTGCTATTTATTCTAACTTATTGCGGAAACACACTCCTTCATTTTTTTGTCCAATTTTTTTAGTCCATTATAATCTAATGACTTCATACGCTTACTTAATGTTGTATAGTCTGGACATCTAATAGAGAAACCCGATATTTCAAAGAGCCAGTTTATAAAGCCTTGGGTTTGGCGTAACTTAAGACCGAATAAGCATCTGATCTTCAAACACTGTCAGGAGTTTCGCACTTAGCAAAATTGTGTATTAGTTAGAAGCCATTTAATGTTGTTCTGAATTGATGTTTTTATAACTTCCCAAGTTTGTTGATATAAAGTAATGTTTTCATTTATCCTCCTTTTGTTCATATCAAGCCAGGCCAATACAGCAAGGCAAATATGATTTCTTTGAGCTCGACCCGTGCGTGCCTGACAGCATTCAATACCACAAGTTTGTTTCAATTCTCGATGATAAACTTCTATAGACCAACGCGCCTTAACAATTTTCTCTATTTGCTCACGTGTAGGATTCTCTAAATTAGTTGTTATGTAATCAATGCGACCATTTTTTGCCACAAACTTAAATACCGTAACCCAACCGTATCCACGTAGGTGAATTTTTAGCCCTTCATCGGGAATCTCTAAAGTTTCCAAGCTAACATTACGATTAACTTTTCTATTTTTTCTTAGGTTGGTAACCCATATCCAACCTAAATTACGTATATGTTTTAAATTATCCAAACCACTATACCAAGCATCCATAACTATAGCATCAGGCTTGATACCTCTTTCTTTAGCTAAAGTAAGCATATCACAAAAATGCTCGTTCTTTGTTTTACCATCAGTTTCTTTATCATATATTCTATAATCTACAGGAGTAGATTGATCAATTTGAGTATTGTAATGCAGTAAGTTTACCATTCCTATACCAGGTATAACATCATGTACAGCCCCAGAATATTGATAATTTACAAGCTCGATCCTCTTACTGTATTGCTTTGACAATAAGGTGTCATCTCCCACTAATAAACAAGGATCTTCCAGATCAATATATTTTGACACTTTGCTATAGATTTCGCTAGGGCGAAAATCCTTACTCTTTAACCATCGACTTGCACTATCGTGCGATAGATCTAATGGACTTACTTCAGATAATGCTTTGCTAGTATATCTTACACTACTTGCTTGTAAGAATGATTTATATAAATCTTTGCTACATTTTGATCTTGTCATTTTTATCTAAAACTATTTTTCTCTAGATTAGCATATTATTTGCTAAGTGCGAAACTCCTGACTGTAATATAGTGTGATCACTATAGCGTCTAGGTCTTCCTCGTTTCATTTCCTCTCTGTAATCAGCATACCAGCCAATCGCCAAATCACTGGCAATCATAAAATCTATGCGACCCCTATTGCGTAAAAAATTATTATATTCTGACCAATTCGTTATTTTATATTTAGAATACTTGCGTGATTTACTAAAAGGGGCTTTCTTCCGAGATCTCATATAATCTGGATTATTTTTAATCTCTCAGGGTTTAGTTCCCCGAAGCTCTGCTTCGTGATATACTACTTGAATGGAAGAAAGCAGTTATATACATAAGAGTCATAATGTCACAGTACTAATATATCATTTAGTAACGCCGGCAAAGTATAGAAGAGTAATATTCAATCAAGAACTAGATGATTATTTGTGTAAAATTTGTGAGCACATAGAAGATCGTTATGAAATTAGATTTTTAGAAATAGGAGTAGATAAAGATCACGTACATTTTTTATTACAGTCAATACCAATGTATAGCCCAACAAAAATAACTCAAATCATAAAAAGTATTACTTCTAAGAAAATGTTTGAGAAATATCCAAATCTTAAAGAACAATTATGGGGAAGTGAGTTTTGGAGTAAAGGATATTTTATGAGCACAGTAGGTAAACATGGTGATGAGCAGAAATTACGTAATTATGTACAGAATCAAGGTTCAGGCAAACCTTCTTATAAAGCATTTCAACAAAAACAGTTAAAGCTTTTTGGATAGATACCTCGTAGCTCTGCTGCGAGGAGCATCATTTCAGGACATCTTACCAGATTATCACCACTCTTTCTCTACAAATCTTATTTATGCAACAAAGCCACGAGGTATCTATCCAAAAAGCTTTAACTGTTTTTGTTGAAATGCTTTATAAGAAGGTTTGCCTGAACCTTGATTCTGTACATAATTACGTAATTTCTGCTCATCACCATGTTTACCTACTGTGCTCATAAAATATCCTTTACTCCAAAACTCACTTCCCCATAATTGTTCTTTAAGATTTGGATATTTCTCAAACATTTTCTTAGAAGTAATACTTTTTATGATTTGAGTTATTTTTGTTGGGCTATACATTGGTATTGACTGTAATAAAAAATGTACGTGATCTTTATCTACTCCTATTTCTAAAAATCTAATTTCATAACGATCTTCTATGTGCTCACAAATTTTACACAAATAATCATCTAGTTCTTGATTGAATATTACTCTTCTATACTTTGCCGGCGTTACTAAATGATATATTAGTACTGTGACATTATGACTCTTATGTATATAACTGCTTTCTTCCATTCAAGTAGTATATCACGAAGCAGAGCTTCGGGGAACTAAACAACCCTCAGCTATAAGCTGAGGGGTTATAAAGTGGAATCGATTAGAAATCGATCATCATTTACTGGCTCACCTTCTTGTGCATCAATATACTGCTGTATCATTTCGTCAGTAATATTACCTGAACTCACTGCCATATATCCTCTAGCCCAAAAATGATTACCCCAAAATTGTTTCCTTAAATGAGCAAATTCTTGCAATAATATTCTTGAGCTACTCCCTTTTAGATATTGTACAAGCTTACTTAAAGCCACTTGAGGACGGTATGAAATAAATATATGAACATGATCACAAGATACTTTACCTGAAATTATATATGCTTCATGTTCCATGCAAATTTGTCTTAATAAATCCCTGACTCTCTCAGCTACTTTTCCTACCAATGCTCTTTTTCTATACTTTGGTATCCATATAATATGTACTTTTAAATCATACTGGCTATGACTATTTTTTCTATAACTTCTCATATCTTTTTATAAATTCGTTGCTAAAGCAACTTCATTATATCTTCCCTTCGCCTGAAGGCGAGGGATTTTTTATCCCCGTAGGGGGGACATTAAACCCTGAGAGATTAAAAAAAGTGGCGAGTGTATCAATCTATAATTTGTATTATATATCAAATAATTTACTTTCAAATTGTAGAAATATCGCTTTTAAGCTGATAAAAGTACTAAATATTTAACTTTAAATATAAATTTTTACTTTAGTCAGAAAAATTAGAATTTTTGTCAAAACTTCAGTAGAATATAAAAGCTCGATTTATCTCGCTTTATGCTGGATTCCCGCTTCCGCGGGAATGACATAGAACAATAACTGTCCGGTACTATTGAACAAGCCACGGGATAACAATTTTTCACCTTTATCACTAACTATCAAAATGTTGTTTTAAAACCTAAGATTTTTAGCACAACATTTATATCCAGCGTGTTGAGCTATTTCTCCTTGCTAGAGTTTTTCTTAGATCGTCTTGAAAATTATTATTTCCTTGCTGCTTATTCCTATCTTGAGTTGTTTGTATAGTTTTTAATGTTTCTTGCAATTTCGGTGAAATAGCAGGCATTGGAGATGGCTTTGGACCAGCCCCACCCTTTCCTGGCATTGGAGGTGGTGGAGGTGGCGGAGGCGGCGGAATAGGAGCACCTTTCCCCGGAGGAGGTGGTGGTGGAGGTGGTATAACACCAGGTTTTAGAGGTTGTGTAGCTGGATTATTAGCAATTATAGCCTTAATAGCAGCTTCTTCTTGTAATTTTCTAGCAGCTTCTTCTCGTGCTATTTGCTCTTTTCTACGCTGGATTGCTGCCATACCACCTTTTAGCTGCAAGTCAGCCACTGTAGGCTCACCCTTTAAATCCGCAGATTGTGAACTTTTATTAAATTGTTTCTCTCTTTCTTCAGCAGTATTTATAGTATCATATTGCCTTTTTATGCTTTCAAGTTGTTTACTAATTCCATCTAATTCCTTGCCAATTTTCCATTTTTCTTCTTTAGGAGTATGAGAATCAGCCTTTTTTTCTTCAAGCTTTTTCTTTTTATTTTCTAGCTCTTCCTGCTTTTGCTTTAATTCTTCTAAACGTTTTTTGTGATTATCTATTTGTGCTTTAGGTTCTTCGTTTTTAGTTACTGGAGCATTAATAGCTTGCTTTTTTTGTGCATTTTTCCAAGCTAACTCTTCTGCAAACGAATTAAATTTTGGCTTTTTTACTGGTTGATTTAGCTCTTCTATTGGTTGAGTTTTTGCTGGCTGAATGCCTATCTCTGCTTCTTTGAGATCTTGAAAATTTGTTTCAGAGGCTAAAGGAATGCTTTTAGTATCAGGTATTTCTGGATCAGCTTGTTGTACTTTTGCAGTAGTTTCTTTTATTTTATTATGAAGATCTACCACTGAATTTGCTTTTCTTAGTTCCTGTTCAGGATTATTATAATAATTTTCTAAATCCTGTTTCAAATAATCATATGTTGCTTTGATAGAGGTTACTTTAGTCTCAAAACTTGCTGCAATCTGAGCTGCTAATTTTAAAGATTGCTCTGATCCTCCTTTAGGCTGAATCACAAGTTTACTTTTTTCTCCTAAAAACCATTTTGACAAAATATTTGGTTTATAAACTTGTATTTCTACCTCTGCATTACCTGCTTTAACTGATACACTACCCTCATAGCCTGTAAACTTATTAAGCCATGTTTTTGGTTGTTTATGCTGTGCAGTTACATTATTTCCTAGATTAGAAAAAACATTGTTTATATCTGTTTTTGCTGTTAAAACATCATCTAGTTTTTTAAAAGTTGTATCATTTTGTGAACTTATACCGGCTATTTCATAACCAGTAGCAGTTTCTATAAAATTTGCTTCAAAAGGCTCTGCCTTTATTCCATTATAAATATTTTCTAAGAACTCATTGCTAAAATTTTTACCACTCTTAATTCCTTGCAATTTACTTTCTGTATTTAAACCTTTTAGTTGATCCTTAAACTGATCAATTGTCCATTTATCTTTTACGCTAGGATTATGAAGATTAGTATTAAGACCTACTGTAGCATAAGCTGATATAAAAGCTGCATCTGCATGATTTATTTCGTTAGTAGTATTTTGCTCGTAATATTTAGAGGCAAAACTTTCAACCAATCTATCTATTTTTTGAGCCTCACCTGGTAATTTAAAAGCTTTTAAAAACTCTCTTAAACTTTTTAAATAATTTTTATCTTTAAAATCAAATTGTTTAACAAAATGATCTAATACTTTTTTATTATCTTCGCCCTCTGTTCCAAGATAATCCCCAACAGCTACTAAATCTAAATTATTTTTTTCCTCACGAAAAAACTTAGCTGTCTCTTCTGCAAAATCTTTATTATTACTAGCACACCATTCTTTAATCTTACTGATTCCATCTTTAGGTTTATCATTAAAGGCACTTATTACTGCTCTTTTTATTAAGGGGTCCATAACTATCTCTCATAAGTTAATTATTATTAAGTTTTAAATATAACTATTTTATAGCCTCAACGCAAGCAAAAGTTGCTATTTTTAATATTTCACTTGCTGACGCTGTAGCTTGCAATATTTGAACAGGCTTTTCAAAACCATTTGTTATAGGACCTATGAAACTATTTGAAGAAAACTCTTGAAGCAGTTCAGTAGAAATAGCTGCAGAGTTTAAACCTGGCATAATAAGCACGTTAGCAGGACCGGATAACCTACAAAATTTATATAATTTACGTAAATTAGAATCTACAGCAACTTTCACCGACATTTCGCCATCATATTCAAAATCTACTTCCATATCATTAAGCTTTGATTTATCTTCACTAAAATTGTCTAATATATTTACTGCTTCACGAATACGAGCAGTTTTTTCCTTAGAAAAATTGCCAAAACTTGAAAATGAAAGAAGTGCAACACGTGGGACAATTCCCATATCCTTAGCTATTTCTGCTGTTTGAGCTGCTATTTCTGCAAGCTCCGAGCTGCTTGGATATGCAGTAATGCAATTATCAGAAATAATAATATTATTGTCTTTTGCAATCATGATAGAATAACCTAAGATTCTACGATTAGGCTTTCGTGAAATGACTTTTAGTATATCTTCTAAACTATCAACATAGCTTTTCGTAACACCCGTTAAAAGTGCATCACCATCACCACAAGCAAGCATACAAGCGGCGAAAATATTCTTATCGGTTTTAACGAGCTTAGCACAATCTCGGTATAAATAACCTTTACGTTGGAGCCTTTTATATAAATAATCAATATATATCTCTAACTTATCAGTTAAAGCAGCATTCATTATGGTAATACCATCTAAACTAATATTCTGCCCTAATTGCTTTAGCTTTGCTTCGATTCGTTCCGTGCGACCGATCAAGATAGGATTCCCATATTTCTCATCCCGCATCATTATTGCCGCAACGATTACCTCTTCCTCTTCCCCTTCAGCAAAAATAATACGTTTAAGCGGTGCGTTATGAATTTTTTCAGCTAAGAAATTCATATAGTTAGATGTAGGGTTTAGTCTACTTTCTAATTCTTTTTTATATTTATTGAGATTAAAATCAGAAACTTTAGCAACATCGCTATCTAGTGCTGCTTTAGCTACCGCTATCGGCACTACTGTAATTAAACGAGGATCAAACGGAACAGGGATAATATATTCATTACCGAAAATCATCTTACGTCCAGCATATGCCTTATATACTTCATCCGGTACAGGTTTACGAGCAAGCTCTGCTATAGCTTTTGCTGCTGCTATTTTCATTTCTGTATTAATGGTTTTAGCTCTAACATCTAATGCTCCCCTAAAAATATAAGGAAAGCCCATAACGTTATTAATCTGATTATTATAATCAGAACGACCTGTTGCTATAATCGCATCATTACGAACTTGCTTTATCTCTTCAGGCGTAATTTCCGGATCAGGGTTAGCCATAGCAAAAATAATCGAATTATTTGCCATTTTGCTAACCATCTCTTTAGTTACTGCACCTTTTACGGATAATCCTATAAATACATCCGCATCTTTTAATGCTTCTTCTAAAGTTCTAAGTTGCGTGCTATTTGCATAAGCCTCTTTCCATTTATTCATACCCTCCGTGCGACCTTGATAAATAACACCTCTAGTATCGCATAAAATAATTTTTGATTTATCTGCTCCAAGAGCAATCAGCAGATCAATACAAGCAATAGCGGCAGCACCAGCACCATTAACGACTATTTTTAAATTCTCTAGCTTACGGTTAGTAATATAAGCGGCATTTATTAGCCCTGCTGCTGTAATAATTGCCGTTCCGTGCTGATCATCATGAAATACTGGTATATCCATTAAAGATTTTAGCTTCTCTTCAATAACAAAACACTCAGGAGCTTTAATATCTTCAAGATTAATTCCGCCGAAACTGTAACCGAGATATTTTACGGCATTAATAAATTCTTCCGGATCGTTAGTATCAACCTCTAAATCAATTGCATCAATATCGGCAAACTTTTTGAAAAGTACTGCTTTACCCTCCATCACCGGTTTTGAGGCAGCAGCTCCTAAATTACCAAGACCAAGCACCGCAGTACCATTAGATATCACCGCAACTAGATTCCCGCGTGCAGTATATTTATACATCTCATTAGTGCTTTTAGCGATCTCAAGACAGGGAGCCGCAACGCCCGGGGAATAAGCAAGCGATAAATCATGCTGCGTAACAAGCGACTTAGTCGCTGAAATAGCAATTTTACCTGGTTTATCTTTTTGATGATACTCAAGTGCTTCAGTGTAATTTATTTTGTTCATTTCATCCATTTTTTAGATATTCCTGTTTTGTTATTGTGTTTTTTGGTTTTTCGTCATTGCGAGGAGAAACGCAGTTTCGACGCGGCAATCTTGTAAGGACTCCTGAGATTGCTTCGTCGCTACGCTCCTCGCAATGACGTTGAATTACTAATTACCCCATCACATACATAATAATCGATATAGTAACTACCGAGAAGAAAGTTGTACATGTTATGATCGATGCCATCGAATCAGGATCGCCGCCAAGCTGACGTGATAAAACATAAGCAGTGCTTGCACAAGGCAGAGAGCTATATAATATCCCTACCGATTTATCTATCCCGCTAATTGACATCATCCATAGCACTACTACGCTCACTAACGGAAAAGCGATTAACTTAACAAAGCTCGTAAATATTATGCTATGTAAAAGCTCTTGTCTAATAGTAAAATTAAGCCCTGCCCCAACATTTAACATGCCGATCGCTAAAGCAGCATTAGAAAGGCTATCTAAAGTTTTTTTAAGACCTAAATGTAGTTCAAGGTTTGAATAATTAAAAACAAATCCTACTAAGCTTGCAATAATTAGGGGGTTGCGTACGATTAGCTTGATCATTAAAACAATACTAGTTCTAATGGTAGTAGTGACCGACTTATCAGGAACGTAATATGCAAAAATCATTACCGATAAAATATTGGTAAAAATAATCATGTAAGAAGAAATAACAGCAACGATAGAAAGACCGCTAGAGCCAAGCAAAGGACTGCCTACCGCAAAGAAAATGTAGCTATTATAACGAATTGATCCTTGAAAAATAGAAGTGAATTCTATCTTATCAATATTGTATTTTCTTTGATAAATTATTAGACCTAAAGTAATAAGAATAGTAGAAATAATAAGAGCGATTACTAATTTAATTATTGATGTAACGCTTAAATCTGCTGTAGAGATATAGTTAAAAAGCATTGCAGGAAACAATACAAAATAGGATAATTTCTCTATGCCACGCCAAAATTCTTCTGAAGTGAGCCATTTATTTTTTATAATACTACCAAGTAAGGTAATTAAAAAAATAGGCAACGTACTGCAAAAAATATCATTCATATTCGATGTCATACCGCGACTTGATCGCGGCATCTAAAAATTAACTTATCGAGATACCACGGTCAAGCCGTAGTGGGATTGTTGCGTGGATCAAAAAACTTTCTCGGTGTCATCCCGTGACTTGACCACGGGATCCAGAAAAAAGTAAAAAGTACTAATAATTTTAGTATTTTAAGTTGGATCCCGCGATCAAGTCGCGGGATGACAACTGGAAAACCGATCTACGCAACAAAGCCAGCCGTGGTATGACAAAAATTATCCTCTATAATTTCTCTTCAATCAACTTCATAGTTTCATTTATACCATAAAGCTTTATGAAAGTGCCAAGCCTTGGACCATCGCTTTGCCCAAGTAATATTTGGTATAAATCTTTGAAATAATCACGCAAATTTTCATACCCTGCTTTCATGCCGATATCATAAATTCCTTTTTGAATACTTTCCGCTTCTATCTGCTTAGGCAAGCTTTTTAACATATCTAAAATATCTTGCAAAATAGCTTTATGCTTTTCAGACGGAGCTAAATACGATTTATGTGCTTTAACAAAATCATTATAATATCTTATAGCAAATTCTGCTAAGTGGTCAAGATAAGGACTATTATTTGGCGTCGCTTTTGGTTCATATCTGCTAATAAAACCCCAAAGTACTGATTTATCGGATGGATTACACACAGAAGTTAGGTTCAATAATAGCGAGTAAGTAATACCAAAAGTCTCAATTTTAGGCACATTTCCATGATGAATATGATAAACCGGATTTGCAAAACGTTTTGATCTATCTTCTTCTAAATGATATTTTTGATTAAAGGTAATATATTCATCAACATTTTTAGGAATTACATCGCAAAATAACCTTTTAGCCCTAGTAGGGTTTTGGTACATAAATAAAGCCATACTTTCAACAGGGGCATATTTAAGCCAATCATCAACGCTAATACTATTGCCTTTTGACTTCGATATTTTTTCACCATTTTCGTCTAAGAATAGCTCATAACATAATTGTACTGGTGGCTTTCCACCTAAGATTCGGCAAATCTCAGAGTAAAGTCTACCATTTGCTAAGTGATCTTTCCCATACATTTCATAATCAACTTTTAAAGCTGCCCAACGCATACCAAAATCCGGCTTCCACTGCAATTTACAATGACCTTTTGTTACAGGTACTTCTATTGTCTCACCGTTTTCATCTTTATAAGTTATTGTACCAAGTTTTGCATCCCATTTATGTATAGGTACTTGCAGTACCTTGCCAGTTTTCGGACAAATGGGCATAAAAGGTGAATAGGTAGCTTTCCGCTCTTCTCGAAAAGTTGGTAGCATCAGCTCCATTATCTCGTCATATTTTTCAAGCACTCTTATTAGCATTTCATCAAACATACCGGCTTTATAGCACTCGGTGCTGCTATAAAATTCATACTTAAAGCCAAATTTATCAAGGAATGCGCGGAGTTTTGCATTCATATAATGCCCATAGCTCTCACATTCACCGAAAGGATCAGGGATAGAGGTTAATGACATATCCATATATCCGGCTACCATTTCAGGATTTGGGATGTTACTCGGCACTTTACGCAAGCCATCCATATCATCAGAAAAGCAGATCAGCTTAGTCTTTATATTAGATAATTGTTCAAACGCTTTCTGCACCATTACCATACGGGCATTTTCACCAAAAGTCCCAATATGCGGTAGTCCTGACGGACCATAGCCTGTTTCAAACAATACATAACCTTTTTCAGGTGCTTTGCCGTTTAAGCTATCTAGTATTTTTTTAGCTTCTTCAAAAGGCCAAGCTTTTGACTTTATCGCATCTTCCAAAATTTCCGACATTTATTTTTCTTATACTTGTAATTAATTATCAGTGACAATATACTATATTTAGCTAATTGTAAAATTTAATTGTCATTCCCAGCAATGGTTTGTTGCATAACTCTTATGTCATTCCCGCGTGGCATTGTTGCGTGGATCGAAAAACGTCCTCGGTGTCATCCCGTGGACAAGCCACGGGATGACAAGTGTGCAATGCCTCCACAGGATGGCACTGTTTGACAATACAAAAACTATAAAATAAAAATATGCCATTTAATACCATTATAAACTACATAAGAAAAGACAGCTATAAAATGCTGCATATAGGCTTAATTGCGATTTCTGTCACAGCTCTTGCTACTGCTTATTTTGCTGAGTATATATTGCATTATGCCCCCTGCCCTTTATGTGTTTACGAAAGATTTCCTTATCTAACATTAATAAAAATTTGTCTAACTGCTTTAATTATCAGGCAATTAAGTAAATATACTTTAGTATTTATTTTCTTAACACTGCTTAGCTCCTGCATATTATCAACCTATCATAGTATGGTGGAGCAAGGAATAGTTCAGCCAAGCAGTCTTTGTTCATCTATGATCCGCTTCCCAAAAGGCTTATCTATTGAGCATATTAGACAGATGCTTTATTCACAGCCAATAACTTCCTGCACCAAACCGGCAATTAAGCTTTTAGGCATTTCCATGACGGAATACAATTTGCTTCTAAATCTTGGTCTTTTAATCGGATTGTTAATTGTTTGGCTTTACCCTAAAGAATCTTCATTATAAAGCTGTATTTACTGATATTAATTGCAATAATACTAGATTTGATGAAGAACTCGGCCGCAAGCGACCGAGTTTCAAAACAGGTTAAACTGCTTTATTTCTTTTTCAATTTTATCCATTGCGTTTAGTTGATTTTGGTATCCACACAAAGTGATACATTATTCTAAAAACATGATGACTATTACGCCTCAATTCCATTCTACTAAATTATAATATGCCAACGCTTATATTATAACGCTATCCATCTAGGGAGCAAGCTCCCTAGATTTTCGCTATGCGGTTAAATTTAGAATTATTTTTTAAACCTGAATTCTGGATTAGCTAATTTTGAGATATAGCAGGTTTGTTAGGTTTCATACAGTATGCAATTAGGGCGGATAGGATATGTACAAAGGCATTCCAAATTGATCTATGTCTTGTATGTTCGATCTCGAAAGCACCCTTCAGCACACTAAATACTGTTTCGATAATTGAGCGTTTGCGTAATAATATTTTTTCAAATAATGGCATAAGTTTATTCTTCATTTTCTTCTTTATGCCAGTTACTAACTTGATGCCTTTGCTGTATAGATCATCAAAGAGCTCCTGTTTGATATAACCCTTATCGCCAAACAATAATCCCGTGATATGTTTGGTGATTATCGAAACCGGCGCTCTATCATCTACATTACCAGGCGTTAGTTTTAGACCTTGAATCTCACCTTTTTCGTTAATAACCAAATGTAATGTTAGACCAAAAAACCAACTTTTTGTTGTTTTACCCAAAGCAGCAATACCGGCAAAGACTTTATTACGAGAGATTCTTTTTCGATGACAAACCTCTAAAGATGTGGCGTCAATATAAGAAACTCCCGTAGATTGAGCTGCCTGCATATACCATTCAAGTAATAAAACTAAATAACTCAGAACTCTTGGTTTTAGAGCTATAAAACGAGTATATGCTGGAAGAGTTACAAAGTCTGATTTATATAATTGTAGATAGGACATATAAAAATATTTAAAGTTTTTACAAGGTGATTGATGGTATAAAAGCACTATTGTTAACAGCTCAGAATAGCTTATTTCAGGCTCTGTCTCATCAATTGTGTAAATTTCGTGAACCATTAAATTCTACCATCAAATTTGATCATAAAATGAGCCATAGCTTCATTCCAATTGGGGATAGGCATAGACCATTTTTTGGTAATATAATCAATTGTCAGATATAAAACTTTAAATACTGCGTCATCATTTGGCAAGATGCGTTTATTCTTAGTAACTTTTCTCAATTGGCTATTCAGCGATTCTATCGCATTTGTAGTGTAAATAATCTTACGAATCTCCTTTGGATATTGCAAGAAAATTATCAAATTATCCCAATTATTATACCAAGATTTAGCTATATGCGGATATTGCTTACTCCATTTTTGATCAAATGACTCAAGAGCTAATTCTGCTTCTTTTTCAGTAGCAGAAGTATAGATTAGTTTCAAATCCGCTGCTAATTGCTTTCTATCTTTATATGATACATATTTGAGGCTATTCCTGATCTGATGGACAATACAAATTTGATGTTCAGTTTTCGGATATACTGATGCAATAGCATCAGACATACCAGTTATAGCTAACGCGACTAGAATTATTCCTTAGAATAATGTAAGATAATGATTTTAACTACGGTAGAGATGAAAGCATACAGTCAGGATTTAAGAGATAGGGTAATCAGTCTTCACAAAACCTCTAAATATAGAATAAAAGCAATATCAGACTTATTAGGTATAGAGCGTCATACGATATCAAATTGGATTAGACGTTATAAAGAAAATGGAGACTACAGCTCAAGACAACATCTGCAAAGTGGACGTGATGCTAGGTTTACTAATAAGGAGAATATAATTGAATTTTTAGCAAATAATCCTGATAGCCGAGCTATAGATATAAGAGATGCAGTAGCGCCCGAGCTGCCAATGAGCACATTTTATGACACGCTTCATAGAATGAAAATTACATATAAAAAAAGAGCCAAAATACAAAGGCAGGGATGAAGAAGCTAGAAAACAATTTGTGGAATATATTGATCAAATAGCATCTGATAAACTTGTGTATTGTGACGAAATGGGGGTAAGTAATAATATAACCATGTTGTACGGATGGTCAGAAAGAGGAACAAGAGCTTACTCAGAGCAAGCAGGTTTTGCTACTGAGCGAGTAAATATAGTTGCTGGTTATAATAAGGGCACCAAAGAATTAATTGCTCCGTTAGAGCATTCCGGTTATATTGATAAGCAATTATTTAGTCCGTCCGCCAAAACTCTAAAAGCCTTATAGGCAATAGGGTTTTAAGGCAAAAATGCATAGTAAAATCCATAAGAAAATGAAAGGTTTTATATCAAAAGCTTATGGAAATACAAAAAAATGACAATAAAAAAATGAATGCATTTTGGGAAATAGTGTGGTTTTTAATACAAAAATTTAAAATCAGCCCTCAAAATTAGAGTAATTTGCTCTAAAATCGCACTATTTTTGGAAATTAGTGACACAAGTGATATTTTTTAGAGTTTTGGCGGAGGGACTACCTTATAAAAAGAAAAACCAGTAGACACTCAAATTTTGGTCAAGGAGAGCATCTACTGGTAAATGAAAAACCCATAAATCAATATGAGGTCATATATGAATATATCACACTATCCTGTTGATAGCAATACAGCTATATTAGTTGCTGACTATTGTAATTCACATAATGTTTGCAACCCACCAAAACCTCATATGGTAAATTCCAGTATTAATTAAGCCAGATTTATATTTTCTTCCCATACCTCATTGGGTGTTTTATAACCGAGCACTTTTCTTGGTAAATTATTTAAAAAATCCTCAATTTCTTGTAATTGCTTTATTGTTAATTTTTTTATATCTAAAGATTTAGAGTATACTCTGTGCACCATTGAGTTAATCTTCTCTATCAATGGTTTTTGCCATGGAGAATAAGGATTGCAAAAATATACTTTTCGTTCAGATTTTGGCAATAGTTGTTCATGATTGGTAAATTCTTTGCCATTATCTAACGTTATGCTTTTGATTATATGCGACAATTGTTTAAGTTTTTTATTCATGTTACCAATCACATCTTGTGTTCTTTTTGAACGGTTTAAAGTGAGAAACACTTTTTGTGTTCTGATATCCACAAGAGCGCCTATATTACGACTTTGATTACCTTTGTTAAAAGTTAAATCACCTTCTAAATGACCTATTGCTGCTATCTTTCTATTTATCTCTGGTCTTTCAGTAATGGAAACTCGATTTGGTATTGTAATTCTTTTGTTTCTGATTCTTGTACCATGATGCCATGATGCAACCTATTTTTCCTTTTTCTTGCTAAAGATAAATATAATTTTTGCCTTTGTGCTATAGGAGATGTATAAATAAACTGGTATATACTCTCTGTAGAAATATTGACAGTATCTCGTGATAGTTTACGTCTACCTGAAATTATATCTGGTGAAATACCCTGTGTTAACTGCTTTATTATTTCTGCTCGTAAATTATTATCAATATCTAATTTTCTTTTTCTCTTACCTTGCCTTAAACTGCAAGCAAGTGTGTTAGCCCTATCTGGTCTATAATTATGCCTCATTCTCTTGAGTTCATAACATATAGTGCTTTTATCACGGCCAATCTTTGTCCCTATATATCGCGAGCTATAACCACTCTTATTCATTTCGTATATTTTAAATCTTTCATCTATCGTTAAATGAGCCATGATATATCTATATTTAAATGATGCTCCTCGCAGCAGAGCTACGAGGTATCTAAAAAAGTTTTAGTTGTTTCTTATGATATCACGAAGCAGAGCTTCGGGGAATTAAACCCTGAGAGATTAATACACTACGCATTTCATAACGTTCAGCTAATAAGGTAAATAAAACATCAGTTTCTTCACGATTATATGGTACATATGATATATCATCAATTATCAATATTTCAAAATAATCGAATTTTTTAATAATTTGCTTAAGTTTTAAACTAAGCTTTGCTTCTAGTAATTGTTGAACCAAATTAGCTGCTGTTGTATATAATACACGTCTACCAGCAAGACACCACTCACGTGCTAAACCTATACTAAGATGACTTTTGCCAGTGCCAGGATTACCAAAAATAAGTATATTTTCATAGCGATCCATAAATTCTCCTTGTGCAAGATATTGGATCTTAGTTGGCGATAATCCTGGGATACGCTTAATATCAAAGTTGCTTAATAACTTATCTCGAGAGAGTTTTGCTTGCTTCAGCAATCTGGCAATACGTTGTTGTTGTCTATGTTCTAACTCACGTATGGCTAACTCCTGTAGATAATCTATATATGTTTTCTTTTCTTGCTCAAAGCTTTCTGCAACTGATTTATAGCACGATGCAAAAGTAGGTAAGCAAAGGTTCTTGAGTAAATTATTTAGCGGTTGCGGAGTTATTCAGGAGTTTCGCACTTAGCAAAGTTGCGAATCAGTTAAAAGCCATCTGATATTGTTTTGAATTGATGTTTTTATAACTTCCCAAGTTTGTTGATATAAAGTAATGTTTTCATTTATCCTCCTTTTATTCATATCAAGCCAGGCAAATACTGCAAGGCAAATATGATTTCTTTGAGCTCGGCCCGTGCGTGCCTGACAGCGTTCAATACCACAAGTTTGTTTTAATTCTCGATGATAAACCTCTATAGACCAACGTGCCTTAACAATTTTCTCTATTTGCTCACGTGTGGGATTGTCCAAGTTCGTTGTTATGTAATCAATGCGACCATTCTTTGCCACAAACTTAAATACCGTAACCCAACCGTATCCACGTAGGTGAATTTTTGGCTCTGTCTCATCAATTGTGTAAATTTCGTGAACCATTAAATTCTACCATCAAATTTGATCATAAAATGAGCCATAGCTTCATTCCAATTGGGGATAGGCATAGACCATTTTTTGGTAATATAATCAATTGTCAGATATAAAACCTTAAATACTGCGTCATCATTTGGAAAGATGCGTTTATTCTTAGTAACTTTTCTCAATTGGCTATTCAGCGATTCTATCGCATTTGTAGTGTAAATAATCTTACGAATCTCCTTTGGATATTGCAAGAAAATTATCAAATTATCCCAATTATTATACCAAGATTTAGCTATATGCGGATATTGCTTACTCCATTTTTGATCAAATGACTCAAGAGCTAATTCTGCTTCTTTTTCAGTAGCAGAAGTATAGATTAGTTTCAAATCCGCTGCTAATTGCTTTCTATCTTTATATGATACATATTTGAGGCTATTCCTGATCTGATGGACAATACAAATTTGATGTTCAGTTTTCGGATATACTGATGCAATAGCATCAGACATACCAGTTAGATTATCACTACAAGCAATTAAGATATCTTTTACTCCTCGATTCTTCATTTCAGTAAAATTACCGAGCCAAAATTTAGCTCCTTCATTCTCACTTATCCATAAGCCTAAAATATCCTTTCTGCCAGATAAATCTATTCCTAAAGCTACATATACTGATTTATTAATAATAAGTTTATCTTGTCTTACTTTCACTACTAAACAGTCAAAATATACTATAGGCAGGAGTTTCGCACTTAGCAAAATTGTGTATTAGTTAGAAGCCATTTAATGTTGTTCTGAATTGATGTTTTTATAACTTCCCAAGTTTGTTGATATAAAGTAATGTTTTCATTTATCCTCCTTTTGTTCATATCAAGCCAGGCCAATACAGCAAGGCAAATATGATTTCTTTGAGCTCGACCCGTGCGTGCCTGACAGCATTCAATACCACAAGTTTGTTTCAATTCTCGATGATAAACTTCTATAGACCAACGCGCCTTAACAATTTTCTCTATTTGCTCACGTGTAGGATTCTCTAAATTAGTTGTTATGTAATCAATGCGACCATTTTTTGCCACAAACTTAAATACCGTAACCCAACCGTATCCACGTAGGTGAATTTTTAGCCCTTCATCGGGAATCTCTAAAGTTTCCAAGCTAACATTACGATTAACTTTTCTATTTTTTCTTAGGTTGGTAACCCATATCCAACCTAAATTACGTATATGTTTTAAATTATCCAAACCACTATACCAAGCATCCATAACTATAGCATCAGGCTTGATACCTCTTTCTTTAGCTAAAGTAAGCATATCACAAAAATGCTCGTTCTTTGTTTTACCATCAGTTTCTTTATCATATATTCTATAATCTACAGGAGTAGATTGATCAATTTGAGTATTGTAATGCAGTAAGTTTACCATTCCTATACCAGGTATAACATCATGTACAGCCCCAGAATATTGATAATTTACAAGCTCGATCCTCTTACTGTATTGCTTTGACAATAAGGTGTCATCTCCCACTAATAAACAAGGATCTTCCAGATCAATATATTTTGACACTTTGCTATAGATTTCGCTAGGGCGAAAATCCTTACTCTTTAACCATCGACTTGCACTATCGTGCGATAGATCTAATGGACTTACTTCAGATAATGCTTTGCTAGTATATCTTACACTACTTGCTTGTAAGAATGATTTATATAAATCTTTGCTACATTTTGATCTTGTCATTTTTATCTAAAACTATTTTTCTCTAGATTAGCATATTATTTGCTAAGTGCGAAACTCCTGTATAGGGTATACTGATTCAAGAGGTCTACTCTGCCAAATCTTGACCTCATCTATTACTTCATCTGTAATCCTGCTGATTAGGCTCTCACTGATCTCAGCTCCATATAATTCTTGCAATTGTGTTTTAATATCAGACACACTCATACCCTTCGCATATAAGGATATTATCTTTTGGTCTAAGCCATCTATTCTTGTTTGTTTCTTTGAGACTATTATAGGTTCAAATTTACCTTGTCTGTCTCTTGGAACATTTAGCTCTATAGTACCATTCTCACTAATCAGATTCTTACTAAAACTACCATTCCTCGCATTCTCAGTTTCAGCTCTATCATACTTGCTATAACCTAAATGTTCTGACATCTCAGCATGCAGTGCTCGCTCTAAAATACCCTTGGTTAATTCCTTAATTAATCCATTCTGACTTAGTACTGTTTTTAAATCTACTCCACCTTCTATCAGCAAATCTATTGCTTCATTTATTTTTTTATTCTTCTCTATTTGCATTTCTGTTACCTATATTTTTAATTACTTCTAATATAGGCTCAACAAAAATTTACACAATCATTGCAAAAGACTCAAAATCTGAACGAAAAGTATATTTTTGCAATCCTTATTCTCCATGGCAAAAACCATTGATAGAGAAGATTAACTCAATGGTGCACAGAGTATACTCTAAATCTTTAGATATAAAAAAATTAACAATAAAGCAATTACAAGAAATTGAGGATTTTTTAAATAATTTACCAAGAAAAGTGCTCGGTTATAAAACACCCAATGAGGTATGGGAAGAAAATATAAATCTGGCTTAATTAATACTGGAATTTACCTATCAAACAGGAGCTCTTTGATGATCTATACAGCAAAGGCATCAAGTTAGTAACTGGCATAAAGAAGAAAATGAAGAATAAACTTATGCCATTATTTGAAAAAATATTATTACGCAAACGCTCAATTATCGAAACAGTATTTAGTGTGCTGAAGGGTGCTTTCGAGATCGAACATACAAGACATAGATCAATTTGGAATGCCTTTGTACATATCTTATCCGCCCTAATTGCATACTGTATGAAACCTAACAAACCTGCTATATCTCAAAATTAGCTAATCCAGAATTCAGGTTGAGAGATTAAAACCAGTAACCAAGGGAAGATTTTTATTGTCAATCTTAGCTGCCGCACAAACAATCGGCTTATTAGGGATATGTGAAATTACAGTTTGGCAAGCAGATGTACCGATCGGAATTATTACGTCAATATCTTGATCTTTAAGCTGCTTTATAATAGCAAGTAAAATATTAGAATCGGCATGGGCATTTTTCACTATAATTTTTGCATCTATAGCTTTAAGTGATTCTTCAATTCCTGCTACGATCTGAGTCATTGCTGCATGTTCAAGCGGAACAATAACAGCGATGTTTTTTTGAGCCGCATAAATTGATAAAGTGAAAAATAATGAAAATAAAAGAGAGAAAACTCTTAAGAAAAGATTAAGGGATGACATTTTAATATCCTGTATTAAGTGATAATTTAATAATTGAGCAGTGGGCATAATACACCCATAACGAAAAAGTATTATCTACGCCAACACCAATTTTGTATTAAACTAATAACTTTCAAAGATATCATAAATAATTTAACATATTATTTTGTATTCTAATTACTAGCAGTATTTTAATATTTTGTCAATAGTTGGTCCTTGGTTGTGGCTGGCATTGTTGCGTGGATCATTTTCCCCCTGTCATCCCGTGATTTATGAACTAGAGCCAGTTAAAAATACTAATAAAATTAGTATTTTTTATTATTTTTTGGATACCGTGGTCAAGCCACTAGATGACTACCTTAGGGCGTTTTTCTATCCACGCGGGCAATGCCGTTGTGGCTTGACATAATCACCATAAGCCATTATCTTAAATGAGAAATTTATAAAAAGGATTTTATTATGAAATATTTAGTAATTTTATTTGCTGCTTTGGCTTTAATTGGCTGTTCTAATCAAAAAAACACCAAGTCAAAAGAAGTAATGCAAGCTGATGGTGATCCAAGCTATGCTATCATGAGAACAGTCAACGATACTAATAGAAATATTGCCAGTACTGTTTCAACAGTGCCAAATCCTCCAGCTTCTAGATAATGCTTACTATTATCTCATCCGCTAAAACTCTTAATTTTGAGCCGATAGCTTTCAAAGGGGAGCTAACTTCCCCTGCTTTTCCTAAAATAACAAATCAACTACTTGCTATAGTTAAAAATTATTCTGAAGTTCAGCTATCTAAAACTATGGATATCAGCGAGAAATTGGCACATCTAAATAAAGAAAGATTTCAAAATTTTGAAAAGCAAGACAGCAAAGCAGCTATTTTTGCTTATGCGGGTGATGTTTTTCACAATATACAATCAGAAAATTTAAACGAAGATGCAGTAAATTTTTTACAATCGCATTTGCTTATCATATCAGGACTATATGGAGCTTTAAAGCCGCTCGATGCTATCAAACCTTATAGGCTTGAGATGGCAGCCAAGCTAAATGAAATAAACGATTTAAGCAAATTCTGGCAAGATGAGATCACAAATTATATTAATCAGACGCTTGAGCATCATAAACATAAATATTTGCTTAATCTTGCATCACAGGAATATTCATCTGTGATAAATCAAGATAAGTTAAAATATCCTATAATTAATATTTATTTTAAAGAAAATAGAAATGGTAAGTTAGCAACTATTGGAATAAATGCTAAAAAGTCCGTCCGCCAAAACTCTACAAGCCTTATAGATAATATGGTTTTAAGACAAGAAGTAATACAACAATCCGTAAGAAAATGATAAAATATGGTCATAAACCTTATGGATTTCAGTCAATGCCAATAGACAACATTATCAAATCGCAAGAACAAGGGAAACTGTTTGGTTATAAATTAAAAGAAGAATTAAACCCAAATAATAAGCTATATAAATTAAGAGAAATGATGCTCCTCGCAGCAGAGCTACGAGGTATCTAAAAAAGTTTTAGTTGTTTCTTATGATATCACGAAGCAGAGCTTCGGGGAATTAAACCCTGAGAGATTAATAAATTGGTCTAGGCTCGAAGAGTGGTTATCAAAAAATGTTTGTATTAAGAAATTTGGTAGAAATAGAAAATGTCATAGAGTGATGCTTGGCATAACGATGCTACAAGCAATGTATAATTTTTCAGATTCATTATCAGAGGAAGAGCTAAAAGAGAATATGTATTGGCAGTATTTCTGCGGGTGGGAATATATAGAAAAAGACATAGCTATCTCGGAAACTAGTATACGACGGTTTCGTAGTGTATTAGGTGAAGCTGGATATAATGAGATATTATCGGAGTTGATCAGGGTTGGGATAAAAACTAACACAATTAAAAAAAAAGATTTGGAATTAATCATCGCTGATACGACTGTACAAATTAAGAATATCAAACACCCACACGATGTTTATTTAATGGATAAAGCTAGGCTTAGCATAGTAAAGCTTTGCAACAGTTTGGGTATACATTTGAATGAAACATACGCTAGAACCTATAAACGCGATATAGTAAAGCTATGGAAATATAAAGAACATAGTAAAGCCAAGAAGCGTTGGAAAATAATGAAGCATTTAAAAATATTACTGGGTCGTTTGATTAGAGTATGTGAGCGTGAGATCAAAAATAAGCAATTAAACTTGTCTCTCAAAAATCAAGAAGTATTGCAAAAAATAAAACAAATACATAACCAATCTGTTTTAAAAAGAGAAGCTAAAAAGCAATATAAAGAAGATAACAAAGTATTATATAGTTTTCATGCCCCTGAAGTAGAGTGTATAGGAAAGGGAAAACGCAACAAGCCATATGAGTTTGGCAATAAAGTAGCGGTAGTAGTAAGTGGTCGTAGAAATTTTGTTTTATCCGCAAAATCGTTTCATAATAATCCTTATGATGGTCATACATTGCATCAGAGCTTTGAAGCAGTAGAGAGTGTCACTGGAATCAAGATAAAGAAATCATTTGTTGATCTTGGGTATAGTGGTAGCAATGTAAAGGAGAAGAGTAAGGTATATACCCCAAAAACGCGGAAGAAGTTGTTACAAGAGGACAAGTCTATGATCAAGAGACGCAGTGCCATAGAACCAATAATAGGTCACTTAAAGCAATATGGTCGGATGGGTAGAAACTTCTTGAAAGGTATGATAGGAGATATTATCAATCCAATAATCTCTGCTATTGGTTTGAATTTACGATGCATTGCAAATCATTTACAAATCGTGTCTAACTCCACATAAATCAAAAATATCATCATGCAAAAACTAGATGAACGATAAAAAATCGTTAACAATAGCTCCATATCAAAATTAGACCAACACAGAAATGTATCAGTAAAAATTAACATAACTTATTAATTTTTATTGAAAATCTTAGCAATTTGTTGTCAAAACTCTAGAGTCTTTTGCAATGATTGTGTAAATTTTTGTTGAGCCTATATTAGAAGTAATTAAAAATATAGGTAACAGAAATGCAAATAGAGAAGAATAAAAAAATAAATGAAGCAATAGATTTGCTGATAGAAGGCGGAGTAGATTTAAAAACAGTACTAAGTCAGAATGGATTAATTAAGGAATTAACCAAGGCAGGAGTTTCGCACTTAGCAAATAATATGCTAATCTAGAGAAAAATAGTTTTAGATAAAAATGACAAGATCAAAATGTAGCAAAGATTTATATAAATCATTCTTACAAGCAAGTAGTGTAAGATATACTAGCAAAGCATTATCTGAAGTAAGTCCATTAGATCTATCGCACGATAGTGCAAGTCGATGGTTAAAGAGTAAGGATTTTCGCCCTAGCGAAATCTATAGCAAAGTGTCAAAATATATTGATCTGGAAGATCCTTGTTTATTAGTGGGAGATGACACCTTATTGTCAAAGCAATACAGTAAGAGGATCGAGCTTGTAAATTATCAATATTCTGGGGCTGTACATGATGTTATACCTGGTATAGGAATGGTAAACTTACTGCATTACAATACTCAAATTGATCAATCTACTCCTGTAGATTATAGAATATATGATAAAGAAACTGATGGTAAAACAAAGAACGAGCATTTTTGTGATATGCTTACTTTAGCTAAAGAAAGAGGTATCAAGCCTGATGCTATAGTTATGGATGCTTGGTATAGTGGTTTGGATAATTTAAAACATATACGTAATTTAGGTTGGATATGGGTTACCAACCTAAGAAAAAATAGAAAAGTTAATCGTAATGTTAGCTTGGAAACTTTAGAGATTCCCGATGAAGGGCTAAAAATTCACCTACGTGGATACGGTTGGGTTACGGTATTTAAGTTTGTGGCAAAAAATGGTCGCATTGATTACATAACAACTAATTTAGAGAATCCTACACGTGAGCAAATAGAGAAAATTGTTAAGGCGCGTTGGTCTATAGAAGTTTATCATCGAGAATTGAAACAAACTTGTGGTATTGAATGCTGTCAGGCACGCACGGGTCGAGCTCAAAGAAATCATATTTGCCTTGCTGTATTGGCCTGGCTTGATATGAACAAAAGGAGGATAAATGAAAACATTACTTTATATCAACAAACTTGGGAAGTTATAAAAACATCAATTCAGAACAACATTAAATGGCTTCTAACTAATACACAATTTTGCTAAGTGCGAAACTCCTGCAAGGGTATTTTAGAGCGAGCACTGCATGCTGAGATGTCAGAACATTTAGGTTATAGCAAGTATGATAGAGCTGAAACTGAGAATGCGAGGAATGGTAGTTTTAGTAAGAATCTGATTAGTGAGAATGGTACTATAGAGATAAATGTTCCAAGAGACAGACAAGGTAAATTTGAACCTATAATAGTCTCAAAGAAACAAACAAGAATAGATGGCTTAGACCAAAAGATAATATCCTTATATGCGAAGGGTATGAGTGTGTCTGATATTAAAACACAATTGCAAGAATTATATGGAGCTGAGATCAGTGAGAGCCTAATCAGCAGGATTACAGATGAAGTAATAGATGAGGTCAAGATTTGGCAGAGTAGACCTCTTGAATCAGTATACCCTATAGTATATTTTGACTGTTTAGTAGTGAAAGTAAGACAAGATAAACTTATTATTAATAAATCAGTATATGTAGCTTTAGGAATAGATTTATCTGGCAGAAAGGATATTTTAGGCTTATGGATAAGTGAGAATGAAGGAGCTAAATTTTGGCTTGGTAATTTTACTGAAATGAAGAATCGGGGAGTAAAAGATATCTTAATTGCTTGTAGTGATAATCTATAGCTAACACGGGAAGGTTTTTACCATTGCTGCCGTTATTGCATCACGAAAATCTTTAAAGTTTTTAATAATTTTTCTCAAGTAATTTTTAAAATTAGCCCAACAGTGTTCAATAGAATTTAAATCTGGAGAATAGACCGGTAGATAAATAAGAGTACAACCCGCTTTTTCTATTAATTCCTTTACCAACGGTGACTTATGAATACTCGCATTATCCATTATTACACATTGTCCAGGTTTTAGTGATGGGCATAATAGCTCACCTACCCACTGATTAAATAGTCTATCCGCCAAAAACACTTCAAATCCTGATCATTTGTAATGGGATAGAGTTTTGACAACAAATTGCTAAGATTTTCAATAAAAATTAATAAGTTATGTTAATTTTTACTGATACATTTCTGTGTTGGTCTAATTTTGATATGGAGCTATTGTTAACGATTTTTTATCGTTCATCTAGTTTTTGCATGATGATATTTTTGATTTATGTGGAGTTAGACACGATTTGTAAATGATTTGCAATGCATCGTAAATTCAAACCAATAGCAGAGATTATTGGATTGATAATATCTCCTATCATACCTTTCAAGAAGTTTCTACCCATCCGACCATATTGCTTTAAGTGACCTATTATTGGTTCTATGGCACTGCGTCTCTTGATCATAGACTTGTCCTCTTGTAACAACTTCTTCCGCGTTTTTGGGGTATATACCTTACTCTTCTCCTTTACATTGCTACCACTATACCCAAGATCAACAAATGATTTCTTTATCTTGATTCCAGTGACACTCTCTACTGCTTCAAAGCTCTGATGCAATGTATGACCATCATAAGGATTATTATGAAACGATTTTGCGGATAAAACAAAATTTCTACGACCACTTACTACTACCGCTACTTTATTGCCAAACTCATATGGCTTGTTGCGTTTTCCCTTTCCTATACACTCTACTTCAGGGGCATGAAAACTATATAATACTTTGTTATCTTCTTTATATTGCTTTTTAGCTTCTCTTTTTAAAACAGATTGGTTATGTATTTGTTTTATTTTTTGCAATACTTCTTGATTTTTGAGAGACAAGTTTAATTGCTTATTTTTGATCTCACGCTCACATACTCTAATCAAACAACCCAGTAATATTTTTAAATGCTTCATTATTTTCCAACGCTTCTTGGCTTTACTATGTTCTTTATATTTCCATAGCTTTACTATATCGCGTTTATAGGTTCTAGCGTATGTTTCATTCAAATGTATACCCAAACTGTTGCAAAGCTTTACTATGCTAAGCCTAGCTTTATCCATTAAATAAACATCGTGTGGGTGTTTGATATTCTTAATTTGTACAGTCGTATCAGCGATGATTAATTCCAAATCTTTTTTTTTAATTGTGTTAGTTTTTATCCCAACCCTGATCAACTCCGATAATATCTCATTATATCCAGCTTCACCTAATACACTACGAAACCGTCGTATACTAGTTTCCGAGATAGCTATGTCTTTTTCTATATATTCCCACCCGCAGAAATACTGCCAATACATATTCTCTTTTAGCTCTTCCTCTGATAATGAATCTGAAAAATTATACATTGCTTGTAGCATCGTTATGCCAAGCATCACTCTATGACATTTTCTATTTCTACCAAATTTCTTAATACAAACATTTTTTGATAACCACTCTTCGAGCCTAGACCAATTTATTAATTCTCTTAATTTATATAGCTTATTATTTGGGTTTAATTCTTCTTTTAATTTATAACCAAACAGTTTCCCTTGTTCTTGCGATTTGATAATGTTGTCTATTGGCATTGACTGAAATCCATAAGGTTTATGACCATATTTTATCATTTTCTTACGGATTGTTGTATTACTTCTTGTCTTAAAACCATATTATCTATAAGGCTTGTAGAGTTTTGGCGGACGGACTATATAGTGAGCATGATTTTGATCAGTTTTGTACGAAATTTAAATTGATAACGAACTATGAGAATAGAGAAGAACTTAGTGATTCGTTGAAAAATGATATAAAACTTAATGAATTAGTACACCATGATGCAGAAATTGCGTACACGATGTATTACAATGCTCTCCATAAATGGTGTTCAGATAGAGTAGGGACTATTTATCAATACCAGGAGGCCAAGGCATTATTTAATACAATAAATGATACTATGCAATTACCTGTAATGTATGGTATTAGTCAAGCCTACTTTGCTAGTCCTTTTGTGCAGGAAGATCTAAATGTTGATGTACCTGTAATTACTGAATTTTTATCCACGGCGAATAACACAAAAATATTATATCTCAATTGTGACAATATCACTTTAGGTCATATTACTATAGTACAATACTTCCAGAAGTTAGTAAACAGTCAAGATAGTCAAATAACATACTATACGGCATCTGGATATATCTTTGCCCGTTTTGATCAATTTAGTTATATAGATTCTTATTTGAAAGTAGCTAATAGCTCGAGAAGTAAATGTCACTTAATAGTGGTTGAAGTTAATGCCACTGATAAAAATTGCGATAATATTAAAAATATTATCATACAACACTTAAAATTAGCCAAGAACAAAATAATAATTCTTTATAGTAAGAATACAAAGAATTGTGATAACCTATTTAAGGACCAGGAGGGCGTTGACTCAGATAATCAAAATCTTAAATTGAGCTTCAGTGCATTGGATTTAATCACAAAACAATCTTTGTTAAATAAGGAATTGATTACTTTACACGGCAGCAGCACACCAATAAGTTTGAATGATTTGATTCAAGTTGCTTTAAATACAGAACATCAGAATTGGTATGATGAGCTCATCGATAACAATATATTAGTGTCATTACTTACAAACCAGAATATTGAGATAGGACTGGATATCAATAGCTTGAGTAGTTTATATGCTGCATGCACAATAATCAGGAGAGATCATCTTACATCACAGGATATTGCAGTTTTAAATAAATCTTCAGAGTCAAAGATTTTAGTATTTAATTTTCACGATGCTCAAACAGAAGAGGAAAGAAGAAATGTACTAAACAGGAGTTTCGCACTTAGCAAAAAGTATGTTAATCTAGAGAAAAATAGTTTTAGATAAAAATGACAAGAACAAAATGTAGCAAGGACTTATATAAATCATTTTTACAAGCAAGTAGTGTCAGATATACTAGCAAGGCATTATCTGAAGTGAGTCCAGTAGATCTATCTCACGATAGTGCAAGTCGATGGTTAAAGAGTAAGGATTTTCGTCCTAGCGAAATCTATAAGGAAGTGTCAAAATATATAGATTGGGAAGCACCGTGTTTATTAGTGGGGGATGACACCTTATTATCAAAGCAATACAGTCAGAAGATTGAGCTTGTACGTTATCAATATTCTGGAGCTGTACATGATGTTATACCTGGTATAGGAATGGTAAACTTACTACATTACAATACTAAAATTGCTCAATCTACTCCCGTAGATTATAGAATATATGATAAAGACACTGATGGTAAAACAAAGAATGAGCATTTTTGTGATATGCTTACTTTAGCTAAAGAAAGAGGTCTCAATCCTGATGCCATAGTCATGGATGCTTGGTATAGCGGGTTGAAGAATTTAAAACATATACGTAATTTAGGCTGGCTATGGGTTACCACCCTAAGGAAAAATAGAAAAGTTAATCATAATGTTAGCTTGGAAAGTTTAGAGATACCCGATGAGGGGCTAAAAATTCGAGTCTTTTGCAATGATTGTGTAAATTTTTGTTGAGCCTATATTAGAAGTAATTAAAAATATAGGTAACAGAAATGCAAATAGAGAAGAATAAAAAAATAAATGAAGCAATAGATTTGCTGATAGAAGGCGGAGTAGATTTAAAAACAGTACTAAGTCAGAATGGATTAATTAAGGAGTTAACCAAGGGTATTTTAGAGCGAGCACTGCATGCTGAGATGTCAGAACATTTAGGTTATAGCAAGTATGATAGAGCTGAAACTGAGAATGCGAGGAATGGTAGTTTTAGTAAGAATCTGATTAGTGAGAATGGTACTATAGAGATAAATGTTCCAAGAGACAGACAAGGTAAATTTGAACCTATAATAGTCTCAAAGAAACAAACAAGAATAGATGGCTTAGACCAAAAGATAATATCCTTATATGCGAAGGGTATGAGTGTGTCTGATATTAAAACACAATTGCAAGAATTATATGGAGCTGAGATCAGTGAGAGCCTAATCAGCAGGATTACAGATGAAGTAATAGATGAGGTCAAGATTTGGCAGAGTAGACCTCTTGAGTCAGTATACCCTATAGTATATTTTGACTGTTTAGTAGTGAAAGTAAGACAAGATAAACTTATTATTAATAAATCAGTATATGTAGCTTTAGGAATAGATTTATCTGGCAGAAAGGATATTTTAGGCTTAGGCTCTGTCTCATCAATTGTGTAAATTTCGTGAACCATTAAATTCTACCATCAAATTTGATCATAAAATGAGCCATAGCTTCATTCCAATTGGGGATAGGCATAGACCATTTTTTGGTAATATAATCAATTGTCAGATATAAAACTTTAAATACTGCGTCATCATTTGGAAAGATGCGTTTATTCTTAGTAACTTTTCTCAATTGGCTATTCAGCGATTCTATCGCATTTGTAGTGTAAATAATCTTACGAATCTCCTTTGGATATTGCAAGAAAATTATCAAATTATCCCAATTATTATACCAAGATTTAGCTATATGCGGATATTGCTTACTCCATTTTTGATCAAATGACTCAAGAGCTAATTCTGCTTCTTTTTCAGTAGCAGAAGTATAGATTAGTTTCAAATCCGCTGCTAATTGCTTTCTATCTTTATATGATACATATTTGAGGCTATTCCTGATCTGATGGACAATACAAATTTGATGTTCAGTTTTCGGATATACTGATGCAATAGCATCAGACATACCAGTTAGATTATCACTACAAGCAATTAAGATATCTTTTACTCCTCGATTCTTCATTTCAGTAAAATTACCAAGCCAAAATTTAGCTCCTTCATTCTCACTTATCCATAAGCCTAAAATATCCTTTCTGCCAGATAAATCTATTCCTAAAGCTACATATACTGATTTATTAATAATAAGTTTATCTTGTCTTACTTTCACTACTAAACAGTCAAAATATACTATAGGGTATACTGATTCAAGAGGTCTACTCTGCCAAATCTTGACCTCATCTATTACTTCATCTGTAATCCTGCTGATTAGGCTCTCACTGATCTCAGCTCCATATAATTCTTGCAATTGTGTTTTAATATCAGACACACTCATACCCTTCGCATATAAGGATATTATCTTTTGGTCTAAGCCATCTATTCTTCAGGAGTTTCGCACTTAGCAAATAATATGCTAATCTAGAGAAAAATAGTTTTAGATAAAAATGACAAGATCAAAATGTAGCAAAGATTTATATAAATCATTCTTACAAGCAAGTAGTGTAAGATATACTAGCAAAGCATTATCTGAAGTAAGTCCATTAGATCTATCGCACGATAGTGCAAGTCGATGGTTAAAGAGTAAGGATTTTCGCCCTAGCGAAATCTATAGCAAAGTGTCAAAATATATTGATCTGGAAGATCCTTGTTTATTAGTGGGAGATGACACCTTATTGTCAAAGCAATACAGTAAGAGGATCGAGCTTGTAAATTATCAATATTCTGGGGCTGTACATGATGTTATACCTGGTATAGGAATGGTAAACTTACTGCATTACAATACTCAAATTGATCAATCTACTCCTGTAGATTATAGAATATATGATAAAGAAACTGATGGTAAAACAAAGAACGAGCATTTTTGTGATATGCTTACTTTAGCTAAAGAAAGAGGTATCAAGCCTGATGCTATAGTTATGGATGCTTGGTATAGTGGTTTGGATAATTTAAAACATATACGTAATTTAGGTTGGATATGGGTTACCAACCTAAGAAAAAATAGAAAAGTTAATCGTAATGTTAGCTTGGAAACTTTAGAGATTCCCGATGAAGGGCTAAAAATTCACCTACGTGGATACGGTTGGGTTACGGTATTTAAGTTTGTGGCAAAAAATGGTCGCATTGATTACATAACAACTAATTTAGAGAATCCTACACGTGAGCAAATAGAGAAAATTGTTAAGGCGCGTTGGTCTATAGAAGTTTATCATCGAGAATTGAAACAAACTTGTGGTATTGAATGCTGTCAGGCACGCACGGGTCGAGCTCAAAGAAATCATATTTGCCTTGCTGTATTGGCCTGGCTTGATATGAACAAAAGGAGGATAAATGAAAACATTACTTTATATCAACAAACTTGGGAAGTTATAAAAACATCAATTCAGAACAACATTAAATGGCTTCTAACTAATACACAATTTTGCTAAGTGCGAAACTCCTGTTCTTGTTTGTTTCTTTGAGACTATTATAGGTTCAAATTTACCTTGTCTGTCTCTTGGAACATTTATCTCTATAGTACCATTCTCACTAATCAGATTCTTACTAAAACTACCATTCCTCGCATTCTCAGTTTCAGCTCTATCATACTTGCTATAACCTAAATGTTCTGACATCTCAGCATGCAGTGCTCGCTCTAAAATACCCTTGGTTAATTCCTTAATTAATCCATTCTGACTTAGTACTGTTTTTAAATCTACTCCGCCTTCTATCAGCAAATCTATTGCTTCATTTATTTTTTTATTCTTCTCTATTTGCATTTCTGTTACCTATATTTTTAATTACTTCTAATATAGGCTCAACAAAAATTTACACAATCATTGCAAAAGACTCTAGGCTTATGGATAAGTGAGAATGAAGGAGCTAAATTTTGGCTTGGTAATTTTACTGAAATGAAGAATCGAGGAGTAAAAGATATCTTAATTGCTTGTAGTGATAATCTAACTGGTATGTCTGATGCTATTGCATCAGTATATCCGAAAACTGAACATCAAATTTGTATTGTCCATCAGATCAGGAATAGCCTCAAATATGTATCATATAAAGATAGAAAGCAATTAGCAGCGGATTTGAAACTAATCTATACTTCTGCTACTGAAAAAGAAGCAGAATTAGCTCTTGAGTCATTTGATCAAAAATGGAGTAAGCAATATCCGCATATAGCTAAATCTTGGTATAATAATTGGGATAATTTGATAATTTTCTTGCAATATCCAAAGGAGATTCGTAAGATTATTTACACTACAAATGCGATAGAATCGCTGAATAGCCAATTGAGAAAAGTTACTAAGAATAAACGCATCTTTCCAAATGATGACGCAGTATTTAAAGTTTTATATCTGACAATTGATTATATTACCAAAAAATGGTCTATGCCTATCCCCAATTGGAATGAAGCTATGGCTCATTTTATGATCAAATTTGATGGTAGAATTTAATGGTTCACGAAATTTACACAATTGATGAGACAGAGCCATCCAATAATCTCTGCTATTGGTTTGAATTTACGATGCATTGCAAATCATTTACAAATCGTGTCTAACTCCACATAAATCAAAAATATCATCATGCAAAAACTAGATGAACGATAAAAAATCGTTAACAATAGCTCCATATCAAAATTAGACCAACACAGAAATGTATCAGTAAAAATTAACATAACTTATTAATTTTTATTGAAAATCTTAGCAATTTGTTGTCAAAACTCTATCCCATTACAAATGATCAGGATTTGAAGTGTTTTTGGCGGATAGACTAAAATATCCTTTCTGCCAGATAAATCTATTCCTAAAGCTACATATACTGATTTATTAATAATAAGTTTATCTTGTCTTACTTTCACTACTAAACAGTCAAAATATACTATAGGGTATACTGATTCAAGAGGTCTACTCTGCCAAATCTTGACCTCACCTATTACTTCATCTGTAATCCTGCTGATTAGGCTCTCACTGATCTCAGCTCCATATAATTCTTGCAATTGTGTTTTAATATCAGACACACTCATACCCTTCGCATATAAGGATATTATCTTTTGGTCTAAGCCATCTATTCTTGTTTGTTGGTAAATTCCAGTATTAATTAAGCCAGATTTATATTTTCTTCCCATACCTCATTGGGTGTTTTATAACCGAGCACTTTTCTTGGTAAATTATTTAAAAAATCCTCAATTTCTTGTAATTGCTTTATTGTTAATTTTTTTATATCTAAAGATTTAGAGTATACTCTGTGCACCATTGAGTTAATCTTCTCTATCAATGGTTTTTGCCATGGAGAATAAGGATTGCAAAAATATACTTTTCGTTCAGATTTTGGCAATAGTTGTTCATGATTGGTAAATTCTTTGCCATTATCTAACGTTATGCTTTTGATTATATGCGACAATTGTTTAAGTTTTTTATTCATGTTACCAATCACATCTTGTGTTCTTTTTGAACGGTTTAAAGTGAGAAACACTTTTTGTGTTCTGATATCCACAAGAGCGCCTATATTACGACTTTGATTACCTTTGTTAAAAGTTAAATCACCTTCTAAATGACCTATTGCTGCTATCTTTCTATTTATCTCTGGTCTTTCAGTAATGGAAACTCGATTTGGTATTGTAATTCTTTTGTTTCTGATTCTTGTACCATGATGCAACCTATTTTTCCTTTTTCTTGCTAAAGATAAATATAATTTTTGCCTTTGTGCTATAGGAGATGTATAAATAAACTGGTATATACTCTCTGTAGAAATATTGACAGTATCTCGTGATAGTTTACGTCTACCTGAAATTATATCTGGTGAAATACCCTGTGTTAACTGCTTTATTATTTCTGCTCGTAAATTATTATCAATATCTAATTTTCTTTTTCTCTTACCTTGCCTTAAACTGCAAGCAAGTGTGTTAGCCCTATCTGGTCTATAATTATGCCTCATTCTCTTGAGTTCATAACATTCGTATATTTTAAATCTTTCATCTATCGTTAAATGAGCCATGATATATCTATATTTAAATGATGCTCCTCGCAGCAGAGCTACGAGGTATCTAAAAAAGTTTTAGTTGTTTCTTATGATATCACGAAGCAGAGCTTCGGGGAATTAAACCCTGAGAGATTAAAAATTGATTATATCTGGCTTAATTAATTATAGAACTTTCCTTTTGTCAAAACTTCAGAAATACTGTACTAACTTGCTAAGAGATATTTGCGGCTTATATGAGATAAACATATGTACGTGATCACATGATATTTTCCCTAAAATTATATGTACTTCATGTTCCATGCAAATCTGCCTCAGTAAATCTCTAGTCCTTTCCGATACTTTGCCTCTCAACGCTAATTTAGGATAAGGGATAGATAGAAAGCTTATAGATAAAGGGTTTAAAGGAGATTAATGTTGAGTTATGATAGATTTTTTTAATAAAAGATCAGTAACTCAACATGAAAAGATATATCATAACTGTATATTATTTAGTAGATAATTTTTGTAAAATATATGAAGAATGGATAGAACACCGTCTATTATCAACAAATCAGCAAAGGCATAGAATAGGAAAATTAAGTCTTGCAGAATTGATGACAATAGTCATATATTTTTATCTATCGCCTTGCAAGGACTTTAAAAACTATTATTTATACTACTTACCGCATAAATATAAGGGTTACTTTAATTTACCATGTTATAGTAGAATAGTACAATTATGGCCAAGGTTAATATTGCCATTGTCAATAATGTTGCAATTACTACGAGGTGAAGATACAGGAATATATTTTATTGATTCAACAAAACTATCTATTTGTCATGCTAAGCGCACTTCTAGTAATAGAGTTTTTGGTAAAATTGCCAAAGTTGGGATGAGTAGTTATGGTTGGTTTATGGGATTTAAATTACATTTAATCATTAATCATAAAGCAGAGATTATAGCTGTTAAAATAACAAAAGCAAATAGAGCTGATTTATCTGTTCTTGAATCTATAACTCAGAAGATAACAGGTAGTCCGTCCGCCAAAACTCTACAAGCCTTATAGATAATATGGTTTTAAGACAAGAAGTAATACAACAATCCGTAAGAAAATGATAAAATATGGTCATAAACCTTATGGATTTCAGTCAATGCCAATAGACAACATTATCAAATCGCAAGAACAAGGGAAACTGTTTGGTTATAAATTAAAAGAAGAATTAAACCCAAATAATAAGCTATATAAATTAAGAGAATTAATAAATTGGTCTAGGCTCGAAGAGTGGTTATCAAAAAATGTTTGTATTAAGAAATTTGGTAGAAATAGAAAATGTCATAGAGTGATGCTTGGCATAACGATGCTACAAGCAATGTATAATTTTTCAGATTCATTATCAGAGGAAGAGCTAAAAGAGAATATGTATTGGCAGTATTTCTGCGGGTGGGAATATATAGAAAAAGACATAGCTATCTCGGAAACTAGTATACGACGGTTTCGTAGTGTATTAGGTGAAGCTGGATATAATGAGATATTATCGGAGTTGATCAGGGTTGGGATAAAAACTAACACAATTAAAAAAAAAGATTTGGAATTAATCATCGCTGATACGACTGTACAAATTAAGAATATCAAACACCCACACGATGTTTATTTAATGGATAAAGCTAGGCTTAGCATAGTAAAGCTTTGCAACAGTTTGGGTATACATTTGAATGAAACATACGCTAGAACCTATAAACGCGATATAGTAAAGCTATGGAAATATAAAGAACATAGTAAAGCCAAGAAGCGTTGGAAAATAATGAAGCATTTAAAAATATTACTGGGTCGTTTGATTAGAGTATGTGAGCGTGAGATCAAAAATAAGCAATTAAACTTGTCTCTCAAAAATCAAGAAGTATTGCAAAAAATAAAACAAATACATAACCAATCTGTTTTAAAAAGAGAAGCTAAAAAGCAATATAAAGAAGATAACAAAGTATTATATAGTTTTCATGCCCCTGAAGTAGAGTGTATAGGAAAGGGAAAACGCAACAAGCCATATGAGTTTGGCAATAAAGTAGCGGTAGTAGTAAGTGGTCGTAGAAATTTTGTTTTATCCGCAAAATCGTTTCATAATAATCCTTATGATGGTCATACATTGCATCAGAGCTTTGAAGCAGTAGAGAGTGTCACTGGAATCAAGATAAAGAAATCATTTGTTGATCTTGGGTATAGTGGTAGCAATGTAAAGGAGAAGAGTAAGGTATATACCCCAAAAACGCGGAAGAAGTTGTTACAAGAGGACAAGTCTATGATCAAGAGACGCAGTGCCATAGAACCAATAATAGGTCACTTAAAGCAATATGGTCGGATGGGTAGAAACTTCTTGAAAGGTATGATAGGAGATATTATCAATCCAATAATCTCTGCTATTGGTTTGAATTTACGATGCATTGCAAATCATTTACAAATCGTGTCTAACTCCACATAAATCAAAAATATCATCATGCAAAAACTAGATGAACGATAAAAAATCGTTAACAATAGCTCCATATCAAAATTAGACCAACACAGAAATGTAGCAGTAAAAATTAACATAACTTATTAATTTTTATTGAAAATCTTAGCAATTTGTTGTCAAAACTCTATCCCATTACAAATGATCAGGATTTGAAGTGTTTTTGGCGGATAGACCAGGTAAGGTATTTGGTGATAAAGCATATATTTGTAAAGAGTTATGGTTTAAACTCTATTCTAGAAATTTAAGAATGATAACTAATATTCGCAAGGATATGAAGAATTATTTACTAGAATTAGAAGATAAAGCTATGTTACGTAAACGATCATTAATTGAATCAGTATTTAATCCCTCAGGGTTTAATTCCCCGAAGCTCTGCTTCGTGATATCATAAGAAACAACTAAAACTTTTTTAGATACCTCGTAGCTCTGCTGCGCGGAGCATCATTATACTAAAAAATAGAATGAACCTAGAGCATACAAGGCATAGATCTCCTGTTAATTTCTTGGTGCATATTCTAGCTTGTGTTACTTCTTATGCTATCACTAAATCTCGTATAAAACTTGATGCTTTAGCTCCAGAACAACTGCTCTTATCCTAAATTGGCGTTATCAATATTCTCTTCCTATATTTTGGTATCCATATAAGATGCACTTTTAAATCATACTGACTATGACTATTCTTTCTATAACTTCTCATATTTCTTGATATAAATTCATTGCTAAAGCAATTTCATTATATCTTCCCTTCGCCTAAAGGCGAGGGATTTTTGATCCCCGAAGGGGGACATTAAAAAACTCTCTATGTTGTATATGGCCTACCGTCACTGATGGCCTATATAGGCTTTTTATGCGTAGCATTACAACATAGTTCATATAAATAATCATCTAATTGACTGTGTTCTAAATATATGCACATGGATAAAAAACTTTTTAAAGTTTCCTCTATTATCTTATTAATCTTTTCCGGAGATTTTATACTAACAGTTTCTAAATTGTGAATTCGGTCAACAATTTTAATCAAAGCCACATCATATTTTTTTTGCTGAAATAGGAAATCTAGTGTTTCCGCCGAGCTAATCTTGCCATGAGGTTTAACCCTAGTCAAAGCTTCTACTTGACTAGCAACCTTATCCCCGAAAATATAAGCAATCATTTTTTCGGTAAGTTTTGTATCTTCGAGGGTATCATGCAGTATGCTGGTAACAATAATATCAGTTCTGAAATAGCTTGGAATCTTTGATGCTGTATATTCCGCTACCATACATGCTACTTCTATCGGATGAGAGTAATATGGCTCTCCTGATTGACGCATTTGACTTCCATGATATTTTCTAGCATAGTATATCGCTTTTTTTACTTCCAATACGTCTACCGGTGATAGTGCTTTTACTACACTATTCAAATATATTACTTTATCCAGTAATTTTTTAGCATAAATACATACCCCAAAATCTTTCTCCCAGTATCTCATCTTTTCTATAAACTCTCCTATAATCAACTACAATTTGTCAGATCAAAATCGGATAATTTAGAATGTAGAAGTCAAGATTTGATCTTACAGACACTATAAATATTAGTGTCTTTTGACCTGAAGTTTTGACAAAAATTCTAATTTTTCTGACCAAAATAAAAATTTATATTTAAAGTTAAATATTTAGTGCTTTTATCAGCTTAAAAGCGATATTTCTACAATTTAAAGTAAATTATTTGATATATAATACAAATGATAGATTGATACACTCGCCACTTTTTTTAATAAAATTTTTTTGTCAAAACTGCAGTTACCAGCATATTTTTTCCCAAGTGATACCTGCCCGTTAGCTCCAACTTGCTTTATTGTTTCTATGTGACTTTCTGCTATCATAATATTTTATCCTTTTATTTTAGTATATTTGTGTGTATAAAGCAATAGGAGCTATCACAAATCCATTATCAACTTAAATTTTTCACCATTACTGATAATTTTACTATCCGTGTTATAAATAATTGGATCATTGATTTTTTCATGACCGCATCTATCAGTTTTAAATACCGGTACTTTTAAATCATTTGCAAAATTACGCAGCACTAACATTGTGAGTTTAGAATCTTTATCAAACGTACCAAATATTATAGCCTTAATATTTTCAAGTAATCCAGCTTGTTTTAATTGGATTAAAGCACGATCTAACTGATAAGGAGCTACATTTATATCTTCTAAAAAAAGAATTTTACCAGCGGTTTTTATTTGCCATCTAGTCCCTATACTACTTAACACCATAGTTAGGTTACCGCCGGTTAGCTTGCCGCTAACAAGTTCGGTTGGTTTGGCTACATTGTTAAGAGCTGCTAAATTATTTATGACCGCTTGTTTTACTTTACCTTGCAATATTTCAGCAAGTTTTATGACATTACCTTGATCTTGTTCAGGTTTTAGCAAACCAGCTACATTAGTGCCATGTATTGTTTTCCATCCCCATTCTTGTGATAAGAAAAGGTGCAAAGCCGTTATATCACTATATCCTATAAAAAATTTTTTCTTATTTGGTTTTGAAAGTTTTAATAAATCAGGAATTAATCTTGCTGACCCATAACCACCTCTTAAACTCCATACTATATTGCTAGATTCATTATATAAGGCATCTTTCAAACAATTAAATCTTATCTCATCAGTACTTGCTAAAAATGGTAAATCACCTTTGCTAAAACATTTAGCCGGCATATTTAAGTTAAGAGTTTTGATACTTTTTAAATCAGATAAAGTTTTGCTATCAGCACCTGAAGCCGGTGCAACAACATTAATTGGAATATTTTTTAATAATTGAGGTATTGCAGCTTGCGAAAAAGCTGATAATGAAGAAAATAGTAATATTAATGAAATTAAATTTTTAAGTTTCATGATATTTATTATTAGAGTTTTACTATTATGTCATACCTAGCTAGGAGTGGCTTCGTTGCATGGCTCTTATGTCATTCTTAGCAACGGCGGGAATCCAGGAAAAAAAAGTATACATACAGCAAGTTTTTAAAGTTAAAAAACTCGATTTATGCTGGATTACCGCCATTGCTAAGAATGACATACAGGGCATTTTCGACCCATGCAACAACGCCAGTTTTTCCTCACAATGACAACGTAAGGCAAGCCTTATGATAGAATTTTAAGCTAAAAAATCTAAATAAGAATACTGATCACCACCCATAATATTCATTTCTTCACTTTTAAATCGATCAATATTAAACTGAAGTTTTGACAAAAATTCTAATTTTTCTGACTAAAGTAAAAATTTATATTTAAAGATGAAGAACTCGGCCGCAAGCGACCGAGTTTCAAAACAGGTTAAACTGCTTTGTTTCTTTTTCAATTTTATCCATTGTGTTTAGTTGATTTCGTACATATTCACGAATTACCTCATCATTAAAGTTACCTACAGTTTCTACAAAAAAACTTTGCGTCCAAAGTTTACCACCCCAAAAATATTTACGTTTTATTTGTGGATAAAGCTTAAAAAAATTTCTTGCAGATATGCTTTTTATTATTTGCATAATATACGACGGAGAAACTTTTGGCTTAGATTTTACTACCATATGAATATGATCAGTAGGTATCTCTAACTCCACTATTTCTATATTATAATCGTAACCAATCTTCTTTATTATTAACCTTAAGCTTTCTCTATAAGGTTCAATCAACACTTTATGACGATATTTTGGTATCCACACAAAGTGATACATGATTCTAAAAACATGATGACTATTACGCCTCAATTCCATTCTACTAAATTATAATATGCCAACGCTTATATTATAACGCTATCCATCTAGGGAGCAAGCTCCCTAGATTTTCGCTATGCGGTTAAATATTTAGTGCTTTTATCAGCTTAAAAGCGATATTTCTACAATTTAATAAAAATTTTTTGTCAAAACTTCAGTAATTATATACCCGCACCATACTCATATTTTATGATTATGTCAAACAAAACATTAACATAATTAACTTTTTGGTATATCACAAGCGTGTAAATCCTGTTTCAACTTGAATGTATTATTTTTATTCAAAATTGTACGATAAATCTGAATATTTTCAAGAACTCTTTGAACATAATCTCTTGTTTCTCGGTAAGGTATCAGTTCCATCCAATCAATAACTTTTCTCATATCCTTGATATTCCTTGGATCACCAAATCTATCTATCCATTTTGCAACATTGTGACTGCCAGCATTATAAGAGGCAATCGATAAAATGTAAGATCCACGATGATCACCCAGTAATTGTTTAAAATGATGAGTACCAAGTTTAATATTATATGCAGGATTTCTAGTTAAATCTGCTACACTACATTTAAGACTTATAGATTTAGCGGTTTCACAAGCAGTTTTATCAATAAGCTGCATTAAGCCCCTAGCATTTGCACTACTTACCGCTTTATGATCGAAAACAGATTCTTGCCTAATAATCCCATAAGCTAAATGAGGGTCAATAGGAAGCCCTGTTAGATTATAAGGAGTTGGGAAAGCACAATTTGGAATGAAAATATTATTTTGAACAGCAATTTTTGCTACATCAACCATATAGTTAGCATTATTAGTTGACTTAATAATATTTGTGATTACTAAAATTTCAGCAGGGTTTTTAGTCTCTTTAATAGCAGCTTTAGAATATATAACAGCTAATTTATTTTTATCATATTTAACTAATAATCTTATTGCTTTAATAATATCTTTATTTTCAATACTCTTTCTTTCTTCATTACTAACTATAGGTACAGGAGGCAATACTAAATTAGTTTTATTTAACTCAATATTTGCTACCTGACCATAAAAGGTAAAAGAGTATTTAGCAGCCTGCTCGTAAAATTGTTTAGCAGTTTGTTTATTACCTTTTGCTTCATAACTTCGTCCTAACCAATAATACCCACGTGCTAAACTAATCGGAGTTTTAACAATTTTGATAAATTTATTAAAATGTGCTAATGCCTGATCAGGCTTCTTTAAAAAGCTTAGAGATAACCATCCAGCCATCCACTCCTGCTCTCTTATCGTTTCAGGACAGGTAGCAAAAGGCAATGATGCTATTTTATAGCTATGAGCAAAATCTTTATAATCGATAAACTCACGAGCATAGTAAAGCTGCAAGCGACACCATTTAGCAAAATGCTTACGATTATTCTTTGCTTTCTTAAATAAAGTAATAATTTCGCCAGTTGGTTTTTGCTTTTTCTTAGAATCTAAATAACGATATAACAAACCAGAAGTATAATATTTTTCAGGGACTTGTCTGAAAAGCTTTTCAGCATTTGGCGATTTATTTATAATAGCAATTTGAGCTCTAAAGGAGTTGTGATAATTACGATCTACATATTTTAGTGATTGCTCAGCTGATCTAATATCAGACTTCCAAAGATGTTCTTCGATTCGTTCTAAATTATCATTGGTAGTTAAATATTTCTGCCATCTGCTATAATATGCACTTTCTGCTTCAGGGCTAAAATCAGCATATATCCAAGCATCTTTAATAATAGGTAATAATATTTTTTGATCATTAACTAAGCTACTTGCAACTAACGCATAATATTTATAACCTTTACCAGTAAGAGGCGGATGCTTACTAAACCATTTAAAAATTGTTTTTTTATTTGTATTACTATTTAAGTATCTTTCTGCTTTTTCTTCTAATAGCTTACCTTGAGGCCAATTTGGATTATCGCACAAAAACTTAATTACTTGCTCAAAGCTATTATTCGGATAATCGCTATCTAAAAATCTTTGCGAAACAACAATTTTTGTTAAAGCTTTGTTATTTAATTCCCTAGCTAACTGCTCTGCCTGTGACCAATTTTTTTGATCTACATATAAAAAAACTTGCTCAATATTATTGTCAGGTTCAGCAAATACTTTAAAATTTGCTGCTAATAAGAGCAAAATAATAATTGGTAATTTTTTTATTATTTTCATATTTTTTAAATATATTAAGTTTTTCCTATCATCCCGTGATTTATTCGGCATGGCCAGCGTGGATTGAAAAATGTCCTATATGTTATTCCTGCGAAAGCAGGAATCCAGTATAAAGCGAGCTAAATTGAGCTTTTAATTTTAAACTGAAGTTTTGACAAAAAATTTTTAATGATGCTCCTCGCAGCAGAGCTACGAGGTATCTAAAAAAGTTTTAGTTGTTTCTTATGATATCACGAAGCAGAGCTTCGGGGAATTAAACCCTGAGAGATTAAAAAAAGTGGCGAGTGTATCAATCTATAATTTGTATTATATATCAAATAATTTACTTTAAATTGTAGAAATATCGCTTTTAAGCTGATAAAAGCACTAAATATTTAACTTTAAATATAAATGTTTACTTTAGTCAGAAAAATTAGAATTTTTGTCAAAACTTCAGTTAAAAATTTGCTGTATTTATGCTTTTTTTCTGGATTCCTGCTTTCGGCAGGAATGATATCGGAACCACGCAACAATGCCCACTCGCAATGACGATTTGGTATAGCTTATTTCACTAAGGTCCTTACATGGTGGTAATGTTTAATATGTCATAAGGCATCCCACAAATTTAGTGTCAGTATCTTAATGGATTAAGCTATATCCACGCGCGGGGCAATCCTTAAGCGGGAATGATATTAGAGCCACAAGCAACTAGATGACAATTAAATATTGATAGTTCTTTTATCCACCCCAAGAGCTGCTTCTCTGATTGCCTCGCTTAAAGTTGGATGGGCGTGGCAAGTTCTTGCTATGTCTTCTGCAGCTGCACCAAATTCCATATAAGCCGTAAGCTCGGCTATTAGAGTTCCTGCATCAGCCCCGATAATATGAGCTCCTAGCACCTTATCAGTTTTACTATCGGCAAGAATCTTCACCATCCCTTCAGTTTTACCTACTGCTCTTGCCCTACTATTGGCTAAGAATGGGAACTTACCCACTTTGTAGCTAACGCCTTTTTCTTTTAATTGCTCTTCAGTTTCACCAACGCTTGCTACTTCGGGGGAAGTATATATTACGCTTGGGATCAGGTTGTAATTTACATGACCCGCCTGCCCTGCCATAATTTCGGCGGCAGCTATCGCCTCTTCTTCAGCCTTGTGTGCAAGCATAGCACCTTTTACAGCATCACCAACTGCGTAAATATTTGGTACAACAGTTTGAAAATGCTCATTAATCTCAATTCTACCTTGTTTATCTGTATTAATGCCAACAGCTTCAAGACCTAAATTTTGTGTGTAGGCTTTTCTGCCGACCGCCATAAGTACTACATCCGAAGTTATTACAGAGCTTTTACCACCCTCTTCTATTGTAAGGTTAACTTTACCGGATTTTACTTCTGCAGATAATACTTTAGTCTTTAGCTTAAACTCTATCCCTTGTTTCAGTTGAAGCTTCATAAATTGGCTAGCGACTTCTTTATCAAGCATTGGTACAATACTATCAGCATATTCTACTACTGTTACTTTAGAACCTAGACGCCTCCAAACCGAGCCAAGCTCTAAGCCAATATAACCACCACCAACTACTATTAAATTTTCAGGCACTTTTGAAAGCTTTAAAGCACCGGTCGAAGAGACGATAAATTCTTCATCAATTTTAATATTTGGGATTTCTATTACACTAGAACCGGTAGCAATTAGGATATTTTTAGCCGAAATCTGCTCGCCACCTACTTCAATAATATTATTAGATATAATTTTAGCTTCACCTTTTATTCTAGTCATTTTGTTCTTAGCAAATAAACTTTCTATACCTTTTGTAAGATCTGAAACCACTTTATCTTTATTAGCGAGCATTTTTTGTAAATCTAGCTTCACTTCCGCAGTAATACCAATATTCTCAAAATGCTTTAAAGCTTCTTCATATTTTTCAGAAGAATTAAGCAGTGCTTTAGAAGGTATACACCCTATATTTAGACATGTACCACCAAGTGTATTATTTTTTTCGATACACGCTACTTTCATACCAAGTTGTGCGGCTCTTATACTACCAGTATAACCAGCAGGACCGCTTCCTATTACTACTAAATCAAATTCTTGCATATATACCTTATAAATATTACAATAACTGTATGTCCTTTATGTCATTTCAACATCCACGTCATTGCGAGGAGCATAGCTTTGAGGCAATCTCAGGACGCTTGACGGCTCTGTCTCATCAATTGTGTAAATTTCGTGAACCATTAAATTCTACCATCAAATTTGATCATAAAATGAGCCATAGCTTCATTCCAATTGGGGATAGGCATAGACCATTTTTTGGTAATATAATCAATTGTCAGATATAAAACTTTAAATACTGCGTCATCATTTGGAAAGATGCGTTTATTCTTAGTAACTTTTCTCAATTGGCTATTCAGCGATTCTATCGCATTTGTAGTGTAAATAATCTTACGAATCTCCTTTGGATATTGCAAGAAAATTATCAAATTATCCCAATTATTATACCAAGATTTAGCTATATGCGGATATTGCTTACTCCATTTTTGATCAAATGACTCAAGAGCTAATTCTGCTTCTTTTTCAGTAGCAGAAGTATAGATTAGTTTCAAATCCGCTGCTAATTGCTTTCTATCTTTATATGATACATATTTGAGGCTATTCCTGATCTGATGGACAATACAAATTTGATGTTCACAGGAGTTTCGCACTTAGCAAAATTGTGTATTAGTTAGAAGCCATTTAATGTTGTTCTGAATTGATGTTTTTATAACTTCCCAAGTTTGTTGATATAAAGTAATGTTTTCATTTATCCTCCTTTTGTTCATATCAAGCCAGGCCAATACAGCAAGGCAAATATGATTTCTTTGAGCTCGACCCGTGCGTGCCTGACAGCATTCAATACCACAAGTTTGTTTCAATTCTCGATGATAAACTTCTATAGACCAACGCGCCTTAACAATTTTCTCTATTTGCTCACGTGTAGGATTCTCTAAATTAGTTGTTATGTAATCAATGCGACCATTTTTTGCCACAAACTTAAATACCGTAACCCAACCGTATCCACGTAGGTGAATTTTTAGCCCTTCATCGGGAATCTCTAAAGTTTCCAAGCTAACATTACGATTAACTTTTCTATTTTTTCTTAGGTTGGTAACCCATATCCAACCTAAATTACGTATATGTTTTAAATTATCCAAACCACTATACCAAGCATCCATAACTATAGCATCAGGCTTGATACCTCTTTCTTTAGCTAAAGTAAGCATATCACAAAAATGCTCGTTCTTTGTTTTACCATCAGTTTCTTTATCATATATTCTATAATCTACAGGAGTAGATTGATCAATTTGAGTATTGTAATGCAGTAAGTTTACCATTCCTATACCAGGTATAACATCATGTACAGCCCCAGAATATTGATAATTTACAAGCTCGATCCTCTTACTGTATTGCTTTGACAATAAGGTGTCATCTCCCACTAATAAACAAGGATCTTCCAGATCAATATATTTTGACACTTTGCTATAGATTTCGCTAGGGCGAAAATCCTTACTCTTTAACCATCGACTTGCACTATCGTGCGATAGATCTAATGGACTTACTTCAGATAATGCTTTGCTAGTATATCTTACACTACTTGCTTGTAAGAATGATTTATATAAATCTTTGCTACATTTTGATCTTGTCATTTTTATCTAAAACTATTTTTCTCTAGATTAGCATATTATTTGCTAAGTGCGAAACTCCTGTTATCCATAAGCCTAAAATATCCTTTCTGCCAGATAAATCTATTCCTAAAGCTACATAGTCCGTCCGCCAAAACTCTACAAGCCTTATAGATAATATGGTTTTAAGACAAGAAGTAATACAACAATCCGTAAGAAAATGATAAAATATGGTCATAAACCTTATGGATTTCAGTCAATGCCAATAGACAACATTATCAAATCGCAAGAACAAGGGAAACTGTTTGGTTATAAATTAAAAGAAGAATTAAACCCAAATAATAAGCTATATAAATTAAGAGAATGGTAAATTCCAGTATTAATTAAGCCAGATTTATATTTTCTTCCCATACCTCATTGGGTGTTTTATAACCGAGCACTTTTCTTGGTAAATTATTTAAAAAATCCTCAATTTCTTGTAATTGCTTTATTGTTAATTTTTTTATATCTAAAGATTTAGAGTATACTCTGTGCACCATTGAGTTAATCTTCTCTATCAATGGTTTTGGCCATGGAGAATAAGGATTGCAAAAATATACTTTTCGTTCAGATTTTGGCAATAGTTGTTCATGATTGGTAAATTCTTTGCCATTATCTAACGTTATGCTTTTGATTATATGCGACAATTGTTTAAGTTTTTTATTCATGTTACCAATCACATCTTGTGTTCTTTTTGAACGGTTTAAAGTGAGAAACACTTTTTGTGTTCTGATATCCACAAGAGCGCCTATATTACGACTTTGATTACCTTTGTTAAAAGTTAAATCACCTTCTAAATGACCTATTGCTGCTATCTTTCTATTTATCTCTGGTCTTTCAGTAATGGAAACTCGATTTGGTATTGTAATTCTTTTGTTTCTGACAGGAGTTTCGCACTTAGCAAAAAGTATGTTAATCTAGAGAAAAATAGTTTTAGATAAAAATGACAAGAACAAAATGTAGCAAGGACTTATATAAATCATTTTTACAAGCAAGTAGTGTCAGATATACTAGCAAGGCATTATCTGAAGTGAGTCCAGTAGATCTATCTCACGATAGTGCAAGTCGATGGTTAAAGAGTAAGGATTTTCGTCCTATAGCTAACGCGAAAAGGTTTTTACCATAGTTTTTGTATTTACTCACATATTCACCAGATCTAAATCCTATTAAACATTGCTGGACTAACTTTAAAAACTGTTTACATAAAATTATTGATCAATGCCTAAGTTTTTCCTAATCTGTGGTAGAAACATTTCCGTGTTAGCTATAGCGAAATCTATAAGGAAGTGTCAAAATATATAGATTGGGAAGCACCGTGTTTATTAGTGGGGGATGACACCTTATTATCAAAGCAATACAGTCAGAAGATTGAGCTTGTACGTTATCAATATTCTGGAGCTGTACATGATGTTATACCTGGTATAGGAATGGTAAACTTACTACATTACAATACTAAAATTGCTCAATCTACTCCCGTAGATTATAGAATATATGATAAAGACACTGATGGTAAAACAAAGAATGAGCATTTTTGTGATATGCTTACTTTAGCTAAAGAAAGAGGTCTCAATCCTGATGCCATAGTCATGGATGCTTGGTATAGCGGGTTGGAGAATTTAAAACATATACGTAATTTAGGCTGGCTATGGGTTACCACCCTAAGGAAAAATAGAAAAGTTAATCATAATGTTAGCTTGGAAAGTTTAGAGATACCCGATGAGGGGCTAAAAATTCACCTACGTGGATACGGTTGGGTTACGGTATTTAAGTTTGTGGCAAAGAATGGTCGCATTGATTACATAACAACGAACTTGGAAAATCCCACACGTGAGCAAATAGAGAAAATTGTTAAGGCACGTTGGTCTATAGAGGTTTATCATCGAGAATTAAAACAAACTTGTGGTATTGAACGCTGTCAGGCACGCACGGGCCGAGCTCAAAGAAATCATATTTGCCTTGCAGTATTTGCCTGACTTGATATGAATAAAAGGAGGATAAATGAAAACATTACTTTATATCAACAAACTTGGGAAGTTATAAAAACATCAATTCAAAACAATATCAGATGGCTTTTAACTGATTCGCAACTTTGCTAAGTGCGAAACTCCTGTCTGATTCTTGTACCATGATGCAACCTATTTTTCCTTTTTCTTGCTAAAGATAAATATAATTTTTGCCTTTGTGCTATAGGAGATGTATAAATAAACTGGTATATACTCTCTGTAGAAATATTGACAGTATCTCGTGATAGTTTACGTCTACCTGAAATTATATCTGGTGAAATACCCTGTGTTAACTGCTTTATTATTTCTGCTCGTAAATTATTATCAATATCTAATTTTCTTTTTCTCTTACCTTGCCTTAAACTGCAAGCAAGTGTGTTAGCCCTATCTGGTCTATAATTATGCCTCATTCTCTTGAGTTCATAACATATAGTGCTTTTATCACGGCCAATCTTTGTCCCTATATATCGCGAGCTATAACCACTCTTATTCATTTCGTATATTTTAAATCTTTCATCTATCGTTAAATGAGCCATGATATATCTATATTTAAATGATGCTCCTCGCAGCAGAGCTACGAGGTATCTAAAAAAGTTTTAGTTATTTCTTATGATATCACGAAGCAGAGCTTCGGGGAATTAAACCCTGAGAGATTAAATTCTACCATCAAATTTGATCATAAAATGAGCCATAGCTTCATTCCAATTGGGGATAGGCATAGACCATTTTTTGGTAATATAATCAATTGTCAGATATAAAACGGCTCTGTCTCATCAATTGTGTAAATTTCGTGAACCATTAAATTCTACCATCAAATTTGATCATAAAATGAGCCATAGCTTCATTCCAATTGGGGATAGGCATAGACCATTTTTTGGTAATATAATCAATTGTCAGATATAAAACCTTAAATACTGCGTCATCATTTGGAAAGATGCGTTTATTCTTAGTAACTTTTCTCAATTGGCTATTCAGCGATTCTATCGCATTTGTAGTGTAAATAATCTTACGAATCTCCTTTGGATATTGCAAGAAAATTATCAAATTATCCCAATTATTATACCAAGATTTAGCTATATGCGGATATTGCTTACTCCATTTTTGATCAAATGACTCAAGAGCTAATTCTGCTTCTTTTTCAGTAGCAGAAGTATAGATTAGTTTCAAATCCGCTGCTAATTGCTTTCTATCTTTATATGATACATATTTGAGGCTATTCCTGATCTGATGGACAATACAAATTTGATGTTCAGTTTTCGGATATACTGATGCAATAGCATCAGACATACCAGTTAGATTATCACTACAAGCAATTAAGATATCTTTTACTCCTCGATTCTTCATTTCAGTAAAATTACCGAGCCAAAATTTAGCTCCTTCATTCTCACTTATCCATAAGCCTAAAATATCCTTTCTGCCAGATAAATCTATTCCTAAAGCTACATATACTGATTTATTAATAATAAGTTTATCTTGTCTTACTTTCACTACTAAACAGTCAAAATATACTATAGGGTATACTGATTCAAGAGGTCTACTCTGCCAAATCTTGACCTCATCTATTACTTCATCTGTAATCCTGCTGATTAGGCTCTCACTGATCTCAGCTCCATATAATTCTTGCAATTGTGTTTTAATATCAGACACACTCATACCCTTCGCATATAAGGATATTATCTTTTGGTCTAAGCCATCTATTCTTGTTTGTTTCTTTGAGACTATTATAGGTTCAAATTTACCTTGTCTGTCTCTTGGAACATTTAGCTCTATAGTACCATTCTCACTAATCAGATTCTTACTAAAACTACCATTCCTCGCATTCTCAGTTTCAGCTCTATCATACTTGCTATAACCTAAATGTTCTGACATCTCAGCATGCAGTGCTCGCTCTAAAATACCCTTGGTTAATTCCTTAATTAATCCATTCTGACTTAGTACTGTTTTTAAATCTACTCCACCTTCTATCAGCAAATCTATTGCTTCATTTATTTTTTTATTCTTCTCTATTTGCATTTCTGTTACCTATATTTTTAATTACTTCTAATATAGGCTCAACAAAAATTTACACAATCATTGCAAAAGACTCAAAAATTAACATAACTTATTAATTTTTATTGAAAATCTTAGCAATTTGTTGTCAAAACTCTATCCCATTACAAATGATCAGGATTTGAAGTGTTTTTGGCGGATAGACTATCTAACGTTATGCTTTTGATTATATGCGACAATTGTTTAAGTTTTTTATTCATGTTACCAATCACATCTTGTGTTCTTTTTGAACGGTTTAAAGTGAGAAACACTTTTTGTGTTCTGATATCCACAAGAGCGCCTATATTACGACTTTGATTACCTTTGTTAAAAGTTAAATCACCTTCTAAATGACCTATTGCTGCTATCTTTCTATTTATCTCTGGTCTTTCAGTAATGGAAACTCGATTTGGTATTGTAATTCTTTTGTTTCTGATTCTTGTACCATGATGCAACCTATTTTTCCTTTTTCTTGCTAAAGATAAATATAATTTTTGCCTTTGTGCTATAGGAGATGTATAAATAAACTGGTATATACTCTCTGTAGAAATATTGACAGTATCTCGTGATAGTTTACGTCTACCTGAAATTATATCTGGTGAAATACCCTGTGTTAACTGCTTTATTATTTCTGCTCGTAAATTATTATCAATATCTAATTTTCTTTTTCTCTTACCTTGCCTTAAACTGCAAGCAAGTGTGTTAGCCCTATCTGGTCTATAATTATGCCTCATTCTCTTGAGTTCATAACATATAGTGCTTTTATCACGGCCAATCTTTGTCCCTATATATCGCGAGCTATAACCACTCTTATTCATTTCGTATATTTTAAATCTTTCATCTATCGTTAAATGAGCCATGATATATCTATATTTAAATGATGCTCCTCGCAGCAGAGCTACGAGGTATCTAAAAAAGTTTTAGTTGTTTCTTATGATATCACGAAGCAGAGCTTCGGGGAATTAAACCCTGAGAGATTAAAAATTGATTATATCTGGCTTAATTAATTATAGAACTTTCCGATATATTAGTACTGTGACATTATGACTCTTATGTATATAACTGCTTTCTTCCATTCAAGTAGTATATCACGAAGCAGAGCTTCGGGGAATTAAACCCTGAGAGATTAAAAATAACTATTTCGAGTCATGATTTACCACAAGTGATGCAAAATATCTCTATTGAAAAAAATATCCAGATACCTAATTTATATCACATTACAAGTTATACTGAAAATTCTATGCCTCTTGTTGAAACGTTAGGTATTAACGATGCGCATTGTTCTAAAGCAATATTGGTATGAAGAACTCGGCCGCAAGCGACCGAGTTTCAAAACAGGTTAAACTGCTTTGTTTCTTTTTCAATTTTATCCATTGCGTTTAGTTGATTTTGGTATCCACACAAAGTGATACATTATTCTAAAAACATGATGACTATTACGCCTCAATTCCATTCTACTAAATTATAATATGCCAACGCTTATATTATAACGCTATCCATCTAGGGAGCAAGCTCCCTAGATTTTCGCTATGCGGTTAAAGGTTTTAATATAAATAGTAAATTATTGCTATAATTTGCTATTTATGACGCTTATTTTAGCATCAGGTGGGAGGATATAAAGTGGTTCTATAGCACTATTTAATTCCGCCTTATTTATAAGCATACTTGCTACATATCTACAAATAATAAAAGCTTTAACTCTAGCAAAGCGTGGCAGAATTATTATATGCGGCAGATTTTTAACTTGAGTATATATAAATTCAAGACCACTACCGCAACAAACTATATTCCTTTTCTCATACTTAAGCAGACCTATAGCATAATCAAAATCTATTAATAACGGTTCTTCTGTTTTACCTGATTTATCCAAAATCTGTAAATAGAGCTGACTACGATAGGCGTTTAAGAATACATATATTTGATCGTAATCTTTAACCTGCCCTATAGCTCTAAAATAAGCATGCTCAAAATTACTAACCGCTACTCCTTTAATATTCTCTTTGGCAAATAATATACCTTTAGCCGCAGCAAGCCCTATCCTAATTCCTGTAAAACTACCAGGACCGTTTGTTACTGCTAGATAATCCAGCTCATCATACGAACACTGAGCAGCTTTCATTACTTGTTCTATCATCGGCATTAGATTTTCTGCCTGCATAGATGGACGTAATTCTTCCGCATACGCTAAGATATTGTCGTTATCTGAGAGTGCTACCGATGCCGTATTATTTGCCGTATCAAATGCTAGAATTTTCATGAGTTATAATGACTAAATTTATATACCGCAGATACTTCAAAAGTTGGTAAGTCAAATAAGTGGTGAGTCTGCGGAACGTAGATAAACTACGTGAGCAAAGACGAATCCCGAAATTTGACTTATACGAAGATCAACTTCAAAAAGAGCAAGGAGTTCATAAGACGAGGAGCGACAGCAGTTACTTAATACGTGAGCATCGCAGTACTTATAGAACGACGTAGCCAATTTTTGAAGTTCTATAGCTAACACGGAAATGTTTCTACCACAGATTAGGAAAAACTTAGGCATTAATCAATAATTGGTAAATTCCAGTATTAATTAAGCCAGATTTATATTTTCTTCCCATACCTCATTGGGTGTTTTATAACCGAGCACTTTTCTTGGTAAATTATTTAAAAAATCCTCAATTTCTTGTAATTGCTTTATTGTTAATTTTTTTATATCTAAAGATTTAGAGTATACTCTGTGCACCATTGAGTTAATCTTCTCTATCAATGGTTTTTGCCATGGAGAATAAGGATTGCAAAAATATACTTTTCGTTCAGATTTTGGCAATAGTTGTTCATGATTGGTAAATTCTTTGCCATTATCTAACGTTATGCTTTTGATTATATGCGACAATTGTTTAAGTTTTTTATTCATGTTACCAATCACATCTTGTGTTCTTTTTGAACGGTTTAAAGTGAGAAACACTTTTTGTGTTCTGATATCCACAAGAGCGCCTATATTACGACTTTGATTACCTTTGTTAAAAGTTAAATCACCTTCTAAATGACCTATTGCTGCTATCTTTCTATTTATCTCTGGTCTTTCAGTAATGGAAACTCGATTTGGTATTGTAATTCTTTTGTTTCTGATTCTTGTACCATGATGCAACCTATTTTTCCTTTTTCTTGCTAAAGATAAATATAATTTTTGCCTTTGTGCTATAGGAGATGTATAAATAAACTGGTATATACTCTCTGTAGAAATATTGACAGTATCTCGTGATAGTTTACGTCTACCTGAAATTATATCTGGTGAAATACCCTGTGTTAACTGCTTTATTATTTCTGCTCGTAAATTATTATCAATATCTAATTTTCTTTTTCTCTTACCTTGCCTTAAACTGCAAGCAAGTGTGTTAGCCCTATCTGGTCTATAATTATGCCTCATTCTCTTGAGTTCATAACATATAGTGCTTTTATCACGGCCAATCTTTGTCCCTATATATCGCGAGCTATAACCACTCTTATTCATTTCGTATATTTTAAATCTTTCATCTATCGTTAAATGAGCCATGATATATCTATATTTAAATGATGCTCCTCGCAGCAGAGCTACGAGGTATCTAAAAAAGTTTTAGTTGTTTCTTATGATATCACGAAGCAGAGCTTCGGGGAATTAAACCCTGAGAGATTAAAAATTGATTATATCTGGCTTAATTAATTATAGAACTTTCCATTTTATGTAAACAGTTTTTAAAGTTAGTCCAGCAATGTTTAATAGGATTTAGATCTGGTGAATATGTGAGTAAATACAAAAACTATGGTAAAAACCTTTTCGCGTTAGCTATATCTGAGTATTTACCAAATCTTGAAGTATCAAAGGTATACTCCTGTAGAACCGAAGCCGCCACTACCTCTTGCAGTCTCTTCAAGAGTTTCGCTTTCTTTCCATGATATACGCTCATATTTTGATATTACCATTTGAGCAATTCTCATACCTTTTTCTATAACAAAGTCATCTTTACCTAAATTAATAAGAATAACTTTTATCTCACCACGATAATCAGCATCAATAGTACCAGGGGAATTAGCAACTGTAATGCCATTTTTGGCGGCAAGCCCTGAACGTGGTCTTATTTGGGCTTCGAATAATTCCGGTAGTGCAATAGCTATACCAGTTGGAATTAGCTGTATCTCACCTGCTTTTATAGTTATAGGTTGCTCGTTTGCTGCCGTTAAATCCATACCAGCACTATGATCCGTAGCATATTCAGGCAATTTGCCGAAAAAATTATCTAATTTCTTAATTTTAACTTGTGTTATAGTCATGTTACTTTATATCAAATTTATCGTTAATAATCTTATTTTCAACTGCATTAATTAAGGAGTCAGCAAAATTATCAGTGAGTATTTTACTTGCCATACCGAGCTTTCTTTTAATCCATGGCTGTTTAGCACAAAGATACTGAAATTTAATATTATCACCAAATTTAGCTTTCATAGTACTATACATATCGCCAAGGTCATCAATTAAACCATAATCAAGAGCTGTTCGTCCTGCCCAGAATTCGCCATTAAATAAAATATCGTCTTGTTGAGTTAATTTACCGACTCTTCTTGTTTTTACATAATCAACAAAATGCTCATAAATTTGCTTTTGTAGATCTTTAATAATTTTTACATCCTCTTTGTTAATAGGTTTGAAAGGATCTAAAACTGCTTTATTTTTCCCCTCTGTATAAACTCTTCTTTCTATTCCAAGCTTATTAATTGCCTCATGGAAGCCAAAACCACTTGAGACTACACCGATACTACCTATAATCGAGCTATGCAAAGCATATATTTGATCACCAGCACAAGCTAGCCAATAACCACCTGAGGCGGCCATATCTTCTATAAAGCTATAAATTTTGATTTTATGCTCTTTAGCAAGCGTGCGGATACGTTTTGCAATAAGTTCCGATTGTACAGGCGATCCACCTGGGGAATTGATAATAAGACACAAAGCTTTTAGCTTTTTTATTTTAAAAGCTTTTTCTATTAGCTCATTTAGTGGCTCTAAAGTAAGCCCTGACTGCACAGTACTAACTTTACCTATAACGCCGTTTAAACGTAAAACGGCAACTACTTCTTTAGAATCACCAAAGATCGAAGCCAATAATTGCTCTAATTTACTTATCTGAGGTTTAGCTATTATTGGTTCAAACTCTGCATTCGCAATAGTTGATTTATTTACTTCGTTCATTATCTTGCTCATTGTTATCGTTTGGTGCTTCTTCATCCGGTGTTTCTAAAGGATTTATTAGGTCTTTTACTGTTCCTTTTTTTATAGGCTGCAAAGGTTTTGCTGGTTTATTCAAAGATTGCCCATTATAGCTATTTTTAGGTTCTGGATAATTTCCTGGTATAGCAGATAAAATAGTTTCCCTAATTTTTTCATCATACCAATTGGTATTACCAATAAAACTAGTTACTATTTTACCATTTGGATCTATTAATATGCTTGTAGGTAAACTAATTACTCCTAAAGCCTTAAATAGCTGATTTCTATAATCTTGATAAATTGGTAAATATCTTATCTGGTAACTTTTATAATACTCTATAATAACTTTTACGTCTTGATAATCTTCTGAAACTGGAATCACTGAGAAGGACAACTTTCTAAAATCTTTCTGTAATGTATCAAGATCGGGCATCTCTTTTACACAATTAGCACTCCAAGTAGCCCAAAATACTAATAATATAGTTTTTCCCTCAAACTGATCAAGAGAATATTGATTTTTTTCTTCATCAAAAAAAATTATATCATCAGGAATATTAGAGCCATTCTTAGGATTTGCATAAATTTTAGGAGTAAAAACTATTATTAATAATAACAATACTGTAATGGTCAAAAAATATTTATTATAATTACTTAAACCCATAAAATAATTTATTATTGTAATGAAAAAATTTGATTTCGTTGTACTTTTACTTTTATGCACTATGTTATGTAGCTGCGGCATAAAAAAACCTTTAGAACCACCGACTGATGTGTCATCCCGCGGCTCGATCTCGGGATCTTAGGATATATATTTGTAACACGAAATCCCGTGGAAAAGCGAATAGTACCGGATAGTTTTATTCCATGTCATTCCCGCGGAAGCGGGAATCCAGCATAAAACGAGATAAATCGAGCTTTTAGTTCTTAAAGCTTGCTGTATTTATGCTTTTTTTTCTGGATTCCCGCTTCCGCGGGAATGACATATAAGGTCACCTACACCTGAATAAAATATAACATTTTTTTAAAACTGTCCTGTATTATTGGTCAAGCCACGGGATGACATTATATCAATATCTCTTCAATGTTGTACCTTGTAATACTAAGTCAAAACAATATGATTGTAAATGTTGTTGAGGCTCAATCAAAGCGGGATTAATCTCACCACATTCATTGCTACATATATTTTTATTAGATAAATCTAAACGTGTGTCTAATGTTTTAAGATCTGCATGCTCTACTCTTATATTAACACTTTTTAGATTACCAGCCGATTTATAAGGTAACATGCTGACAAAGTAATATTCTCCTTTATTATTAGTGGTAGCAGTACCGCTACCAGTAAAGCTAGAATCTTTTTTACCGGTAAATCTGCTTTTATCAACACGTGTTTTTAAAGGTTCATAAGGATACTTACCACCGCTACCTGCTTGCCATAAATAAACTTTAGCATCTGCAACTGGCACACAATTCTGATCCAGTACTATTCCTTTAATTATGACTTTTTCACCATAAAATCTAGATATCTGCCCTGTCTTACGTAATAAATTATTGGTAGGCTCAAAAACTTTTGGTTCATAATCATTAAATATATTTCTTGTAATTTTACAACGATTAAGCTTATTAGGATAGCCTTTGGAAGCAGCAAATATATTTAATGTCCAGAAACATAAAAAACAAAATATAAATTTTTTCACTTTTCACCACTTTATTTTTTGTTATTTTTCGTCATTGCGAGGAGATGCGTAGCATCGACGCGGCAATCTTAGGAATTTTATATTTCTTTCATGAGATTGCTTCGTTGCTACGCTCCTCGCAATGACGACTCCCGATCTATACTATAATCAAATTAAAACAATTATTCATATTAATCAAATTATTTTTATTCTCATTTGATTATTAAATAATTGATTGTTATAGTAAATTTAATTGTAATACTAATATTATTAATATGCAAAAACTTCTATCTTTAATAATTGTAGCTTTAGTACTTTATAATATAGCAAAGTTAAAAATCTCCTCTGATGATAATAATGCTACGATTATAGAACAAGCAAGTATAAATAACTCAGCTAATAACGAAAATCAAGTTAGTATTAATAACGATCCTCCTGTCTCTCTAAATGGCAATTTATTTGAACGAACAATTTCCAAAATAGTAATTAATGCTCTTAAAACTGAGGAAGGTAAAGCATTCTTCGAAAATATTTTGCAGCCATTAAATAAACCTATAGATACTAAAGATTATACTATTCCTGTACATAAAGATTTAATAACCTCTCTGTTTAAAATTAATACAATTGGTACTGGGAACGTTGGTCCTGCTTCTTGTGGTCATGTAGTTACAGTATTTTATCAAATATCAGATATGAGTAATAATTTAATCTCAGAAGATACTAAAACTTTTACCATAGGTTCGGGTGCTGTAATGCTTGGTCTTGATAACGTAATAGTAGGAATGAATGTAGGGCAAGCAAGAGAGGCTATTATTCCTGCTAAATATGCTGCTAGTGTTGGTGCTAATAATGATAATGCCGATAGTGCATATAGAGTTAATGTAATGCTCAAATCTATATTGCCACAAAATTTTATTAACAGTAATGAAGTTAAAATTTATGATAATGAAATAGCTTATCGTATTCCTTTATTATGTGGTGAAAAGATAGCTTTTAATGCTAAAATTACTCGCCTTGCAAATGGTGAAGTGTTATACGACTCAAAAGCTAAAGGGCAAAAAGTCGATATGAAAATCGGTGATATTACCTATCCTTTAATTTTTTCTTATGCTTTGCAAGGTAAAGTACCGGTAGGTACTCGAACTGTTATTGCAAAAGGACAGACTTTTAAGGCCTTGGGCTCTAATATAAATAAGATAATTTCACAGGAATCATTACCTTTAAATGAATATCTAATGCTTGAAATTAATGATTTTAAATAATAAATATGAAACAACGTAAAATATCTGATATTAAGAAACAAAAAAATTATATTTTATTATCTGTGCTTGTCATTATGATAATTATTGTATATCTTGTAGCTTTAATAAAATTTGCAGGGTAAATTTTATAATTATTAAAGATATGAAATTTAATCCCTGTTGGGTTAAATTCCCCGTGGCTTGCCACGATTATTTGAATCAAAGCAGGACGGTCCGCAGGAAATTTTGCCGTAAATACCCCGTAGGCTTGCCTCGGGGATAGGCAAATTTAGTTCTGCGAATTTATTTAATATGTGAGACCGTTAAAAATTTTGTAAACAAAAATTTGTTTTAAACTTTATGTAAGCTGGGAGTTTAATATGCAAACGAATCAAAAGAATAAAAATATTATTATATTGGCAAGTTTAATATTTTTATTAATAGCAGGGATAAGTCTTTTTATTTCAGCAAATAAAAATTCTAATAATAATGAAGAGATACTAGAAATAAAAATAGTTATAAAGGATCATAAATTTGTTCCAGACATAGTAGAAGTGCCAAAATCTACTAAAATAAGATTAGTTATTCATAATGAAGATGATACTGTAGAAGAATTTGAAAGTCATGATTTACATCGAGAAAAAATCGTGATGCCACATGATTCTATAAAAATTATACTTGCTCCTTTAAAGCCGGGAAAATATGATTTTTTTGGAGATTTTCACCAAGATATAGCACAAGGTTTTTTAATTGTTAAGGATTAGGTAAAAATATGTTTAAAATTGCTTTAATAGTATTTCGTGAATGTTTAGAAATATCTTTGTTAGTTGGTATAATACTTGCAGTAACAAAGCATATAGAAAAATCACGTATTTATATTATTGCTGGTGGAATGCTTGGGGTAGTATCCGCTTCAATTTTTGCCTTTTTTACTCGTAAGTTATCTTTATCTTTCGGCGGCATGGGGGACGAATTATTTGACTCCGGAATTATGATATTGATCACTATTTTACTTAGCTGGACAATAATATGGATGCAAGGCTATGGGACGAAAGTAAAGCAGCATATAAACAATATCTCAACAAAAATCCATGAAGGTAATTCCAGCTATTTAATGTTGGTTTTTTTAGTCGCTAGCACTATATTGCGAGAAGGTGCAGAAATTATTATTTTGGTATATAGTATTTCTTCAGTTGAAACTATAACAAGTAGTAACTATATACAGGGCTTAATCATAGGTGCTACAAGCGGCTTTCTACTTGGTCTAATAATATATTTTGGTTTAATTAAAATAGCCAATCAAAAATATATTTTTAAAATTTCTACTATATTATTAATGTTGATCGCAGGTGGTTTTGCAGCGAGTGCAGCAGGAATTTTAACCTCATCTGGTTTAGTTATGTTTTTATCTGATCAAGTTTGGGATAGCTCTTGGTTAGTAGCAGATAGAAGTATGATAGGTAAAATTTTACATATTGTTACTGGTTATATTGCAAGACCTAATGGTTTACAAGTGCTTGCTTACTTTACCACTATATTATTAATAAATATTTTCATACAAGTGCGACTAAGATACTCTAAAAATATCTTAGCACCATTACCAAAAGAAAATACACAACAAATAAGTTAAGAAATATCAAAATATGTTTAAACTTTTATCAGAAATTGGTCCAGTAGTAGCATTCTTCGCAGGATTTTTTTATGGTGGCGGCATACAAAGTGCTACCCTTTATATGCTTATTACTTCTGTTATTTGTATTACCCTTTGTTATATTATAGATAAAAAAGTGTCGAAGCTTTCCATTATTTCTACAGCTGTATTACTTGTTTCAGGTATTATAACTTTAATTAGTGGTGATTCGATGTATATAAAAATCAAACCGACTATATTATATGTTATGTTTGGAATAATTTTCCTTACAAGCGGTATTAAGAAAAATCCTTTTATTAAATATGCTTTAGAAAGTATAATCCGCCTCAAAGAAGAAAGTTGGATTACTTTAAGCTACAGAACAGCAACTTTTTTCTTTTTCATGGCTATAGTTAACGAAATAGTTTGGCGTAATTTCCCAGATGAAACATGGGTTAAGTTTAAAGTATTCGGCGTAGTGCCGATTACTTTTGTATTCATTTTACTTCAATTGCCTCTACTATTGAAAAATAAGTTACCCGATAGTAAAATATAGTTATATATACCGCAAATACTTCAAAAGGTGGTAAGTCAAATAAGCGGTGAGTCTGCGGAACGTAGATAAACTACTGAGCAAATATGAATCCCGAAATTTGGCTTGCCAAATCTTGAAGTATTAAAGGTATACTTGTCTACCAACTTTTCATTTATTAATAATACTATGTTAAGAATTTTAGTTTTTATAGCTCTAGTCTTTAATCTTTCAGGTTGTTTACCGGCTATTTTTACCGCAGCAACTACTACTGGTATTGTTGCTTCAAAAGATCAGCCAATATCTGGAACATTAAATGATTCAAGAATTTCAGCCGGTATTAAAGCTGATTTAGTAAAAAATAATTTTAAAGAATTAGGTGCTAAAATCAAAGTTGAGGTATCTGAAGGAAGAGTGCTCTTAACAGGAAACATTCAGAAAGAAGAAGATGCGTTGAAAGCAGTAGAGATTGCTTGGAATCAAAAAGGCGTAACTGAAGTAATTAATGAGTTAAAGGTAAGTAAAAACAGCAATCATTTTGATTTAGCACAATATACTAGAGATAGTATGATAACAGCACAGATTAAAGCTAAGAATCTAGTCAGAAAGGATATTAAATTTGCTAATTATACTGTTTTAACAGTAGATAACGTGGTTTATTTATTCGGGGTTGCAAGGTCAGAAGAAGAGCTAGCAAACTTTGCTGATCTTGCCTCAAAAATAAAAGGTGTTGAAAAAGTTGTGTGTTATGCTAAAATAGCAGATCATTTTAATAGTAACACTGAGGGTGATGAATCATAAATTTGTTTTACTAATTTTATTAATCTTTTATTGTTTTTTCTTAAGTGGTTGTAATAATTCAAAAAAGCTACCATGTTCTCGTAAGCATTCACATAAAGAACTATCAAAAGACGATCCCCATAATTTAGTTTATAAAGGGTATTATAAGGTGGGTAGCCAATATAAAATAAAGGGGAAAACTTATAAACCTAATGCTCCAAAAAGCTTTACTGAAACAGGCTATGCTTCTTGGTATGGTGGAGGCGGCGACAAGTTCCATGGTAAAAAAACTGCTAATGGGGATATGTTTAATAAGAATTTATTAACAGCTGCTCACAAAACTCTTCCTCTTCCATGTTTAGTTAAAGTAACTAACAAAGCTAATAATAAATCAGTAATTTTAATGGTTAATGACCGTGGACCTTTTAAGCCAAACCGCATAATAGATGTATCTGCAAAAGCAGCCGAAGTTTTAGCTTTTAAAAAGCAAGGTTTAGCTAAAGTAAAAATAGAATATTTACATGCTGAAACCGAAAAGTTTTTGAAGAATATTAAAGTGAATAAATCCTTAAATAAAACCTTGGCTAAAAGTTCTAAAAACCCTTCTTCTACTAAGGTAGCAAACAATAAATGTAGTATCAACTGTCATATAAAACTAGTGAATTTAAAATATAAGCTAGCCGTAAATTAGATTATTTATTGCGTGACATCAGAATCATGAGCCTAAAAAAATAATAAAGTGCAGAGATTAGCTAAATTCATCAGTAATGCCGGAGTTTGTTCTAGACGAGATGCCGAAAAACTAATTCTTGACGGGCAAGTAAAAGTAGACGGCATGACAGTTACGTCGCCCGCTACAAATGTTAATATTGACAATCAAATTGAGGTATCAGGTTCATTAATTACCTCTTCTCAAAAATCAAGGCTATGGATTTACTACAAGCCTGTTGGTTTAATTACCACCCATAAAGATCCGCTATCCCGTAAAATCGTATTCGAACAATTAACAGGTTTACCTCGGGTAATTTCAATAGGTAGGTTAGATTTAAATAGTGAAGGTTTATTATTACTAACCAATAATGGTGATTTAGCTCGGCAGTTTGAGTTACCTTCAAGTAAGTTAAAACGAGTATATCATGTTAGAGCTTATGGAAATCCTGATCTTCTATTAAAAAGTAATTATAACAACTTAGAAATTGACGGAATATTTTATAATCCGCAATCAATAAAGTTGCTTAGGAAAAACTCCACTAACTCATGGCTTGAAGTCATTTTGTTTGAAGGCAAAAATCGGGAAATTAGAAGAATATTCGAGCATTTTGGATTAAAAGTTAATAAGCTAATTAGAACTGAGTATGGTGATTTTAAACTTGATAATCTTAAGCCGAATGAATACCGAGAAGTAACTAAAAAATTATATAAGTGTTAAAAATAATATCAGGTAAATTTCAAAATCAGAAAATACCTATTGCTAAAAATATTAAATATCGTCCCTCTACTGGTAAACTTAAGGAAGCAATATTTAGCATATTAACTTCCGGTGAGTTTATAGGTGATAAATTATTCAATGAAAATATTAAAGTACTAGATTTATTCGCTGGTAGCGGTAGTCTAGCTTTTGAGAGTCTATCAAGAGGAGCAGGCTTTGCTACTTTAATTGATATTGATCTATATTCATTAAAAATAGCCGAAGAATTTGCTAAAACATTAAATATTCATAATAAAGTTAATCTCGTTAATATTAATGCCTTAAATCTGCCAAAAGCAAACACAGCTTTTGATCTCGTCTTCGTTGACCCCCCTTATCATAATAAAATAGTGACGAAAGTAATGAAGCTGCTTATAAAGAATAACTGGCTCAATGCAGACGCTATAATAGTCGTTGAAATGGCTAAAACAGATGATTATGTTTTAGATGAAAATATTGAAATTATACGTGAAAAACTATATGGTAATACTAAATTATTGGTTTTGAAATATATCCATTATCTAGTTTCTTGATTAGTATTATTGCGGCTCTGTCTCATCAATTGTGTAAATTTCGTGGACCATTAAATTCTACCATCAAATTTGATCATAAAATGAGCCATAGCTTCATTCCAATTGGGGATAGGCATGGCTTTGTTGCATAAATAAGATTTGTAGAGCAAGAGTGGTGATAATCTGGTAAGATGTCCTGAATTAAAAATAATCCAGATTATATGAGATCTCGGAAGAAAGCCCCTTTTAGTAAATCACGCAAGTATTCTAAATATAAAATAACGAATTGGTCAGAATATAATAATTTTTTACGCAATAGGGGTCGCATAGATTTTATGATTGCCAGTGATTTGGCGATTGGCTGGTATGCTGATTACAGAGAGGAAATGAAACGAGGAAGACCTAGACGCTATAGTGATCACGCTATATTACAGTGTTTGAAGATCAGATGCTTATTCGGTCTTAAGTTACGCCAAACCCAAGGCTTTATAAACTGGCTCTTTGAAATATCGGGTTTATCTATTAGATGTCCAGACTATACAACATTAAGTAAGCGTATGAAGTCATTAGATCTTAGGTATTTACATGGAAATCAAGATAAAGAATTTAGTTGTATTTCAATGGATAGTACAGGGATACAAGCCTACACAGGGAACGAATGGCTAGAAAATAAGCATGGTAAGCAATATAAGCGTCGCATATGGAAAAAGCTACATATCGTTATAGAAGATCAAGGTATGATACTTGCCGATAGTACCACAGAGCATACTATAGATGATAGATCACAGATTGGACTACTAATAGCTAATGTCAGAGCCAAGGATTTTCTGGGAGATCGAGGGTATGACGGTGAATCTACATATCAATTGTTGAGAAAGAAGAAGATAAAACCAGTTATTAGACCCCCAAACTCTTCAGTAAAAGTTCAATCGCTTAGGGATAAAACTGAGAGAGATGCAGCTGTTATATATCAACAAAACAAAGGATACCAAGCATGGAGGGTAAAGAATAATTATGGTAGAAGGGAGCGTGTAGAGAACACGTTTTTTCGATTTAAAACTTCTTTTGGTAGTAAGTTTCTATCAAGACATGATCAAAATATGGGCTCTGTCTCATCAATTGTGTAAATTTCGTGAACCATTAAATTCTACCATCAAATTTGATCATAAAATGAGCCATAGCTTCATTCCAATTGGGGATAGGCATAGACCATTTTTTGGTAATATAATCAATTGTCAGATATAAAACCTTAAATAGTCCCTCCGCCAAAACTCTAAAAAATATCACTTGTGTCACTAATTTCCAAAAATAGTGCGATTTTAGAGCAAATTACTCTAATTTTGAGGGCTGATTTTAAATTTTTGTATTAAAAACCACACTATTTCCCAAAATGCATTCATTTTTTTATTGTCATTTTTTTGTATTTCCATAAGCTTTTGATATAAAACCTTTCATTTTCTTATGGATTTTACTATGCATTTTTGCCTTAAAACCCTATTGCCTATAAGGCTTTTAGAGTTTTGGCGGACGGACTAAATACTGCGTCATCATTTGGAAAGATGCGTTTATTCTTAGTAACTTTTCTCAATTGGCTATTCAGCGATTCTATCGCATTTGTAGTGTAAATAATCTTACGAATCTCCTTTGGATATTGCAAGAAAATTATCAAATTATCCCAATTATTATACCAAGATTTAGCTATATGCGGATATTGCTTACTCCATTTTTGATCAAATGACTCAAGAGCTAATTCTGCTTCTTTTTCAGTAGCAGAAGTATAGATTAGTTTCAAATCCGCTGCTAATTGCTTTCTATCTTTATATGATACATATTTGAGGCTATTCCTGATCTGATGGACAATACAAATTTGATGTTCAGTTTTCGGATATACTGATGCAATAGCATCAGACATACCAGTTAGATTATCACTACAAGCAATTAAGATATCTTTTACTCCTCGATTCTTCATTTCAGTAAAATTACCGAGCCAAAATTTAGCTCCTTCATTCTCACTTATCCATAAGCCTAAAATATCCTTTCTGCCAGATAAATCTATTCCTAAAGCTACATATACTGATTTATTAATAATAAGTTTATCTTGTCTTACTTTCACTACTAAACAGTCAAAATATACTATAGGGTATACTGATTCAAGAGGTCTACTCTGCCAAATCTTGACCTCATCTATTACTTCATCTGTAATCCTGCTGATTAGGCTCTCACTGATCTCAGCTCCATATAATTCTTGCAATTGTGTTTTAATATCAGACACACTCATACCCTTCGCATATAAGGATATTATCTTTTGGTCTAAGCCATCTATTCTTGTTTGTTTCTTTGAGACTATTATAGGTTCAAATTTACCTTGTCTGTCTCTTGGAACATTTAGCTCTATAGTACCATTCTCACTAATCAGATTCTTACTAAAACTACCATTCCTCGCATTCTCAGTTTCAGCTCTATCATACTTGCTATAACCTAAATGTTCTGACATCTCAGCATGCAGTGCTCGCTCTAAAATACCCTTGGTTAATTCCTTAATTAATCCATTCTGACTTAGTACTGTTTTTAAATCTACTCCACCTTCTATCAGCAAATCTATTGCTTCATTTATTTTTTTATTCTTCTCTATTTGCATTTCTGTTACCTATATTTTTAATTACTTCTAATATAGGCTCAACAAAAATTTACACAATCATTGCAAAAGACTCAAAATATGACAAAAGAAATGTCTATTAAATGCCACTTATTAAACAAAATGTTTGAAATTGGTAAACCTATCTCTGTGCCTGTTGGCTAGGCTAGCATTGCGGGGTTAGGGGCAGTATATTCAAAAGCTTATTTATGCAACAAAGCCATTCTGACTTAGTACTGTTTTTAAATCTACTCCGCCTTCTATCAGCAAATCTATTGCTTCATTTATTTTTTTATTCTTCTCTATTTGCATTTCTGTTACCTATATTTTTAATTACTTCTAATATAGGCTCAACAAAAATTTACACAATCATTGCAAAAGACTCGAAATATTGATAATTGATGATATATCATATGTACCATATAATCGTGAAGAAACTGATGTTTTATTTACCTTATTAGCTGAACGTTATGAAATGCGTAGTGTATTAATTACTAGCAATTTAGTTTTTGCAAAATGGAATACTATTTTTAAAGATGAAATGACTACGTCAGCAGTTATTGACAGATTGGTTCACCATTCTTCAATTCTTGAACTCAATACTGAAAGTTATAGAATCGCTACAGCTAAAGGCAAAAAATTAACTATAAAATCGGAGGATAATAATGTAACACTTTAGACAATATTTTTTACTCAAAAATGGGTAATTTTAATATTCGTCATGGGTAATTCTAATGTTCATTCATCAGAGACAGAGCCGTTTCGATAATTGAGCGTTTGCGTAATAATATTTTTTCAAATAATGGCATAAGTTTATTCTTCATTTTCTTCTTTATGCCAGTTACTAACTTGATTCCTTTGCTGTATAGATCATCAAAGAGCTCCTGTTTGATATAACCCTTATCGCCAAACAATAATCCCGTGATATGTTTGGTGATTATCGAAACCGGCGCTCTATCATCTACATTACCAGGCGTTAGTTTTAGACCTTGAATCTCACCTTTTTCATTAATAACCAAATGTAATTTTAGACCAAAAAACCAACTTTTTGTTGTTTTACCCAAAGCAGCAATACCGGCAAAGACTTGATTACGAGAGATTCTTTTTCGATGACAAACCCCTCAAGATGTGGCGTCAATATAAGAAATTCCCGTAGATTGAGCTGCCTGCATATACCATTCAAGTAATAAAACTAAATAACTCAGAACTCTTGGTTTTAGAGCTATAAAACGAGTATATGATGGAAGAGTTACAAAGTCTGATTTATATAATTGTAGATAGGACATATAAAAATATTTAAAGTTTTTACAAGGTGATTGATGGTATAAAAGCACTATTGTTATAGCTAACGCGGAAAGGTTTTTACCATAGTTTTTGTATTTACTCACATATTCACCAGATCTAAATCCTATTAAACATTGCTGGACTAACTTTAAAAACTGTTTACGTAAAATTATTGATCAATGCCTAAGTTTTTCCTAATCTGTGGTAGAAACATTTCCGTGTTAGCTATAACAGCTCAGAATAGCTTATTTCAGGCTTTCTTGTAGGGTTTTTATGAATTAATGGTAGAAATGATTTATTAATCCACTGCTCGCTAATTTTACAAAAATCATCGACAAAACAAAATAATGCAGTAATATCTTTCTTCATGGGGATACTCTTGTTTTTTTGCTAAAAATTATATAGAGTATCTTCTATCCCTTGTAAATACTTACTTCCAAACCTAGATTAATCCAGAATTCAGGTTATGAGTATGATTGCTGGGCTGTGTGTCAAAGATATGATTGCCCCGATAATATTTGATGGAACATGTAATAAGAACATTTTTGAAACTTATGTACAAGAGATATTGATCAAGGAATTAAAGCCTAGTCAGATAGTCGTAATGGATAATATTAATTTTCATAAAAGTACAAAAGTGAAAACGTTAATTGAATCTGTTGGTTGCAGTATTTTATTTTTACCAACTTATTCTCCTGATTTAAATCCTATTGAGCATTACTGGTTTAAAATCAAGAATGAAATTAGGAAAGTTGCAGGAAATTTTGAAACATTCTATGATGCTGTTTACTATGTTCTTAAAAAAGTCACTACCTTATCGCATTAAGCTATAGCCAATATACCAGTTATGACCACATAAATATTCTCAAGGAGCATGATATCCAAATTTCAATGAATGGCAAAGGTAGAAGTATTGATAATATAGTAATAGAAAGGGTTTTTAGAACTTTAAAATATAATTGTATCTTTATTAATGATTTTAACAATGTTAAAGAGTTAAAAGATGGGATTGATCATTATCTGAATAAATATAATTATCACAGATTTCATTCAAGTATTGGTTATAAAAAGCCTATGAATGTATATCTGAATTATATGCAAAATTATCAGCAAATTGCTGCCTGATAATCGAAAAATTAGGAAAACATACTACTCATTTTTTTGTCTTGATTTTTCATGTATGGACCTCCTGTAGAATGCAAGAAAAAAATAACATCAATAATAAAAACAAACAAATGCAGTCATGTATCCGGCTTATAGCTGATAAATCAACCTAATTTATTCTACAGCCCTGATGGAATTCGCTGGCTTACAAACTATATACTTATCAGTCCATCGGCTTCTAAAAGAGCCACTGAAAAACGCAGTTTTTTTGTAAGCTAAGGTTTGTCTTATTTACCATCAATATTAATTATCTCAAGCATATTTCGGGTTGGAATCTCTTACATATTGTTTTGCTTTTACCTATTCATTATATAAATCACCATTTATTTTACTTATAAGTGCTATGCTACACACTCTTTAGCTACAAACTTTACTCTCTACATAATCATCTCCTGATCTTAGTACAGCAAACACCACTCTTGCCAACTTATTAGCTATGGCAACTGTCGTTTTATTATGGCTACTTCGCTCAGATAAATTAAACATCCATTTCGTAAATTGGCTAAAATCTTTTTTAGATTTCTGTTCTTCCGATGTAAATCTTATCTTGGCATTTAGTACAGCTCTAGCCCCTTGAATTAATAAAGTGCGTAAGTATACATCACCTCGCTTGCTAATTCCCAGCAGCTTATCCTTCCCACCACTTGAATGTTGTCTTGGCACTAATCCTAGCCATGCCGATAATTGCCTGCCATTCTCAAAACTTGTAGCATTACCTATTGATGCTATTAAAGCAGTAGCAGTAATTAAACCAAGACCAGGTATAGCTCTTAATCGTTGATATTGAGTTAGGTTACTTGCTATCATTGTTAATCGTTTTTCTATCTCTTTTATTTTTCTGTTATTATCTAAGAATTCTTCTTTTAGTTCACTAAATGTTTGATAACTTAACTGGCTTAATTTCCCTGCATCTAAAATCTCAATTAATTTTGTGATAACCTTATTAATGCCTTGAGGAACAATAAAACCAAACTCATGTAGTAGCCCCCTAATTTCATTAGCAAGTGCTGTACGATTTTTTACCAATCTCTCTCTTACCCTATGTATTGATAAAATTTCTTGTTGCTCTATAGTTTTAATTGCAACAAATCTCATATTAGGTCTTGTCACGGCTTCACATATCGCTTCAGCATCTGCTTGATCATTTTTATTAGTTTTAACATATGGTTTGACAAATTGCGGTGCCATTAGTTTTACTTCATGCCCTAATTTAGTTATTTCTCTTGCCCAATAACTAGAACCACCACAAGCTTCCATCCCTACTAAACATTGTGGTAAATTAGCCATAAATGTCAAAACCTGATCTCTCATCAATTTTTTCTTTAATACTGTCTTGCCATTTTTATCTACACCATGAATTTGAAAAATTCTTTTTGCAATATCTATACCAATTGTAGTAACCTCCATATGGACCTCCTTAATTGTTGTTTTAATATGTTAAATATTAACCCTAGAAGATTAGCAACTGCTTTTCATTCTCTATATCAGGAGGTCCATACCATTAGTCCACTATCATCAGTAACTCAACATGAAAAGATGTATCATAACTGTATATTATTTAGTAGATAATTTTTGTAAAATATATGAAGAATGGATAGAACACCGTCTATTATCAACAAATCAGCAAAGGCATAGAATAGGAAAATTAAGTCTTGCAGAATTGATGACAATAGTCATATATTTTTATCTATCGCCTTGCAAGGACTTTAAAAACTATTATTTATACTACTTACCGCATAAATATAAGGGTTACTTTAATTTACCATGTTATAGTAGAATAGTACAATTATGGCCAAGGTTAATATTGCCATTGTCAATAATGTTGCAATTACTACGAGGTGAAGATACAGGAATATATTTTATTGATTCAACAAAACTATCTATTTGTCATGCTAAGCGCACTTCTAGTAATAGAGTTTTTGGTAAAATTGCCAAAGTTGGGATGAGTAGTTATGGTTGGTTTATGGGATTTAATCTCTCAGGGTTTAATTCCCCGAAGCTCTGCTTCGTGATATCATAAGAAACAACTAAAACTTTTTTAGATACCTCGTAGCTCTGCTGCGAGGAGCATCATTTAATCATAAAGCAGAGATTATAGCTGTTAAAATAACAAAAGCAAATAGAGCTGATTTATCTGTTCTTGAATCTATAACTCAGAAGATAACAGGTAAGGTATTTGGTGATAAAGCATATATTTGTAAAGAGTTATGGTTTAAACTCTATTCTAGAAATTTAAGAATGATAACTAATATTCGCAAGGATATGAAGAATTATTTACTAGAATTAGAAGATAAAGCTATGTTACGTAAACGATCATTAATTGAATCAGTATTTAATATACTAAAAAATAGAATGAACCTAGAGCATACAAGGCATAGATCTCCTGTTAATTTCTTGGTGCATATTCTAGCTTGTGTTACTTCTTATGCTATCACTAAATCTCGTATAAAACTTGATGCTTTAGCTCCAGAACAACTTCTCTTATCCTAAATTGGCGTTATGAGTAAATATGAGTGAATTATTAACTAAAAAAATCTCAGCTTTTATCATTACTAAAAATGAAGCTGCAAGGATAGAACGGGCTATAAATAGCGTAAAAAATATTGCTGATGAGGTGATAGTTGTAGATAGCGAAAGTACTGATGAGACTGTAGCAATCGCTGAAAGCTTAGGAGCTAAGGTAGTAGTAAAGCCATGGCTTGGTTATGTAGGGCAGAAATCTTTTGCTGAAACTATATGTAAAAATGATTGGATTCTTAATATTGATGCTGATGAAGAACTTTCTAAAGAGTTGCAAGACGAAATAGAATATATCTTTGCCTCTCAAAATCAAGATCGTTATTTGGCTTATCAGATAAAGCTTTTAATAATGCATCGTAATGATACACGCCCTAGAATTTTTGCCCCTTATAATAAATGCACTAGGCTATATAATAAAAAAACTGCTAGTTTTGCAAATACTATAAATAGCACCACTCATGATTCGGTAGTATTTAATAAGGAGGTTGATTTTGCAAATAAAATCTATACATTAAATGAAGCTGCTTATCACTATTCAGGTACTTCGATCGAGCAGCTAGTAGCTAAAGCAAATTTTTATTCCGGTGCACAAGCAAAAGATTTAATTAAGCAAGGTAAAAACCCATCAAATATTCGGATAGCAACCGAAATGATATGGTGGTTTTTCAAAGCATTTTTTATTAGAAGATATTTTGTGTTCGGCTTTGATGGTTTTGTAGATTCAATGATTTTTGCTTTTGCAAGATTTTTACGGCTTGCGAAGTTGAGAGAGTCAAAAAACGTCATTGCGAGGAGCGAAGCGACGAAGCAATCTCATGAAGCATCTTGAGATTGCACACGTACAAAACTTGCAGTTTCTCCTCACAATGACAATTTAGAAAATAAAAAAGTAATTAGTCCGTCCGCCAAAACTCTAAAAGCCTTATAGGCAATAGGGTTTTAAGGCAAAAATGCATAGTAAAATCCATAAGAAAATGAAAGGTTTTATATCAAAAGCTTATGGAAATACAAAAAAATGACAATAAAAAAATGAATGCATTTTGGGAAATAGTGTGGTTTTTAATACAAAAATTTAAAATCAGCCCTCAAAATTAGAGTAATTTGCTCTAAAATCGCACTATTTTTGGAAATTAGTGACACAAGTGATATTTTTTAGAGTTTTGGCGGAGGGACTAATTATGAAAGAAAATTTTAACGTTAGTAAAATGATGCTCCTCGCAGCAGAGCTACGAGGTATCTAAAAAAGTTTTAGTTGTTTCTTATGATATCACGAAGCAGAGCTTCGGGGAATTAAACCCTGAGAGATTAATTTTCGCTAAAAAGTCTATCCGCCAAAAACACTTCAAATCCTGATCATTTGTAATGGGATAGAGTTTTGACAACAAATTGCTAAGATTTTCAATAAAAATTAATAAGTTATGTTAATTTTTACTGATACATTTCTGTGTTGGTCTAATTTTGATATGGAGCTATTGTTAACGATTTTTTATCGTTCATCTAGTTTTTGCATGATGATATTTTTGATTTATGTGGAGTTAGACACGATTTGTAAATGATTTGCAATGCATCGTAAATTCAAACCAATAGCAGAGATTATTGGATTGATAATATCTCCTATCATACCTTTCAAGAAGTTTCTACCCATCCGACCATATTGCTTTAAGTGACCTATTATTGGTTCTATGGCACTGCGTCTCTTGATCATAGACTTGTCCTCTTGTAACAACTTCTTCCGCGTTTTTGGGGTATATACCTTACTCTTCTCCTTTACATTGCTACCACTATACCCAAGATCAACAAATGATTTCTTTATCTTGATTCCAGTGACACTCTCTACTGCTTCAAAGCTCTGATGCAATGTATGACCATCATAAGGATTATTATGAAACGATTTTGCGGATAAAACAAAATTTCTACGACCACTTACTACTACCGCTACTTTATTGCCAAACTCATATGGCTTGTTGCGTTTTCCCTTTCCTATACACTCTACTTCAGGGGCATGAAAACTATATAATACTTTGTTATCTTCTTTATATTGCTTTTTAGCTTCTCTTTTTAAAACAGATTGGTTATGTATTTGTTTTATTTTTTGCAATACTTCTTGATTTTTGAGAGACAAGTTTAATTGCTTATTTTTGATCTCACGCTCACATACTCTAATCAAACGACCCAGTAATATTTTTAAATGCTTCATTATTTTCCAACGCTTCTTGGCTTTACTATGTTCTTTATATTTCCATAGCTTTACTATATCGCGTTTATAGGTTCTAGCGTATGTTTCATTCAAATGTATACCCAAACTGTTGCAAAGCTTTACTATGCTAAGCCTAGCTTTATCCATTAAATAAACATCGTGTGGGTGTTTGATATTCTTAATTTGTACAGTCGTATCAGCGATGATTAATTCCAAATCTTTTTTTTTAATTGTGTTAGTTTTTATCCCAACCCTGATCAACTCCGATAATATCTCATTATATCCAGCTTCACCTAATACACTACGAAACCGTCGTATACTAGTTTCCGAGATAGCTATGCCTTTTTCTATATATTCCCACCCGCAGAAATACTGCCAATACATATTCTCTTTTAGCTCTTCCTCTGATAATGAATCTGAAAAATTATACATTGCTTGTAGCATCGTTATGCCAAGCATCACTCTATGACATTTTCTATTTCTACCAAATTTCTTAATACAAACATTTTTTGATAACCACTCTTCGAGCCTAGACCAATTTATTAATTCTCTTAATTTATATAGCTTATTATTTGGGTTTAATTCTTCTTTTAATTTATAACCAAACAGTTTCCCTTGTTCTTGCGATTTGATAATGTTGTCTATTGGCATTGACTGAAATCCATAAGGTTTATGACCATATTTTATCATTTTCTTACGGATTGTTGTATTACTTCTTGTCTTAAAACCATATTATCTATAAGGCTTGTAGAGTTTTGGCGGACGGACTAAAAAATAGCTCAAAATTGAAAATCAATTAGAAATGTTCACAGAACCTAGCGAATTATATCATTTATAAAAAATTACCAATCTAGTTTATCGCTACACTTTTCTATTGGTTCTTTTCGTCCTTCAACTTAGGTTTATGTATACCCCTAATAAATGAAGAGTTGGGTATACGAAGATCAACTTGGAAAAGAGCAAGGAGTATATAAGTCAAGGAGCGGAGCGTACAAATAGTACGTGAGCACCACAGATCTTATAAGACGACGTAGCCAATTTTTCAAGTTCATCGAGTATACTTATGTTTTCCTATTAAAAACCTAATTAGCTTTAATAGCATCGCTACTTAAAATAAATTTCTTTATCTTCTCAAAAGCAGTATTTTCAATTTGTCTAATACGTTCTTTAGAAATATTATATTCACTACTTAAAACATCAAGAGTTTTAGGAGTATCTTGCAATTTACGCTCTGTTAAAATACGTAACTCTCTGGCATTTAAAACTGTCATAGCACTGGATAATAAAGCTCTCTTATGAGTCATATCTTCTTTACTAATGGCTATAGCTTCAGGGTTTGGGCGTGTTTCAGGCAGTAATTCTATCAACTCGCCTGAACTTGCATCATCATTATTTATAGTATTGTTTAACGATAAATCAGAACCGGAAAGCCTTATATTCATATCAGAAACTTCACTAACTGAAACGCCTAATTCATCAGCGATTTGGACAAAATCATCGCTTGTAATAGCTCTTGAATATAAATTAGTAATTTTATTTTTAATTTTACTAAGGCTAAAAAATAATTTTTTTTGTGCAGCAGTCGTACCCATCTTTACTAATGACCAGGATTTTAATATATATTCTTGAATAGCTGCTTTAATCCACCACATAGCATAAGTTGATAAACGAAAACCAAGCTCAGGATTGAATTTTTTCACTGCTTGCATTAAACCTATATTACCTTCCGATACTAATTCGGTAACAGGAAGACCATAAGTTCTATAACCAGTTGCAATTTTTGCAACTAACTTAAGATGGCTAGTTACTAGCTTATGTGCAGCTTGCAGATCATTCTGCTCTAAATAAGATTTAGCCAGCAAAAATTCTTCTTCTTGCGTTAGCGAAGGAATTTTATTAATTTTCTGTAAGTAGCTATAAAAGCCAGATTCACTAGAGATTGCTAATGCATTAATATTACTAGTCATTACTAACCTTACTAATTAATTTTCTTTATAATATCATATATATGTTCTAAAATAAACTATTTCTAGAGTATTTTTAAATAAAATCAAATAATGTCTAAAAAATCTAATAAAAGCTTAGCGTTTTCCTTGCTAGGACTAATAGTTAGTATGGTACTACTTAGCTTTGCTGCCGTACCGCTTTATAACTTATTTTGTAAAGTTACGGGATATGGCGGCACGACTAATAGAGAAACAGTAAGTATCTACTCTAAAGTCAAAGGAACTAGACCTATAATTATTGAGTTTGATGCTAATGTCGATAAAAATTTACCTTGGCGTTTTATTCCAAGGCAGCAGCGAGTCCAGATTGTTCCAGGACAAAATACTCTAGTTTTTTATGAAACAGAAAATTTAAGTAATAACGATATTATAGGAACTTCAATTTATAACGTTACTCCTAATAAAGCAGGAAAATATTTTGTTAAGATTCATTGTTTTTGTTTCGAAGAACAATTATTAAAAGCCAGTGAGAAAATTTTAATGCCAGTCACGTTTTATATAGATAAGGATTTCGAAAACGATCCTGAAATGAGAGATGTAAAAGTACTTACCTTGTCTTATAGCTTCTTTAAAGTACGAGATGTGAAAAAATAAGGAATTATCAAACTGAAGTTTTGACAAAAAATTTTTAAAATGATGCTCCTCGCAGCAGAGCTACGAGGTATCTAAAAAAGTTTTAGTTGTTTCTTATGATATCACGAAGCAGAGCTTCGGGGAATTAAACCCTGAGAGATTAAAAATTGATTATATCTGGCTTAATTAATTATAGAACTTTCCTATTAATAATAAGTTTATCTTGTCTTACTTTCACTACTAAACAGTCAAAATATACTATAGGGTATACTGATTCAAGAGGTCTACTCTGCCAAATCTTGACCTCATCTATTACTTCATCTGTAATCCTGCTGATTAGGCTCTCACTGATCTCAGCTCCATATAATTCTTGCAATTGTGTTTTAATATCAGACACACTCATACCCTTCGCATATAAGGATATTATCTTTTGGTCTAAGCCATCTATTCTTGTTTGTTTCTTTGAGACTATTATAGGTTCAAATTTACCTTGTCTGTCTCTTGGAACATTTAGCTCTATAGTACCCATTCTCACTAATCAGATTCTTACTAAAACTACCATTCCTCGCATTCTCAGTTTCAGCTCTATCATACTTGCTATAACCTAAATGTTCTGACATCTCAGCATGCAGTGCTCGCTCTAAAATACCCTTGGTTAATTCCTTAATTAATCCATTCTGACTTAGTACTGTTTTTAAATCTACTCCGCCTTTTATCAGCAAATCTATTGCTTCATTTATTTTTTTATTCTTCTCTATTTGCATTTCTGTTACCTATATTTTTAATTACTTCTAATATAGGCTCAACAAAAATTTACACAATCATTGCAAAAGACTCGAATTAGCTCTTGAGTCATTTGATCAAAAATGGAGTAAGCAATATCCGCATATAGCTAAATCTTGGTATAATAATTGGGATAATTTGATAATTTTCTTGCAATATCCAAAGGAGATTCGTAAGATTATTTACACTACAAATGCGATAGAATCGCTGAATAGCCAATTGAGAAAAGTTACTAAGAATAAACGCATCTTTCCAAATGATGACGCAGTATTTAAGGTTTTATATCTGACAATTGATTATATTACCAAAAAATGGTCTATGCCTATCCCCAGTTGGAATGAAGCTATGGCTCATTTTATGATCAAATTTGATGGTAGAATTTAATGGTTCACGAAATTTACACAATTGATGAGACAGAGCCGCAAATCTATTGCTTCATTTATTTTTTTATTCTTCTCTATTTGCATTTCTGTTACCTATATTTTTAATTACTTCTAATATAGGCTCAACAAAAATTTACACAATCATTGCAAAAGACTCAAAACTTCTTTTGGTAGTAAGTTTCTATCAAGACATGATCAAAATATGACAAAAGAAATGTCTATTAAATGCCACTTATTAAACAAAATGTTTGAAATTGGTAAACCTATCTCTGTGCCTGTTGGCTAGGCTAGCATTGCGGGGTTAGGGGCAGTATATTCAAAAGCTTATTTATGCAACAAAGCCAAGCCGCTTCGCATCTCCTCGTAATTACAAAAAGACTATCCATGTTTAATTTTAGCTTGTGCGGCGGCGATTCGTGCGATTGGAATACGATAAGGGGAGCAGGAAACATAATCCAAATTCATTCTGTGAAAAAATTCTATAGAAGCAGGATGTCCAGCATGTTCGCCACAAGCACCAAGCTTTAAGCTAGGGTGGCTGCTTTTTCCTCGTTTTATGGCAATCTCAATTAATTCTCCTACTCCTTCTTCATCTAGCGTAATAAATGGATCGGACTCGAAGATTCTTTCTTCTAAGTAATAAGGTAAGAAAGAGGCTATATCATCTCTGGAAATTCCATATGTAGTTTGGGTTAAATCATTAGTACCGAAGCTAAAATAATCAACTTCCTCAGCTATCTTTTTACTGTTAAGTGCTGCTCTTGGTAACTCAATCATTGTACCTAAACTAAAAGAAAATTTATACTCATAACGCTCTTCTAGCTCATGGATCATTTCATAAATATCACCTTTAAGCTTCTTGATTTCGTTAACATTACTAATTAAAGGAATCATTAATTCTAATTTACATTCAATATTTTCTTCTTTATGGAGCTCAAAAATAGCTGTAAAGATTGCTTCAACTTGCATCTGATAAATTTCTGGTGAGCAGATACCAAGCCTACAACCACGATGACCAAGCATAGGATTTACCTCATGCATAGCGTGCAGACGTTGATTAATCATCGATAATGGCAAATTTAAATTACTTACTAGATTTTTCTTATCTTCCTCAGTTGTAGGTAAAAACTCATGCAATGGTGGATCAAGTAATCTAATATTTACCGGTTTATCGCCCATCACTCTAAATAAAGCCTTAAAGTCTTGTGTTTGAAGAGGTAGTAATTTCTGCACTGCAAGCTTTCTTCTATCTATATCAGGAGCAATAATCATTTCCCGTACTAGAGGAATTTTGTTTTTATCAAAGAACATATGTTCACTACGACATAAACCGATGCCTTTAGCACCAAATTTTACTGATACTAAAGCATCACTTACTGTTTCGGCATTGGTGCGAATTTTTAGTTTACTTGTCTCATCTGCCCATTCTAAAATTAGTTTTGATTCTTCACTAAAAGTAGGTTGAATTAATGGCACTGCGCCTAAAAAAACTTTACCTGTGCCACCGTCAATCGTGATAATATCACCTTGTTTAAGTATCAGATCGCCAGCTGTTAATGTTTGTTTTTTCTCATCTATTACTAAATTATTAGTTCCGCAAACGCAGGGCTTGCCCATACCTCTTGCTACAACTGCAGCGTGTGAAGTCATACCGCCTCGTATTGTTAAAATACCTGAGGAAACATGCATGCCATTAATATCTTCGGGGCTAGTATCGTGCCTCACTAAAATCACTTTATGGTGATGTGATAGTTTTTCAGCATCATAAGGTGAAAATACGATAATACCAGTTGCGGCTCCTGGGGAGGCAGGTAATCCATCTGCAATAGATGTAAGACCTTTGCTATAATCTATACGAGTGTGCAATAATTGGTTTAACGACTCAGGATCGATTCGCATTAAAGCCTGTTCTTTAGAAATCAGTTTTTCTTCCACCATTTGTACAGCAATTTTTATAGCAGCAATGGCAGTTCTTTTAGCTGTACGAGTTTGTAGTATATAAAGCTTGCTGTTTTCTATAGTAAACTCTATATCTTGCATATCTAGATAATGCTTTTCTAATGTTTCAGAAATTTTTGATAATTCATCAAACACTTTCGGCATTGTTGCTTTCATGGAATTTGAATCATCAGAAATAATAGGCCAAGGTGTTCTAGTGCCTGATACTATATCTTCGCCTTGAGCATTTATCAAAAATTCACCAAAAAGCTTTTTTTCACCTGTAGAGGGTGATCTAGTAAAAATAACTCCTGTTGCTGAAGTTTTACTTAAATTACCAAAAACCATAGATTGGATATTTATAGCCGTGCCAAAGCTTTCGGAAATATTATTGATTTTTCTATATATGACTGCTCTGTTACTCATCCAAGAATTAAGTACCGCTTTAATTGCCGATTCTAACTGTTCGTAAGGATCAGTTATTAACTTTTCTGCATATTTTACATGTAATTTTTTAAAGTCTTCAATGATTTTTTCTAATAGTTCTGGCGTAACATCGCTATCTCTATAAATATCGGCTTGAATCTTATGTCTTTCATAAATTTGTTCAAATAAATCACTGGGTATGGATAAAACAGTTGCTCCATACATTTCTAGAAATCTTTTATAGCTATCAAAGGCAAATCTTTTGTCCTTGCATACTTCTCCAAGAGCTGCACAAACTTCATCGTTCATTCCAAGGTTAAGTATGGTGTCCATCATACCAGGCATTGAAACAATAGAGCCTGATCTTACCGATAATAATAAAGGATTTTTGGTGCTTCCAAAAACTTTGCCAGTGGTGGCTTCAAGTTTTTCTACTGCTGTTTTTAACTCATCTCTAAAATTTTGAGGAAAGCTATTATCATGAGTATAAAAATAGTTACAAAGTTCAGTAGTGATAGTAAAGCCGTCAGGTATAGGTAATTTTAAGTTAGACATTTCAGCAAGCCCAGCCCCTTTATTACCAAGTATATCTTTCATACTAGTGTTTCCATCGCTACCGTTACTACCAAAATAGTAAATTAATTTTTTCATATATATATAAAATTTGCTAATAATTATTGATGGTATTTGGAACTTAAACCCTATTTATACATTATGCTAATAATAGTGGCAACGTTAAATTATTGTTAATAGTAAATATTGACTAATTTGTGAAAATTTAGCATAATCTAAATAGGTCGTGTAGTTGCGTGATTTTTAAAAATTACGAGGAAAGTCCGGACTCTATAGAGGTATGGTGCCGGGTAACGCCCGGCGGAGTAATATTACTTTAGGGAAAGTGCCGCAGAAAATAAACCGCCATAATATATTTTATATTACGGTAAGGGTGAAAAGGTGTGGTAAGAGCACACCGGTAAGTTGGTAACAAGTTACGCATGGTAAACCCCACCAAGAGCAAAATCAAATAGGCGTTACAGAGCTTTTATAAGCTCCCGGGTATCTCTAACCGGTTTGTAATGCGGGTAGATTGCTTGAGGTAAACGATAACGTTTATCCTAGATAAATAACTACAACGAGCTATTTATAGTTCGTACGGAATCCGGCTTATAGACCTTATTCTGTCATCTTGTGGCTTGTCCACGGGATCCAGTTAAAAATTATGAATTAAAAGCTCAATTTATCTCGCTTTATGCTGGATCCCGTGGTCAAGCCACGGGATGACACTAAGAACATAAATATATATGTTAAACCCATAATGAAGAAATTATATCATTATCCTATCTGTCCCATCTCAAGACAAGCTCGTGTCTTTTTAAAAGAATTAGATATACAATTTACTACAATTAAAGAAGATTATTGGCAGTTTAATAAAGAATTTCTGAAAATAAACCCTGCCGGAACATTGCCTGTTTTAGAGGCACAATACGGCTTATCTGTAGTTGGTATTTATCCTTTGGTAGAATATCTTCATAGCAAATATCCAAATTTTAATTTTTTAGATGAGGATGTAGATGTTTGTTGTGAAATCAGGCGATTATTCTTTTGGTTTAATGATAAATTTTATCGTGAAGTTACTAAAATTATTATCGATGAAAAAGTTATAAGATCAATCGCTAAAATGAGCAGTCCAAGAACTGAATTTTTACGTGCTGCAAAAAATAACCTAAATTATCACCTAGAATATATGACTAGCTTACTTGAGAAAAGAAGTTATATAGTTTCAGACTCCCTAACTATTGCTGATATTGCAGCAGCTTGTCATTTATCCGTACTTGATTATTTTAGTGAAATTTATTGGGATAAATGGATTGTTATTAAACATTGGTATTCGCTAATTAAATCAAGAACCGCTTTTAGATTATTATTGCAAGATAGAATCCCAGGCTTTACTCCACCAAGCTATTATACAGATTTAGATTTCTAAAAGCTCATACCAGCTATAAAAATACAGTAAAGATATCAAGAAACTAACTAAACAACCCTCAGCTATAAGCTGAGGGGTTATAAAGTGGAATCGATTAGAAAGTCCGTCCGCCAAAACTCTACAAGCCTTATAGATAATATGGTTTTAAGACAAGAAGTAATACAACAATCCGTAAGAAAATGATAAAATATGGTCATAAACCTTATGGATTTCAGTCAATGCCAATAGACAACATTATCAAATCGCAAGAACAAGGGAAACTGTTTGGTTATAAATTAAAAGAAGAATTAAACCCAAATAATAAGCTATATAAATTAAGAGAATTAATAAATTGGTCTAGGCTCGAAGAGTGGTTATCAAAAAATGTTTGTATTAAGAAATTTGGTAGAAATAGAAAATGTCATAGAGTGATGCTTGGCATAACGATGCTACAAGCAATGTATAATTTTTCAGATTCATTATCAGAGGAAGAGCTAAAAGAGAATATGTATTGGCAGTATTTCTGCGGGTGGGAATATATAGAAAAAGACATAGCTATCTCGGAAACTAGTATACGACGGTTTCGTAGTGTATTAGGTGAAGCTGGATATAATGAGATATTATCGGAGTTGATCAGGGTTGGGATAAAAACTAACACAATTAAAAAAAAAGATTTGGAATTAATCATCGCTGATACGACTGTACAAATTAAGAATATCAAACACCCACACGATGTTTATTTAATGGATAAAGCTAGGCTTAGCATAGTAAAGCTTTGCAACAGTTTGGGTATACATTTGAATGAAACATACGCTAGAACCTATAAACGCGATATAGTAAAGCTATGGAAATATAAAGAACATAGTAAAGCCAAGAAGCGTTGGAAAATAATGAAGCATTTAAAAATATTACTGGGTCGTTTGATTAGAGTATGTGAGCGTGAGATCAAAAATAAGCAATTAAACTTGTCTCTCAAAAATCAAGAAGTATTGCAAAAAATAAAACAAATACATAACCAATCTGTTTTAAAAAGAGAAGCTAAAAAGCAATATAAAGAAGATAACAAAGTATTATATAGTTTTCATGCCCCTGAAGTAGAGTGTATAGGAAAGGGAAAACGCAACAAGCCATATGAGTTTGGCAATAAAGTAGCGGTAGTAGTAAGTGGTCGTAGAAATTTTGTTTTATCCGCAAAATCGTTTCATAATAATCCTTATGATGGTCATACATTGCATCAGAGCTTTGAAGCAGTAGAGAGTGTCACTGGAATCAAGATAAAGAAATCATTTGTTGATCTTGGGTATAGTGGTAGCAATGTAAAGGAGAAGAGTAAGGTATATACCCCAAAAACGCGGAAGAAGTTGTTACAAGAGGACAAGTCTATGATCAAGAGACGCAGTGCCATAGAACCAATAATAGGTCACTTAAAGCAATATGGTCGGATGGGTAGAAACTTCTTGAAAGGTATGATAGGAGATATTATCAATCCAATAATCTCTGCTATTGGTTTGAATTTACGATGCATTGCAAATCATTTACAAATCGTGTCTAACTCCACATAAATCAAAAATATCATCATGCAAAAACTAGATGAACGATAAAAAATCGTTAACAATAGCTCCATATCAAAATTAGACCAACACAGAAATGTATCAGTAAAAATTAACATAACTTATTAATTTTTATTGAAAATCTTAGCAATTTGTTGTCAAAACTCTATCCCATTACAAATGATCAGGATTTGAAGTGTTTTTGGCGGATAGACTAGAAATCGATCATCATTTACTGGCTCACCTTCTTGTTCATCAATATACTGCTGTATCATTTCGTCAGTAATAGATAGTGGACTAATGGTATGGACCTCCTGATATAGAGAATGAAAAGCAGTTGCTAATCTTCTAGGGTTAATATTTAACATATTAAAACAACAATTAAGGAGGTCCATATGGAGGTTACTACAATTGGTATAGATATTGCAAAAAGAATTTTTCAAATTCATGGTGTAGATAAAAATGGCAAGACAGTATTAAAGAAAAAATTGATGAGAGATCAGGTTTTGACATTTATGGCTAATTTACCACAATGTTTAGTAGGGATGGAAGCTTGTGGTGGTTCTAGTTATTGGGCAAGAGAAATAACTAAATTAGGGCATGAAGTAAAACTAATGGCACCGCAATTTGTCAAACCATATGTTAAAACTAATAAAAATGATCAAGCAGATGCTGAAGCGATATGTGAAGCCGTGACAAGACCTAATATGAGATTTGTTGCAATTAAAACTATAGAGCAACAAGAAATTTTATCAATACATAGGGTAAGAGAGAGATTGGTAAAAAATCGTACAGCACTTGCTAATGAAATTAGGGGGCTACTACATGAGTTTGGTTTTATTGTTCCTCAAGGCATTAATAAGGTTATCACAAAATTAATTGAGATTTTAGATGCAGGGAAATTAAGCCAGTTAAGTTATCAAACATTTAGTGAACTAAAAGAAGAATTCTTAGATAATAACAGAAAAATAAAAGAGATAGAAAAACGATTAACAATGATAGCAAGTAACCTAACTCAATATCAACGATTAAGAGCTATACCTGGTCTTGGTTTAATTACTGCTACTGCTTTAATAGCATCAATAGGTAATGCTACAAGTTTTGAGAATGGCAGGCAATTATCGGCATGGCTAGGATTAGTGCCAAGACAACATTCAAGTGGTGGGAAGGATAAGCTGCTGGGAATTAGCAAGCGAGGTGATGTATACTTACGCACTTTATTAATTCAAGGGGCTAGAGCTGTACTAAATGCCAAGATAAGATTTACATCGGAAGAACAGAAATCTAAAAAAGATTTTAGCCAATTTACGAAATGGATGTTTAATTTATCTGAGCGAAGTAGCCATAATAAAACGACAGTTGCCATAGCTAATAAGTTGGCAAGAGTGGTGTTTGCTGTACTAAGATCAGGAGATGATTATGTAGAGAGTAAAGTTTGTAGCTAAAGAGTGTGTAGCATAGCACTTATAAGTAAAATAAATGGTGATTTATATGGCTTTGTTGCATAAATAAGCTTTTGAATATACTGCCCCTAACCCCGCAATGCTAGCCTAGCCAACAGGCACAGAGATAGGTTTACCAATTTCAAACATTTTGTTTAATAAGTGGCATTTAATAGACATTTCTTTTGTCATATTTTGATCATGTCTTGATAGAAACTTACTACCAAAAGAAGTTTTAAATCGAAAGAACGTGTTCTCTACACGCTCCCTTCTACCATAATTATTCTTTACCCTCCATGCTTGGTATCCTTTGTTTTGTTGATATATAACAGCTGCATCTCTCTCAGTTTTATCCCTAAGCGATTGAACTTTTACTGAAGAGTTTGGGGGTCTAATAACTGGTTTTATCTTCTTCTTTCTCAACAATTGATATGTAGATTCACCGTCATACCCTCGATCTCCCAGAAAATCCTTGGCTCTGACATTAGCTATTAGTAGTCCAATCTGTGATCTATCATCTATAGTATGCTCTGTGGTACTATCGGCAAGTATCATACCTTGATCTTCTATAACGATATGTAGCTTTTTCCATATGCGACGCTTATATTGCTTACCATGCTTATTTTCTAGCCATTCGTTCCCTGTGTAGGCTTGTATCCCTGTACTATCCATTGAAATACAACTAAATTCTTTATCTTGATTTCCATGTAAATACCTAAGATCTAATGACTTCATACGCTTACTTAATGTTGTATAGTCTGGACATCTAATAGATAAACCCGATATTTCAAAGAGCCAGTTTATAAAGCCTTGGGTTTGGCGTAACTTAAGACCGAATAAGCATCTGATCTTCAAACACTGTAATATAGCGTGATCACTATAGCGTCTAGGTCTTCCTCGTTTCATTTCCTCTCTGTAATCAGCATACCAGCCAATCGCCAAATCACTGGCAATCATAAAATCTATGCGACCCCTATTGCGTAAAAAATTATTATATTCTGACCAATTCGTTATTTTATATTTAGAATACTTGCGTGATTTACTAAAAGGGGCTTTCTTCCGAGATCTCATATAATCTGGATTATTTTTTAATTCAGGACATCTTACCAGATTATCACCACTCTTGCTCTACAAATTTTATTTATGCAACAAAGCCACACGGTGCTTCCCAATCTATATATTTTGACACTTCCTTATAGATTTCGCTAGGACGAAAATCCTTACTCTTTAACCATCGACTTGCACTATCGTGAGATAGATCTACTGGACTCACTTCAGATAATGCCTTGCTAGTATATCTGACACTACTTGCTTGTAAAAATGATTTATATAAGTCCTTGCTACATTTTGTTCTTGTCATTTTTATCTAAAACTATTTTTCTCTAGATTAACATACTTTTTGCTAAGTGCGAAACTCCTGGTTATAAAGAAAATGGAGACTACAGCTCAAGACAACATCTGCAAAGTGGACGTGATGCTAGGTTTACTAATAAGGAGAATATAATTGAATTTTTAGCAAATAATCCTGATAGCCGAGCTACAGATATAAGAAATGCAGTAGCGCCCGAGCTGCCAATGAGCACATTTTATGACACGCTTCATAGAATGAAAATTACATATAAAAAAAGAGCCAAAATACAAAGGCAGGGATGAAGAAGCTAGAAAACAATTTGTGGAATATATTGATCAAATAGCATCTGATAAACTTGTGTATTGTGACGAAATGGGGGTAAGTAATAATATAACCATGTTGTACGGATGATCAGAAAGAGGAACAAGAGCTTACTCAGAGCAAGCAGGTTTTGCTACTGAGCGAGTAAATATAGTTGCTGGTTATAATAGGGCACCAAAGGGCTCTGTCTCATCAATTGTGTAAATTTCGTGAACCATTAAATTCTACCATCAAATTTGATCATAAAATGAGCCATAGCTTCATTCCAATTGGGGATAGGCATAGACCATTTTTTGGTAATATAATCAATTGTCAGATATAAAACCTTAAATACTGCGTCATCATTTGTAGAAGTTAAGATTTGATCTTACAGACACTATAAATTTTGCCCCTGATTGTCAGTTAAATTTTGACTGTCAGATACATATTCAAGATACAAGATTTCATTATTCTTTTCAACAGCTAATTTCTTACTATCCTTAAAAGTTTGCATAGGAGTTTTTCCATAACAATATTTACCAGAATGAGGTCTTTCATTATTGAAATACTCTAGCCAGATATCAAGATCTAATTGTAGGTCATCAAGATCTGTATAAATCTTTTTCCGCATAGCTGTATCAAAGAATTCTTGTTTCATGGTTTTATTAAAACGCTCACACATACCGTTTGTTTGAGGAGAATATGCTTTAGTAGTAGTATGCTCTATACCTTCGATACTTAGAAATAATTCAAAAGCATGATGCTCTATATTCCCCTTATATTCTGACCCACGATCTGTCAGAATACGAAGTATTGGTATCCCTTGAGTCTCATACCATGGTAACACTCGGTCATTAAGCATATCAGCAGCAGTTAAAGCTGTTTTATCAGTATATAGTTTAACATCAGCTACTCTGCTGTAGCTATCAATAAATACCTGAGAATAAACCTTACCTATACCCTTAAAGTTGCCTACATAATATGTATCTTGGCATCCTAGATACCCTGGATGCTGTGTCTCAATTTCTCCATGAGCTTCTTTTTCATTACGACGCTTCTCTAGCACTTGTAATTGTGCCTCAGTAAGCACAATACCATCTTGAGCCATTTTTGCTTCTAATGCTTTAAGTCTTTTACTGATGTTGTTTAAATCATTACGTAACCAAATTGATCTTACTCCCCCAGGTGATACAAGTACACCTGTCTTTTTAAGCTCATTTGATACTCTTAGCTGACCATATGCTGGATATTCTATTGCCATATCTAGTACTGCTTTCTCTACAGCAGGATCAACTCTATTCGCTATTATTGGCTTTCTTCGACTAATTTCATACAACGCTTCTTCGCCACCAGTTTCATACAGTTCTTTAAATCTGTAATAACTATCTCTACTATATCCCATCGCTTTACATGCTGATGATATACTACCAAGGCTCTTAGCTAATTCAAGTAAACCTAATTTTGGTTTTATTATTTTTTGATTTAAGTTCATTCTTTATCTCCATTTAATAATTAATTTATTTTACTAAATGTAAGATATAATCTCAACTATTACACATCATTTGGAAAGATGCGTTTATTCTTAGTAACTTTTCTCAATTGGCTATTCAGCGATTCTATCGCATTTGTAGTGTAAATAATCTTACGAATCTCCTTTGGATATTGCAAGAAAATTATCAAATTATCCCAATTATTATACCAAGATTTAGCTATATGCGGATATTGCTTACTCCATTTTTGATCAAATGACTCAAGAGCTAATTCTGCTTCTTTTTCAGTAGCAGAAGTATAGATTAGTTTCAAATCCGCTGCTAATTGCTTTCTATCTTTATATGATACATATTTGAGGCTATTCCTGATCTGATGGACAATACAAATTTGATGTTCAGTTTTCGGATATACTGATGCAATAGCATCAGACATACCAGTTAGATTATCACTACAAGCAATTAAGATATCTTTTACTCCTCGATTCTTCATTTCAGTAAAATTACCAAGCCAAAATTTAGCTCCTTCATTCTCACTTATCCATAAGCCTAAAATATCCAGGAGTTTCGCACTTAGCAAAGTTGCGAATCAGTTAAAAGCCATCTGATATTGTTTTGAATTGATGTTTTTATAACTTCCCAAGTGTGTTGATATAAAGTAATGTTTTCATTTATCCTCCTTTTATTCATATCAAGCCAGGCAAATACTGCAAGGCAAATATGATTTCTTTGAGCTCGGCCCGTGCGTGCCTGACAGCGTTCAATACCACAAGTTTGTTTTAATTCTCGATGATAAACCTCTATAGACCAACGTGCCTTAACAATTTTCTCTATTTGCTCACGTGTGGGATTTTCCAAGTTCGTTGTTATGTAATCAATGCGACCATTCTTTGCCACAAACTTAAATACCGTAACCCAACCGTATCCACGTAGGTGAATTTTTAGCCCCTCATCGGGTATCTCTAAACTTTCCAAGCTAACATTATGATTAACTTTTCTATTTTTCCTTAGGGTGGTAACCCATAGCCAGCCTAAATTACGTATATGTTTTAAATTCTCCAACCCGCTATACCAAGCATCCATGACTATGGCATCAGGATTGAGACCTCTTTCTTTAGCTAAAGTAAGCATATCACAAAAATGCTCATTCTTTGTTTTACCATCAGTGTCTTTATCATATATTCTATAATCTACGGGAGTAGATTGAGCAATTTTAGTATTGTAATGTAGTAAGTTTACCATTCCTATACCAGGTATAACATCATGTACAGCTCCAGAATATTGATAACGTACAAGCTCAATCTTCTGACTGTATTGCTTTGATAATAAGGTGTCATCCCCCACTAATAAACACGGTGCTTCCCAATCTATATCAGGAGTTTCGCACTTAGCAAAGTTGCGAATCAGTTAAAAGCCATCTGATATTGTTTTGAATTGATGTTTTTATAACTTCCCAAGTTTGTTGATATAAAGTAATGTTTTCATTTATCCTCCTTTTATTCATATCAAGCCAGGCAAATACTGCAAGGCAAATATGATTTCTTTGAGCTCGGCCCGTGCGTGCCTGACAGCGTTCAATACCACAAGTTTGTTTTAATTCTCGATGATAAACCTCTATAGACCAACGTGCCTTAACAATTTTCTCTATTTGCTCACGTGTGGGATTTTCCAAGTTCGTTGTTATGTAATCAATGCGACCATTCTTTGCCACAAACTTAAATACCGTAACCCAACCGTATCCACGTAGGTGAATTTTTAGCCCCTCATCGGGTATCTCTAAACTTTCCAAGCTAACATTATGATTAACTTTTCTATTTTTCCTTAGGGTGGTAACCCATAGCCAGCCTAAATTACGTATATGTTTTAAATTCTCCAACCCGCTATACCAAGCATCCATGACTATGGCATCAGGATTGAGACCTCTTTCTTTAGCTAAAGTAAGCATATCACAAAAATGCTCATTCTTTGTTTTACCATCAGTGTCTTTATCATATATTCTATAATCTACGGGAGTAGATTGAGCAATTTTAGTATTGTAATGTAGTAAGTTTACCATTCCTATACCAGGTATAACATCATGTACAGCTCCAGAATATTGATAACGTACAAGCTCAATCTTCTGACTGTATTGCTTTGATAATAAGGTGTCATCCCCCACTAATAAACACGGTGCTTCCCAATCTATATATTTTGACACTTCCTTATAGATTTCGCTAGGACGAAAATCCTTACTCTTTAACCATCGACTTGCACTATCGTGAGATAGATCTACTGGACTCACTTCAGATAATGCCTTGCTAGTATATCTGACACTACTTGCTTGTAAAAATGATTTATATAAGTCCTTGCTACATTTTGTTCTTGTCATTTTTATCTAAAACTATTTTTCTCTAGATTAACATACTTTTTGCTAAGTGCGAAACTCCTGCTAAATTCTTTATCTTGATTTCCATGTAAATACCTAAGATCTAATGACTTCATACGCTTACTTAATGTTGTATAGTCTGGACATCTAATAGATAAACCCGATATTTCAAAGAGCCAGTTTATAAAGCCTTGGGTTTGGCGTAACTTAAGACCGAATAAGCATCTGATCTTCAAACACTGTAATATAGCGTGATCACTATAGCGTCTAGGTCTTCCTCGTTTCATTTCCTCTCTGTAATCAGCATACCAGCCAATCGCCAAATCACTGGCAATCATAAAATCTATGCGACCCCTATTGCGTAAAAAATTATTATATTCTGACCAATTCGTTATTTTATATTTAGAATACTTGCGTGATTTACTAAAAGGGGCTTGCTTCCGAGATCTCATATAATCTGGATTATTTTTTAATTCAGGACATCTTACCAGATTATCACCACTCTTGCTCTACAAATTTTATTTATGCAACAAAGCCTTTCTTCATGGGGATACTCTTGTTTTTTTGCTAAAAATTATATAGAGTATCTTCTATCCCTTGTAAATACTTACTTCCAAACCTAGATTAATCCAGAATTCAGGTTAGTAAGTCATTATTAATAGCTCACTTATTAACTTAATACTCCACCTCGATTAATATACTGCTCTATCTCTTTTGTAATATGGACCTCTATTTCTGCACTATTCTCTAAAGTCATTTCTTCTTCACTTTCGTTTATGGCTTTGTTGCATAAATAAAATTTGTAGAGCAAGAGTGGTGATAATCTGGTAAGATGTCCTGAATTAAAAAATAATCCAGATTATATGAGATCTCGGAAGAAAGCCCCTTTTAGTAAATCACGCAAGTATTCTAAATATAAAATAACGAATTGGTCAGAATATAATAATTTTTTACGCAATAGGGGTCGCATAGATTTTATGATTGCCAGTGATTTGGCGATTGGCTGGTATGCTGATTACAGAGAGGAAATGAAACGAGGAAGACCTAGACGCTATAGTGATCACGCTATATTACAGTGTTTGAAGATCAGATGCTTATTCGGTCTTAAGTTACGCCAAACCCAAGGCTTTATAAACTGGCTCTTTGAAATATCGGGTTTATCTATTAGATGTCCAGACTATACAACATTAAGTAAGCGTATGAAGTCATTAGATCTTAGGTATTTACATGGAAATCAAGATAAAGAATTTAGTTGTATTTCAATGGATAGTACAGGGATACAAGCCTACACAGGGAACGAATGGCTAGAAAATAAGCATGGTAAGCAATATAAGCGTCGCATATGGAAAAAGCTACATATCGTTATAGAAGATCAAGGTATGATACTTGCCGATAGTACCACAGAGCATACTATAGATGATAGATCACAGATTGGACTACTAATAGCTAATGTCAGAGCCAAGGATTTTCTGGGAGATCGAGGGTATGACGGTGAATCTACATATCAATTGTTGAGAAAGAAGAAGATAAAACCAGTTATTAGACCCCCAAACTCTTCAGTAAAAGTTCAATCGCTTAGGGATAAAACTGAGAGAGATGCAGCTGTTATATATCAACAAAACAAAGGATACCAAGCATGGAGGGTAAAGAATAATTATGGTAGAAGGGAGCGTGTAGAGAACACGTTCTTTCGATTTAAAACTTCTTTTGGTAGTAAGTTTCTATCAAGACATGATCAAAATATGACAAAAGAAATGTCTATTAAATGCCACTTATTAAACAAAATGTTTGAAATTGGTAAACCTATCTCTGTGCCTGTTGGCTAGGCTAGCATTGCGGGGTTAGGGGCAGTATATTCAAAAGCTTATTTATGCAACAAAGCCGCACCGTGTTTATTAGTGGGGGATGACACCTTATTATCAAAGCAATACAGTCAGAAGATTGAGCTTGTACGTTATCAATATTCTGGAGCTGTACATGATGTTATACCTGGTATAGGAATGGTAAACTTACTACATTACAATACTAAAATTGCTCAATCTACTCCCGTAGATTATAGAATATATGATAAAGACACTGATGGTAAAACAAAGAATGAGCATTTTTGTGATATGCTTACTTTAGCTAAAGAAAGAGGTCTCAATCCTGATGCCATAGTCATGGATGCTTGGTATAGCGGGTTGGAGAATTTAAAACATATACGTAATTTAGGCTGGCTATGGGTTACCACCCTAAGGAAAAATAGAAAAGTTAATCATAATGTTAGCTTGGAAAGTTTAGAGATACCCGATGAGGGGCTAAAAATTCACCTACGTGGATACGGTTGGGTTACGGTATTTAAGTTTGTGGCAAAGAATGGTCGCATTGATTACATAACAACGAACTTGGAAAATCCCACACGTGAGCAAATAGAGAAAATTGTTAAGGCACGTTGGTCTATAGAGGTTTATCATCGAGAATTAAAACAAACTTGTGGTATTGAACGCTGTCAGGCACGCACGGGCCGAGCTCAAAGAAATCATATTTGCCTTGCAGTATTTGCCTGGCTTGATATGAATAAAAGGAGGATAAATGAAAACATTACTTTATATCAACAAACTTGGGAAGTTATAAAAACATCAATTCAAAACAATATCAGATGGCTTTTAACTGATTCGCAACTTTGCTAAGTGCGAAACTCCTGATAACGTCTAATCCAATTTGATATCGTATGACGCTCTATACCTAATAAGTCTATCCGCCAAAAACACTTCAAATCCTGATCATTTGTAATGGGATAGAGTTTTGACAACAAATTGCTAAGATTTTCAATAAAAATTAATAAGTTATGTTAATTTTTACTGATACATTTCTGTGTTGGTCTAATTTTGATATGGAGCTATTGTTAACGATTTTTTATCGTTCATCTAGTTTTTGCATGATGATATTTTTGATTTATGTGGAGTTAGACACGATTTGTAAATGATTTGCAATGCATCGTAAATTCAAACCAATAGCAGAGATTATTGGATTGATAATATCTCCTATCATACCTTTCAAGAAGTTTCTACCCATCCGACCATATTGCTTTAAGTGACCTATTATTGGTTCTATGGCACTGCGTCTCTTGATCATAGACTTGTCCTCTTGTAACAACTTCTTCCGCGTTTTTGGGGTATATACCTTACTCTTCTCCTTTACATTGCTACCACTATACCCAAGATCAACAAATGATTTCTTTATCTTGATTCCAGTGACACTCTCTACTGCTTCAAAGCTCTGATGCAATGTATGACCATCATAAGGATTATTATGAAACGATTTTGCGGATAAAACAAAATTTCTACGACCACTTACTACTACCGCTACTTTATTGCCAAACTCATATGGCTTGTTGCGTTTTCCCTTTCCTATACACTCTACTTCAGGGGCATGAAAACTATATAATACTTTGTTATCTTCTTTATATTGCTTTTTAGCTTCTCTTTTTAAAACAGATTGGTCATGTATTTGTTTTATTTTTTGCAATACTTCTTGATTTTTGAGAGACAAGTTTAATTGCTTATTTTTGATCTCACGCTCACATACTCTAATCAAACGACCCAGTAATATTTTTAAATGCTTCATTATTTTCCAACGCTTCTTGGCTTTACTATGTTCTTTATATTTCCATAGCTTTACTATATCGCGTTTATAGGTTCTAGCGTATGTTTCATTCAAATGTATACCCAAACTGTTGCAAAGCTTTACTATGCTAAGCCTAGCTTTATCCATTAAATAAACATCGTGTGGGTGTTTGATATTCTTAATTTGTACAGTCGTATCAGCGATGATTAATTCCAAATCTTTTTTTTTAATTGTGTTAGTTTTTATCCCAACCCTGATCAACTCCGATAATATCTCATTATATCCAGCTTCACCTAATACACTACGAAACCGTCGTATACTAGTTTCCGAGATAGCTATGTCTTTTTCTATATATTCCCACCCGCAGAAATACTGCCAATACATATTCTCTTTTAGCTCTTCCTCTGATAATGAATCTGAAAAATTATACATTGCTTGTAGCATCGTTATGCCAAGCATCACTCTATGACATTTTCTATTTCTACCAAATTTCTTAATACAAACATTTTTTGATAACCACTCTTCGAGCCTAGACCAATTTATTAATTCTCTTAATTTATATAGCTTATTATTTGGGTTTAATTCTTCTTTTAATTTATAACCAAACAGTTTCCCTTGTTCTTGCGATTTGATAATGTTGTCTATTGGCATTGACTGAAATCCATAAGGTTTATGACCATATTTTATCATTTTCTTACGGATTGTTGTATTACTTCTTGTCTTAAAACCATATTATCTATAAGGCTTGTAGAGTTTTGGCGGACGGACTAATAAGTCTGATATTGCTTTTATTCTATATTTAGAGGTTTTGTGAAGACTGATTACCCTATCTCTTAAATCCTGACTGTATGCTTTCATCTCTACCGTAGTTGGAAAGTTCTATAATTAATTAAGCCAGATATAATCAATTTTTAATCTCTCAGGGTTTAATTCCCCGAAGCTCTGCTTCGTGATATCATAAGAAACAACTAAAACTTTTTTAGATACCTCGTAGCTCTGCTGCGAGGAGCATCATTAACCAAATGTAATTTTAGACCAAAAAACCAACTTTTTGTTGTTTTACCCAAAGCAGCAATACCGGCAAAGACTTTATTACGAGAGATTCTTTTTCGATGACAAACCTCTAAAGATGTGGCGTCAATATAAGAAACTCCCGTAGATTGAGCTGCCTGCATATACCATTCAAGTAATAAAACTAAATAACTCAGAACTCTTGGTTTTAGAGCTATAAAACGAGTATATGATGGAAGAGTTACAAAGTCTGATTTATATAATTGTAGATAGGACATATAAAAATATTTAAAGTTTTTACAAGGTGATTGATGGTATAAAAGCACTATTGTTAACAGCTCAGAATAGCTTATTTCAGGCTTTCTTGTAGGGTTTTTATTAATTAATGGTAGAAATGATTTATTAATCCACTGCTCGCTAATTTTACAAAAATCATCGACAAAACAAAATAATGCAGTAATATCTTTCTTCATGGGGATATTCTTGTTTTTTTGCTATAGCTAACGCGAAAAGGTTTTTACCATAGTTTTTGTATTTACTCACATATTCACCAGATCTAAATCCTATTAAACATTGCTGGACTAACTTTAAAAACTGTTTACATAAAATTATTGATCAATGCCTAAGTTTTTCCTAATATGTGGTAGAAACATTTCCGTGTTAGCTATATCAGATGGCTTTTAACTGATTCGCAACTTTGCTAAGTGCGAAACTCCTGATTATGTCTTGATGTCGACGGAACAATATTTTTCAAGAGTTTGCATAATTCTGAAGTTTTGACAAAAAATTTTTAAATGATGCTCCTCGCAGCAGAGCTACGAGGTATCTAAAAAAGTTTTAGTTGTTTCTTATGATATAGCTAACGCGACTAGAATTATTCCTTAGAATAATGTAAGATAATGATTTTAACTACGGTAGAGATGAAAGCATACAGTCAGGATTTAAGAGATAGGGTAATCAGTCTTCACAAAACCTCTAAATATAGAATAAAAGCAATATCAGACTTATTAGGTATAGAGCGTCATACGATATCAAATTGGATTAGACGTTATAAAGAAAATGGAGACTACAGCTCAAGACAACATCTGCAAAGTGGACGTGATGCTAGGTTTACTAATAAGGAGAATATAATTGAATTTTTAGCAAATAATCCTGATAGCCGAGCTATAGATATAAGAGATGCAGTAGCGCCCGAGCTGCCAATGAGCACATTTTATGACACGCTTCATAGAATGAAAATTACATATAAAAAAAGAGCCAAAATACAAAGGCAGGGATGAAGAAGCTAGAAAACAATTTGTGGAATATATTGATCAAATAGCATCTGATAAACTTGTGTATTGTGACGAAATGGGGGTAAGTAATAATATAACCATGTTGTACGGATGGTCAGAAAGAGGAACAAGAGCTTACTCAGAGCAAGCAGGTTTTGCTACTGAGCGAGTAAATATAGTTGCTGGTTATAATAAGGGCACCAAAGAATTAATTGCTCCGTTAGAGCATTCCGGTTATATTGATAAGCAATTATTTAATCAGTGGGTAGGTGAGCTATTATGCCCATCACTAAAACCTGGACAATGTGTAATAATGGATAATGCGAGTATTCATAAGTCACCGTTGGTAAAGGAATTAATAGAAAAAGCGGGTTGTACTCTTATTTATCTACCGGTCTATTCTCCAGATTTAAATTCTATTGAACACTGTTGGGCTAATTTTAAAAATTACTTGAGAAAAATTATTAAAAACTTTAAAGATTTTCGTGATGCAATAACGGCAGCAATGGTAAAAACCTTCCCGTGTTAGCTATAAAAATTATATAGAGTATCTTCTATCCCTTGTAAATACTTACTTCCAAACCTAGATTAATCCAGAATTCAGGTTTTTAATAAAAATTTTTTGTCAAAACTTCAGCTTGTATAATCATACACACTAAAACCCTTTTGTATTTGAGCGTATTTATATCATAACTTATAAGTTTGGCTATCTTTTGGTCAAAACTTCAGAATAACGAATTAGCGGTAAAATTGGCTTTAGAGAGTGGTGCTAGGTTGTCAGTACAAACTCATAAATTTATAGGCATAGAGTAATTACAAATATATCTTGAATTTTAGATTAATTAGTACTATCATAACCTCTTTATAAAGTTTAAAGTGTTGAAATAATGAGTGAAATATTAGAACTTGAAGCAAAGTCTCGCAATGAATTTGGTACAGGTGCAGCAAGAGCCTTAAGAAGAGAAGGGCGTGTTCCTGCTATTATTTATGGTGCACAGAAAACCCCAGTTAGTATTTCTTTAGAAGAAAAAGAAATAACCAAACACTATAGAAAGCCGGCTTTTATATCTCAGTTAATTAATTTAACAATTGATGGTAAGCAATATAAAGTGCTGCCGAAAGCTGTAGAATTACATCCTGTTACAGATATAGTACGCCACGTTGATTTTGTTTTTTTAGAAGATAAAACCCAAAAAATGGAAGTTCCTGTAGTATATGAAGGGAGAGAAAGAGCATTAGGTGTTAAAAGAGGCGGATATTTCAATATAGTAAAAAGAAGAGTTACTTTATTATGTGATGTTAATAATATCCCAAGAAACGTAACTATTGACGTTACTAATATGCCGATTGCTACTTCATTAAAATCTTCAAAAGTAAAATTACCAGAAGGTTGTAGCTTTACTACAAAAAAAGAATTTGTGCTTGCAACTATAATAGGACGTAGAGGTGCAAAAACCGAAGCAGAGGGCGAACAAACGGCTGAAGCAGCGAAGTAATTTGTCATACCGTGTTCCTATATCATTTCTGCGTAGGCTTGTTGTGTGGATAAAAAAGCACCTTCGGTGTCATACGGCTTGTCCACGGTATCCAGTTAAAAATACGTAGTATTTTTTTTTGAGAACTTTAGTTAGCAAATCGCTTTTATTGCATAGCTCTTAATTTCATCCTTGTGAAGTGTTATTGTGTGGATCAAGTCGTCTGAGCTACGCGAATGAAATGAGCGTGGCAATCCAGAAAAAATAATAAAAAATGCTATAAGTTAGCATTTTTTATACTTCCTTGCTTCGTCGATTACTTCGTAATTTCCTTAGCTCAGAAGGAAAAACTGATCCACGCGGGGCAAGCCTTAAGCGGAAATAACCACATAGGAGTAAGATTCGCACAAGAACAAAATACGCACCTCCTCATTCTATTTCAAATCATATATATCTTTAAAATTTTTCAAAATGATGCTCCTCGCAGCAGAGTTACGAGGTATCTAAAAAAGTTTTAGTTGTTTCTTATGATATCACGAAGCAGAGCTTCGGGGAATTAAACCCTGAGAGATTAAACGAGTATAATATTATGATGCTTATTATTGGTCTTGGTAATCCAGGTAAAGAGTATGAGCATACAAGGCATAATATTGGCTTTATTGCTTTAGAAAATATAGCAAAACAATATGATGCATCATTTAGTGTAAAGAAAAAATTTCATTGTGAAATTGCTGAAAGTACTAATAACGGGCAAAAGCTAATATTCATAAAACCTACTACTTACATGAATTTATCCGGTAAGTCGGTAATAGCAGTAAAAACATATTATAATATTCCTCTTGAAAAAATCTTTGTTATTCATGATGATATTGATTTAGAATTAGGTAAAATAAAGTTTAAAACTGGTGGTGGAAATGGTGGACATAACGGTTTAAAATCCGTTGATGGAATTATAGGAAATAATTATCACCGTATTAGAATTGGTGTTGGTAGACCGCAAAATAGTCAGGATGTAGCTGATTATGTGCTAAATAACTTTCCTAAATCTGAATATACTATAGCAGAACAAGCTATAAATAAAGTAATTGATAACTTTGATTTGATATTAGAGAATAAACTAGAAGAGTTTAAGAGTAAGATGGTTTAAGTATTTTGACTGTCATTGTGAGGAGAGGCAACGCATCGATGCAGCAATCTCATAAAATAGTGTTCGGTGTCATCCCGTGGCAGCGTTGTTGCATGGATCGATTTTCCAGTTGTCACCCCCCCCCCGCGACTTGATCGCGGGATCCAGTTAAAAATACTAATAAAATTAGTATTTTTTATTATTTTTGGGATCTAGTTCCCAAGCCACGGTATGACACCGAGGATGCTTTTCGATCCACGCAACAATGCCGCCACGGGATGACAATGTGAAGTTAAAAATATCCAATTAGCTAAAAATGAATAAAAAGATAAATTATGACCCAAGATTTTGAAATTATATATGCCGAAGAAATGGATAAACTGAAGTTTTGACAAAAATTCTAATTTTTCTGACTAAAGTAAAAATTTATATTTAAAGTTAAATATTTAGTGCTTTTATCAGCTTAAAAGCGATATTTCTACAATTTAAAGTAAATTATTTGATATATAATACAAATTATAGATTGATACACTCGCCACTTTTTTTAATCTCTCAGGGTTTAATTCCCCGAAGCTCTGCTTCGTGATATACTACTTGAATGGAAGAAAGCAGTTATATAGCTAACGCGGAAAGGTTTTTACCATAGTTTTTGTATTTACTCACATATTCACCAGATCTAAATCCTATTAAACATTGCTGGACTAACTTTAAAAACTGTTTACGTAAAATTATTGATCAATGCCTAAGTTTTTCCTAATCTGTGGTAGAAACATTTCCGTGTTAGCTATATACATAAGAGTCATAATGTCACAGTACTAATATATCATTTAGTAACGCCGGCAAAGTATAGAAGAGTAATATTCAATCAAGAACTAGATGATTATTTGTGTAAAATTTGTGAGCACATAGAAGATCGTTATGAAATTAGATTTTTAGAAATAGGAGTAGATAAAGATCACGTACATTTTTTATTACAGTCAATACCAATGTATAGCCCAACAAAAATAACTCAAATCATAAAAAGTATTACTTCTAAGAAAATGTTTGAGAAATATCCAAATCTTAAAGAAACATTATGGGGAAGTGAGTTTTGGAGTAAAGGATATTTTATGAGCACAGTAGGTAAACATGGTGATGAGCAGAAATTACGTAGTCTATCCGCCAAAAACACTTCAAATCCTGATCATTTGTAATGGGATAGAGTTTTGACAACAAATTGCTAAGATTTTCAATAAAAATTAATAAGTTATGTTAATTTTTACTGATACATTTCTGTGTTGGTCTAATTTTGATATGGAGCTATTGTTAACGATTTTTTATCGTTCATCTAGTTTTTGCATGATGATATTTTTGATTTATGTGGAGTTAGACACGATTTGTAAATGATTTGCAATGCATCGTAAATTCAAACCAATAGCAGAGATTATTGGATTGATAATATCTCCTATCATACCTTTCAAGAAGTTTCTACCCATCCGACCATATTGCTTTAAGTGACCTATTATTGGTTCTATGGCACTGCGTCTCTTGATCATAGACTTGTCCTCTTGTAACAACTTCTTCCGCGTTTTTGGGGTATATACCTTACTCTTCTCCTTTACATTGCTACCACTATACCCAAGATCAACAAATGATTTCTTTATCTTGATTCCAGTGACACTCTCTACTGCTTCAAAGCTCTGATGCAATGTATGACCATCATAAGGATTATTATGAAACGATTTTGCGGATAAAACAAAATTTCTACGACCACTTACTACTACCGCTACTTTATTGCCAAACTCATATGGCTTGTTGCGTTTTCCCTTTCCTATACACTCTACTTCAGGGGCATGAAAACTATATAATACTTTGTTATCTTCTTTATATTGCTTTTTAGCTTCTCTTTTTAAAACAGATTGGTTATGTATTTGTTTTATTTTTTGCAATACTTCTTGATTTTTGAGAGACAAGTTTAATTGCTTATTTTTGATCTCACGCTCACATACTCTAATCAAACGACCCAGTAATATTTTTAAATGCTTCATTATTTTCCAACGCTTCTTGGCTTTACTATGTTCTTTATATTTCCATAGCTTTACTATATCGCGTTTATAGGTTCTAGCGTATGTTTCATTCAAATGTATACCCAAACTGTTGCAAAGCTTTACTATGCTAAGCCTAGCTTTATCCATTAAATAAACATCGTGTGGGTGTTTGATATTCTTAATTTGTACAGTCGTATCAGCGATGATTAATTCCAAATCTTTTTTTTTAATTGTGTTAGTTTTTATCCCAACCCTGATCAACTCCGATAATATCTCATTATATCCAGCTTCACCTAATACACTACGAAACCGTCGTATACTAGTTTCCGAGATAGCTATGTCTTTTTCTATATATTCCCACCCGCAGAAATACTGCCAATACATATTCTCTTTTAGCTCTTCCTCTGATAATGAATCTGAAAAATTATACATTGCTTGTAGCATCGTTATGCCAAGCATCACTCTATGACATTTTCTATTTCTACCAAATTTCTTAATACAAACATTTTTTGATAACCACTCTTCGAGCCTAGACCAATTTATTAATTCTCTTAATTTATATAGCTTATTATTTGGGTTTAATTCTTCTTTTAATTTATAACCAAACAGTTTCCCTTGTTCTTGCGATTTGATAATGTTGTCTATTGGCATTGACTGAAATCCATAAGGTTTATGACCATATTTTATCATTTTCTTACGGATTGTTGTATTACTTCTTGTCTTAAAACCATATTATCTATAAGGCTTGTAGAGTTTTGGCGGACGGACTACGTAATTATGTACAGAATCAAGGTTCAGGCAAACCTTCTTATAAAGCATTTCAACAAAAACAGTTAAAGCTTTTTGGATAGATACCTCGTAGCTCTGCTGCGAGGAGCATCATTTATTCGTCATGGGTAATTCTAATGTTCGTTCATCAGACGTTATAAAGAAAATGGAGACTACAGCTCAAGACAACATCTGCAAAGTGGACGTGATGCTAGGTTTACTAATAAGGAGAATATAACAGGAGTTTCGCACTTAGCAAAAAGTATGTTAATCTAGAGAAAAATAGTTTTAGATAAAAATGACAAGAACAAAATGTAGCAAGGACTTATATAAATCATTTTTACAAGCAAGTAGTGTCAGATATACTAGCAAGGCATTATCTGAAGTGAGTCCAGTAGATCTATCTCACGATAGTGCAAGTCGATGGTTAAAGAGTAAGGATTTTCGTCCTAGCGAAATCTATAAGGAAGTGTCAAAATATATAGATTGGGAAGCACCGTGTTTATTAGTGGGGGATGACACCTTATTATCAAAGCAATACAGTCAGAAGATTGAGCTTGTACGTTATCAATATTCTGGAGCTGTACATGATGTTATACCTGGTATAGGAATGGTAAACTTACTACATTACAATACTAAAATTGCTCAATCTACTCCCGTAGATTATAGAATATATGATAAAGACACTGATGGTAAAACAAAGAATGAGCATTTTTGTGATATGCTTACTTTAGCTAAAGAAAGAGGTCTCAATCCTGATGCCATAGTCATGGATGCTTGGTATAGCGGGTTGAAGAATTTAAAACATATACGTAATTTAGGCTGGCTATGGGTTACCACCCTAAGGAAAAATAGAAAAGTTAATCATAATGTTAGCTTGGAAAGTTTAGAGATACCCGATGAGGGGCTAAAAATTCACCTACGTGGATACGGTTGGGTTACGGTATTTAAGTTTGTGGCAAAGAATGGTCGCATTGATTACATAACAACGAACTTGGACAATCCCACACGTGAGCAAATAGAGAAAATTGTTAAGGCACGTTGGTCTATAGAGGTTTATCATCGAGAATTAAAACAAACTTGTGGTATTGAACGCTGTCAGGCACGCACGGGCCGAGCTCAAAGAAATCATATTTGCCTTGCAGTATTTGCCTGGCTTGATATGAATAAAAGGAGGATAAATGAAAACATTACTTTATATCAACAAACTTGGGAAGTTATAAAAACATCAATTCAAAACAATATCAGATGGCTTTTAACTGATTCGCAACTTTGCTAAGTGCGAAACTCCTGTATAATTGAATTTTTAGCAAATAATCCTGATAGCCGAGCTATAGATATAAGAGATGCAGTAGCGCCCGAGCTGCCAATGAGCACATTTTATGACACGCTTCATAGAATGAAAATTACATATGGTAAATTCCAGTATTAATTAAGCCAGATTTATATTTTCTTCCCATACCTCGTCTATCCGCCAAAAACACTTCAAATCCTGATCATTTGTAATGGGATAGAGTTTTGACAACAAATTGCTAAGATTTTCAATAAAAATTAATAAGTTATGTTAATTTTTACTGATACATTTCTGTGTTGGTCTAATTTTGATATGGAGCTATTGTTAACGATTTTTTATCGTTCATCTAGTTTTTGCATGATGATATTTTTGATTTATGTGGAGTTAGACACGATTTGTAAATGATTTGCAATGCATCGTAAATTCAAACCAATAGCAGAGATTATTGGATTGATAATATCTCCTATCATACCTTTCAAGAAGTTTCTACCCATCCGACCATATTGCTTTAAGTGACCTATTATTGGTTCTATGGCACTGCGTCTCTTGATCATAGACTTGTCCTCTTGTAACAACTTCTTCCGCGTTTTTGGGGTATATACCTTACTCTTCTCCTTTACATTGCTACCACTATACCCAAGATCAACAAATGATTTCTTTATCTTGATTCCAGTGACACTCTCTACTGCTTCAAAGCTCTGATGCAATGTATGACCATCATAAGGATTATTATGAAACGATTTTGCGGATAAAACAAAATTTCTACGACCACTTACTACTACCGCTACTTTATTGCCAAACTCATATGGCTTGTTGCGTTTTCCCTTTCCTATACACTCTACTTCAGGGGCATGAAAACTATATAATACTTTGTTATCTTCTTTATATTGCTTTTTAGCTTCTCTTTTTAAAACAGATTGGTTATGTATTTGTTTTATTTTTTGCAATACTTCTTGATTTTTGAGAGACAAGTTTAATGGCTTTGTTGCATAAATAAAATTTGTAGAGCAAGAGTGGTGATAATCTGGTAAGATGTCCTGAATTAAAAAATAATCCAGATTATATGAGATCTCGGAAGAAAGCCCCTTTTAGTAAATCACGCAAGTATTCTAAATATAAAATAACGAATTGGTCAGAATATAATAATTTTTTACGCAATAGGGGTCGCATAGATTTTATGATTGCCAGTGATTTGGCGATTGGCTGGTATGCTGATTACAGAGAGGAAATGAAACGAGGAAGACCTAGACGCTATAGTGATCACGCTATATTACAGTGTTTGAAGATCAGATGCTTATTCGGTCTTAAGTTACGCCAAACCCAAGGCTTTATAAACTGGCTCTTTGAAATATCGGGTTTATCTATTAGATGTCCAGACTATACAACATTAAGTAAGCGTATGAAGTCATTAGATCTTAGGTATTTACATGGAAATCAAGATAAAGAATTTAGTTGTATTTCAATGGATAGTACAGGGATACAAGCCTACACAGGGAACGAATGGCTAGAAAATAAGCATGGTAAGCAATATAAGCGTCGCATATGGAAAAAGCTACATATCGTTATAGAAGATCAAGGTATGATACTTGCCGATAGTACCACAGAGCATACTATAGATGATAGATCACAGATTGGACTACTAATAGCTAATGTCAGAGCCAAGGATTTTCTGGGAGATCGAGGGTATGACGGTGAATCTACATATCAATTGTTGAGAAAGAAGAAGATAAAACCAGTTATTAGACCCCCAAACTCTTCAGTAAAAGTTCAATCGCTTAGGGATAAAACTGAGAGAGATGCAGCTGTTATATATCAACAAAACAAAGGATACCAAGCATGGAGGGTAAAGAATAATTATGGTAGAAGGGAGCGTGTAGAGAACACGTTCTTTCGATTTAAAACTTCTTTTGGTAGTAAGTTTCTATCAAGACATGATCAAAATATGACAAAAGAAATGTCTATTAAATGCCACTTATTAAACAAAATGTTTGAAATTGGTAAACCTATCTCTGTGCCTGTTGGCTAGGCTAGCATTGCGGGGTTAGGGGCAGTATATTCAAAAGCTTATTTATGCAACAAAGCCATGGAGAATAAGGATTGCAAAAATATACTTTTGAGTCTTTTGCAATGATTGTGTAAATTTTTGTTGAGCCTATATTAGAAGTAATTAAAAATATAGGTAACAGAAATGCAAATAGAGAAGAATAAAAAAATAAATGAAGCAATAGATTTGCTGATAGAAGGTGGAGTAGATTTAAAAACAGTACTAAGTCAGAATGGATTAATTAAGGAATTAACCAAGGGTATTTTAGAGCGAGCACTGCATGCTGAGATGTCAGAACATTTAGGTTATAGCAAGTATGATAGAGCTGAAACTGAGAATGCGAGGAATGGTAGTTTTAGTAAGAATCTGATTAGTGAGAATGGTACTATAGAGCTAAATGTTCCAAGAGACAGACAAGGTAAATTTGAACCTATAATAGTCTCAAAGAAACAAACAAGAATAGATGGCTTAGACCAAAAGATAATATCCTTATATGCGAAGGGTATGAGTGTGTCTGATATTAAAACACAATTGCAAGAATTATATGGAGCTGAGATCAGTGAGAGCCTAATCAGCAGGATTACAGATGAAGTAATAGATGAGGTCAAGATTTGGCAGAGTAGACCTCTTGAATCAGTATACCCTATAGTATATTTTGACTGTTTAGTAGTGAAAGTAAGACAAGATAAACTTATTATTAATAAATCAGTATATGTAGCTTTAGGAATAGATTTATCTGGCAGAAAGGATATTTTAGGCTTATGGATAAGTGAGAATGAAGGAGCTAAATTTTGGCTCGGTAATTTTACTGAAATGAAGAATCGAGGAGTAAAAGATATCTTAATTGCTTGTAGTGATAATCTAACTGGTATGTCTGATGCTATTGCATCAGTATATCCGAAAACTGAACATCAAATTTGTATTGTCCATCAGATCAGGAATAGCCTCAAATATGTATCATATAAAGATAGAAAGCAATTAGCAGCGGATTTGAAACTAATCTATACTTCTGCTACTGAAAAAGAAGCAGAATTAGCTCTTGAGTCATTTGATCAAAAATGGAGTAAGCAATATCCGCATATAGCTAAATCTTGGTATAATAATTGGGATAATTTGATAATTTTCTTGCAATATCCAAAGGAGATTCGTAAGATTATTTACACTACAAATGCGATAGAATCGCTGAATAGCCAATTGAGAAAAGTTACTAAGAATAAACGCATCTTTCCAAATGATGACGCAGTATTTAAGGTTTTATATCTGACAATTGATTATATTACCAAAAAATGGTCTATGCCTATCCCCAATTGGAATGAAGCTATGGCTCATTTTATGATCAAATTTGATGGTAGAATTTAATGGTTCACGAAATTTACACAATTGATGAGACAGAGCCATACTTTTCGTTCAGATTTTGGCAATAGTTGTTCATGATTGGTAAATTCTTTGCCATTATCTAACGTTATGCTTTTGATTATATGCGACAATTGTTTAAGTTTTTTATTCATGTTACCAATCACATCTTGTGTTCTTTTTGAACGGTTTAAAGTGAGAAACACTTTTTGTGTTCTGATATCCACAAGAGCGCCTATATTACGACTTTGATTACCTTTGTTAAAAGTTAAATCACCTTCTAAATGACCTATTGCTGCTATCTTTCTATTTATCTCTGGTCTTTCAGTAATGGAAACTCGATTTGGTATTGTAATTCTTTTGTTTCTGATTCTTGTACCATGATGCAACCTATTTTTCCTTTTTCTTGCTAAAGATAAATATAATTTTTGCCTTTGTGCTATAGGAGATGTATAAATAAACTGGTATATACTCTCTGTAGAAATATTGACAGTATCTCGTGATAGTTTACGTCTACCTGAAATTATATCTGGTGAAATACCCTGTGTTAACTGCTTTATTATTTCTGCTCGTAAATTATTATCAATATCTAATTTTCTTTTTCTCTTACCTTGCCTTAAACTGCAAGCAAGTGTGTTAGCCCTATCTGGTCTATAATTATGCCTCATTCTCTTGAGTTCATAACATATAGTGCCTTTTATCACGGCCAATCTTTGTCCCTATATATCGCGAGCTATAACCACTCTTATTCATTTCGTATATTTTAAATCTTTCATCTATCGTTAAATGAGCCATGATATATCTATATTTAAAATGATGCTCCTCGCAGCAGAGCTACGAGGTATCTAAAAAAGTTTTAGTTGTTTCTTATGATATCACGAAGCAGAGCTTCGGGGAATTAAACCCTGAGAGATTAAAAATTGATTATATCTGGCTTAATCTCTCAGGGTTTAATTCCCCGAAGCTCTGCTTCGTGATATACTACTTGAATGGAAGAAAGCAGTTATATACATAAGAGTCATAATGTCACAGTACGAATATATCATTTAGTAACGCCGGCAAAGTATAAAGTATAGAAGAGTAATATTCAATCAAGAACTAGATGATTATTTGTGTAAAATTTGTGAGCACATAGAAGATCGTTATGAAATGAGATTTTTAGAAATAGGAGTAGATAAAGATCACGTACATTTTTTATTACAGTCAATACCAATGTATAGCCCAACAAAAATAACTCAAATCATAAAAAGTATTACTTCTAAGAAAATGTTTGAGAAATATCCAAATCTTAAAGAAAAATTATGGGGAAGTGAGTTTTGGAGTAAAGGATATTTTATGAGCACAGTAGGTAAACATGGTGATGAGCAGAAATTACGTAATTATGTACAGAATCAAGGTTCAGGCAAACCTTCTTATAAAGCATTTCAACAAAAACAGTTAAAGCTTTTTGGATAGATACCTCGTAGCTCTGCTGCGAGGAGCATCATTTAATTATAGAACTTTCCTATGTTTTCTTTTCTTGCTCAAAGCTTTCTGCAACTGATTTATAGCACGATGCAAAAGTAGGTAAGCAAAGGTTCTTGAGTAAATTATTTAGCGGTTGCGGAGTTATTATCTGTTTACTCATGCAACCTCCATTGTTTTAAAGCAATGTAATTGATCATATTCAGACAGTATTGGTTGATTAATTTTTACTGAACAAACAGTTTGAGTCTGGCTATTTAGTAAATCTGTAATATGATCAATTATTGGCTCAATCTTCTTTTCTAATAGCACTTCTAATGCAGTAACTACATTCAATTCTCCATACATTTTTGCTAATTGTAATATTTTAAGATATATTTTATGCCCTTTATATGGATATATAGAGATAAGCTGGTCATATACCTGACGAAATATAGCACGTGGGAATAAAGCTTCATAATATTGATATTGAACAAATGCTCCAGGTTTACGTACTAAACTATCAATAATATGTCTATAATCAATAACATAGCCATTGCTGATTCTAGACATTTTTTGTAAACATTTGTTACCATAGTAAAGCTCTATTTCTTCAGAATAAATATAAGCTTTTAAAGTATAACCTATTAAGCGACTAGGCACAGAATAAGCTACAGATAAAATACTAACTGTACTGCTTGGATTAACACGTACTGATAATATTGTAGGTGCATTCCATTTCCTGATTGGTAACTCTTTTAAATGAACTAATTCTTCAGCTAATTTTTCTTTTCTACAGCTATTTCGCTTGGCTTTGTTGCATAAATAAGATTTGTAGAGCAAGAGTGGTGATAATCTGGTAAGATGTCCTGAATTAAAAATAATCCAGATTATATGAGATCTCGGAAGAAAGCCCCTTTTAGTAAATCACGCAAGTATTCTAAATATAAAATAACGAATTGGTCAGAATATAATAATTTTTTACGCAATAGGGGTCGCATAGATTTTATGATTGCCAGTGATTTGGCGATTGGCTGGTATGCTGATTACAGAGAGGAAATGAAACGAGGAAGACCTAGACGCTATAGTGATCACGCTATATTACAGTGTTTGAAGATCAGATGCTTATTCGGTCTTAAGTTACGCCAAACCCAAGGCTTTATAAACTGGCTCTTTGAAATATCGGGTTTATCTATTAGATGTCCAGACTATACAACATTAAGTAAGCGTATGAAGTCATTAGATCTTAGGTATTTACATGGAAATCAAGATAAAGAATTTAGTTGTATTTCAATGGATAGTACAGGGATACAAGCCTACACAGGGAACGAATGGCTAGAAAATAAGCATGGTAAGCAATATAAGCGTCGCATATGGAAAAAGCTACATATCGTTATAGAAGATCAAGGTATGATACTTGCCGATAGTACCACAGAGCATACTATAGATGATAGATCACAGATTGGACTACTAATAGCTAATGTCAGAGCCAAGGATTTTCTGGGAGATCGAGGGTATGACGGTGAATCTACATATCAATTGTTGAGAAAGAAGAAGATAAAACCAGTTATTAGACCCCCAAACTCTTCAGTAAAAGTTCAATCGCTTAGGGATAAAACTGAGAGAGATGCAGCTGTTATATATCAACAAAACAAAGGATACCAAGCATGGAGGGTAAAGAATAATTATGGTAGAAGGGAGCGTGTAGAGAACACGTTCTTTCGATTTAAAACTTCTTTTGGTTATAATGGACTAATGGTATGGACCTCCTGATATAGAGAATGAAAAGCAGTTGCTAATCTTCTAGGGTTAATATTTAACATATTAAAACAACAATTAAGGAGGTCCATATGGAGGTTACTACAATTGGTATAGATATTGCAAAAAGAATTTTTCAAATTCATGGTGTAGATAAAAATGGCAAGACAGTATTAAAGAAAAAATTGATGAGAGATCAGGTTTTGACATTTATGGCTAATTTACCACAATGTTTAGTAGGGATGGAAGCTTGTGGTGGTTCTAGTTATTGGGCAAGAGAAATAACTAAATTAGGGCATGAAGTAAAACTAATGGCACCGCAATTTGTCAAACCATATGTTAAAACTAATAAAAATGATCAAGCAGATGCTGAAGCGATATGTGAAGCCGTGACAAGACCTAATATGAGATTTGTTGCAATTAAAACTATAGAGCAACAAGAAATTTTATCAATACATAGGGTAAGAGAGAGATTGGTAAAAAATCGTACAGCACTTGCTAATGAAATTAGGGGGCTACTACATGAGTTTGGTTTTATTGTTCCTCAAGGCATTAATAAGGTTATCACAAAATTAATTGAGATTTTAGATGCAGGGAAATTAAGCCAGTTAAGTTATCAAACATTTAGTGAACTAAAAGAAGAATTCTTAGATAATAACAGAAAAATAAAAGAGATAGAAAAACGATTAACAATGATAGCAAGTAACCTAACTCAATATCAACGATTAAGAGCTATACCTGGTCTTGGTTTAATTACTGCTACTGCTTTAATAGCATCAATAGGTAATGCTACAAGTTTTGAGAATGGCAGGCAATTATCGGCATGGCTAGGATTAGTGCCAAGACAACATTCAAGTGGTGGGAAGGATAAGCTGCTGGGAATTAGCAAGCGAGGTGATGTATACTTACGCACTTTATTAATTCAAGGGGCTAGAGCTGTACTAAATGCCAAGATAAGATTTACATCGGAAGAACAGAAATCTAAAAAAGATTTTAGCCAATTTACGAAATGGATGTTTAATTTATCTGAGCGAAGTAGCCATAATAAAACGACAGTTGCCATAGCTAATAAGTTGGCAAGAGTGGTGTTTGCTGTACTAAGATCAGGAGATGATTATGTAGAGAGTAAAGTTTGTAGCTAAAGAGTGTGTAGCATAGCACTTATAAGTAAAATAAATGGTGATTTATATAATGAATAGGTAAAAGCAAAACAATATGTAAGAGATTCCAACCCGAAATATGCTTGAGATAATTAATATTGATGGTAAATAAGACAAACCTTAGCTTACAAAAAAACTGCGTTTTTCAGTGGCTCTTTTAGAAGCCGATGGACTGATAAGTATATAGTTTGTAAGCCAGCGAATTCCATCAGGGCTGTAGAATAAATTAGGTTGATTTATCAGCTATAAGCCGGATACATGACTGCATTTGTTTGTTTTTATTATTGATGTTATTTTTTTCTTGCATTCTACAGGAGGTCCATACATGAAAAAATTGGACAAAAAAATGAAGGAGTGTGTTTCCGCAATAAGTTAGAATAAATAGCAATAAACTTAAGAGGAAAGATGAAGAAAAATAAAGTAAAAATTTTCAGTGCTTCAGAAAAAACGGGGATAGTATTAGAATTAATAAAAGAGGAGTCGACACTTGGTCAGTTAGCTTCAAAATATGCAATAAGTGTTAAAACAATTCAAAATTGGAAAAAACAGTTTTTAGGTAATGCGGCATTAGCTTTTGAACCAGCTAAAGTTTTGAGTGAATATCAAGCACAAATAAATCATTTACAAGAGCAAAATGATGAACTTGCTAAAGCTCTTGGTAGAATCACAGTTGAGAGGGACTGGGCCGTGGGAAAGCTCAAAAGCTTGGATTTATCAAATAAAAAGAGTCTTGTACACTCCAAGCTAAATCAACTCTCAAAATCAAGACAGTGTGAACTATTAAAGATTAGTCGATCTACAGCCTACTATAAATCCAAGGAGATGAGTATAAATAAATTAAGTATTTTAAATAGAATAGATGAAATATATACAGATAATCCTGAATTTGGTTATCGCTATATTCATCAACAGTTACTAGAAGATGGTTTTATTGTCGGTAAAGATCGAGTACTGAAATATATGAGGATGATGGGTATAGAAGCTATTTACCCACATAAGAAAAAATCTACTTCTCGAAACGATAGTGAGCATAAGATCTATAGCTACTTACTTGATCAATATTGGACTAAATCTGGCTCAACAAAGCAAGTGTATGTGCCTAATGTGAATGAGGTTTGGAGTGGTGACATTACTTACATTAGAACTAATGGTGGCTTTATGTATATGGCAGCTATTATAGATTGGCATAGCAAGGCCATATTGAGCTATAAACTGTCAAATTCTATGGATGCATCTCTTGTAACTGATGTCTTGAAACAAGCTCTCAGTAAGTATAACGCTCCACAGATATTTAATAGTGATCAAGGTAGCCAATATACCAGTTATGACCACATAAATATTCTCAAGGAGCATGATATCCAAATTTCAATGAATGGCAAAGGTAGAAGTATTGATAATATAGTAATAGAAAGGTTTTTTAGAACTTTAAAATATAATTGTATCTTTATTAATGATTTTAACAATGTTAAAGAGTTAAAAGAGGGGATTGATCATTATCTGAATAAATATAATTATCACAGATTTCATTCAAGTATTGGTTATAAAAAGCCTATGAATGTATATCTGAATTATATGCAAAATTATCAGCAAATTGCTGCCTGATAATCGAAAAATTAGGAAAACATACTACTCATTTTTTTGTCTTGATTTTTCATGTATGGACCTCCTGTAGAATGCAAGAAAAAAATAACATCAATAATAAAAACAAACAAATGCAGTCATGTATCCGGCTTATAGCTGATAAATCAACCTAATTTATTCTACAGCCCTGATGGAATTCGCTGGCTTACAAACTATATACTTATCAGTCCATCGGCTTCTAAAAGAGCCACTGAAAAACGCAGTTTTTTTGTAAGCTAAGGTTTGTCTTATTTACCATCAATATTAATTATCTCAAGCATATTTCGGGTTGGAATCTCTTACATATTGTTTTGCTTTTACCTATTCATTATATAAATCACCATTTATTTTACTTATAAGTGCTATGCTACACACTCTTTAGCTACAAACTTTACTCTCTACATAATCATCTCCTGATCTTAGTACAGCAAACACCACTCTTGCCAACTTATTAGCTATGGCAACTGTCGTTTTATTATGGCTACTTCGCTCAGATAAATTAAACATCCATTTCGTAAATTGGCTAAAATCTTTTTTAGATTTCTGTTCTTCCGATGTAAATCTTATCTTGGCATTTAGTACAGCTCTAGCCCCTTGAATTAATAAAGTGCGTAAGTATACATCACCTCGCTTGCTAATTCCCAGCAGCTTATCCTTCCCACCACTTGAATGTTGTCTTGGCACTAATCCTAGCCATGCCGATAATTGCCTGCCATTCTCAAAACTTGTAGCATTACCTATTGATGCTATTAAAGCAGTAGCAGTAATTAAACCAAGACCAGGTATAGCTCTTAATCGTTGATATTGAGTTAGGTTACTTGCTATCATTGTTAATCGTTTTTCTATCTCTTTTATTTTTCTGTTATTATCTAAGAATTCTTCTTTTAGTTCACTAAATGTTTGATAACTTAACTGGCTTAATTTCCCTGCATCTAAAATCTCAATTAATTTTGTGATAACCTTATTAATGCCTTGAGGAACAATAAAACCAAACTCATGTAGTAGCCCCCTAATTTCATTAGCAAGTGCTGTACGATTTTTTACCAATCTCTCTCTTACCCTATGTATTGATAAAATTTCTTGTTGCTCTATAGTTTTAATTGCAACAAATCTCATATTAGGTCTTGTCACGGCTTCACATATCGCTTCAGCATCTGCTTGATCATTTTTATTAGTTTTAACATATGGTTTGACAAATTGCGGTGCCATTAGTTTTACTTCATGCCCTAATTTAGTTATTTCTCTTGCCCAATAACTAGAACCACCACAAGCTTCCATCCCTACTAAACATTGTGGTAAATTAGCCATAAATGTCAAAACCTGATCTCTCATCAATTTTTTCTTTAATACTGTCTTGCCATTTTTATCTACACCATGAATTTGAAAAATTCTTTTTGCAATATCTATACCAATTGTAGTAACCTCCATATGGACCTCCTTAATTGTTGTTTTAATATGTTAAATATTAACCCTAGAAGATTAGCAACTGCTTTTCATTCTCTATATCAGGAGGTCCATACCATTAGTCCACTATCGGTAGTAAGTTTCTATCAAGACATGATCAAAATATGACAAAAGAAATGTCTATTAAATGCCACTTATTAAACAAAATGTTTGAAATTGGTAAACCTATCTCTGTGCCTGTTGGCTAGGCTAGCATTGCGGGGTTAGGGGCAGTATATTCAAAAGCTTATTTATGCAACAAAGCCACAACGTATTGCCAGATTGCTGAAGCAAGCAAAACTCTCTCGAGATAAGTTATTAAGCAACTTTGATATTAAGCATATCCCAGGATTATCGCCAACTAAGATCCAATAAGACGTGTATTATATACAACAGCAGCTAATTTGGTTCAACAATTACTAGAAGCAAAGCTTAGTTTAAAACTTAAGCAAATTATTAAAAAATTCGATTATTTTGAAATATTGATAATTGATGATATATCATATGTACCATATAATCGTGAAGAAACTGATGTTTTATTTACCTTATTAGCTGAACGTTATGAAATGCGTAGTGTATTAATCTCTCAGGGTTTAATTCCCCGAAGCTCTGCTTCGTGATATCATAAGAAACAACTAAAACTTTTTTAGATAGTCCCTCCGCCAAAACTCTAAAAAATATCACTTGTGTCACTAATTTCCAAAAATAGTGCGATTTTAGAGCAAATTACTCTAATTTTGAGGGCTGATTTTAAATTTTTGTATTAAAAACCACACTATTTCCCAAAATGCATTCATTTTTTTATTGTCATTTTTTTGTATTTCCATAAGCTTTTGATATAAAACCTTTCATTTTCTTATGGATTTTACTATGCATTTTTGCCTTAAAACCCTATTGCCTATAAGGCTTTTAGAGTTTTGGCGGACGGACTAGATACCTCGTAGCTCTGCTGCGAGGAGCATCATTTAAAAATTTTTTGTCAAAACTTCAGTTTGAAGAATTCTATATTTTTAAAGAGGTTGATATGTGTGGTGAAGCCTTTGGATAGTAGAGGAATAATATAACAAATTCCAAAATTTTTCTTGATTTAATAATAAATATGTGGCAAAAAGAGTTTGGAATAAAATTCTAAGCTCTAAAAAGATTTATAGAGCTTAAGCTACTATAGCTCAGGGGTAGAGCACTTCATTGGTAATGAAGAGGTCGGGGGTTCAATTCCCCCTAGTAGCACCACAAAATCCTCTTAACTGATGAACGAACATTAGAATTACCCATGACGAATATTAAAATTACCCATTTTTGAGTAAAAAATATTGTCTAAAGTGTTACATTATTATCCTCCGATTTTATAGTCTATCCGCCAAAAACACTTCAAATCCTGATCATTTGTAATGGGATAGAGTTTTGACAACAAATTGCTAAGATTTTCAATAAAAATTAATAAGTTATGTTAATTTTTACTGATACATTTCTGTGTTGGTCTAATTTTGATATGGAGCTATTGTTAACGATTTTTTATCGTTCATCTAGTTTTTGCATGATGATATTTTTGATTTATGTGGAGTTAGACACGATTTGTAAATGATTTGCAATGCATCGTAAATTCAAACCAATAGCAGAGATTATTGGATTGATAATATCTCCTATCATACCTTTCAAGAAGTTTCTACCCATCCGACCATATTGCTTTAAGTGACCTATTATTGGTTCTATGGCACTGCGTCTCTTGATCATAGACTTGTCCTCTTGTAACAACTTCTTCCGCGTTTTTGGGGTATATACCTTACTCTTCTCCTTTACATTGCTACCACTATACCCAAGATCAACAAATGATTTCTTTATCTTGATTCCAGTGACACTCTCTACTGCTTCAAAGCTCTGATGCAATGTATGACCATCATAAGGATTATTATGAAACGATTTTGCGGATAAAACAAAATTTCTACGACCACTTACTACTACCGCTACTTTGTTGCCAAACTCATATGGCTTGTTGCGTTTTCCCTTTCCTATACACTCTACTTCAGGGGCATGAAAACTATATCAGGAGTTTCGCACTTAGCAAAATTGTGTATTAGTTAGAAGCCATTTAATGTTGTTCTGAATTGATGTTTTTATAACTTCCCAAGTTTGTTGATATAAAGTAATGTTTTCATTTATCCTCCTTTTGTTCATATCAAGCCAGGCCAATACAGCAAGGCAAATATGATTTCTTTGAGCTCGACCCGTGCGTGCCTGACAGCATTCAATACCACAAGTTTGTTTCAATTCTCGATGATAAACTTCTATAGACCAACGCGCCTTAACAATTTTCTCTATTTGCTCACGTGTAGGATTCTCTAAATTAGTTGTTATGTAATCAATGCGACCATTTTTTGCCACAAACTTAAATACCGTAACCCAACCGTATCCACGTAGGTGAATTTTTAGCCCTTCATCGGGAATCTCTAAAGTTTCCAAGCTAACATTACGATTAACTTTTCTATTTTTTCTTAGGTTGGTAACCCATATCCAACCTAAATTACGTATATGTTTTAAATTATCCAAACCACTATACCAAGCATCCATAACTATAGCATCAGGCTTGATACCTCTTTCTTTAGCTAAAGTAAGCATATCACGAAAATGCTCGTTCTTTGTTTTACCATCAGTTTCTTTATCATATATTCTATAATCTACAGGAGTAGATTGATCAATTTGAGTATTGTAATGCAGTAAGTTTACCATTCCTATACCAGGTATAACATCATGTACAGCCCCAGAATATTGATAATTTACAAGCTCGATCCTCTTACTGTATTGCTTTGACAATAAGGTGTCATCTCCCACTAATAAACAAGGATCTTCCAGATCAATATATTTTGACACTTTGCTATAGATTTCGCTAGGGCGAAAATCCTTACTCTTTAACCATCGACTTGCACTATCGTGCGATAGATCTAATGGACTTACTTCAGATAATGCTTTGCTAGTATATCTTACACTACTTGCTTGTAAGAATGATTTATATAAATCTTTGCTACATTTTGATCTTGTCATTTTTATCTAAAACTATTTTTCTCTAGATTAGCATATTATTTGCTAAGTGCGAAACTCCTGTATATAATACTTTGTTATCTTCTTTATATTGCTTTTTAGCTTCTCTTTTTAAAACAGATTGGTTATGTATTTGTTTTATTTTTTGCAATACTTCTTGATTTTTGAGAGACAAGTTTAATTGCTTATTTTTGATCTCACGCTCACATACTCTAATCAAACGACCCAGTAATATTTTTAAATGCTTCATTATTTTCCAACGCTTCTTGGCTTTACTATGTTCTTTATATTTCCATAGCTTTACTATATCGCGTTTATAGGTTCTAGCGTATGTTTCATTCAAATGTATACCCAAACTGTTGCAAAGCTTTACTATGCTAAGCCTAGCTTTATCCATTAAATAAACATCGTGTGGGTGTTTGATATTCTTAATTTGTACAGTCGTATCAGCGATGATTAATTCCAAATCTTTTTTTTTAATTGTGTTAGTTTTTATCCCAACCCTGATCAACTCCGATAATATCTCATTATATCCAGCTTCACCTAATACACTACGAAACCGTCGTATACTAGTTTCCGAGATAGCTATGTCTTTTTCTATATATTCCCACCCGCAGAAATACTGCCAATACATATTCTCTTTTAGCTCTTCCTCTGATAATGAATCTGAAAAATTATACATTGCTTGTAGCATCGTTATGCCAAGCATCACTCTATGACATTTTCTATTTCTACCAAATTTCTTAATACAAACATTTTTTGATAACCACTCTTCGAGCCTAGACCAATTTATTAATTCTCTTAATTTATATAGCTTATTATTTGGGTTTAATTCTTCTTTTAATTTATAACCAAACAGTTTCCCTTGTTCTTGCGATTTGATAATGTTGTCTATTGGCATTGACTGAAATCCATAAGGTTTATGACCATATTTTATCATTTTCTTACGGATTGTTGTATTACTTCTTGTCTTAAAACCATATTATCTATAAGGCTTGTAGAGTTTTGGCGGACGGACTTTATAGTTAATTTTTTGCCTTTAGCTGTAGCGATTCTATAACTTTCAGTATTGAGTTCAAGAATTGAAGAATGGTGAACCAATCTGTCAATAACTGCTGACGTAGTCATTTCATCTTTAAAAATAGTATTCCATTTTGCAAAAACTAAATTGCTAGTAAAATGATGCTCCTCGCAGCAGAGCTACGAGGTATCTAAAAAAGTTTTAGTTGTTTCTTATGATATCACGAAGCAGAGCTTCGGGGAATTAAACCCTGAGAGATTAATACTTTACAGATATTGTTCTACTTACTGAGCGCATAGCGTTTTGTGCCAACAAAACGCGAAAGTGCACTCTTACGAGAATTCTACTACTATACTATACTTCATGGTTTTTTCATACTACTTTTTTCTTGTTTGTTACACTAGGGGTTTTAAGGGGGCTGGCTGCCCCCTTAAATGATCCCCCGCTATATCTGTAAAAGAAATGGTATACTTTATTATACTCAGAACTTAAAATTACAGTAAATTTTATAGATTAGGTAACCATGATGACCACTAAAGCTATTGCTACAGCTATTAAACTTGCTAATTTACAGCAACTTAAAAAAGAACGTATTGCTAAAATAGAAGCACAGTTAGAGACTCAGCAAACTCAATTGCTTCAAAAATGTAAAGAAGAATTGTTTAACATCTTTAAAGTATGTAATGCTCTAACAATCGATGATAGATTGCTAATTGGATTTTTAAAGTTTATGAAAAATGTCGATAATAAAAATCATCCGATCTTAAATGAATTTAAAGCACTAGGTCAAAAAATAAGAATGCCCAGTAAACCAAAATCAGGCAACGTCAAAACTGATTAAATTAGTCACAAAAAAATTATGGTATACTCGTATGCAATTACAAAAAGCTATAAACTTTGATCGTAAAGCCGATAGCAGAAAAAAGATTATGCTCGGTGGATTATTTGTGAAGGCTGGGTTTGATTATTTGCACCCTGATAATGCTCATATTCTCTACGGCATGCTGCTTGATTGTAAAGAACCATTAATTATTAATCCGAAGATTATTGATAAATGGAAAAGCAAAGGACAATCTCTTCTATACAAAAATGTTTGAATTAAATTACCATATACAAATCATAGCACATTGATATCAAACAATCGCATTTAAATTATCAATAATACTATGGAACAAAACGGTAAATTCCAGTATTAATTAAGCCAGATTTATATTTTCTTCCCATACCTCATTGGGTGTTTTATAACCGAGCACTTTTCTTGGTAAATTATTTAAAAAATCCTCAATTTCTTGTAATTGCTTTATTGTTAATTTTTTTATATCTAAAGATTTAGAGTATACTCTGTGCACCATTGAGTTAATCTTCTCTATCAATGGTTTTTGCCATGGAGAATAAGGATTGCAAAAATATACTTTTCGTTCAGATTTTGGCAATAGTTGTTCATGATTGGTAAATTCTTTGCCATTATCTAACGTTATGCTTTTGATTATATGCGACAATTGTTTAAGTTTTTTATTCATGTTACCAATCACATCTTGTGTTCTTTTTGAACGGTTTAAAGTGAGAAACACTTTTTGTGTTCTGATATCCACAAGAGCGCCTATATTACGACTTTGATTACCTTTGTTAAAAGTTAAATCACCTTCTAAATGACCTATTGCTGCTATCTTTCTATTTATCTCTGGTCTTTCAGTAATGGAAACTCGATTTGGTATTGTAATTCTTTTGTTTCTGATTCTTGTACCATGATGCAACCTATTTTTCCTTTTTCTTGCTAAAGATAAATATAATTTTTGCCTTTGTGCTATAGGAGATGTATAAATAAACTGGTATATACTCTCTGTAGAAATATTGACAGTATCTCGTGATAGTTTACGTCTACCTGAAATTATATCTGGTGAAATACCCTGTGTTAACTGCTTTATTATTTCTGCTCGTAAATTATTATCAATATCTAATTTTCTTTTTCTCTTACCTTGCCTTAAACTGCAAGCAAGTGTGTTAGCCCTATCTGGTCTATAATTATGCCTCATTCTCTTGAGTTCATAACATATAGTGCTTTTATCACGGCCAATCTTTGTCCCTATATATCGCGAGCTATAACCACTCTTATTCATTTCGTATATTTTAAATCTTTCATCTATCGTTAAATGAGCCATGATATATCTATATTTAAATGATGCTCCTCGTAGCTCTGCTGCGAGGAGCATCATTTATAGAACTTTCCCCGACAATAAAACCATCTTCTAGTAACTGTTGATGAATATAGCGATGACCAAATTCAGGATTATCTGTATATATTTCATCTATTCTGTTTAAAATACTTAATTTATTTATACTCATCTCCTTGGATTTATAGTAGGCTGTAGATCGACTAATCTTTAATAGTTCACACTGTCTTGATTTTGAGAGTTGATTTAGCTTGGAGTGTACAAGACTCTTTTTATTTGATAAATCCAAGCTTTTGAGCTTTCCCACGGCCCAGTCCCTCTCAACTGTGATTCTACCAAGAGCTTTAGCCAGTTCATCATTTTGCTCTTGTAAATGATTTATTTGTTCTTGATATTCACTCAAAACTTTAGCTGGTTCAAAAGCTAATGCCGCATTCCCTAAAAACTGTTTTTGCCAATTTTGAATTGTTTTAACACTTATTGCATATTTTGAAGCTAACTGACCAAGTGTCGACTCCTCTTTATTAATTCTAATACTATCCTCGTTTTTTCTGAAGCACTGAAAATTTTTACTTTATTTTTCTTCGTCTTTCCTCTTAAGTTTATTGCTATTTATTCTAACTTATTGCGGCAACACACTCCTTCATTTTTTTGTCCAATTTTTTCATGTATGGACCTCCTGTAGAATGCAAGAAAAAAATAACATCAATAATAAAAACAAACAAATGCAGTCATGTATCCGGCTTATAGCTGATAAATCAACCTAATTTATTCTACAGCCCTGATGGAATTCGCTGGCTTACAAACTATATACTTATCAGTCCATCGGCTTCTAAAAGAGCCACTGAAAAACGCAGTTTTTTTGTAAGCTAAGGTTTGTCTTATTTACCATCAATATTAATTATCTCAAGCATATTTCGGGTTGGAATCTCTTACATATTGTTTTGCTTTTACCTATTCATTATATAAATCACCATTTATTTTACTTATAAGTGCTATGCTACACACTCTTTAGCTACAAACTTTACTCTCTACATAATCATCTCCTGATCTTAGTACAGCAAACACCACTCTTGCCAACTTATTAGCTATGGCAACTGTCGTTTTATTATGGCTACTTCGCTCAGATAAATTAAACATCCATTTCGTAAATTGGCTAAAATCTTTTTTAGATTTCTGTTCTTCCGATGTAAATCTTATCTTGGCATTTAGTACAGCTCTAGCCCCTTGAATTAATAAAGTGCGTAAGTATACATCACCTCGCTTGCTAATTCCCAGCAGCTTATCCTTCCCACCACTTGAATGTTGTCTTGGCACTAATCCTAGCCATGCCGATAATTGCCTGCCATTCTCAAAACTTGTAGCATTACCTATTGATGCTATTAAAGCAGTAGCAGTAATTAAACCAAGACCAGGTATAGCTCTTAATCGTTGATATTGAGTTAGGTTACTTGCTATCATTGTTAATCGTTTTTCTATCTCTTTTATTTTTCTGTTATTATCTAAGAATTCTTCTTTTAGTTCACTAAATGTTTGATAACTTAACTGGCTTAATTTCCCTGCATCTAAAATCTCAATTAATTTTGTGATAACCTTATTAATGCCTTGAGGAACAATAAAACCAAACTCATGTAGTAGCCCCCTAATTTCATTAGCAAGTGCTGTACGATTTTTTACCAATCTCTCTCTTACCCTATGTATTGATAAAATTTCTTGTTGCTCTATAGTTTTAATTGCAACAAATCTCATATTAGGTCTTGTCACGGCTTCACATATCGCTTCAGCATCTGCTTGATCATTTTTATTAGTTTTAACATATGGTTTGACAAATTGCGGTGCCATTAGTTTTACTTCATGCCCTAATTTAGTTATTTCTCTTGCCCAATAACTAGAACCACCACAAGCTTCCATCCCTACTAAACATTGTGGTAAATTAGCCATAAATGTCAAAACCTGATCTCTCATCAATTTTTTCTTTAATACTGTCTTGCCATTTTTATCTACACCATGAATTTGAAAAATTCTTTTTGCAATATCTATACCAATTGTAGTAACCTCCATATGGACCTCCTTAATTGTTGTTTTAATATGTTAAATATTAACCCTAGAAGATTAGCAACTGCTTTTCATTCTCTATATCAGGAGGTCCATACCATTAGTCCATTATAATACTCGTTTTATTTGAAAAATACCTAACTCAATTCTAATGCTGCTTCTTCAAGGGTTTTGAGTTGATCACGAAGCTTTGCTGCTTGTTCAAATTCAAGGTTGCTTGCAGCTTTAAGCATTTCTTTTCTTAGTTTATCAATATGAGCTTTTAGCTTAGCTGGATTTTCAAATAAATTATGGGTTTGTTTTTTATCAAGCTTGCTATCTACTTTCTCAAGCTCTGCTAAAGCATGGATAGTGCGGTTGATGGTTTTTGGAATTATGCCGTATTTTTCGTTATGTTCTTGCTGAATCGTTCGTCTACGCATCGTTTCGCTAATAGCTTTGTCAATGGACTTAGTCATTTTATCGGCATAGAGAATAACTCTTCCCTCACTATTTCTTGCAGCTCTACCAATTGTTTGTATCAGCGATACTTCCGAACGCAAAAACCCTTCTTTATCAGCATCAAGTATGGCAACTAAACCGCATTCGGGAATGTCTAAACCCTCACGCAGCAAGTTAATTCCGACTAAAATATCAATTGTTCCTTGCCTTAAATCCCTTAATATTTCGATACGCTCTAATGTATGAACGTTAGAATGCAAATAAGAGGTCTTATATTTAAGTTCCTGCAAATAATTGGTTAAATCTTCTGCCATTTTTTTGGTAAGAGTTGTAACTAATACTCGGAAGCCTTTGGCAATCGTGCTTTGAATTTCGCCCACTAAATCCTCAACCTGATTAGTAGCTAGCTTAATAATGCATTCAGGATCAAGCAGTCCTGTAGGTCTAATTATTAACTCTACAACTTCGCCGCCGGTTTCATTTAGTTCAAAAAGTGATGGCGTTGCTGATACGAAAACAGTTTGTGGTCTAAAATTATCCCATTCTTCAAATTTTAGCGGTCTATTATCAAGAGCTGACGGTAGACGAAATCCATGCTCTACCAGCACTTCTTTTCTTGCTCTATCACCGTTATACATAGCTCTAATTTGCGGTACGGATACGTGGCTTTCATCAACAAATAATAATGCATCTTTTGGGAGATATTCAAACAAGGTGGGCGGTGGTTCTCCGGCTTTACGACCTGTGAAAAACCGAGAGTAATTTTCCACACCTTTACAGCTGCCTGTTTCGGTTAGCATTTCCAGATCGTACTGAGTGCGTTGATTGATCCTGTGTGTTTCTAGTAATTTGTCTTGCGATTTTAAGAATGCGATACGTTTTTGCAATTCCTCTTCAATTTCTGATATTGCTTTATTTACTGTCTCTTTCGGCATTACGAAGTGAGAATTACCATATATTATAGCCTTATCAAGCTTGACAAGTTTTTCACCAGTTAGCGGATCGAATTCGTGAATATACTCAAGTTCATTACCGAAAAATGACAAACGCCAAGCCTTATCGCTGTAGTGTGATGGAAAAACATCAACATTATCCCCCTTAACCCGAAAGCAACCACGTTCAAAACCAATATCATTACGCTCATATTGCAAATTCACTAAATCATTAAGTAGCTTATCACGAGGGTAACTTTTACCAGGTTCTAAATTGACTGTCATTTGATAGTATAAATCAGGCGAGCCAAGACCATAAATGCAAGAAACAGAGGACACAACTATAACATCACGACGCTCTAATAACGATCTTGTAGCTGAGTGCCTCATTAAGTCAATCTGCTCGTTAATTGAGGAGTCTTTTTCTATAAAAACATCGGTTTTGGGTATATAAGCTTCCGGCTGGTAATAATCATAATATGAGACAAAATATTCAACTGCATTCTTGGGAAAAATTGATTTCATTTCAGAATAAATTTGTGCAGCTAGCGTTTTATTATGTGCCATAATAAGCGTCGGTCGGTTGGTCCTTTCTATGATATTTGCCATAGTAAAGGTTTTACCCGAGCCTGTAATACCAAGCAACATCTGAGAACGTTTTTTGTTGTTTAAGCCCTTGATAATTTTATCAATTGCTTTTGGCTGATCACCCGCTGGTTTATAATCTGATATAATAGAAAAGTTACTCATCGCTTTTTTCTTGCTTTAACATTTATAGTTTAAGATAATATATTAAAATTTAATAAAAGAGTACAACATTATGAATAAAGCTATATTACACGCTATTATTATTTATACCCTTGCTGGTTGTCCCTATTGCATGAAAGCTAAAGCACTACTTGATAAACAAGAAGTTTTTTATGAAGAAATCGAAGTTCAAAACTCTCAAGATCCAAACGTAGCAGTATTAAGAAAGAAGTTAAATAATCCTGATAGATTAACATTTCCGCAGATATTTATAGATAATATGCATATAGGTGGTTGTGATGATTTATACGATCTTGACAAAGAGGGAAGATTAGATAAGTTGCTGGAAGGACAGCCGAAGAAGGATTCAGCTGCTGTCGGTGCTTAAAACCTATCGTCATTGCGAGGAGAGGCGTAGCGTCGACTCTACTGCACCGATCATTTATGTCATTCCCGCGTAGGCGGGAATCCAGAAAAATAAACATAAAAGCAGCAAGTTTCTAAAGCTAAAAGCTCGCTTTGTCTCGCTTTATGCTGGATCCCCGCCTTTAGCTAGGGATGACATTGTACTTGCTTTTTAAGCCATGCAACAAAGCCTGTAGGCGGGAATCCAGAAAAAAATAAAACTATAGCAATAAAAATGTGGCTCTGTCTCATCAATTGTGTAAATTTCGTGAACCATTAAATTCTACCATCAAATTTGATCATAAAATGAGCCATAGCTTCATTCCAATTGGGGATAGGCATAGACCATTTTTTGGTAATATAATCAATTGTCAGATATAAAACCTTAAATACTGCGTCATCATTTGGAAAGATGCGTTTATTCTTAGTAACTTTTCTCAATTGGCTATTCAGCGATTCTATCGCATTTGTAGTGTAAATAATCTTACGAATCTCCTTTAGATATTGCAAGAAAATTATCAAATTATCCCAATTATTATACCAAGATTTAGCTATATGCGGATATTGCTTACTCCATTTTTGATCAAATGACTCAAGAGCTAATTCTGCTTCTTTTTCAGTAGCAGAAGTATAGATTAGTTTCAAATCCGCTGCTAATTGCTTTCTATCTTTATATGATACATATTTGAGGCTATTCCTGATCTGATGGACAATACAAATTTGATGTTGGTAAATTCCAGTATTAATTAAGCCAGATTTATATTTTCTTCCCATACCTCATTGGGTGTTTTATAACCGAGCACTTTTCTTGGTAAATTATTTAAAAAATCCTCAATTTCTTGTAATTGCTTTATTGTTAATTTTTTTATATCTAAAGATTTAGAGTATACTCTGTGCACCATTGAGTTAATCTTCTCTATCAATGGTTTTTGCCATGGAGAATAAGGATTGCAAAAATATACTTTTCGTTCAGATTTTGGCAATAGTTGTTCATGATTGGTAAATTCTTTGCCATTATCTAACGTTATGCTTTTGATTATATGCGACAATTGTTTAAGTTTTTTATTCATGTTACCAATCACATCTTGTGTTCTTTTTGAACGGTTTAAAGTGAGAAACACTTTTTGTGTTCTGATATCCACAAGAGCGCCTATATTACGACTTTGATTACCTTTGTTAAAAGTTAAATCACCTTCTAAATGACCTATTGCTGCTATCTTTCTATTTATCTCTGGTCTTTCAGTAATGGAAACTCGATTTGGTATTGTAATTCTTTTGTTTCTGATTCTTGTACCATGATGCAACCTATTTTTCCTTTTTCTTGCTAAAGATAAATATAATTTTTGCCTTTGTGCTATAGGAGATGTATAAATAAACTGGTATATACTCTCTGTAGAAATATTGACAGTATCTCGTGATAGTTTACGTCTACCTAAAATTATATCTGGTGAAATACCCTGTGTTAACTGCTTTATTATTTCTGCTCGTAAATTATTATCAATATCTAATTTTCTTTTTCTCTTACCTTGCCTTAAACTGCAAGCAAGTGTGTTAGCCCTATCTGGTCTATAATTATGCCTCATTCTCTTGAGTTCATAACATATAGTGCTTTTATCACGGCCAATCTTTGTCCCTATATATCGCGAGCTATAACCACTCTTATTCATTTCGTATATTTTAAATCTTTCATCTATCGTTAAATGAGCCATGATATATCTATATTTAAAGGGTAAATTCCAGTATTAATTAAGCCAGATTTATATTTTCTTCCCATACCTCATTGGGTGTTTTATAACCGAGCACTTTTCTTGGTAAATTATTTAAAAAATCCTCAATTTCTTGTAATTGCTTTATTGTTAATTTTTTTATATCTAAAGATTTAGAGTATACTCTGTGCACCATTGAGTTAATCTTCTCTATCAATGGTTTTTGCCATGGAGAATAAGGATTGCAAAAATATACTTTTCGTTCAGATTTTGGCAATAGTTGTTCATGATTGGTAAATTCTTTGCCATTATCTAACGTTATGCTTTTGATTATATGCGACAATTGTTTAAGTTTTTTATTCATGTTACCAATCACATCTTGTGTTCTTTTTGAACGGTTTAAAGTGAGAAACACTTGGAAAGTTCTATAATTAATTAAGCCAGATATAATCAATTTTTAATCTCTCAGGGTTTAATTCCCCGAAGCTCTGCTTCGTGATATCATAAGAAACAACTAAAACTTTTTTAGATACCTCGTAGCTCTGCTGCGAGGAGCATCATTTAAATATAGATATATCATGGCTCATTTAACGATAGATGAAAGATTTAAAATATACGAAATGAATAAGAGTGGTTATAGCTCGCGATATATAGGGACAAAGATTGGCCGTGATAAAAGCACTATATGTTATGAACTCAAGAGAATGAGGCATAATTATAGACCAGATAGGGCTAACACACTTGCTTGCAGTTTAAGGCAAGGTAAGAGAAAAAGAAAATTAGATATTGATAATAATTTACGAGCAGAAATAATAAAGCAGTTAACACAGGGTATTTCACCAGATATAATTTTAGGTAGACGTAAACTATCACGAGATACTGTCAATATTTCTACAGAGAGTATATACCAGTTTATTTATACATCTCCTATAGCACAAAGGCAAAAATTATATTTATCTTTAGCAAGAAAAAGGAAAAATAGGTTGCATCATGGTACAAGAATCAGAAACAAAAGAATTACAATACCAAATCGAGTTTCCATTACTGAAAGACCAGAGATAAATAGAAAGATAGCAGCAATAGGTCATTTAGAAGGTGATTTAACTTTTAACAAAGGTAATCAAAGTCGTAATATAGGCGCTCTTGTGGATATCAGAACACAAAAAGTGTTTCTCACTTTAAACCGTTCAAAAAGAACACAAGATGTGATTGGTAACATGAATAAAAAACTTAAACAATTGTCGCATATAATCAAAAGCATAACGTTAGATAATGGCAAAGAATTTACCAATCATGAACAACTATTGCCAAAATCTGAACGAAAAGTATATTTTTGCAATCCTTATTCTCCATGGCAAAAACCATTGATAGAGAAGATTAACTCAATGGTGCACAGAGTATACTCTAAATCTTTAGATATAAAAAAATTAACAATAAAGCAATTACAAGAAATTGAGGATTTTTTAAATAATTTACCAAGAAAAGTGCTCGGTTATAAAACACCCAATGAGGTATGGGAAGAAAATATAAATCTGGCTTAATTAATACTGGAATTTACCACTGAGAGAGATGCAGCTGTTATATATCAACAAAACAAAGGATACCAAGCATGGAGGGTAAAGAATAATTATGGTAGAAGGGAGCGTGTAGAGAACACGTTCTTTCGATTTAAAACTTCTTTTGGTAGTAAGTTTCTATCAAGACATGATCAAAATATGACAAAAGAAATGTCTATTAAATGCCACTTATTAAACAAAATGTTTGAAATTGGTAAACCTATCTCTGTGCCTGTTGGCTAGTCTATCCGCCAAAAACACTTCAAATCCTGATCATTTGTAATGGGATAGAGTTTTGACAACAAATTGCTAAGATTTTCAATAAAAATTAATAAGTTATGTTAATTTTTACTGATACATTTCTGTGTTGGTCTAATTTTGATAGTCCGTCCGCCAAAACTCTACAAGCCTTATAGATAATATGGTTTTAAGACAAGAAGTAATACAACAATCCGTAAGAAAATGATAAAATATGGTCATAAACCTTATGGATTTCAGTCAATGCCAATAGACAACATTATCAAATCGCAAGAACAAGGGAAACTGTTTGGTTATAAATTAAAAGAAGAATTAAACCCAAATAATAAGCTATATAAATTAAGAGAATTAATAAATTGGTCTAGGCTCGAAGAGTGGTTATCAAAAAATGTTTGTATTAAGAAATTTGGTAGAAATAGAAAATGTCATAGAGTGATGCTTGGCATAACGATGCTACAAGCAATGTATAATTTTTCAGATTCATTATCAGAGGAAGAGCTAAAAGAGAATATGTATTGGCAGTATTTCTGCGGGTGGGAATATATAGAAAAAGACATAGCTATCTCGGAAACTAGTATACGACGGTTTCGTAGTGTATTAGGTGAAGCTGGATATAATGAGATATTATCGGAGTTGATCAGGGTTGGGATAAAAACTAACACAATTAAAAAAAAAGATTTGGAATTAATCATCGCTGATACGACTGTACAAATTAAGAATATCAAACACCCACACGATGTTTATTTAATGGATAAAGCTAGGCTTAGCATAGTAAAGCTTTGCAACAGTTTGGGTATACATTTGAATGAAACATACGCTAGAACCTATAAACGCGATATAGTAAAGCTATGGAAATATAAAGAACATAGTAAAGCCAAGAAGCGTTGGAAAATAATGAAGCATTTAAAAATATTACTGGGTCGTTTGATTAGAGTATGTGAGCGTGAGATCAAAAATAAGCAATTAAACTTGTCTCTCAAAAATCAAGAAGTATTGCAAAAAATAAAACAAATACATAACCAATCTGTTTTAAAAAGAGAAGCTAAAAAGCAATATAAAGAAGATAACAAAGTATTATATAGTTTTCATGCCCCTGAAGTAGAGTGTATAGGAAAGGGAAAACGCAACAAGCCATATGAGTTTGGCAATAAAGTAGCGGTAGTAGTAAGTGGTCGTAGAAATTTTGTTTTATCCGCAAAATCGTTTCATAATAATCCTTATGATGGTCATACATTGCATCAGAGCTTTGAAGCAGTAGAGAGTGTCACTGGAATCAAGATAAAGAAATCATTTGTTGATCTTGGGTATAGTGGTAGCAATGTAAAGGAGAAGAGTAAGGTATATACCCCAAAAACGCGGAAGAAGTTGTTACAAGAGGACAAGTCTATGATCAAGAGACGCAGTGCCATAGAACCAATAATAGGTCACTTAAAGCAATATGGTCGGATGGGTAGAAACTTCTTGAAAGGTATGATAGGAGATATTATCAATCCAATAATCTCTGCTATTGGTTTGAATTTACGATGCATTGCAAATCATTTACAAATCGTGTCTAACTCCACATAAATCAAAAATATCATCATGCAAAAACTAGATGAACGATAAAAAATCGTTAACAATAGCTCCATATCAAAATTAGACCAACACAGAAATGTATCAGTAAAAATTAACATAACTTATTAATTTTTATTGAAAATCTTAGCAATTTGTTGTCAAAACTCTATCCCATTACAAATGATCAGGATTTGAAGTGTTTTTGGCGGATAGACTTGATATGGAGCTATTGTTAACGATTTTTTATCGTTCATCTAGTTTTTGCATGATGATATTTTTGATTTATGTGGAGTTAGACACGATTTGTAAATGATTTGCAATGCATCGTAAATTCAAACCAATAGCAGAGATTATTGGATTGATAATATCTCCTATCATACCTTTCAAGAAGTTTCTACCCATCCGACCATATTGCTTTAAGTGACCTATTATTGGTTCTATGGCACTGCGTCTCTTGATCATAGACTTGTCCTCTTGTAACAACTTCTTCCGCGTTTTTGGGGTATATACCTTACTCTTCTCCTTTACATTGCTACCACTATACCCAAGATCAACAAATGATTTCTTTATCTTGATTCCAGTGACACTCTCTACTGCTTCAAAGCTCTGATGCAATGTATGACCATCATAAGGATTATTATGAAACGATTTTGCGGATAAAACAAAATTTCTACGACCACTTACTACTACCGCTACTTTATTGCCAAACTCATATGGCTTGTTGCGTTTTCCCTTTCCTATACACTCTACTTCAGGGGCATGAAAACTATATAATACTTTGTTATCTTCTTTATATTGCTTTTTAGCTTCTCTTTTTAAAACAGATTGGTTATGTATTTGTTTTATTTTTTGCAATACTTCTTGATTTTTGAGAGACAAGTTTAATTGCTTATTTTTGATCTCACGCTCACATACTCTAATCAAACGACCCAGTAATATTTTTAAATGCTTCATTATTTTCCAACGCTTCTTGGCTTTACTATGTTCTTTATATTTCCATAGCTTTACTATATCGCGTTTATAGGTTCTAGCGTATGTTTCATTCAAATGTATACCCAAACTGTTGCAAAGCTTTACTATGCTAAGCCTAGCTTTATCCATTAAATAAACATCGTGTGGGTGTTTGATATTCTTAATTTGTACAGTCGTATCAGCGATGATTAATTCCAAATCTTTTTTTTTAATTGTGTTAGTTTTTATCCCAACCCTGATCAACTCCGATAATATCTCATTATATCCAGCTTCACCTAATACACTACGAAACCGTCGTATACTAGTTTCCGAGATAGCTATGTCTTTTTCTATATATTCCCACCCGCAGAAATACTGCCAATACATATTCTCTTTTAGCTCTTCCTCTGATAATGAATCTGAAAAATTATACATTGCTTGTAGCATCGTTATGCCAAGCATCACTCTATGACATTTTCTATTTCTACCAAATTTCTTAATACAAACATTTTTTGATAACCACTCTTCGAGCCTAGACCAATTTATTAATTCTCTTAATTTATATAGCTTATTATTTGGGTTTAATTCTTCTTTTAATTTATAACCAAACAGTTTCCCTTGTTCTTGCGATTTGATAATGTTGTCTATTGGCATTGACTGAAATCCATAAGGTTTATGACCATATTTTATCATTTTCTTACGGATTGTTGTATTACTTCTTGTCTTAAAACCATATTATCTATAAGGCTTGTAGAGTTTTGGCGGACGGACTGGCTAGGCTAGCATTGCGGGGTTAGGGGCAGTATATTCAAAAGCTTATTTATGCAACAAAGCCATAGCGTCTAGGTCTTCCTCGTTTCATTTCCTCTCTGTAATCAGCATACCAGCCAATCGCCAAATCACTGGCAATCATAAAATCTATGCGACCCCTATTGCGTAAAAAATTATTATATTCTGACCAATTCGTTATTTTATATTTAGAATACTTGCGTGATTTACTAAAAGGGGCTTTCTTCCGAGATCTCATATAATCTGGATTATTTTTAATTCAGGACATCTTACCAGATTATCACCACTCTTTCTCTACAAATCTTATTTATGCAACAAAGCCAAGTAGGACTCCTGAGATTGCCACGTCGATGCGTTGCATCTCCTCGCAATGACGGCAAAAACTACACTTTTTCTATATTGCTTAAAAACCAATCTACTTCCTTGGTATTAGCATTACGGGTAAATGTCCATTCTTCTTTTAATTCCTCTATTTTGTCAACTACGTTTTTACCTTGGAATAGTAATTTAATAAATATGTTGTTGCCAAATGTATAAATTTCAGAATATTTAGCGTTTAAAGCTGTTGAGTCGAAGAAATTACCATAAGAATCAGATATTTTTTCAAATTCTTCTAAAAATCTTTTATCAACTAATTCAGCAAGTTCTTCTGTTTGGTTTTTATAAGCGGCTTCTATAATCATTTGGAAAGCGATTTTAGCGTTGTTGATAAATTTAATAGGTTGAAATGCATTAAGACGTTTATGCACTGTTTCCATACCATCTACAACTGCCGTTATATTCTGTTCTACTATCAAATTTTTAAAAGTTTTAATATCTTGTGCGGTTAGTAGATCTTTTTCTTCGTCATATGATTTATTAGAACTATGTGTTACATCTTTAATAACTGGTTCACCAAAATAAGATTTTTGTTTCGCTGGATCATCATCCGAAGTAGCACCAAGCGTCGTAATTAGCTTATTAATAATAAAAAAAGCAATACCAGCAAAAATTAATAGCTCGATTATTTGAGGAGACATTCTACTTACTCTAAAAGATTATCTTTTCATTTTAATACAAAAAAACAATCTTTGAAAGTTATTTATAGAAATAAGGCTTTATTTTTTATAAAAATGATGCTCCTCGCAGCAGAGCTACGAGGTATCTATCCAAAAAGCTTTAACTGTTTTTGTTGAAATGCTTTATAAGAAGGTTTGCCTGAACCTTGATTCTGTACATAATTACGTAATTTCTGCTCATCACCATGTTTACCTACTGTGCTCATAAAATATCCTTTACTCCAAAACTCACTTCCCCATAATTTTTCTTTAAGATTTGGATATTTCTCAAACATTTTCTTAGAAGTAATACTTTTTATGATTTGAGTTATTTTTGTTGGGCTATACATTGGTATTGACTGTAATAAAAAATGTACGTGATCTTTATCTACTCCTATTTCTAAAAATCTAATTTCATAACGATCTTCTATGTGCTCACAAATTTTACACAAATAATCATCTAGTTCTTGATTGAATATTACTCTTCTATACTTTGCCGGCGTTACTAAATGATATATTAGTACTGTGACATTATGACTCTTATGTATATAACTGCTTTCTTCCATTCAAGTAGTATATCACGAAGCAGAGCTTCGGGGAATTAAACCCTGAGAGATTAATGCCGATGTGGGAGATATTTATATAGATTTTTGAAGAGCAGTGAGTTTATTTTCTATTTCCGCTTCACTTAAACCGGTAACGTTAATAGCCGTTTCTGTAGCTATGTTAATATAACTTCCTGTTACTTCGGTTACACCATTCGCAATAAGATAAGTAATTTTCGGCTTATGCATATCATCTATGTAAACTTGTACTAATCCAGCTTTTAGGCTAACAATCATCGGAGCATGACCCTGCAATACACCAAACTCACCCTCTTCACCTGGAAGCGTTACCATTTTAGCCTGCTCTTCAAAAACGATATTTAAAGGCGTAATAATTTTAACGTTAATTGTTTTACTCATATGATAATATAATTTTTCGTCATTGTGGGCGTTTTGTCATTGCAAGCGACTGTAAGGAGCGTGGCAATCTCAGGAGTATCATATTGTTTTATGAGATTGCCGCGTCGATGCTATGCATCTCCTCGCAATGACAAGAAATAGGAATGAAAATTTATTTCAGTGTCTTCGCCTTCTCCAACGCCTCCTCTATAGTCCCAACCATATAAAAAGCTGCTTCCGGTAAATCATCATATTTACCTTCTGTGAGTCCTTTAAAGCCTGCTATAGTATCGGCTAAATTAACAAACTTCCCCTCAGCTCCTGTAAATACCTCAGCTACATGGAAAGGTTGCGATAAGAAACGCTGTATTTTTCTTGCACGTGATACTGTTAGTTTATCTTCTTCAGATAACTCATCCATACCTAGGATAGCGATAATATCTTGTAGAGATTTATAAGTTTGCAATATTTGCTGCACCTTTCTTGCTACATTATAATGCTCTTCCCCAACAATCATCGGATCAAGTACCTGAGAAGTACTATCTAAAGGGTCAACTGCCGGATAAATTCCAAGCTCTGCTATCTGACGGCTAAGTACTGTTGTGGCATCTAAATGTGCGAAAGACGTTGCCGGAGCAGGATCGGTTAAGTCGTCTGCCGGTACGTATATAGCTTGCATGGAGGTTATTGAGCCATGTTTGGTAGAGGTGATACGCTCTTGTAATTCACCCATATCGGTTGCAAGGGTTGGCTGATAACCTACTGCTGACGGAAGTCTGCCAAGTAATGCTGATACTTCTGAACCTGCTTGTGTAAAACGGAATATATTATCGACGAAAAACAGAACATCTTGCCCCTCGTTCATATCTCTAAAACTCTCCGCAACAGTAAGCCCCGTTAATGCAACCCTTGCTCTTGCACCTGGGGGTTCGTTCATCTGCCCGTAAACTAAAGCTACTTTTGATTTTTTAGGCTCTTCAAGATTAATAACTCCTGAATCAATCATTTCATGATAAAGATCGTTACCCTCTCTAGTTCTCTCACCAACTCCAGCAAATACGGTATAGCCACCGTGTGCTTTCGCAACATTATTAATCAGTTCCATTATAAGCACGGTTTTACCAACCCCCGCACCACCAAATAGCCCTATCTTACCGCCTTTAGTATAAGGTGCAAGTAAATCAACAACTTTAATGCCAGTTACTAATATATTACGATCAGTTGACTGCTGAGTAAAGCTAGGTGCAGATTTATATATAGACGAAATGCTTGAACCTTTAATCTTTCCTTTGCCGTCAATCGGTTCGCCTACGACATTCATAATTCGTCCTAACGTTTCGATTCCTACCGGAATACTAATCGGGCTCCCGGTGTCTACTACTTCCATACCTCGCACTAACCCCTCTGTGGAGTCCATGGCAATACAACGAACAGCATCATCACCTATATGCTGAGCTATCTCTAACACTATTCTTTGCTTATCGTTATAGCACTCAAGAGCATTTAAAATCGGCGGTAATTTACCTTTATTGGTAAATTTTACGTCAACTACCGCTGAAATAATTTGAGTAATTTTCCCGATATTTTTTTTCATTATTTTTTCTTTTGTTAAGATAATGTTGTTACTTTGTCATCCCGTGGCTTGCTAACTAGATCCAGCATAAAGCGAGAGAAATCGAGCTTTTATATTTGTATTTTTACTGGATCCCGTGGACAAGCCACGGGATGACAGTTAGTCACACAGCCATCTCTATCAACTCCGTAGTAATAATTGCTTGTCTTGATCTATTTAATTTTAACACTAGCTTATTAATTATATCATGAGCGTTATTTGTGGCATTTGCCATAGCAGTCATTCTTGATCCTTCTTCACTTGCTCTATTTTGTAGTAGAGCATAATTTATTTGAGAATTAACATATAAATTAATTAGATTTTGAACTAAATTCTCTCCCTCATATTCATAGTTAGCTTCCTCTATCTTTGAATCATCATGATATTTTTCTACCGGCAAGACCTGCTGTTTTGTCATAATTTGAGTCATGGCATTTTTAAATTTATTGAAATAAATAGTGCAATTACTTACTTCTAAATTTGCTACTAGTGCCATAATCTTTTGTTTTATTTGCAACATCAGATTTTCATCATGATTTTTTGGCAACTCAAAATAACTATCAATATAACTTTCATAAGGCTTTTTTAATGCCTCATAACCTTTTTTCCCAATAATAATGAGCTTGATTCTTTCGCCTTTACTTTTTAAAGTCTCAATATCACTTTTTACTTGTTTAATTATCATATAATTAAACGTTCCGCATAAGCCACGCTCAGATGTCATAACTATTAGCAAGTTTGCTTTGTTGGTCTCTGTATTGAAAAATTTTTGTGCTTCTATAGGAAAGTCATAAATATCAGCGGATAATATAGTAGACATCATTTTACTAATAGCTTCAACATAAAAATTTGAATGAGCTATTTGATTTTTTATTTTTGTCAATTTAGAAGCCGAAACTAATTGCATTGCCTTAGTAATCTTTTGTGTAGATTTAACGCTTTTTATTCTAGTTCTTAGCTGTTTTAAATTTGACATATAAATCCTTGTTGTCATTCCGTGGCTTGTCCACGGAATCTAGTAATATACTAATCGTAAGCTGCTTTTCTGGATCCCGTGGACAAGCCACGGAATGACAACAACTCTAATCAATCTTGACAAAGTCCTTAACGAAATTCTCTAAAAATGTTTTTAATTTCTGTTCATTTTCTTCAGTGATACGCTTCTCACTTTTTATTGACTCTAAAATATCTTTTTGATTTTGCTTTATCTCACTAAGCATTTTTTCTTCAAATTCCTTAATTCTCTCTACAGGTATATTTACTAAATATTTTTTAGTTCCAGCATAAATGCTTATTATCTGCTCTTCGACTGAAAAAGGATGATATTGTGCTTGTTTTAATATCTCAACAAGCCTTTTACCATGCTCAATTTGTGCTTTAGTAGCAGAATCTAAGTCTGAACCAAATTGTGAAAAAGATTCAAGCTCTCTAAATTGGGCTAGTTCAAGCTTTATCGAGCCTGCAACCTGTTTCATAGCTTTTATTTGTGCAGCAGAACCAACACGGCTTACTGAAATCCCGACATTAACAGCCGGTCTTATGCCTTTATAAAACAGCTCGCTTTCTAAGAAAATTTGACCGTCAGTAATAGAAATAACGTTTGTTGGAATATAAGCAGATACGTCACCTGCTTGGGTTTCGATTATAGGAAGTGCCGTAAGTGAACCGCCGCCTTTCTCCTCAGACATCTTAGCGGCTCGCTCAAGCAATCTTGAATGCAAGTAAAATACGTCACCAGGATATGCTTCACGTCCGGACGGTCTTCTAAGTAACAATGAAATTTGTCTATATGCGACAGCATGTTTACTTAAATCATCATAAATAATAAGTGCTTGCTTGCCGTTATCACGGAAATACTCACCCATACTACATGCGGCATAAGGAGCAACAAATTGTAATGCAGCAGCTTCCGATGCAGTAGCCGAAACAATGATGGTATAATCCATTGCCCCAGCATCTTCCAGCTTTTTTACTATCTGGGCAACGCTTGATCTTTTTTGCCCTATTGCTACATAAATACAATAAATTTTATCTTTTTCATCATTTAGCGAATGAGCTTGCTTTTGGTTAATAATAGTATCGATAGCTATTGCTGTTTTGCCGGTTTGTCTATCGCCTATTATTAATTCTCTTTGTCCTCTTCCTATCGGAATTAATGAATCAATAGCCTTTATACCGGTTTGCACAGGCTCACTAACACTAGTTCTATCGATTATACCAGGAGCTTTCATTTCAATATGGCGATATTCTTTGCTCTTAATATCACCTTTACCATCAATAGGGTTACCAAGTGCATCAACGACTCTACCAAGCAAAGCAGTTCCTACCAGTACTTCTAGCACCTCTTTGGTTCTTTTAACCTTATCACCTTGCTGTACCTGATTATCACCCCCCATAATCACAGCACCAACGCTATCATTCTCTAAATTTAAAACCAGCCCTTTAACACCTGATTCAAATTCTACTACTTCACCAGATTGCACATTTGCAAGACCATAAATTTTTGCTATACCATCACCAACATTTATTACTTGCCCTACTTCTTCAAGCTCGCTTAAGCAATTGATATTTGCTATCTCTTTTTGTAATATGTCAGCTACTTCAATAGGTTTTAATTTCATATGGTTTAAGTTTTTTTAATTATTCCATTGTCATCCCATGACGGCATTGCCTGCGTTGATCGAAAAGCACCTTCGATGTCATCCCGTGGTCAAGCCACGGGATGACAATCAAAAACATTAACACTCTGCAAAGCCTTAGCTATCTTATCCAAACTACCTTTTATCGAATAATCTTGCAGGATACTATCATATTTAATTACGATCCCTCCCATAATGGTAGGGTCTATTTTAAAATTGATTTTTGTTTCTTGTTTTAGCTCTTTTTCGATATTTGTTTTAACCCATTCTTGTTCAGTAGGCTTTAATTTATTTGCAGAAATTACCTGCACTATTTTAATATTCTTGCTTTCATATAATAATTTACTATATGTGTTTGCTATATCTGCTAGGATAGAAGTACGGGAATTTTTTATCAACAATAATAAGAAATTTTGCATTATTTTGCTGATTTTAATATTTTTTACCAGCGAATTAATCACGCCAATTTTATCAATTTTATTTACTATAGGGGAAGATAACAGCTCTTTAACCTCTATATTATTTTCAATAATGCTAGTCACTAGATTAATTTCTTCAAGTATCTTATCTTGAGTATTATTAGATTTAGCATTATCAAATAACGCAACTGCATAATTCTGAGTTACAATATCTTTATTCATAGCTTAATACTTTGCACATTTTATATTTATATTATTATATATCGGATAATATTTTATATTGCATTGATATTTTTTAGAATTTTCTAAAACTGGAAGTTTTGACAAAAATTCTAATTTTTCTGACTAAAGTAAAAATTTATATTTAAAGTTAAATATTTAGTGCTTTTATCAGCTTAAAAGCGATATTTCTACAATTTAAAGTAAATTATTTGATATATAATACAAATTATAGATTAATCTCTCAGGGTTTAATTCCCCGAAGCTCTGCTTCGTGATATCATAAGAAACAACTAAAACTTTTTTAGATACCTCGTAGCTCTGCTGCGAGGAGCATCATTACGCTCGCCACTTTTTTTAATAAAAATTTTTTGTCAAAACTTCAGTAAAAGCTCTTGTATATCTACTGAAGTTTTGACAAAAATTCTAATTTTTCTGACTAAAGTAAAAATTTATATTTAAAGTTAAATATTTAGTGCTTTTATCAGCTTAAAAGCGATATTTCTACAATTTAAAGTAAATTATTTGATATATAATACAAATTATAGATTGATACACTCGCCACTTTTTTTAATAAAAATTTTTTGTCAAAACTTCAGATATCTATATTAGATTCTATTTGGTTCTTCTTAACCTCACTTACGTAATTCGCATCCGGCTTAGGCTGGCTAACACATTTTGAACGCATTTCATTGTTGAAATAAGGAGTAAGAAAATATGCTAACTTATAACATATAAAAGTCTTTTCTGTTGTAGAATAATTATTATCAAAGTCAAAATCAACTTGAAAATCTTTTAATAATAACTCATAAACAATCGGAGTTTGAGATTTTAATGATAATTGATTCTCAGATTGAGCACTTAGCTTAGATATTTCTTTTAAAGATAATGATGCTCCTCGCAGCAGAGCTACGAGGTATCTAAAAAAGTTTTAGTTGTTTCTTATGATATCACGAAGCAGAGCTTCGGGGAATTAAACCCTGAGAGATTAATCTAGGTTTGGAAGTAAGTATTTACAAGGGATAGAAGATACTCTATATAATTTTTAGCAAAAAACTGACTAACGAATATTAGAATTACCCTCAACGAACATTAAAATTACCTATAAAAAAGAAGTAACTATGGACAGTAAAATCGAATAAAAATTTATTTTTAAAGATTTAAATATTATTCGAGAATTACTGATGCCATGTACAAATAACCAAGTAGGTATTTTAATGCAAAAGATCAAAAAATATAATCAGATAATTTCTGCTGCAAAAGCAGGTATGAGTGTAAAAACGGCACGTAAGTATTTACGTATTAATAAGTATCCAAGCGAATTACGCACAATACGTAAATATAGGACACGTAAGGATCCATTTGTGAAGCACTGGGATGAAATAGAATCAATGCTAGAATCAGCACCGGAGTTGCAAGCAACTACCATATTAGCATATTTGACAGAAAAGTATCATGGGAATTATAATGGGAAGCAATTACGCTGTTTGCAGAAAAGGTTGAAACAATGGAGAGCTGCACATGGTAAGGATAAGACAGTAATCTTTTTACAAAATATTCTTCCTGGCAAACAGAGTCAGTCTGATTGGACCAATATGAATCAATTGGGTATTTGTATTGGTGGGCAACCATATCCTCACTTACTATTTCATTTTATGTTGCCTTATTCATGTTGGGAAACTTTTAGCATATGCCATAGTGAAAGTTTTGATACATTAGCATCAGGGTTTGAAAAAGCTGTATGGGAGTTAGGTGGAGTTTTACCAGAGCATCGTACAGATAATTTAAGTGCAGCTACCAAGCAATGTGGTAATAGTAGACAATTTACAGAAAGATGGCAAGAATTGCTTGGTTATTACAATGTTGCACGGCTTTGTTGCATAAATAAAATTTGTAGAGCAAGAGTGGTGATAATCTGGTAAGATGTCCTGAATTAAAAATAATCCAGATTATATGAGATCTCGGAAGAAAGCCCCTTTTAGTAAATCACGCAAGTATTCTAAATATAAAATAACGAATTGGTCAGAATATAATAATTTTTTACGCAATAGGGGTCGCATAGATTTTATGATTGCCAGTGATTTGGCGATTGGCTGGTATGCTGATTACAGAGAGGAAATGAAACGAGGAAGACCTAGACGCTATAGTGATCACGCTATATTACAGTGTTTGAAGATCAGATGCTTATTCGGTCTTAAGTTACGCCAAACCCAAGGCTTTATAAACTGGCTCTTTGAAATATCGGGTTTATCTATTAGATGTCCAGACTATACAACATTAAGTAAGCGTATGAAGTCATTAGATCTTAGGTATTTACATGGAAATCAAGATAAAGAATTTAGTTGTATTTCAATGGATAGTACAGGGATACAAGCCTACACAGGGAACGAATGGCTAGAAAATAAGCATGGTAAGCAATATAAGCGTCGCATATGGAAAAAGCTACATATCGTTATAGAAGATCAAGGTATGATACTTGCCGATAGTACCACAGAGCATACTATAGATGATAGATCACAGATTGGACTACTAATAGCTAATGTCAGAGCCAAGGATTTTCTGGGAGATCGAGGGTATGACGGTGAATCTACATATCAATTGTTGAGAAAGAAGAAGATAAAACCAGTTATTAGACCCCCAAACTCTTCAGTAAAAGTTCAATCGCTTAGGGATAAAACTGAGAGAGATGCAGCTGTTATATATCAACAAAACAAAGGATACCAAGCATGGAGGGTAAAGAATAATTATGGTAGAAGGGAGCGTGTAGAGAACACGTTCTTTCGATTTAAAACTTCTTTTGGTAGTAAGTTTCTATCAAGACATGATCAAAATATGACAAAAGAAATGTCTATTAAATGCCACTTATTAAACAAAATGTTTGAAATTGATAAACCTATCTCTGTGCCTGTTGGCTAGGCTAGCATTGCGGGGTTAGGGGCAGTATATTCAAAAGCTTATTTATGCAACAAAGCCATAGCGTCTAGGTCTTCCTCGTTTCATTGCCTCTCTGTAATCAGCATACCAGCCAATCGCCAAATCACTGGCAATCATAAAATCTATGCGACCCCTATTGCGTAAAAAATTATTATATTCTGACCAATTCGTTATTTTATATTTAGAATACTTGCGTGATTTACTAAAAGGGGCTTTCTTCCGAGATCTCATATAATCTGGATTATTTTTAATTCAGGACATCTTACCAGATTATCACCACTCTTTCTCTACAAATCTTATTTATGCAACAAAGCCAGAATTCTTTGATACGGCTATGCGAAAAAAGATTTATACAGATCTTGATGATTTACAATTAGATCTTGATATTTGGTTAGAGCATTTCAATAATGAAAGACCTCATTCTGGTAAATATTGTTATGGTAAAACTCCTATGCAAACTTTTCAGGATAGTAAGAAATTAGCTGTTGAAAAGAATAATGAAATCTTGTATCTTGAATATGTATCTGACAGTCAAAATTTAACTGACAATCAGGTGCGAAATTTATAGTGTCTGTAAGATCAAATCTTGACTTCTACAAATAGAATAAATAAATTTTGTTATTACTAAAAAAGTATAAAAAAATTGGAATACATTTCTCCTGATGGAAAGGATTTTGTCAAAACTTCAGAGTTAAAAAATGCTAATTTATAGCATTTTTTATTATTTTTTTTGGATTGCCGCGTCGCTACGCTCCTCGCAATGACGATTTACGATCCATGCAACAACGCTGGACAAGCCACGGAATGACAGCACTGAAGCTAATCCATGCAACAATAACCGCCACAGGATGACACCGAAAAATAAAAATGACCTACTAAATAATCATAGATACCAATGAAATTACTAACTGCTAAGACTTACTTAATATTTCAAACAATCACTAGAATAGCTTTATGCACATATGCATCGTTCTATAAACAAGTTTCGCTTATAGAATTGCCGTTAGTGTTTATTTTCGGTTTAATTAATGATCTCATTTCTGCGGCTTATTTCTTGCCTATAATGTTAGTGTTAATATTGCTAGGCAACTTAGCATTATCAAGGTTTAGGCTAGTCTACACGCCGCTTTGTTACTTATTTTACTGCGGTTTTATTGCTTCACTAATTTTTATTACAGCAGCTGAACTTACTTTTTGGGATGAGTTTGGTACGCGCTTTAATTTTATTGCCGTTGATTATCTAGTATATACTCATGAAATTATCGGCACAGTTAAAGAATCTATGCACTATATAGAGATCATTAGCGGAATTCTGATAGTTAGTGCTATTACTACCTATATCTTGCGAAAAGCTGTTATTGATGCAACATATAATATAAACAGAAAATGTTGTTTAGCTACAGCAATTATTCTAGCTGCAATTAGTTTTATTGCATTTAAATTTTATAGCCCTGAAAAGCTAAATTTCCACTCTAATAAATATGCAGAAGAGCTTGCTAAAAACGGTCCATATGAGATTTTTTCCGCTTATCTTAATAACAGTCTAAATTATAATAGCTTCTATCCCACTATAGATAGTAAGCAGGCTTTAAGCATAGTACGTGATAGCTTACAAAATAATAGTGATAAATGTGTAGATAATGAATCTATCGAGCGTATTATTATTTCTAAAAATTCGAATAAGCAAAAATATAATGTAATCTTTATTACAGTAGAAAGCTTAAGTGCCAAATTCATGCAAAGCTTTGGTAATAGCGATAATATTACGCCTTACTTGGATGAATTAACAAATAAAGCTATGTTCTTCACTAATATTTATGCTACTGGTACAAGGACAGTGCGGGGACTTGAAGCTATAACTTTATCAATTCCTCCAACTCCAGGTTCATCACTCGTGCGTAGACCTGATAACCAGAATTTATTTAATATCGGCACTGTGTTTAGGAATCAAGGATATAACACTAACTTTATATTTGGTGGTTATAGCTATTTTGATAATTTACGTAATTATTTCGGCGGTAATCACTATAATATAATAGACCGAGGTAACTTAACAGCTTCAGAGATAAGCTTTGCAAATGTATGGGGAGTAGCAGACGAGGATATTCTAAACAAGGCAATAGAGCAAGCTGATACAGATTATAAAGATGGTAAGCCGTTTTTCTCGTTAATTATGACTACCTCAAATCATCGACCTTATACTTTCCCTGATAATAGGATTGATTTACCATCAGGCGGTGGACGTAATGCAGCAGTTAAATATACCGATTATGCAATAAATAAGTTCTTAGAAACTGCTAAAACGAAAGAATGGTTTAACAATACTATCTTTGTTATTACTGCCGATCATTGTGCTTCAAGTGCCGGTAAAACGGAGCTACCTGTAGAAAAATATCATATACCACTAATTATCTATGCACCACAAATATTAAAGCCGAAAAAAATAGATAATCTAGCAAGTCAAATAGATATAGCACCGACGATTTTTGGTTTGCTTGGCTTTGAATATAAAAGCAAATTATGGGGGCAGGATATAATAAATAATCCAGCAAATAGAGCTTTCATAAGCACTTATCAGTTACTAGGCTTTTTAAAAGATGATAAGCTAGTAATTTTAAGCCCTAAACTACACCCGAAAACCTATATATTATTAGGAGAAGAAAAAGAAGAAATCCCGAGTTCTATTAGCCTTACCGAGGAAGCAATTAGCTTTTACCAAACCGCATACGATTTTTACGTACAAGGTAAATTAGGTGAATAAAAGATACTGGTATTAAGTTATAATTATTTTTAAGAAAATTTAAGTCCGATTATAGATACTATTAAGGTAGTAACAAAAAATAAGCGTAATATAGATACCGGTTCATTGAAAACAAGTATACCTAATATAACTGTCCCTGCCGCACCTATACCTGTCCATGGCTTGGAAAGTTCTATAATTAATTAAGCCAGATATAATCAATTTTTAATCTCTCAGGGTTTAATTCCCCGAAGCTCTGCTTCGTGATATCATAAGAAACAACTAAAACTTTTTTAGATACCTCGTAGCTCTGCTGCGAGGAGCATCATTTAAATATAGATATATCATGGCTCATTTAACGATAGATGAAAGATTTAAAATATACGAAATGAATAAGAGTGGTTATAGCTCGCGATATATAGGGACAAAGATTGGCCGTGATAAAAGCACTATATGTTATGAACTCAAGAGAATGAGGCATAATTATAGACCAGATAGGGCTAACACACTTGCTTGCAGTTTAAGGCAAGGTAAGAGAAAAAGAAAATTAGATATTGATAATAATTTACGAGCAGAAATAATAAAGCAGTTAACACAGGGTATTTCACCAGATATAATTTCAGGTAGACGTAAACTATCACGAGATACTGTCAATATTTCTACAGAGAGTATAGACCAGTTTATTTATACATCTCCTATAGCACAAAGGCAAAAATTATATTTATCTTTAGCAAGAAAAAGGAAAAATAGGTTGCATCATGGTACAAGAATCAGAAACAAAAGAATTACAATACCAAATCGAGTTTCCATTACTGAAAGACCAGAGATAAATAGAAAGATAGCAGCAATAGGTCATTTAGAAGGTGATTTAACTTTTAACAAAGGTAATCAAAGTCGTAATATAGGCGCTCTTGTGGATATCAGAACACAAAAAGTGTTTCTCACTTTAAACCGTTCAAAAAGAACACAAGATGTGATTGGTAACATGAATAAAAAACTTAAACAATTGTCGCATATAATCAAAAGCATAACGTTAGATAATGGCAAAGAATTTACCAATCATGAACAACTATTGCCAAAATCTGAACGAAAAGTATATTTTTGCAATCCTTATTCTCCATGGCAAAAACCATTGATAGAGAAGATTAACTCAATGGTGCACAGAGTATACTCTAAATCTTTAGATATAAAAAAATTAACAATAAAGCAATTACAAGAAATTGAGGATTTTTTAAATAATTTACCAAGAAAAGTGCTCGGTTATAAAACACCCAATGAGGTATGGGAAGAAAATATAAATCTGGCTTAATTAATACTGGAATTTACCCTTTGTTGCATAAATAAGATTTGTAGAGCAAGAGTGGTGATAATCTGGTAAGATGTCCTGAATTAAAAATAATCCAGATTATATGAGATCTCGGAAGAAAGCCCCTTTTAGTAAATCACGCAAGTATTCTAAATATAAAATAACGAATTGGTCAGAATATAATAATTTTTTACGCAATAGGGGTCGCATAGATTTTATGATTGCCAGTGATTTGGCGATTGGCTGGTATGCTGATTACAGAGAGGAAATGAAACGAGGAAGACCTAGACGCTATAGTGATCACGCTATATTACAGTGTTTGAAGATCAGATGCTTATTCGGTCTTAAGTTACGCCAAACCCAAGGCTTTATAAACTGGCTCTTTGAAATATCGGGTTTATCTATTAGATGTCCAGACTATACAACATTAAGTAAGCGTATGAAGTCATTAGATCTTAGGTATTTACATGGAAATCAAGATAAAGAATTTAGTTGTATTGCAATGGATAGTACAGGGATACAAGCCTACACAGGGAACGAATGGCTAGAAAATAAGCATGGTAAGCAATATAAGCGTCGCATATGGAAAAAGCTACATATCGTTATAGAAGATCAAGGTATGATACTTGCCGATAGTACCACAGAGCATACTATAGATGATAGATCACAGATTGGACTACTAACAGCTAATGTCAGAGCCAAGGATTTTCTGGGAGATCGAGGGTATGACGGTGAATCTACATATCAATTGTTGAGAAAGAAGAAGATAAAACCAGTTATTAGACTCCCAAACTCTTCAGTAAAAGTTCAATCGCTTAGGGATAAAACTGAGAGAGATGCAGCTGTTATATATCAACAAAACAAAGGATACCAAGCATGTGATGAACGAACATTAGAATTACCCATGACGAATATTAAAATTACCCATTTTTGAGTAAAAAGTCCGTCCGCCAAAACTCTACAAGCCTTATAGATAATATGGTTTTAAGACAAGAAGTAATACAACAATCCGTAAGAAAATGATAAAATATGGTCATAAACCTTATGGATTTCAGTCAATGCCAATAGACAACATTATCAAATCGCAAGAACAAGGGAAACTGTTTGGTTATAAATTAAAAGAAGAATTAAACCCAAATAATAAGCTATATAAATTAAGAGAATTAATAAATTGGTCTAGGCTCGAAGAGTGGTTATCAAAAAATGTTTGTATTAAGAAATTTGGTAGAAATAGAAAATGTCATAGAGTGATGCTTGGCATAACGATGCTACAAGCAATGTATAATTTTTCAGATTCATTATCAGAGGAAGAGCTAAAAGAGAATATGTATTGGCAGTATTTCTGCGGGTGGGAATATATAGAAAAAGACATAGCTATCTCGGAAACTAGTATACGACGGTTTCGTAGTGTATTAGGTGAAGCTGGATATAATGAGATATTATCGGAGTTGATCAGGGTTGGGATAAAAACTAACACAATTAAAAAAAAAGATTTGGAATTAATCATCGCTGATACGACTGTACAAATTAAGAATATCAAACACCCACACGATGTTTATTTAATGGATAAAGCTAGGCTTAGCATAGTAAAGCTTTGCAACAGTTTGGGTATACATTTGAATGAAACATACGCTAGAACCTATAAACGCGATATAGTAAAGCTATGGAAATATAAAGAACATAGTAAAGCCAAGAAGCGTTGGAAAATAATGAAGCATTTAAAAATATTACTGGGTCGTTTGATTAGAGTATGTGAGCGTGAGATCAAAAATAAGCAATTAAACTTGTCTCTCAAAAATCAAGAAGTATTGCAAAAAATAAAACAAATACATAACCAATCTGTTTTAAAAAGAGAAGCTAAAAAGCAATATAAAGAAGATAACAAAGTATTATATAGTTTTCATGCCCCTGAAGTAGAGTGTATAGGAAAGGGAAAACGCAACAAGCCATATGAGTTTGGCAATAAAGTAGCGGTAGTAGTAAGTGGTCGTAGAAATTTTGTTTTATCCGCAAAATCGTTTCATAATAATCCTTATGATGGTCATACATTGCATCAGAGCTTTGAAGCAGTAGAGAGTGTCACTGGAATCAAGATAAAGAAATCATTTGTTGATCTTGGGTATAGTGGTAGCAATGTAAAGGAGAAGAGTAAGGTATATACCCCAAAAACGCGGAAGAAGTTGTTACAAGAGGACAAGTCTATGATCAAGAGACGCAGTGCCATAGAACCAATAATAGGTCACTTAAAGCAATATGGTCGGATGGGTAGAAACTTCTTGAAAGGTATGATAGGAGATATTATCAATCCAATAATCTCTGCTATTGGTTTGAATTTACGATGCATTGCAAATCATTTACAAATCGTGTCTAACTCCACATAAATCAAAAATATCATCATGCAAAAACTAGATGAACGATAAAAAATCGTTAACAATAGCTCCATATCAAAATTAGACCAACACAGAAATGTATCAGTAAAAATTAACATAACTTATTAATTTTTATTGAAAATCTTAGCAATTTGTTGTCAAAACTCTATCCCATTACAAATGATCAGGATTTGAAGTGTTTTTGGCGGATAGACTAAAAAATATTGTCTAAAGTGTTACATTATTATCCTCCGAGGCTCTGTCTCATCAATTGTGTAAATTTCGTGAACCATTAAATTCTACCATCAAATTTGATCATAAAATGAGCCATAGCTTCATTCCAATTGGGGATAGGCATAGACCATTTTTTGGTAATATAATCAATTGTCAGATATAAAACCTTAAATACTGCGTCATCATTTGGAAAGATGCGTTTATTCTTAGTAACTTTTCTCAATTGGCTATTCAGCGATTCTATCGCATTTGTAGTGTAAATAATCTTACGAATCTCCTTTGGATATTGCAAGAAAATTATCAAATTATCCCAATTATTATACCAAGATTTAGCTATATGCGGATATTGCTTACTCCATTTTTGATCAAATGACTCAAGAGCTAATTCTGCTTCTTTTTCAGTAGCAGAAGTATAGATTAGTTTCAAATCCGCTGCTAATTGCTTTCTATCTTTATATGATACATATTTGAGGCTATTCCTGATCTGATGGACAATACAAATTTGATGTTCAGTTTTCGGATATACTGATGCAATAGCATCAGACATACCAGTTAGATTATCACTACAAGCAATTAAGATATCTTTTACTCCTCGATTCTTCATTTCAGTAAAATTACCAAGCCAAAATTTAGCTCCTTCATTCTCACTTATCCATAAGCCTAAAATATCCTTTCTGCCAGATAAATCTATTCCTAAAGCTACATATACTGATTTATTAATAATAAGTTTATCTTGTCTTACTTTCACTACTAAACAGTCAAAATATACTATAGGGTATACTGATTCAAGAGGTCTACTCTGCCAAATCTTGACCTCATCTATTACTTCATCTGTAATCCTGCTGATTAGGCTCTCACTGATCTCAGCTCCATATAATTCTTGCAATTGTGTTTTAATATCAGACACACTCATACCCTTCGCATATAAGGATATTATCTTTTGGTCTAAGCCATCTATTCTTGTTTGTTGGTAAATTCCAGTATTAATTAAGCCAGATTTATATTTTCTTCCCATACCTCATTGGGTGTTTTATAACCGAGCACTTTTCTTGGTAAATTATTTAAAAAATCCTCAATTTCTTGTAATTGCTTTATTGTTAATTTTTTTATATCTAAAGATTTAGAGTATACTCTGTGCACCATTGAGTTAATCTCTCAGGGTTTAATTCCCCGAAGCTCTGCTTCGTGATATCATAAGAAACAACTAAAACTTTTTTAGATACCTCGTAGCTCTGCTGCGAGGAGCATCATTCTTCTCTATCAATGGTTTTTGCCATGGAGAATAAGGATTGCAAAAATATACTTTTCGTTCAGATTTTGGCAATAGTTGTTCATGATTGGTAAATTCTTTGCCATTATCTAACGTTATGCTTTTGATTATATGCGACAATTGTTTAAGTTTTTTATTCATGTTACCAATCACATCTTGTGTTCTTTTTGAACGGTTTAAAGTGAGAAACACTTTTTGTGTTCTGATATCCACAAGAGCGCCTATATTACGACTTTGATTACCTTTGTTAAAAGTTAAATCACCTTCTAAATGACCTATTGCTGCTATCTTTCTATTTATCTCTGGTCTTTCAGTAATGGAAACTCGATTTGGTATTGTAATTCTTTTGTTTCTGATTCTTGTACCATGATGCAACCTATTTTTCCTTTTTCTTGCTAAAGATAAATATAATTTTTGCCTTTGTGCTATAGGAGATGTATAAATAAACTGGTATATACTCTCTGTAGAAATATTGACAGTATCTCGTGATAGTTTACGTCTACCTGAAATTATATCTGGTGAAATACCCTGTGTTAACTGCTTTATTATTTCTGCTCGTAAATTATTATCAATATCTAATTTTCTTTTTCTCTTACCTTGCCTTAAACTGCAAGCAAGTGTGTTAGCCCTATCTGGTCTATAATTATGCCTCATTCTCTTGAGTGCATAACATATAGTGCTTTTATCACGGCCAATCTTTGTCCCTATATATCGCGAGCTATAACCACTCTTATTCATTTCGTATATTTTAAATCTTTCATCTATCGTTAAATGAGCCATGATATATCTATATTTAAATGATGCTCCTCGCAGCAGAGCTACGAGGTATCTAAAAAAGTTTTAGTTGTTTCTTATGATATCACGAAGCAGAGCTTCGGGGAATTAAACCCTGAGAGATTAAAAATTGATTATATCTGGCTTAATTAATTATAGAACTTTCCCATAAGAGTCATAATGTCACAGTACTAATATATCATTTAGTAACGCCGGCAAAGTATAGAAGAGTAATATTCAATCAAGAACTAGATGATTATTTGTGTAAAATTTGTGAGCACATAGAAGATCGTTATGAAATTAGATTTTTAGAAATAGGAGTAGATAAAGATCACGTACATTTTTTATTACAGTCAATACCAATGTATAGCCCAACAAAAATAACTCAAATCATAAAAAGTATTACTTCTAAGAAAATGTTTAAGAAATATCCAAATCTTAAAGAAAAATTATGGGGAAGTGAGTTTTGGAGTAAAGGATATTTTATGAGCACAGTAGGTAAACATGGTGATGAGCAGAAATTACGTAATTATGTACAGAATCAAGGTTCAGGCAAACCTTCTTATAAAGCATTTCAACAAAAACAGTTAAAGCTTTTTGGATAGATACCTCGTAGCTCTGCTGCGAGGAGCATCATTTTACAATCAAAAGTCAAATATTATTTTTAGAAATTCTACTTTTGTTATATTTTATGGGAAAAATTTTGTAATTATTTGAAGATATTCATCAAGTATTTTTTGGTTTCTTTCAACAAATTTTAGTGAATTTTCTTGATAGTTTTTTAATTCTCTAGAATTATTAGGATCAAGCAAATATTCCAGCATATTTAATAACTCTTCACCGCTTTTGATTTGAATAGCTGCTTTACTTTGCAACACGCCTTTAGCAATATCAGTGTTTTTACTCATATCAGGACCAAAGATAATACAATTAGAGAAATGTGCCGCCTCTAAAATATTATGCCCGCCTTGTTTGAAAGAACCACCAATAAAAGATATTGAAGATATGGAGAAAAATAAACCCATTTCACCGAATCTATCAACTATATAAAGATCATCAGTTAAAACAGGTAAGTCATTCTGTGATTTAGCAGTAGCTGATAAATCTTGTGCTATGCAGTTATCAAGAATTGATTTAATACGTTCAGGATGCCTAGGGATTAAGATAATATAGCAATTTATAACTTGTTTTTTTAAGTTTTTTATAATAGGTAAAATAATTTGTTCATCTTCCGGATGGGTGCTAGCAAATACGATAATTTGCTTGTTTTTTAGATGTTCACTTAGTTTTATAAGTTCTTCTTGATTAACAGGAAGTTTTTCATTAGCAAATTTAATATTTCCTAAGTTAGTTGTGTGTGATATTCCAAGCTCATTAAATTTTTGTAAATCACGCTCACTTTGCACAATAACTTCGCTAAAATTTTTAACAATGAGCTGAAAAAAGCCTTTTCTTTTCTTCCAAGATTCAAAGGATTTATCAGACATACGGGCATTCACAAGCAATAATTTACACTGCTTTGCTGCTTCGTTAATAGTACCTGGCCATAATTCCGATTCTATGAAAATACCTAAATCAGGCTTCCAATTATTTAGAAAAATTTTGGTAAAAATAATATTATCTATCGGAAGCAATTGGTGAGTAGCTATTTTAGGTAATTTGCTGCTTAATATTTTAGCAGAAGATTGTGTCCAAGAAGTGATTAAAAAACGGACTTCAGGAAAATGTTTGCTTATATTATCAACTAAATTTAAAGCAATCATAGATTCGCCGACGCTAGCCGCATGAATCCAAATTAAAAATCCATTATCTTGCCTGTGTTTACCGATTGCAAAACGCTCCTTAACACGCCTTATATCTTCTTTGCCTATTAATAAGCGAATGAAAATTATAACAAAATAAATAGGTAATAATAAAAAACTTAAAAAGTAATATAAACGCATCATTTTATTAAGTTCTCAGTTAAATTAACTAAATATTTTTCAAGATTCATATGATTTTGTACTTTATTGTCGGTCAGCTCTAAAGGTGACCCTATTATTACTTTAATCGTACCAAATGGCAAAGGGATTATCAACTTATCCCAGCTTTTGAACCTAAAACATCTAGAAGTAGTACTGACTACCGGAATTAATTTTTTATTGTATTTATAAGCAATTTCAGTAATTCCACTATTTATTTTATATACAGGACCTTTAGGACCATCAGGCGTAATTATTACATTTGCACCTTGAGAAAGCTTTTTGATAATATTCCGCAATGCCCCAAGTGGATTTTTATTGCTAGAACCGACTATAACTTTGCAGCCAAATTTATCGACTAAATCATTTAATATCTTACCATCTAAATGTGGGGATATTAATGCGTAAACATCTGACATTCCTTTAAACATAGCAGGACTTAATGCAAGCATATTATGCCAAAATGCAAAAATTACGCCTTGCTCATTTAAAAACTTTTCCTTATTGCCATTATCATAAAATATAAATTTTTGCTTTGAAGTAAAATAAACAAAACGCAAATACCAATATAGTAAAATAGTAATTAAACTAAGGACAAATTCATTACGTTTTAAAAATTTTTTAAAAGCTTTACGCATTAGTTTTTTTATTAGTTTAGTAGTTGTAACGTCATTGCGAGGAAAATTACAAAGTAATTTGACGAAGCAATCTCAGGAAGTTCGATAAGATTGCCGCGTCGATGTTACACATCTCCTCGCAATGACGCTATAGAATTACAAGCCCGCTCCATCCGCAAACAAGCCTCTTCCAGCTCTTCCATAGAAGTAGCATAGGAAATCCTGAAATATCCCTCTAAGCCAAAAGCAATACCAGGGACTACAGCGACTTTTGCTTCTTCAAGTAAATATTCACCGAAATCATTACTATTATTAATTACTTTTCCTGATTTAGTTTTAGCTCCAAAAATCTTATCACATTTAATAAATAAGTAAAAAGCCCCCTCAGGTTTATAGCATTCAAAATATTTCACTCTTTGTAGAATCGATAAAGCAAGATCATGTTTTTTCTCAAAATTTAAAGCATTTTGTGCAATATAGCCTTGCACGCCATTTAGTGCCTCAACGGCTGCTACTTGGCTTATTGAACATGGGTTTGAAGTACTTTGTGACTGAATAATAGTCATAGCTTTAATTAAAGCTTTCGAACCTGCACCATAACCTATACGCCAACCTGTCATAGAATATGCTTTGGATACGCCATTAACAGTAAATATTCGATCTTTTAAATCAGGAGCTATTTCTGCTAAAGTATAAAATTTAAAACCATCAAAAGTAATATGCTCATAAATATCATCAGACATGACGTTTACATACGGATACTTTCCTAGAATTTCAGCAATATTTTCTAACTCTGAATGGCTATAGCTTGCACCTGTTGGATTACTAGGCGAATTAATAATAAGCCATTTTGTTTTAGGCGTAATTAACTGCTCTAAAGCCTCACCACTTAGTTTAAAGTTACTTTCAATACCACAATTTGCAAAAACTGGCACGCCTTCAGCAAGTAAAACCATATCGGGGTAAGATACCCAATAAGGAGCAGGAATAATAACCTCATCACCTTTATTTAAAGATGCCATAAATAAATTATATATAACTTGCTTGCCGCCGGTGCTAACTATTATTTCCTCAAGATCATAATCTATATTATTTTCTCGTTTAAATTTAGCTTGTATCGCTTCTTTTAAAGCTGGTATCCCCTCAACGTTTGTATATTTAGTAAACCCATCTTTAATAGCTTTGATCGCCGCTTCTTTGATATTATCAGGCGTATCAAAATCAGGCTCACCTGCCCCAAGTGCAATAATATCAATGCCCGCTCTTTTAAGCTCAAGCGTTTTCCTAACTACTGCAAGCGTCGGAGATGGTTTTATAGCATTTAATCGCGTAGAAATAATTGACATAACGTTAGCCCGTATTAATGAAAATGATCATATAGTAAGTTTTAAATTCTGTGAAGAAAATCTTAATCATCTAAATCAACTTCAATAAATTCGCCTCTTTCCGCTCGCTTAATAGCTTCCATTATTCGGCTAGCATTTACTGAATTAGACAGTAAATATAGTGTTTCTTTTGTAGATTCATCATCTTCATCAGTAATTGATTTCATAATATAACCATTATTTTATTTTAAAATTTATAAAGATATGCTTTATTATATTAGATAATATTTAATTTAAAAATAGCTATGCTTAGTAAAATAAAGGATAAAATCAAACATTTTTGCTTAACGATACTAAATATACCAAATTTTATTAAAAACAAAATTCTAGAATTTAAAAAATATTTAAATGATTGTAAATATAAAATGAATCATTTAAGTGAAACCAATTATGAGCTTGGACTTGAACATTTATATAGAGGTAATTTAAACGATGCATTACTGAGATTTAAATTAGTCGATAACTTTTTTAGTCCTAATGATTCTAGAGTATATTACCAATTAGGTTGGACTTGTTTTTTAAAAAATGACTATCCAAAAGCCATAAAATATTTAGAAAAATCAAATGAAAAATATAAAGCAATTTTTATAAATTTTTTGAACAATTATAAAAATGCTACCGAAATACCTGTGGAAATTTGGGGACAATACAGGGACTTAACTGCAAAAAATTATCCAAGTATTTTTAACAATGATAAAAATATTCATTTGCCTTATAGATTTGTGAATGAGAGCTTGAAGCATATAACTGACCTGCCAGATGATTATTCTATCTTAGAACTTGGTGGTAATATAGGACTTGCCGGATACGAATTAGAAAAGCGTTTTCCAGAAAGCTTTACTTTAACAGCTGTAGAAATTTCTAGTTTAATGAATGATATTCAAGAAGAATATTATGCTAACCTTAAAATTTACGATCAGATATATAATATTTCCATAAGTGAGTTTCTGAAACAAAATTCAAATAAATTTGATATTATCTTAAGTTTTTGTGGATTGACTTTTTCTAAAGATCTTTCTGCATATTTCAATGCAATATATTCATCGCTCAATCAAGATGGGTATTTTTCTCTTTGTTTACCTACTAATTCGAATACGCATTATTCAGTAAAACGTAAAGAATTTATTTTTAATTTAAATGAAATAAATAATATTTTACAAAAAAATAATTTCGTTATATTAACTTCTGAAGAAATAATCCTAGCGGAAAATAATAAATACGGTATTATTATTTGTAAGAAAACTGAAAATAAATCATGAGAATACTAATTATACTTTCGATTATCCTATGTTCATTATTCGCAAAAGCCGATCTTGAATATGTAGATGATGACATATACAACTATAATGGTAGCAGTAATATTAATGGTTGCCGAGAAGTTTACGATCCATACGAAAAATTTAACCGTAAAATTTTTGCTTTTAACTCAGTATTAGATTATATATTCTTGCGTCCTTTAGCGGTTGGGTATAAAAACCTTACAAATGATTATATGAAAGCACGCGTTAATAGTTTTGTTGGTAATATTGATATGCCACTTACGGCTGTAAATTATGGGTTGCAGCTTAATTACGATAAGACTATGAAAAGCGTATGGCGGTTTATCATTAACACAACGCTTGGTATAGGTGGTTTATTTGACGTAGCAGGTAAAGTAGGGCTGCCATCAGATCACCAGACTTTTGGTAATACTCTTGCACATTATGGAGTAGGTCCAGGTCCTTATTTGGTGTTACCGATAATAGGTAGTACTAATGCAAGGGATATGACTGACCCAATATTTACTAATTATGCACTTAATCCTTTAATGTATTATACTCATAAAGATTTTGAATTAAGTGTTTTAGCGGTGAGTAAAATAAATGATAGATATAATGTATTATCATTTAGTGATTATGTTATGAAGAATTCGTTAGACCCTTATGCTACTATCAGATCGGCATTACACCAAGCTCGTGAAGCATCTGTTCAATATCCTAAAAACTTTAAATGCCCTAACCTAAAAACGTAAATTCTAATTAAAAGAGGTTCTTATGCAAAAAATTATTACTAGCTTATTTTTATTGATTTTTACATTTTCTTCTTATGCAGACGATAATGCCCCTGCAGGTTTAAATGATTATGTTACTAACTTAGTAAATGAAGCTTCTACTACTTTAAATAATCCTAACCTATCTCAAGATGCAAAAGTTGCCAAAGCACGTGAACTAATGCATAATAATCTAGATTTTGACTGGATGGCTAGGTATACATTAGGACGTAACGGAGTACAAACTTTATCTAAGGAACAAATTGCAAAGTTTACAGAAGTTTATTCTAAATATGTTACTAAAGCTTATACTGATCTAATAAAAGATTACAAAGGTGAAAAACCTCAAGTAACAGGAGTGCGTGTTCTAAGCCCAAAAGATTCTATGGTGAGCATGAATATTAATAATAAAGGACAGGATATTAAAGTAGAATATTTAGTGCGTAAAATGGAAAATGGAAAATTCAAAGTTTCCGACGTTATTACAGAGGGTGTAAGTCTTATTGGTGCTCAACAACAAGATTTTACTTCGACTCTAAAAGACCAAGGTTTTGATGCTTTAGTGCAAAGCCTACAAAGCCGTTCATAAAAATTTGTCTATGTAGAAGTCAAGATTTGATCTTACAGACACTATAAATTTCGCACCTGATTGTCAGTTAAATTTTGACTGTCAGATACATATTCAAGATACAAGATTTCATTATTCTTTTCAACAGCTAATTTCTTACTATCCTGAAAAGTTTGCATAGGAGTTTTACCATAACAATATTTACCAGAATGAGGTCTTTCATTATTGAAATGCTCTAACCAAATATCAAGATCTAATTGTAAATCATCAAGATCTGTATAAATCTTTTTTCGCATAGCCGTATCAAAGAATTCTTGTTTCATGGTTTTAATTTAATTAAAAAAATCTATCATACTCAACATTAATCTCCTTTAAACCCTTTATCTATAAGCTTTCTATCTATCCCTTATCCTAAATTAGCGTTGATACACTCGCCACTTTTTTTAATAAAAATTTTTTGTCAAAACTTCAGTTTATAAGAAGGTTTGCCTGAACCTTGATTCTGTACATAATTACGTAATTTCTGCTCATCACCATGTTTACCTACTGTGCTCATAAAATATCCTTTACTCCAAAACTCACTTCCCCATAATTTTTCTTTAAGATTTGGATATTTCTCAAACATTTTCTTAGAAGTAATACTTTTTATGATTTGAGTTATTTTTGTTTGGGCTATACATTGGTATTGACTGTAATAAAAAATGTACGTGATCTTTATCTACTCCTATTTCTAAAAATCTAATTTCATAACGATCTTCTATGTGCTCACAAATTTTACACAAATAATCATCTAGTTCTTGATTGAATATTACTCTTCTATACTTTGCCGGCGTTACTAAATGATATATTAGTACCGTGACATTATGACTCTTATGTATATAACTGCTTTCTTCCATTCAAGTAGTATATCACGAAGCAGAGCTTCGGGGAATTAAACCCTGAGAGATTAAGATACTGACACTAAATTTGTGGGATGCCTTATTATATGACATATTAAACATTACCACCATGTAAGGACCTTAGTGAAATAAGCTATACAACGTAACCTCATCAATAAGCTTATCTATATGTTTAAATTCTTCACTTGTAACTAAATTGTGCATATGTTTTACCTTTTTTTATAATAAATAACTATATAAATTTCTGCCGTTTCTTTTTAGCCATAATTTAGCCGGTTGGTATTCGGGATAAATATCCTCAACTAGCTGCCAAAAATTTTTGCTATGGTTCATTTCCTTTAAATGTGCCATTTCATGAGCTACTAAATATTTTAGAACTTCGTAAGGAGCAAAAACTATTCGCCAGTTAAAAGAAAGATTGCCGCAGCTAGAGCAGCTGCCCCATTTCGTAGTTACATTTTTCATTATTCTAATATTAGAATAAATTAAATTATGCTTTTTGGAAATGGTTTCTACTATAGCTTTTATTTCTGATAGTAATTTCTTTTTCAAAAATACTTCAATGCTAATTTTTTTAAGTACTTTGCTGCAATATACTTCCAATGCGTCATTTTGTAATTTCACCTGATTTTCAGGTGAATCAGTATGAATTATTTGATAATCTTTGCCTAAAATGGCAATCTTATTTTCTTCATTGATAGGTTTAGTTACGTTACGGCGTAATTTTTGCCTAACCCAATGTTCTTTACTTAGCAAAAAATTATAACCCCTTTCAGCTTTTACCTTAAGGGGTAATACAAGCTCAGCCCCTTTATGTGTAATTCGAATGCTAACATTCTTGGCCTGAGTGCTTCTTCTGACTGCTACATTCTGAGGATCACCATATTTAGTTAAAGTAATAAGCTCCATTTTAGAATGCGATATATTTAGTTGGGTCAATTGCTACTTTGCCTTTACGCATAGCTAGATACAACTTATCTTCCACATGCCCGATTATGCTAGTTTTAGTAACCTTATCGCCTTTTTTAACTGATAAATCTTTTAAGCCGGCATAAGCTACTTCTAGATCGTCTTTATCTAATTTGACTATTACTAAGTTACCGAATTGTGCATTATTTCCTGAAAATATAACAGTTCCTGAGCCTATAGAATTAACACTACTTTCTTCTAAAACAGCAATATCTATGCCTTTATTCTTCCCCTCTTTAAACTCGGTAACAATCTCGCCATCTAGAGGTTTCTCAAAAATTAATTTTGTTATTTCTTCATCATGTTTTGTGGTAGGAATCACGACAGCATCATTATCGTTTTCAGTAGTTTCTATTGCAGGCTCTTCTAAAGAGCCGCTTACTTCTAATTTAGGAGCTTCTTCTATAGTGCTACTAGTTATTATTCCCTCATCATTATCAATAACATTACCAGAATTACTAACGGTAATTCCTCTTTCTTTATACTCGATTGGGGCAGGAGGTTGATCAACGCAAGCAGTTAGAAAAAAGCATAATATAGTACTAAGTGTACACCGAATCAGTAGAGAATTAGCATACGAAGTTTTATTTGGACAAGAGCAAGGAATTTGTAGACCGAGGAACGGAGCGTACACACTTAGTACGTGAGTACCGAAGGAGCTGCAAAGATGATGTAGCCAATTTTTCAAATAAAACGAGTATGCAACAGAGTATTTCATATATTTAATAAGATTATTATATTGTGTTAGTCAATAAATTATACTTATTATATAATTCTTATCATTCATTTTCCATTAAAAAAATTAATGTCCCCCTACGGGGATAAAAAATCCCTCGCCTTCAGGCGAAGGGAAGATATAATGAAGTTGCTTTAGCAACGAATTTATAAAAAGATATGAGAAGTTATAGAAAAAATAGTCATAGCCAGTATGATTTAAAAGTACATATTATATGGATACCAAAGTATAGAAAAAGAGCATTGGTAGGAAAAGTAGCTGAGAGAGTCAGGGATTTATTAAGGCAAATTTGCATGGAACATGAAGCATATATAGTCTATCCGCCAAAAACACTTCAAATCCTGATCATTTGTAATGGGATAGAGTTTTGACAACAAATTGCTAAGATTTTCAATAAAAATTAATAAGTTATGTTAAGAGTCTTTTGCAATGATTGTGTAAATTTTTGTTGAGCCTATATTAGAAGTAATTAAAAATATAGGTAACAGAAATGCAAATAGAGAAGAATAAAAAAATAAATGAAGCAATAGATTTGCTGATAGAAGGCGGAGTAGATTTAAAAACAGTACTAAGTCAGAATGGATTAATTAAGGAATTAACCAAGGGTATTTTAGAGCGAGCACTGCATGCTGAGATGTCAGAACATTTAGGTTATAGCAAGTATGATAGAGCTGAAACTGAGAATGCGAGGAATGGTAGTTTTAGTAAGAATCTGATTAGTGAGAATGGTACTATAGAGCTAAATGTTCCAAGAGACAGACAAGGTAAATTTGAACCTATAATAGTCTCAAAGAAACAAACAAGAATAGATGGCTTAGACCAAAAGATAATATCCTTATATGCGAAGGGTATGAGTGTGTCTGATATTAAAACACAATTGCAAGAATTATATGGAGCTGAGATCAGTGAGAGCCTAATCAGCAGGATTACAGATGAAGTAATAGATGAGGTCAAGATTTGGCAGAGTAGACCTCTTGAATCAGTATACCCTATAGTATATTTTGACTGTTTAGTAGTGAAAGTAAGACAAGATAAACTTATTATTAATAAATCAGTATATGTAGCTTTAGGAATAGATTTATCTGGCAGAAAGGATATTTTAGGCTTATGGATAAGTGAGAATGAAGGAGCTAAATTTTGGCTTGGTAATTTTACTGAAATGAAGAATCGAGGAGTAAAAGATATCTTAATTGCTTGTAGTGATAATCTAACTGGTATGTCTGATGCTATTGCATCAGTATATCCGAAAACTGAACATCAAATTTGTATTGTCCATCAGATCAGGAATAGCCTCAAATATGTATCATATAAAGATAGAAAGCAATTAGCAGCGGATTTGAAACTAATCTATACTTCTGCTACTGAAAAAGAAGCAGAATTAGCTCTTGAGTCATTTGATCAAAAATGGAGTAAGCAATATCCGCATATAGCTAAATCTTGGTATAATAATTGGGATAATTTGATAATTTTCTTGCAATATCCAAAGGAGATTCGTAAGATTATTTACACTACAAATGCGATAGAATCGCTGAATAGCCAATTGAGAAAAGTTACTAAGAATAAACGCATCTTTCCAAATGATGACGCAGTATTTAAAGTTTTATATCTGACAATTGATTATATTACCAAAAAATGGTCTATGCCTATCCCCAATTGGAATGAAGCTATGGCTCATTTTATGATCAAATTTGATGGTAGAATTTAATGGTTCACGAAATTTACACAATTGATGAGACAGAGCCTATGTTAATTTTTACTGATACATTTCTGTGTTGGTCTAATTTTGATATGGAGCTATTGTTAACGATTTTTTATCGTTCATCTAGTTTTTGCATGATGATATTTTTGATTTATGTGGAGTTAGACACGATTTGTAAATGATTTGCAATGCATCGTAAATTCAAACCAATAGCAGAGATTATTGGATTGATAATATCTCCTATCATACCTTTCAAGAAGTTTCTACCCATCCGACCATATTGCTTTAAGTGACCTATTATTGGTTCTATGGCACTGCGTCTCTTGATCATAGACTTGTCCTCTTGTAACAACTTCTTCCGCGTTTTTGGGGTATATACCTTACTCTTCTCCTTTACATTGCTACCACTATACCCAAGATCAACAAATGATTTCTTTATCTTGATTCCAGTGACACTCTCTACTGCTTCAAAGCTCTGATGCAATGTATGACCATCATAAGGATTATTATGAAACGATTTTGCGGATAAAACAAAATTTCTACGACCACTTACTACTACCGCTACTTTATTGCCAAACTCATATGGCTTGTTGCGTTTTCCCTTTCCTATACACTCTACTTCAGGGGCATGAAAACTATATAATACTTTGTTATCTTCTTTATATTGCTTTTTAGCTTCTCTTTTTAAAACAGATTGGTTATGTATTTGTTTTATTTTTTGCAATACTTCTTGATTTTTGAGAGACAAGTTTAATTGCTTATTTTTGATCTCACGCTCACATACTCTAATCAAACGACCCAGTAATATTTTTAAATGCTTCATTATTTTCCAACGCTTCTTGGCTTTACTATGTTCTTTATATTTCCATAGCTTTACTATATCGCGTTTATAGGTTCTAGCGTATGTTTCATTCAAATGTATACCCAAACTGTTGCAAAGCTTTACTATGCTAAGCCTAGCTTTATCCATTAAATAAACATCGTGTGGGTGTTTGATATTCTTAATTTGTACAGTCGTATCAGCGATGATTAATTCCAAATCTTTTTTTTTAATTGTGTTAGTTTTTATCCCAACCCTGATCAACTCCGATAATATCTCATTATATCCAGCTTCACCTAATACACTACGAAACCGTCGTATACTAGTTTCCGAGATAGCTATGTCTTTTTCTATATATTCCCACCCGCAGAAATACTGCCAATACATATTCTCTTTTAGCTCTTCCTCTGATAATGAATCTGAAAAATTATACATTGCTTGTAGCATCGTTATGCCAAGCATCACTCTATGACATTTTCTATTTCTACCAAATTTCTTAATACAAACATTTTTTGATAACCACTCTTCGAGCCTAGACCAATTTATTAATTCTCTTAATTTATATAGCTTATTATTTGGGTTTAATTCTTCTTTTAATTTATAACCAAACAGTTTCCCTTGTTCTTGCGATTTGATAATGTTGTCTATTGGCATTGACTGAAATCCATAAGGTTTATGACCATATTTTATCATTTTCTTACGGATTGTTGTATTACTTCTTGTCTTAAAACCATATTATCTATAAGGCTTGTAGAGTTTTGGCGGACGGACTATATAATTTCAGGTAAAGTATCTTGTGATCATGTTCATATATTTATTTCATACCGTCCTCAAGTGGCTTTAAGTAAGCTTGTACAATATCTAAAAGGGAGTAGCTCAAGAATATTATTGCAAGAATTTGCTCATTTAAGGAAACAATTTTGGGGTAATCATTTTTGGGCTAGAGGATATATGGCAGTGAGTTCAGGTAATATTACTGACGAAATGATACAGCAGTATATTGATGAACAAGAAGGTGAGCCAGTAAATGATGATCGATTTCTAATCGATTCCACTTTATAACCCCTCAGCTTATAGCTGAGGGTTGTTTAGTTATGAAAACTTACGATATTGTTATACTGAAGTTTTGACAAAAAATTTTTAAAATGATGCTCCTCGCAGCAGAGCTACGAGGTATCTAAAAAAGTTTTAGTTGTTTCTTATGATATCACGAAGCAGAGCTTCGGGGAATTAAACCCTGAGAGATTAATCCACTGCTCGCTAATTTTACAAAAATCATCGACAAAACAAAATAATGCAGTAATATCTTTCTTCATGGGGATACTCTTGTTTTTTTGCTAAAAATTATATAGAGTATCTTCTATCCCTTGTAAATACTTACTTCCAAACCTAGATTAATCCAGAATTCAGGTTCATAAAATATCCTTTACTCCAAAACTCACTTCCCCATAATTTTTCTTTAAGATTTGGATATTTCTCAAACATTTTCTTAGAAGTAATACTTTTTATGATTTGAGTTATTTTTGTTGGGCTATACATTGGTATTGACTGTAATAAAAAATGTACGTGATCTTTATCTGAAGTTTTGACAAAAATTCAGTTGATTGAATATTACTCTTCTATACTTTGCCGGCGTTACTAAATGATATATTAGTACTGTGACATTATGACTCTTATGTATATAACTGCTTTCTTCCATTCAAGTAGTATATCACGAAGCAGAGCTTTGGGGAATTAAACCCTGAGAGATTAAAAAAAGTGGCGAGTGTATCAATCTATAATTTGTATTATATATCAAATAATTTACTTTAAATTGTAGAAATATCGCTTTTAAGCTGATAAAAGCACTAAATATTTAACTTTAAATATAAATTTTTACTTTAGTCAGAAAAATTAGAATTTTTGTCAAAACTTCAGATCTTGAATATATATCTGACAGTCAAAATTTAACTGACAATCAGGTGCGAAATTTATAGTGTCTGTAAGATCAAATCTTGACTTCTACAAATATTCACAATATTCTTTAATAGGGCAGATTTCACAATCGGGTTTTCGTGCTTTGCAAATATATCTGCCGTGCAGGATTAGCCAGTGATGGGCGTGACTTAGCCATTTTCCATCGATAATTTGCAGCAGCTCCTTTTCAACTGCTTCAGGGGTATTACCTTTAGCAAGCCCTATTCTTTTTGCTACTCTAAATACATGGGTATCAACTGCCATTGTTGGCAAGCCAAATAAACAATTAAGTATAACATTTGCGGTTTTTCTGCCTACTCCCGGTAGTTTAACTAACTCTTCAAAATTATTCGGCACTTTGCTATCATAATTGTTTATCAATATTTGACATGAGGCAATAACATTTTTTGCTTTGCTATTAAATAGTCCTATAGATTTTATGTATTTTTTTAAGCCCTCTTCACCAAGCCCTAAAATTTTTTCTGGTGTGTCATAAATTTCAAATAAAGATTTAGTCGCTAAATTCACTGACATATCTGTTGCTTGAGCTGATAATATTACCGCTACTAATAGGGTAAAATCGTTTTTATAAACTAATTCAGTTTTTGGGTTTTCATTATTCGTGCTAAAAACTTCAAAGATTTTATTAACTATTTCTGCTTGCATGGTGTATAATGTTACAAATAAAATTAAACATATCAGGTTTTTAATGTTAGAAAATAAAAGTTTTAAATTTATAGAAAATGAGATAAAAAATAATAAAGTAGTATTATTTATGAAAGGCACTAAGGAAGCTCCTATGTGTGGGTTTTCTGGTAAAGTAGTTGCTATTTTGACTAAGCTAGGAACAGAATTTCGTGATATTGATGTGTTATCAGATCCCGAGTTACGTGAGTCTTTAAAAGTTTTTAGCGATTGGCCTACATTCCCACAATTATATATTAATGGCGAATTAGTTGGCGGCTGCGATATCGTAACAGAACTATATAATAATGGCGAACTTGAGAAAATGCTGAAATAGTATTGTCATACCGCGATCAAGTCGCGGTATGACGGATTTGAATCATGAACAAAAACTTTGAATACCCTGAAATAGCAAGTATCGAACAGCCGGCAAAAAAGCTAGTAGTGTTGCTGCACGGTGTCGGTTCGGACGGTCACGATTTAATAGGATTAGTTCCTTATATCAAAGACGATTTACCGGATTGTCATTTTATTTCGCCGCATGGCATCGAGCCTTATGATATGGCTCCATATGGCAGACAATGGTTTAGTTTACAGGATCGTAGCCCTGATAATATATCTAAGCTTCTGGTAAAAAATATTTCTAAGCTTGAAGGTATAATAAAGCAAAAACAAGAAGAGCTAAATTTAACCAATAAAGATACAATAATTATTGGATTTTCTCAAGGTACTATGATTGGGTTATATTTAACTCTCATTCAAAAAGAGCCATTTTATTGTACTGTAGGTTTTTCGGGTGCATTAATTCCGCCTGCTGAGATTAATAATAAGACCACGCCTATATGCTTGATTCATGGAGAGCTGGATGATGTAGTAAGTGTTAATGAAATGTATAACGCTTCGTACTATTTATCCAAATATCATATACCTCATAGCGGGCATAAATTAACGAGACTTAGCCATTCAATAGATGGTAGAGGGATTGAGATTGCTGTTAATTTTATAAATGGATGTCATTGCGAGCAGCCGTAGGCTGCGTAGCAATCTCAGGATTTTTATTGTCATCCCGTGGCGGCTTTGTTGCGTGGATTATTCTCCCCCTGTCATCCCGTGATTTATTCACGAGATCCAGCTAAAAAATACTAATAAAATTAGTATTTTTTATTATTTTCTAGATGCCGTGGTCAAGCAACTAGATGACACCGAGGACGTTTTTTGATCCACGCGGGCATGCCATACGGGAATGACATAAATATATAACAAAACCAAATAAATACTTGAGGCATAATGAACATTTTTAATAATAAATTACAAGAAATAGATAAAGAAATTTTCGAAATAATTAAGCACGAGAAAGCTCGTCAAAATAGCGTGATTGAGCTTATTGCCTCTGAGAATTTCGTAAGCCCTGCGGTGCTTGAAGCTCAAGGATCGGTGCTGACTAATAAATATGCTGAAGGATATTCAGGTAAGCGTTTTTATAATGGCTGCGAAGAAGTGGATAAGGCTGAAAATTTGGCGATAGAGCGAGCAAAAAAGCTATTTAACTGTAAATATGCCAACGTGCAACCTCATTCCGGTTCGCAAGCAAATCAAGCTGTATATCTTGCTTTAATGCAGCCTGGTGATACTGTGCTTGGTATGTCTTTAGATAGCGGTGGGCATTTAACGCATGGCTCAACTGCTAATATGTCAGGTAAGTGGTTTAATGCAGTTTCTTATAGCGTCGATAAAGAGACTTACTTAATTGATTATGATGAAGTTGAACGCTTAGCAATTTTACATAAGCCAAAATTGCTTATAGCTGGTTTTTCAGCTTACCCACGCAATCTTGATTTTGCTAAATTCAGAGAAATAGTGGATAAAGTAGGAGCATATCTTATGGCTGATATCGCTCATATTGCGGGGTTAGTTGCGGCAGGTGAGCATCAAAGCCCTATTCCGCACGCTCATATTGTTACCTCAACTACCCATAAAACACTTAGAGGACCAAGAGGTGGCTTAATTTTGTCTAACGATGAAGAGATAGGCAAAAAAATAAATTCTGCTTTATTCCCGGGTTTGCAAGGTGGACCATTAATGCATATAATAGCTGCAAAAGCTGTAGCATTTTTAGAAAGCTTGCAGCCGGAATATAAAAGCTATATAAAACAAGTTATAATTAATGCCAAGGCTCTAGCTAGTAGCTTGCAAGAGCGAGGATATGATATATTAACAGGTGGCACTGATAATCATATTGTGCTAGTGGATTTACGAAAAGACGGCATTACCACCGGTAAAATCGCTGCTAATTCTTTAGATAGAGCAGGTATGACTTGCAATAAAAATGCTATTCCTTTTGATGAAACTTCGCCTTTTATTACTTCAGGTATTAGGCTCGGTACACCAGCCTGCACTACTAGAGGATTTAAGGAAAAAGATTTTGTGCTAGTTGGTCATTTAATAGCTGATATTTTAGATGGTTTAAAGGATAACGAAGATAATAGCAAAGCCGAACAGAAAGTATTAAGCGAAGTAACAAAATTAATTAAATTATTTCCATTTTATGACTAATTTAGATAGACATCTTTCCAAATTCGCTTATAGAGAGGAATTTGCAGGAAACACGGAAGCGCTTGCCACCGCAGCGTACAAAGAAGTACGTGAGGATGCGAGTACCGGATTGACGCCCAAATTACCTCTAGAAGTAGAATTTGGAAAGATGTCTAAAAGACCTAATTGGATAAAGGTTAAAGCTCCTAACTCTTCAGAGTATTATAATACAAAAGATTTAATCAAAAATCTCAAGTTAAATACTGTGTGTGAGGAAGCTGCTTGCCCTAATATCGGTGAATGCTGGTCAAAGAAACATGCAACTGTGATGATCTTAGGTTCTGTCTGTACTAGAGCTTGCAGGTTTTGTAACGTTAAAACTGGTAGACCGGATTTGCTTGATCCGCATGAACCGCAAAGGCTAGCGGAAGCAGTACAAAAGCTGGGTCTTAAACATGTAGTAATTACTTCGGTTGATCGTGATGATTTAGAAGACGGCGGAGCTACACATTTTGCAGAGTGCATTAGTGAAATTCGCAAATCTTCACCAAATACTACTATCGAGATTTTAACCCCTGATTTTTTAAGAAAAGATGGAGCTGCTGAAATAATAGCGAACGCAAAACCTGATGTTTTTAACCATAATGTTGAGACTGTCCCGTTTTTATATAAAACGATTAGACCAGGAGCTAGATATTATACTTCTCTAAGCTTACTCCATAACATCAAGAAATTATCACCGGAAGTTTTTACAAAATCTGGTATGATGGTAGGGCTTGGGGAAGAAATCAGCGAAGTAGTGCAAGTTATGGATGATTTAAGGGAAGCAGAGGTTGATTTTCTAACTATTGGGCAGTATCTACAACCTACGAAAAATCACGCAGAAGTGGCAAAATACGTTACTCCTGAAGAGTTTAAATATTTAGAGCGAGTAGCACGCACAAAAGGATTTTTGATGGTTTCCGCAAGCCCACTAACCCGCTCTTCATACCATGCTGACGAGGATTTTGAGAAGTTAAAGGAAAATTATAAGCATCGTCATTGCGAGGAAAGGCGAAACCTTGACGTGGCAATCTCATAAAACAGTATAAGTTCCTGAGATTGCTTCGTCAAAACTTACAGTTTTTCTGAGTTCAGACGACAAAAATTATATAATAATGATAAACGTAGAGATTATAAAAAACTACAGCAAATGGCGTGAATATAAGCAAATAGGTAAATTCCAGTATTAATTAAGCCAGATTTATATTTTCTTCCCATACCTCATTGGGTGTTTTATAACCGAGCACTTTTCTTGGTAAATTATTTAAAAAATCCTCAATTTCTTGTAATTGCTTTATTGTTAATTTTTTTATATCTAAAGATTTAGAGTATACTCTGTGCACCATTGAGTTAATCTTCTCTATCAATGGTTTTTGCCATGGAGAATAAGGATTGCAAAAATATACTTTTCGTTCAGATTTTGGCAATAGTTGTTCATGATTGGTAAATTCTTTGCCATTATCTAGTCCGTCCGCCAAAACTCTACAAGCCTTATAGATAATATGGTTTTAAGACAAGAAGTAATACAACAATCCGTAAGAAAATGATAAAATATGGTCATAAACCTTATGGATTTCAGTCAATGCCAATAGACAACATTATCAAATCGCAAGAACAAGGGAAACTGTTTGGTTATAAATTAAAAGAAGAATTAAACCCAAATAATAAGCTATATAAATTAAGAGAATTAATAAATTGGTCTAGGCTCGAAGAGTGGTTATCAAAAAATGTTTGTATTAAGAAATTTGGTAGAAATAGAAAATGTCATAGAGTGATGCTTGGCATAACGATGCTACAAGCAATGTATAATTTTTCAGATTCATTATCAGAGGAAGAGCTAAAAGAGAATATGTATTGGCAGTATTTCTGCGGGTGGGAATATATAGAAAAAGACATAGCTATCTCGGAAACTAGTATACGACGGTTTCGTAGTGTATTAGGTGAAGCTGGATATAATGAGATATTATCGGAGTTGATCAGGGTTGGGATAAAAACTAACACAATTAAAAAAAAAGATTTGGAATTAATCATCGCTGATACGACTGTACAAATTAAGAATATCAAACACCCACACGATGTTTATTTAATGGATAAAGCTAGGCTTAGCATAGTAAAGCTTTGCAACAGTTTGGGTATACATTTGAATGAAACATACGCTAGAACCTATAAACGCGATATAGTAAAGCTATGGAAATATAAAGAACATAGTAAAGCCAAGAAGCGTTGGAAAATAATGAAGCATTTAAAAATATTACTGGGTCGTTTGATTAGAGTATGTGAGCGTGAGATCAAAAATAAGCAATTAAACTTGTCTCTCAAAAATCAAGAAGTATTGCAAAAAATAAAACAAATACATAACCAATCTGTTTTAAAAAGAGAAGCTAAAAAGCAATATAAAGAAGATAACAAAGTATTATATAGTTTTCATGCCCCTGAAGTAGAGTGTATAGGAAAGGGAAAACGCAACAAGCCATATGAGTTTGGCAATAAAGTAGCGGTAGTAGTAAGTGGTCGTAGAAATTTTGTTTTATCCGCAAAATCGTTTCATAATAATCCTTATGATGGTCATACATTGCATCAGAGCTTTGAAGCAGTAGAGAGTGTCACTGGAATCAAGATAAAGAAATCATTTGTTGATCTTGGGTATAGTGGTAGCAATGTAAAGGAGAAGAGTAAGGTATATACCCCAAAAACGCGGAAGAAGTTGTTACAAGAGGACAAGTCTATGATCAAGAGACGCAGTGCCATAGAACCAATAATAGGTCACTTAAAGCAATATGGTCGGATGGGTAGAAACTTCTTGAAAGGTATGATAGGAGATATTATCAATCCAATAATCTCTGCTATTGGTTTGAATTTACGATGCATTGCAAATCATTTACAAATCGTGTCTAACTCCACATAAATCAAAAATATCATCATGCAAAAACTAGATGAACGATAAAAAATCGTTAACAATAGCTCCATATCAAAATTAGACCAACACAGAAATGTATCAGTAAAAATTAACATAACTTATTAATTTTTATTGAAAATCTTAGCAATTTGTTGTCAAAACTCTATCCCATTACAAATGATCAGGATTTGAAGTGTTTTTGGCGGATAGACTATCTAACGTTATGCTTTTGATTATATGCGACAATTGTTTAAGTTTTTTATTCATGTTACCAATCACATCTTGTGTTCTTTTTGAACGGTTTAAAGTGAGAAACACTTTTTGTGTTCTGATATCCACAAGAGCGCCTATATTACGACTTTGATTACCTTTGTTAAAAGTTAAATCACCTTCTAAATGACCTATTGCTGCTATCTTTCTATTTATCTCTGGTCTTTCAGTAATGGAAACTCGATTTGGTATTGTAATTCTTTTGTTTCTGATTCTTGTACCATGATGCAACCTATTTTTCCTTTTTCTTGCTAAAGATAAATATAATTTTTGCCTTTGTGCTATAGGAGATGTATAAATAAACTGGTATATACTCTCTGTAGAAATATTGACAGTATCTCGTGATAGTTTACGTCTACCTGAAATTATATCTGGTGAAATACCCTGTGTTAACTGCTTTATTATTTCTGCTCGTAAATTATTATCAATATCTAATTTTCTTTTTCTCTTACCTTGCCTTAAACTGCAAGCAAGTGTGTTAGCCCTATCTGGTCTATAATTATGCCTCATTCTCTTGAGTTCATAACATATAGTGCTTTTATCACGGCCAATCTTTGTCCCTATATATCGCGAGCTATAACCACTCTTATTCATTTCGTATATTTTAAATCTTTCATCTATCGTTAAATGAGCCATGATATATCTATATTTAAATGATGCTCCTCGCAGCAGAGCTACGAGGTATCTAAAAAAGTTTTAGTTGTTTCTTATGATATCACGAAGCAGAGCTTCGGGGAATTAAACCCTGAGAGATTAAAAATTGATTATATCTGGCTTAATTAATTATAGAACTTTCCCTTGTTTATTAGTGGGAGATGACACCTTATTGTCAAAGCAATACAGTAAGAGGATCGAGCTTGTAAATTATCAATATTCTGGGGCTGTACATGATGTTATACCTGGTATAGGAATGGTAAACTTACTGCATTACAATACTCAAATTGATCAATCTACTCCTGTAGATTATAGAATATATGATAAAGAAACTGATGGTAAAACAAAGAACGAGCATTTTTGTGATATGCTTACTTTAGCTAAAGAAAGAGGTATCAAGCCTGATGCTATAGTTATGGATGCTTGGTATAGTGGTTTGGATAATTTAAAACATATACGTAGTCTATCCGCCAAAAACACTTCAAATCCTGATCATTTGTAATGGGATAGAGTTTTGACAACAAATTGCTAAGATTTTCAATAAAAATTAATAAGTTATGTTAATTTTTACTGATACATTTCTGTGTTGGTCTAATTTTGATATGGAGCTATTGTTAACGATTTTTTATCGTTCATCTAGTTTTTGCATGATGATATTTTTGATTTATGTGGAGTTAGACACGATTTGTAAATGATTTGCAATGCATCGTAAATTCAAACCAATAGCAGAGATTATTGGATTGATAATATCTCCTATCATACCTTTCAAGAAGTTTCTACCCATCCGACCATATTGCTTTAAGTGACCTATTATTGGTTCTATGGCACTGCGTCTCTTGATCATAGACTTGTCCTCTTGTAACAACTTCTTCCGCGTTTTTGGGGTATATACCTTACTCTTCTCCTTTACATTGCTACCACTATACCCAAGATCAACAAATGATTTCTTTATCTTGATTCCAGTGACACTCTCTACTGCTTCAAAGCTCTGATGCAATGTATGACCATCATAAGGATTATTATGAAACGATTTTGCGGATAAAACAAAATTTCTACGACCACTTACTACTACCGCTACTTTATTGCCAAACTCATATGGCTTGTTGCGTTTTCCCTTTCCTATACACTCTACTTCAGGGGCATGAAAACTATATAATACTTTGTTATCTTCTTTATATTGCTTTTTAGCTTCTCTTTTTAAAACAGATTGGTTATGTATTTGTTTTATTTTTTGCAATACTTCTTGATTTTTGAGAGACAAGTTTAATTGCTTATTTTTGATCTCACGCTCACATACTCTAATCAAACGACCCAGTAATATTTTTAAATGCTTCATTATTTTCCAACGCTTCTTGGCTTTACTATGTTCTTTATATTTCCATAGCTTTACTATATCGCGTTTATAGGTTCTAGCGTATGTTTCATTCAAATGTATACCCAAACTGTTGCAAAGCTTTACTATGCTAAGCCTAGCTTTATCCATTAAATAAACATCGTGTGGGTGTTTGATATTCTTAATTTGTACAGTCGTATCAGCGATGATTAATTCCAAATCTTTTTTTTTAATTGTGTTAGTTTTTATCCCAACCCTGATCAACTCCGATAATATCTCATTATATCCAGCTTCACCTAATACACTACGAAACCGTCGTATACTAGTTTCCGAGATAGCTATGTCTTTTTCTATATATTCCCACCCGCAGAAATACTGCCAATACATATTCTCTTTTAGCTCTTCCTCTGATAATGAATCTGAAAAATTATACATTGCTTGTAGCATCGTTATGCCAAGCATCACTCTATGACATTTTCTATTTCTACCAAATTTCTTAATACAAACATTTTTTGATAACCACTCTTCGAGCCTAGACCAATTTATTAATTCTCTTAATTTATATAGCTTATTATTTGGGTTTAATTCTTCTTTTAATTTATAACCAAACAGTTTCCCTTGTTCTTGCGATTTGATAATGTTGTCTATTGGCATTGACTGAAATCCATAAGGTTTATGACCATATTTTATCATTTTCTTACGGATTGTTGTATTACTTCTTGTCTTAAAACCATATTATCTATAAGGCTTGTAGAGTTTTGGCGGACGGACTACGTAATTTAGGTTGGATATGGGTTACCAACCTAAGAAAAAATAGAAAAGTTAATCGTAATGTTAGCTTGGAAACTTTAGAGATTCCCGATGAAGGGCTAAAAATTCACCTACGTGGATACGGTTGGGTTACGGTATTTAAGTTTGTGGCAAAAAATGGTCGCATTGATTACATAACAACTAATTTAGAGAATCCTACACGTGAGCAAATAGAGAAAATTGTTAAGGCGCGTTGGTCTATAGAAGTTTATCATCGAGAATTGAAACAAACTTGTGGTATTGAATGCTGTCAGGCACGCACGGGTCGAGCTCAAAGAAATCATATTTGCCTTGCTGTATTGGCCTGGCTTGATATGAACAAAAGGAGGATAAATGAAAACATTACTTTATATCAACAAACTTGGGAAGTTATAAAAACATCAATTCAGAACAACATTAAATGGCTTCTAACTAATACACAATTTTGCTAAGTGCGAAACTCCTGCCTATATATCGCGAGCTATAACCACTCTTATTCATTTCGTATATTTTAAATCTTTCATCTATCGTTAAATGAGCCATGATATATCTATATTTAAATGATGCTCCTCGTAGCTCTGCTGCGAGGAGCATCATTTAATTATAGAACTTCCCTTCATTCTCACTTATCCATAAGCCTAAAATATCCTTTCTGCCAGATAAATCTATTCCTAAAGCTACATATACTGATTTATTAATAATAAGTTTATCTTGTCTTACTTTCACTACTAAACAGTCAAAATATACTATAGGGTATACTGATTCAAGAGGTCTACTCTGCCAAATCTTGACCTCATCTATTACTTCATCTGTAATCCTGCTGATTAGGCTCTCACTGATCTCAGCTCCATATAATTCTTGCAATTGTGTTTTAATATCAGACACACTCATACCCTTCGCATATAAGGATATTATCTTTTGGTCTAAGCCATCTATTCTTGTTTGTTTCTTTGAGACTATTATAGGTTCAAATTTACCTTGTCTGTCTCTTGGAACATTTAGCTCTATAGTACCATTCTCACTAATCAGATTCTTACTAAAACTACCATTCCTCGCATTCTCAGTTTCAGCTCTATCATACTTGCTATAACCTAAATGTTCTGACATCTCAGCATGCAGTGCTCGCTCTAAAATACCCTTGGTTAATTCCTTAATTAATCCATTCTGACTTAGTACTGTTTTTAAATCTACTCCACCTTCTATCAGCAAATCTATTGCTTCATTTATTTTTTTATTCTTCTCTATTTGCATTTCTGTTACCTATATTTTTAATTACTTCTAATATAGGCTCAACAAAAATTTACACAATCATTGCAAAAGACTCTACTCATTTTTTTGTCTTGATTTTTCATGTATGGACCTCCTGTAGAATGCAAGAAAAAAATAACATCAATAATAAAAACAAACAAATGCAGTCATGTATCCGGCTTATAGCTGATAAATCAACCTAATTTATTCTACAGCCCTGATGGAATTCGCTGGCTTACAAACTATATACTTATCAGTCCATCGGCTTCTAAAAGAGCCACTGAAAAACGCAGTTTTTTTGTAAGCTAAGGTTTGTCTTATTTACCATCAATATTAATTATCTCAAGCATATTTCGGGTTGGAATCTCTTACATATTGTTTTGCTTTTACCTATTCATTATATAAATCACCATTTATTTTACTTATAAGTGCTATGCTACACACTCTTTAGCTACAAACTTTACTCTCTACATAATCATCTCCTGATCTTAGTACAGCAAACACCACTCTTGCCAACTTATTAGCTATGGCAACTGTCGTTTTATTATGGCTACTTCGCTCAGATAAATTAAACATCCATTTCGTAAATTGGCTAAAATCTTTTTTAGATTTCTGTTCTTCCGATGTAAATCTTATCTTGGCATTTAGTACAGCTCTAGCCCCTTGAATTAATAAAGTGCGTAAGTATACATCACCTCGCTTGCTAATTCCCAGCAGCTTATCCTTCCCACCACTTGAATGTTGTCTTGGCACTAATCCTAGCCATGCCGATAATTGCCTGCCATTCTCAAAACTTGTAGCATTACCTATTGATGCTATTAAAGCAGTAGCAGTAATTAAACCAAGACCAGGTATAGCTCTTAATCGTTGATATTGAGTTAGGTTACTTGCTATCATTGTTAATCGTTTTTCTATCTCTTTTATTTTTCTGTTATTATCTAAGAATTCTTCTTTTAGTTCACTAAATGTTTGATAACTTAACTGGCTTAATTTCCCTGCATCTAAAATCTCAATTAATTTTGTGATAACCTTATTAATGCCTTGAGGAACAATAAAACCAAACTCATGTAGTAGCCCCCTAATTTCATTAGCAAGTGCTGTACGATTTTTTACCAATCTCTCTCTTACCCTATGTATTGATAAAATTTCTTGTTGCTCTATAGTTTTAATTGCAACAAATCTCATATTAGGTCTTGTCACGGCTTCACATATCGCTTCAGCATCTGCTTGATCATTTTTATTAGTTTTAACATATGGTTTGACAAATTGCGGTGCCATTAGTTTTACTTCATGCCCTAATTTAGTTATTTCTCTTGCCCAATAACTAGAACCACCACAAGCTTCCATCCCTACTAAACATTGTGGTAAATTAGCCATAAATGTCAAAACCTGATCTCTCATCAATTTTTTCTTTAATACTGTCTTGCCATTTTTATCTACACCATGAATTTGAAAAATTCTTTTTGCAATATCTATACCAATTGTAGTAACCTCCATATGGACCTCCTTAATTGTTGTTTTAATATGTTAAATATTAACCCTAGAAGATTAGCAACTGCTTTTCATTCTCTATATCAGGAGGTCCATACCATTAGTCCACTATCAACCTTTTCTGCAAACAGCGTAATTGCTTCCCATTATAATTCCCATGATACTTTTCTGTCAAATATGCTAATATGGTAGTTGCTTGCAACTCCGGTGCTGATTCTAGCATTGATTCTATTTCATCCCAGTGCTTCACAAATGGATCCTTACGTGTCCTATATTTACGTATTGTGCGTAATTCGCTTGGATACTTATTAATACGTAAATACTTACGTGCCGTTTTTACACTCATACCTGCTTTTGCAGCAGAAATTATCTGATTATATTTTTTGATCTTTTGCATTAAAATACCTACTTGGTTATTTGTACATGTCATCAGTAATTCTCGAATAATATTTAAATATTTAAAAATAAATTTTTATTCGATTTTACTGTCCATAGTTACTTCTTTTTTATAGGTAATTTTAATGTTCGTTGAGGGTAATTCTAATATTCGTTAGTCAAAATTCTACCATCAAATTTGATCATAAAATGAGCCATAGCTTCATTCCAATTTGGGGATAGGCATAGACCATTTTTTGGTAATATAATCAATTGTCAGATATAAAACCTTAAATACTGCGTCATCATTTGGAAAGATGCGTTTATTCTTAGTAACTTTTCTCAATTGGCTATTCAGCGATTCTATCGCATTTGTAGTGTAAATAATCTTACGAATCTCCTTTGGATATTGCAAGAAAATTATCAAATTATCCCAATTATTATACCAAGATTTAGCTATATGCGGATATTGCTTACTCCATTTTTGATCAAATGACTCAAGAGCTAATGGTAAATTCCAGTATTAATTAAGCCAGATTTATATTTTCTTCCCATACCTCATTGGGTGTTTTATAACCGAGCACTTTTCTTGGTAAATTATTTAAAAAATCCTCAATTTCTTGTAATTGCTTTATTGTTAATTTTTTTATATCTAAAGATTTAGAGTATACTCTGTGCACCATTGAGTTAATCTTCTCTATCAATGGTTTTTGCCATGGAGAATAAGGATTGCAAAAATATACTTTTCGTTCAGATTTTGGCAATAGTTGTTCATGATTGGTAAATTCTTTGCCATTATCTAACGTTATGCTTTTGATTATATGCGACAATTGTTTAAGTTTTTTATTCATGTTACCAATCACATCTTGTGTTCTTTTTGAACGGTTTAAAGTGAGAAACACTTTTTGTGTTCTGATATCCACAAGAGCGCCTATATTACGACTTTGATTACCTTTGTTAAAAGTTAAATCACCTTCTAAATGACCTATTGCTGCTATCTTTCTATTTATCTCTGGTCTTTCAGTAATGGAAACTCGATTTGGTATTGTAATTCTTTTGTTTCTGATTCTTGTACCATGATGCAACCTATTTTTCCTTTTTCTTGCTAAAGATAAATATAATTTTTGCCTTTGTGCTATAGGAGATGTATAAATAAACTGGTATATACTCTCTGTAGAAATATTGACAGTAGGTAAATTCCAGTATTAATTAAGCCAGATTTATATTTTCTTCCCATACCTCATTGGGTGTTTTATAACCGAGCACTTTTCTTGGTAAATTATTTAAAAAATCCTCAATTTCTTGTAATTGCTTTATTGTTAATTTTTTTATATCTAAAGATTTAGAGTATACTCTGTGCACCATTGAGTTAATCTTCTCTATCAATGGTTTTTGCCATGGAGAATAAGGATTGCAAAAATATACTTTTCGTTCAGATTTTGGCAATAGTTGTTCATGATTGGTAAATTCTTTGCCATTATCTAACGTTATGCTTTTGATTATATGCGACAATTGTTTAAGTTTTTTATTCATGTTACCAATCACATCTTGTGTTCTTTTTGAACGGTTTAAAGTGAGAAACACTTTTTGTGTTCTGATATCCACAAGAGCGCCTATATTACGACTTTGATTACCTTTGTTAAAAGTTAAATCACCTTCTAAATGACCTATTGCTGCTATCTTTCTATTTATCTCTGGTCTTTCAGTAATGGAAACTCGATTTGGTATTGTAATTCTTTTGTTTCTGATTCTTGTACCATGATGCAACCTATTTTTCCTTTTTCTTGCTAAAGATAAATATAATTTTTGCCTTTGTGCTATAGGAGATGTATAAATAAACTGGTATATACTCTCTGTAGAAATATTGACAGTATCTCGTGATAGTTTACGTCTACCTGAAATTATATCTGGTGAAATACCCTGTGTTAACTGCTTTATTATTTCTGCTCGTAAATTATTATCAATATCTAATTTTCTTTTTCTCTTACCTTGCCTTAAACTGCAAGCAAGTGTGTTAGCCCTATCTGGTCTATAATTATGCCTCATTCTCTTGAGTTCATAACATATAGTGCTTTTATCACGGCCAATCTTTGTCCCTATATATCGCGAGCTATAACCACTCTTATTCATTTCGTATATTTTAAATCTTTCATCTATCGTTAAATGAGCCATGATATATCTATATTTAAATGATGCTCCTCGCAGCAGAGCTACGAGGTATCTAAAAAAGTTTTAGTTGTTTCTTATGATATCACGAAGCAGAGCTTCGGGGAATTAAACCCTGAGAGATTAAAAATTGATTATATCTGGCTTAATTAATTATAGAACTTTCCCTAAATTCTTTATCTTGATTTCCATGTAAATACCTAAGATCTAATGACTTCATACGCTTACTTAATGTTGTATAGTCTGGACATCTAATAGATAAACCCGATATTTCAAAGAGCCAGTTTATAAAGCCGTGGGTTTGGCGTAACTTAAGACCGAATAAGCATCTGATCTTCAAACACTGTAATATAGCGTGATCACTATAGCGTCTAGGTCTTCCTCGTTTCATTTCCTCTCTGTAATCAGCATACCAGCCAATCGCCAAATCACTGGCAATCATAAAATCTATGCGACCCCTATTGCGTAAAAAATTATTATATTCTGACCAATTCGTTATTTTATATTTAGAATACTTGCGTGATTTACTAAAAGGGGTTTTCTTCCGAGATCTCATATAATCTGGATTATTTTTAATTCAGGACATCTTACCAGATTATAACCACTCTTGCTCTACAAATCTTATTTATGCAACAAAGCCCTACTGCATCTCTTATATCTATAGCTCGGCTATCAGGATTATTTGCTAAAAATTCAATTATATTCTCCTTATTAGTAAACCTAGCATCACGTCCACTTTGCAGATGTTGTCTTGAGCTGTAGTCTCCATTTTCTTTATAACGTCTAATCCAATTTGATATCGTATGACGCTCTATACCTAATAAGTCTGATATTGCTTTTATTCTATATTTAGAGGTTTTGTGAAGACTGATTACCCTATCTCTTAAATCCTGACTGTATGCTTTCATCTCTACCGTAGTTAAAATCATTATCTTACATTATTCTAAGGAATAATTCTAGTCGCGTTAGCTATAAAAGATCAGTAACTTAACATGAAAAGATGTATCATAACTGTATATTATTTAGTAGATAATTTTTGTAAAATATATGAAGAATGGATAGAACACCGTCTATTATCAACAAATCAGCAAAGGCATAGAATAGGAAAATTAAGTCTTGCAGAATTGATGACAATAGTCATATATTTTGGCTCTGTCTCATCAATTGTGTAAATTTCGTGAACCATTAAATTCTACCATCAAATTTGATCATAAAATGAGCCATAGCTTCATTCCAATTGGGGATAGGCATAGACCATTTTTTGGTAATATAATCAATTGTCAGATATAAAACCTTAAATACTGCGTCATCATTTGGAAAGATGCGTTTATTCTTAGTAACTTTTCTCAATTGGCTATTCAGCGATTCTATCGCATTTGCAGTGTAAATAATCTTACGAATCTCCTTTGGATATTGCAAGAAAATTATCAAATTACCCCAATTATTATACCAAGATTTAGCTATATGCGGATATTGCTTACTCCTGAAGTTTTGACAAAAAATTTTTAATGATGCTCCTCGCAGCAGAGCTACGAGGTATCTAAAAAAGTTTTAGTTGTTTCTTATGATATCACGAAGCAGAGCTTCGGGGAATTAAACCCTGAGAGATTAAAAATTGATTATATCTGGCTTAATTAATTATAGAACTTTCCTTTGATGGTAGGATTTAATGGCTCACGAAATTTACACAATTGATGCAACAGAGCCTAACTGGCATAAAGAAGAAAATGAAGAATAAACTTATGCCATTATTTGAAAAAATATTATTACGCAAACGCTCAATTATCGAAACAGTATTTAGTGTGCTGAAGGGTGCTTTCGAGATCGAACATACAAGACATAGATCAATTTGGAATGCCTTTGTACATATCTTATCCGCCCTAATTGCATACTGTATGAAACCTAACAAACCTGCTATATCTCAAAATTAGCTAATCCAGAATTCAGGTTGAGAGATTAAATGCCACTTATTAAACAAAATGTTTGAAATTGGTAAACCTGTGTCTGTTGGCTAGGCTAGCATTGCGGGGTTAGGGGCAGTATATTCAAAAGCTTATTTATGCAACAAAGCCATGAACTCCTAGCTCTTTTGAACAGGAGTTTCGCACTTAGCAAAGTTGCGAATCAGTTAAAAGCCATCTGATATTGTTTTGAATTGATGTTTTTATAACTTCCCAAGTTTGTTGATATAAAGTAATGTTTTCATTTATCCTCCTTTTATTCATATCAAGCCAGGCAAATACTGCAAGGCAAATATGATTTCTTTGAGCTCGGCCCGTGCGTGCCTGACAGCGTTCAATACCACAAGTTTGTTTTAATTCTCGATGATAAACCTCTATAGACCAACGTGCCTTAACAATTTTCTCTATTTGCTCACGTGTGGGATTTTCCAAGTTCGTTGTTATGTAATCAATGCGACCATTCTTTGCCACAAACTTAAATACCGTAACCCAACCGTATCCACGTAGGTGAATTTTTAGCCCCTCATCGGGTATCTCTAAACTTTCCAAGCTAACATTATGATTAACTTTTCTATTTTTCCTTAGGGTGGTAACCCATAGCCAGCCTAAATTACGTATATGTTTTAAATTCTCCAACCCGCTATACCAAGCATCCATGACTATGGCATCAGGATTGAGACCTCTTTCTTTAGCTAAAGTAAGCATATCACAAAAATGCTCATTCTTTGTTTTACCATCAGTGTCTTTATCATATATTCTATAATCTACGGGAGTAGATTGAGCAATTTTAGTATTGTAATGTAGTAAGTTTACCATTCCTATACCAGGTATAACATCATGTACAGCTCCAGAATATTGATAACGTACAAGCTCAATCTTCTGACTGTATTGCTTTGATAATAAGGTGTCATCCCCCACTAATAAACACGGTGCTTCCCAATCTATATATTTTGACACTTCCTTATAGATTTCGCTAGGACGAAAATCCTTACTCTTTAACCATCGACTTGCACTATCGTGAGATAGATCTACTGGACTCACTTCAGATAATGCCTTGCTAGTATATCTGACACTACTTGCTTGTAAAAATGATTTATATAAGTCCTTGCTACATTTTGTTCTTGTCATTTTTATCTAAAACTATTTTTCTCTAGATTAACATACTTTTTGCTAAGTGCGAAACTCCTGTTGAAGTTGATCTTCGTCTATCTACTATAATTTCACATCCTTAAATATTGCTAATTCAAACCTATTATGACTTCTTTAAAGGGAGTTTTGGGGAAAGGTCAATGATATTTTTACCACATTTATATAGCACTATTTGTATTTTATAGTATTTTAGCCTTTAAACTCATAAAATAATGATATATACTAACCTCATAGTTTTAGTTAGTTTAAACTTGTTATCTAACTGAATAATTTAAATTTTAATAAATTATAACCTCAAGGAGTTTAATTATGAAAATAACAAAAATAACATTAGCTTTTCTTGCATTATTTGTGCTTGCAGGGTGTAATAAAACCAAAAGAGCGTCACATGGTTGTGGAATGAATCAATCAGAAGAAACATCTATAATGAAAGATTTTGAAAAGCAAGCAGGTAATGCTGTATGGTTTGCTTTCGATAGTTCTGCTTTATCTGAAAAAGCTAAAGAAGAATTACAAAGACAAGCTTGCTGGTTATCAAGACATCCTCATGTAAAAGCTACTGTCGAAGGACATTGTGATGAAAGAGGTACTAGAGAGTATAACTTAGCTTTGGGTGAAAGAAGAGCACAAAAAGCTGCAGAATTCCTAAAACATAAAGGAATTGAGCATCATAGAGTAAGCACAATATCTTATGGTAAAGATAGACCTGCTATGATGGGTAACACTGAAGAAGCTTTTGCTTATAATCGTAGAGCTGTAACAGTTGTACATCGCTAAAAATTTCTAAATCATCAGATTTAGTATTTATAGGAAAGGTCGAGTAATTATTACTCGACCTTTTTTATTTGTATACTCTTCTGCTTTGAAGAATTGGAGCTCTGCAAAACTTTTGGAAACTCACATGCTCACCTATTAAGTTAGGCTCTGCGTGTTCGATCCTTGTTTTATATTTCAATTTTCCAAATCATTTGAGTATACTAACGCTAATTTAGGATAAGGGATAGATAGAAAGCTTATAGATAAAGGGTTTGAAGGAGAATGATGCTCCTCGCAGCAGAGCTACGAGGGGTAAATTCCAGTATTAATTAAGCCAGATTTATATTTTCTTCCCATACCTCATTGGGTGTTTTATAACCGAGCACTTTTCTTGGTAAATTATTTAAAAAATCCTCAATTTCTTGTAATTGCTTTATTGTTAATTTTTTTATATCTAAAGATTTAGAGTATACTCTGTGCACCATTGAGTTAATCTTCTCTATCAATGGTTTTTGCCATGGAGAATAAGGATTGCAAAAATATACTTTTCGTTCAGATTTTGGCAATAGTTGTTCATGATTGGTAAATTCTTTGCCATTATCTAACGTTATGCTTTTGATTATATGCGACAATTGTTTAAGTTTTTTATTCATGTTACCAATCACATCTTGTGTTCTTTTTGAACGGTTTAAAGTGAGAAACACTTTTTGTGTTCTGATATCCACAAGAGCGCCTATATTACGACTTTGATTACCTTTGTTAAAAGTTAAATCACCTTCTAAATGACCTATTGCTGCTATCTTTCTATTTATCTCTGGTCTTTCAGTAATGGAAACTCGATTTGGTATTGTAATTCTTTTGTTTCTGATTCTTGTACCATGATGCAACCTATTTTTCCTTTTTCTTGCTAAAGATAAATATAATTTTTGCCTTTGTGCTATAGGAGATGTATAAATAAACTGGTATATACTCTCTGTAGAAATATTGACAGTATCTCGTGATAGTTTACGTCTACCTGAAATTATATCTGGTGAAATACCCTGTGTTAACTGCTTTATTATTTCTGCTCGTAAATTATTATCAATATCTAATTTTCTTTTTCTCTTACCTTGCCTTAAACTGCAAGCAAGTGTGTTAGCCCTATCTGGTCTATAATTATGCCTCATTCTCTTGAGTTCATAACATATAGTGCTTTTATCACGGCCAATCTTTGTCCCTATATATCGCGAGCTATAACCACTCTTATTCATTTCGTATATTTTAAATCTTTCATCTATCGTTAAATGAGCCATGATATATCTATATTTAAATGATGCTCCTCGCAGCAGAGCTACGAGGTATCTAAAAAAGTTTTAGTTGTTTCTTATGATATCACGAAGCAGAGCTTCGGGGAATTAAACCCTGAGAGATTAAAAATTGATTATATCTGGCTTAATTAATTATAGAACTTTCCAGGTATCTAAAAAAGTTTTAGTTGTTTCTTATGATATCACGAAGCAGAGCTTCGGGGAATTAAACCCTGAGAGATTAAAAAAAGTGGCGAGTGTATCAATCTATAATTTGTATTATATAGCTAACGCGGAAAGGTTTTTACCATAGTTTTTGTATTTACTCACATATTCACCAGATCTAAATCCTATTAAACATTGCTGGACTAACTTTAAAAACTGTTTACGTAAAATTATTGATCAATGCCTAAGTTGTTCCTAATCTGTGGTAGAAACATTGCCGTGTTAGCTATATATCAAATAATTTACTTTAAATTGTAGAAATATCGCTTTTAAGCTGATAAAAGCACTAAATATTTAACTTTAAATATAAATTTTTACTTTAGTCAAAAAAATTAGAATTTTTGTCAAAACTTCAGATCTAGTTCTTGATTGAATATTACTCTTCTATACTTTGCCGGCGTTACTAAATGATATATTAGTACTGTGACATTATGACTCTTATATATATAACTGCTTTCTTCCATTCAAGTAGTATATCACGAAGCAGAGCTTCGGGGAATTAAACCCTGAGAGATTAAAAATTCTTTACTTACGTTGCTAATAAATGTATAAAGTACTAATAAAAAATTACAATTTAGTTAACAATAATTAAATTATAGCACGAACATAAAAATTGAATTTTAGGAGAAAATAAAATGAGAGTTTTATTAATTGAAGATGAACCAGAAATGGCTAATCTAATCGAGCTGACTTTAGCTTCAGAAGGAATAGTTTGCGATAAAGTTTCGGTTGGTTTAGAAGGTTTAAGATTAGGTAAACTTGGTAGGTATGATCTAATGATTTTAGATTTAATGTTACCTGATATTAATGGTTTCGAAATATTACTAAGATTGCGTGCAGCAAAAATAAAAACCCCTATTTTAATCTTATCTAGTTTAACTGATACAGACCAAAAGATTACTGGCTTTTCTTCAGGAGCTGATGACTATTTAACTAAACCATTTGTTAGAGAAGAGCTAATCGCTAGAATTAAAGCTATAGTTAGACGTTCTAAAGGGCATGCGGCATCAGTATTTAGATTTGATAAAGTTAGTGTAAATTTAGATACTAGAAGTGTGGAAATTGACGGTAAAAAAGTACATTTAACCAATAAAGAATATGCTATTTTAGAACTATTAATATTGCGTAGAGGAACAATTTTAACTAAAGAGATGTTCTTAAATCATTTATATAGTAGTCTTGATGAGCCTGAAATGAAGATCATTGATGTGTTTATCTGTAAATTGCGTAAGAAATTAAGCGATGCTTCTGGTGGTAAAGACTATATAGATACCGTTTGGGGACGTGGTTATATGCTAAAAGAGTATGATGAGCATGGACATAAGGAAGCTTTAGCCCAAGGAGCATAGTGTATTTTCATTTAGAAATAGGTGTTGTTGCATGAATACTAAGTCGTCATTGCGAGCAGCTGTAGGCTGCGTGGCAATCTCATGAAGTGGTATAAAACTCCTGAGATGAGTCTTTTGCAATGATTGTGTAAATTTTTGTTGAGCCTATATTAGAAGTAATTAAAAATATAGGTAACAGAAATGCAAATAGAGAAGAATAAAAAAATAAATGAAGCAATAGATTTGCTGATAGAAGGCGGAGTAGATTTAAAAACAGTACTAAGTCAGAATGGATTAATTAAGGAATTAACCAAGGGTATTTTAGAGCGAGCACTGCATGCTGAGATGTCAGAACATTTAGGTTATAGCAAGTATGATAGAGCTGAAACTGAGAATGCGAGGAATGGTAGTTTTAGTAAGAATCTGATTAGTGAGAATGGTACTATAGAGATAAATGTTCCAAGAGACAGACAAGGTAAATTTGAACCTATAATAGTCTCAAAGAAACAAACAAGAATAGATGGCTTAGACCAAAAGATAATATCCTTATATGCGAAGGGTATGAGTGTGTCTGATATTAAAACACAATTGCAAGAATTATATGGAGCTGAGATCAGTGAGAGCCTAATCAGCAGGATTACAGATGAAGTAATAGATGAGGTCAAGATTTGGCAGAGTAGACCTCTTGAATCAGTATACCCTATAGTATATTTTGACTGTTTAGTAGTGAAAGTAAGACAAGATAAACTTATTATTAATAAATCAGTATATGTAGTCCCTCCGCCAAAACTCTAAAAAATATCACTTGTGTCACTAATTTCCAAAAATAGTGCGATTTTAGAGCAAATTACTCTAATTTTGAGGGCTGATTTTAAATTTTTGTATTAAAAACCACACTATTTCCCAAAATGCATTCATTTTTTTATTGTCATTTTTTTGTATTTCCATAAGCTTTTGATATAAAACCTTTCATTTTCTTATGGATTTTACTATGCATTTTTGCCTTAAAACCCTATTGCCTATAAGGCTTTTAGAGTTTTGGCGGACGGACTATGTAGCTTTAGGAATAGATTTATCTGGCAGAAAGGATATTTTAGGCTTATGGATAAGTGAGAATGAAGGAGCTAAATTTTGGCTTGGTAATTTTACTGAAATGAAGAATCGAGGAGTAAAAGATATCTTAATTGCTTGTAGTGATAATCTAACTGGTATGTCTGATGCTATTGCATCAGTATACCCGAAAACTGAACATCAAATTTGTATTGTCCATCAGATCAGGAATAGCCTCAAATATGTATCATATAAAGATAGAAAGCAATTAGCAGCGGATTTGAAACTAATCTATACTTCTGCTACTGAAAAAGAAGCAGAATTAGCTCTTGAGTCATTTGATCAAAAATGGAGTAAGCAATATCCGCATATAGCTAAATCTTGGTATAATAATTGGGATAATTTGATAATTTTCTTGCAATATCCAAAGGAGATTCGTAAGATTATTTACACTACAAATGCGATAGAATCGCTGAATAGCCAATTGAGAAAAGTTACTAAGAATAAACGCATCTTTCCAAATGATGACGCAGTATTTAAAGTTTTATATCTGACAATTGATTATATTACCAAAAAATGGTCTATGCCTATCCCCAATTGGAATGAAGCTATGGCTCATTTTATGATCAAATTTGATGGTAGAATTTAATGGGAGTCTTGTGCAATGATTGTGTAAATTTTTGTTGAGCCTATATTAGAAGTAATTAAAAATATAGGTAACAGAAATGCAAATAGAGAAGAATAAAAAAATAAATGAAGCAATAGATTTGCTGATAGAAGGTGGAGTAGATTTAAAAACAGTACTAAGTCAGAATGGATTAATTAAGGAATTAACCAAGGGTATTTTAGAGCGAGCACTGCATGCTGAGATGTCAGAACATTTAGGTTATAGCAAGTATGATAGAGCTGAAACTGAGAATGCGAGGAATGGTAGTTTTAGTAAGAATCTGATTAGTGAGAATGGTACTATAGAGCTAAATGTTCCAAGAGACAGACAAGGTAAATTTGAACCTATAATAGTCTCAAAGAAACAAACAAGAATAGATGGCTTAGACCAAAAGATAATATCCTTATATGCGAAGGGTATGAGTGTGTCTGATATTAAAACACAATTGCAAGAATTATATGGAGCTGAGATCAGTGAGAGCCTAATCAGCAGGATTACAGATGAAGTAATAGATGAGGTCAAGATTTGGCAGAGTAGACCTCTTGAATCAGTATACCCTATAGTATATTTTGACTGTTTAGTAGTGAAAGTAAGACAAGATAAACTTATTATTAATAAATCAGTATATGTAGCTTTAGGAATAGATTTATCTGGCAGAAAGGATATTTTAGGCTTATGGATAAGTGAGAATGAAGGAGCTAAATTTTGGCTCGGTAATTTTACTGAAATGAAGAATCGAGGAGTAAAAGATATCTTAATTGCTTGTAGTGATAATCTAACTGGTATGTCTGATGCTATTGCATCAGTATATCCGAAAACTGAACATCAAATTTGTATTGTCCATCAGATCAGGAATAGCCTCAAATATGTATCATATAAAGATAGAAAGCAATTAGCAGCGGATTTGAAACTAATCTATACTTCTGCTACTGAAAAAGAAGCAGAATTAGCTCTTGAGTCATTTGATCAAAAATGGAGTAAGCAATATCCGCATATAGCTAAATCTTGGTATAATAATTGGGATAATTTGATAATTTTCTTGCAATATCCAAAGGAGATTCGTAAGATTATTTACACTACAAATGCGATAGAATCGCTGAATAGCCAATTGAGAAAAGTTACTAAGAATAAACGCATCTTTCCAAATGATGACGCAGTATTTAAGGTTTTATATCTGACAATTGATTATATTACCAAAAAATGGTCTATGCCTATCCCCAATTGGAATGAAGCTATGGCTCATTTTATGATCAAATTTGATGGTAGAATTTAATGGTTCACGAAATTTACACAATTGATGAGACAGAGCCTTTAATGGTTCACGAAATTTACACAATTGATGAGACAGAGCCAAAGCTACATATACTGATTTATTAATAATAAGTTTATCTTGTCTTACTTTCACTACTAAACAGTCAAAATATACTATAGGGTATACTGATTCAAGAGGTCTACTCTGCCAAATCTTGACCTCATCTATTACTTCATCTGTAATCCTGCTGATTAGGCTCTCACTGATCTCAGCTCCATATAATTCTTGCAATTGTGTTTTAATATCAGACACACTCATACCCTTCGCATATAAGGATATTATCTTTTGGTCTAAGCCATCTATTCTTGTTTGTTTCTTTGAGACTATTATAGGTTCAAATTTACCTTGTCTGTCTCTTGGAACATTTAGCTCTATAGTACCATTCTCACTAGTCTATCCGCCAAAAACACTTCAAATCCTGATCATTTGTAATGGGATAGAGTTTTGACAACAAATTGCTAAGATTTTCAATAAAAATTAATAAGTTATGTTAATTTTTACTGATACATTTCTGTGTTGGTCTAATTTTGATATGGAGCTATTGTTAACGATTTTTTATCGTTCATCTAGTTTTTGCATGATGATATTTTTGATTTATGTGGAGTTAGACACGATTTGTAAATGATTTGCAATGCATCGTAAATTCAAACCAATAGCAGAGATTATTGGATTGATAATATCTCCTATCATACCTTTCAAGAAGTTTCTACCCATCCGACCATATTGCTTTAAGTGACCTATTATTGGTTCTATGGCACTGCGTCTCTTGATCATAGACTTGTCCTCTTGTAACAACTTCTTCCGCGTTTTTGGGGTATATACCTTACTCTTCTCCTTTACATTGCTACCACTATACCCAAGATCAACAAATGATTTCTTTATCTTGATTCCAGTGACACTCTCTACTGCTTCAAAGCTCTGATGCAATGTATGACCATCATAAGGATTATTATGAAACGATTTTGCGGATAAAACAAAATTTCTACGACCACTTACTACTACCGCTACTTTATTGCCAAACTCATATGGCTTGTTGCGTTTTCCCTTTCCTATACACTCTACTTCAGGGGCATGAAAACTATATAATACTTTGTTATCTTCTTTATATTGCTTTTTAGCTTCTCTTTTTAAAACAGATTGGTTATGTATTTGTTTTATTTTTTGCAATACTTCTTGATTTTTGAGAGACAAGTTTAATTGCTTATTTTTGATCTCACGCTCACATACTCTAATCAAACGACCCAGTAATATTTTTAAATGCTTCATTATTTTCCAACGCTTCTTGGCTTTACTATGTTCTTTATATTTCCATAGCTTTACTATATCGCGTTTATAGGTTCTAGCGTATGTTTCATTCAAATGTATACCCAAACTGTTGCAAAGCTTTACTATGCTAAGCCTAGCTTTATCCATTAAATAAACATCGTGTGGGTGTTTGATATTCTTAATTTGTACAGTCGTATCAGCGATGATTAATTCCAAATCTTTTTTTTTAATTGTGTTAGTTTTTATCCCAACCCTGATCAACTCCGATAATATCTCATTATATCCAGCTTCACCTAATACACTACGAAACCGTCGTATACTAGTTTCCGAGATAGCTATGTCTTTTTCTATATATTCCCACCCGCAGAAATACTGCCAATACATATTCTCTTTTAGCTCTTCCTCTGATAATGAATCTGAAAAATTATACATTGCTTGTAGCATCGTTATGCCAAGCATCACTCTATGACATTTTCTATTTCTACCAAATTTCTTAATACAAACATTTTTTGATAACCACTCTTCGAGCCTAGACCAATTTATTAATTCTCTTAATTTATATAGCTTATTATTTGGGTTTAATTCTTCTTTTAATTTATAACCAAACAGTTTCCCTTGTTCTTGCGATTTGATAATGTTGTCTATTGGCATTGACTGAAATCCATAAGGTTTATGACCATATTTTATCATTTTCTTACGGATTGTTGTATTACTTCTTGTCTTAAAACCATATTATCTATAAGGCTTGTAGAGTTTTGGCGGACGGACTCACTAATCAGATTCTTACTAAAACTACCATTCCTCGCATTCTCAGTTTCAGCTCTATCATACTTGCTATAACCTAAATGTTCTGACATCTCAGCATGCAGTGCTCGCTCTAAAATACCCTTGGTTAATTCCTTAATTAATCCATTCTGACTTAGTACTGTTTTTAAATCTACTCCACCTTCTATCAGCAAATCTATTGCTTCATTTATTTTTTTATTCTTCTCTATTTGCATTTCTGTTACCTATATTTTTAATTACTTCTAATATAGGCTCAACAAAAATTTACACAATCATTGCAAAAGACTCAAACCCTGAGAGATTAATCCTCCAACACTAGTGCCTGTGATGATCGGGAATAACTCCGTTATAGATTTCCCTGTCCGCTCCTCTATTTCAGAAAGTATCACTAATTCCGCTACCCCCTTTACTCCTCCTCCTGATAAGGATAATATCCGATTACTCTTCACAATCTCGGTTTCTATATTTGATGTTACATTTTGTTCTTTATTGCTCATTGCCTCGTTCATATCTTTTTTGATAACTTTAATTGATACTTATATAATATTTTTCAATAATTACTAGTCAGTCATTATGGCTTTGTTGCATAAATAAGCTTTTGACTGAAGTTTTGACAAATGATGCTCCTCGCAGCAGAGCTACGAGGTATCTATCCAAAAAGCTTTAACTGTTTTTGTTGAAATGCTTTATAAGAAGGTTTGCCTGAACCTTGATTCTGTACATAATTACGTAATTTCTGCTCATCACCATGTTTACCTACTGTGCTCATAAAATATCCTTTACTCCAAAACTCACTTCCCCATAATTTTTCTTTAAGATTTGGATATTTCTCAGACATTTTCTTAGAAGTAATACTTTTTATGATTTGAGTTATTTTTGTTGGGCTATACATTGGTATCGACTGTAGTTAATCACCCTGCATTGTAAATGCAGGGCTTAAGATTACGGCATAAATGCCTTAGCTAGTCTATCCGCCAAAAACACTTCAAATCCTGATCATTTGTAATGGGATAGAGTTTTGACAACAAATTGCTAAGATTTTCAATAAAAATTAATCTCTCAGGGTTTAATTCCCCGAAGCTCTGCTTCGTGATATCATAAGAAACAACTAAAACTTTTTTAGATACCTCGTAGCTCTGCTGCGAGGAGCATCATTAAGTTATGTTAATTTTTACTGATACATTTCTGTGTTGGTCTAATTTTGATATGGAGCTATTGTTAACGATTTTTTATCGTTCATCTAGTTTTTGCATGATGATATTTTTGATTTATGTGGAGTTAGACACGATTTGTAAATGATTTGCAATGCATCGTAAATTCAAACCAATAGCAGAGATTATTGGATTGATAATATCTCCTATCATACCTTTCAAGAAGTTTCTACCCATCCGACCATATTGCTTTAAGTGACCTATTATTGGTTCTATGGCACTGCGTCTCTTGATCATAGACTTGTCCTCTTGTAACAACTTCTTCCGCGTTTTTGGGGTATATACCTTACTCTTCTCCTTTACATTGCTACCACTATACCCAAGATCAACAAATGATTTCTTTATCTTGATTCCAGTGACACTCTCTACTGCTTCAAAGCTCTGATGCAATGTATGACCATCATAAGGATTATTATGAAACGATTTTGCGGATAAAACAAAATTTCTACGACCACTTACTACTACCGCTACTTTATTGCCAAACTCATATGGCTTGTTGCGTTTTCCCTTTCCTATACACTCTACTTCAGGGGCATGAAAACTATATAATACTTTGTTATCTTCTTTATATTGCTTTTTAGCTTCTCTTTTTAAAACAGATTGGTTATGTATTTGTTTTATTTTTTGCAATACTTCTTGATTTTTGAGAGACAAGTTTAATTGCTTATTTTTGATCTCACGCTCACATACTCTAATCAAACGACCCAGTAATATTTTTAAATGCTTCATTATTTTCCAACGCTTCTTGGCTTTACTATGTTCTTTATATTTCCATAGCTTTACTATATCGCGTTTATAGGTTCTAGCGTATGTTTCATTCAAATGTATACCCAAACTGTTGCAAAGCTTTACTATGCTAAGCCTAGCTTTATCCATTAAATAAACATCGTGTGGGTGTTTGATATTCTTAATTTGTACAGTCGTATCAGCGATGATTAATTCCAAATCTTTTTTTTTAATTGTGTTAGTTTTTATCCCAACCCTGATCAACTCCGATAATATCTCATTATATCCAGCTTCACCTAATACACTACGAAACCGTCGTATACTAGTTTCCGAGATAGCTATGTCTTTTTCTATATATTCCCACCCGCAGAAATACTGCCAATACATATTCTCTTTTAGCTCTTCCTCTGATAATGAATCTGAAAAATTATACATTGCTTGTAGCATCGTTATGCCAAGCATCACTCTATGACATTTTCTATTTCTACCAAATTTCTTAATACAAACATTTTTTGATAACCACTCTTCGAGCCTAGACCAATTTATTAATTCTCTTAATTTATATAGCTTATTATTTGGGTTTAATTCTTCTTTTAATTTATAACCAAACAGTTTCCCTTGTTCTTGCGATTTGATAATGTTGTCTATTGGCATTGACTGAAATCCATAAGGTTTATGACCATATTTTATCATTTTCTTACGGATTGTTGTATTACTTCTTGTCTTAAAACCATATTATCTATAAGGCTTGTAGAGTTTTGGCGGACGGACTAGCTATAGCTAGTTTTCAACTTGAAAGTTTCCAAACTTATCATCTCTCGATTCATGTTTATCAATATAATCCTTAATCATTTTGTCAGTCACATTGCCTGTGGTTCTGACAAAATATCCAACAGCCCATAAGTGTTTACCCCAATACTGTTGCCGTAATTCTGGAAATTCCTGCTGAATCTTCCTTGAACTCTTTCCTTTTAGATACTGTACCACCCTTACTAATACTTTGATAAGGTGGCACAGATACATAGATATGTACGTGATTTGAAGCTATCTTCCCTCTTAATATCTCTACACCATTATTCTTACATATCTCTTGGATTAGGTCCTTGACTCTCCTACCAATATATTATAGCGATATTTAGTCACCCATACTATATGATAAGTGCAATCGTAAACTGTGTGGCTTAGCTTCATACTGCATCTCTTCATTCTATATGTTAAAACGACGCACTGCAAGTGCGGGGTTTTTCTCCCAAATTTGGGACAATAAAAAATGTACGTGATCTTTATCTACTCCTATTTCTAAAAATCTAATTTCATAACGATCTTCTATGTGCTCACAAATTTTACACAAATAATCATCTAGTTCTTGATTGAATATTACTCTTCTATACTTTGCCGGCGTTACTAAATGATATATTAGTACTGTGACATTATGACTCTTATGTATATAACTGCTTTCTTCCATTCAAGTAGTATATCACGAAGCAGAGCTTCGGGGAATTAAACCCTGAGAGATTAACCTTGGCCATAATTGTACTATTCTACTATAACATGGTAAATTAAAGTAACCCTTATATTTATGCGGTAAGTAGTATAAATAATAGTTTTTAAAGTCCTTGCAAGGCGATAGATAAAAATATATGACTATTGTCATCAATTCTGCAAGACTTAATTTTCCTATTCTATGCCTTTGCTGATTTGTTGATAATAGACGGTGTTCTATCCATTCTTCATATATTTTACAAAAATTATCTACTAAATAATATACAGTTATGATACATCTTTTCATGTTGAGTTACTGATCTTTTATTAAAAAAATCTATCATAACTCAACATTAATCTCCTTTAAACCCTTTATCTATAAGCTTTCTATCTATCCCTTATCCTAAATTAGCGTTATAAATAAAAAGTTATGAACTTTTTGACTTTATAGTATTTCATTTAATACTTCAAGTAAGTTGTAATATTTGTGCTGATTTAATATGATTTTCGGTGTGAGAAGATAGAAGTACAATACCGCCACTATTTGCTTTCATGACAATTAAGTTATTTAGTAAATCTCTATTTTCTTTACTTAAATTGGTTTCAACTTCATCAAGCAACCATAGATCCGATTGGCAAGCAATAAGTCTTGCTAAAGCTACAACTTTCTGCAATCCACTGGATAAAGTGTAGCATTTCTCATCTAATAAATCATATAATTTAAAATAATGAATGGCAGCATCTAGAGTTTCTACTGAATTATAAATCTCTGACCAGAATTTTAGATTTTCCAAAACAGTCATCTCAAGCTTTAGACCTAAATTATGACCAATATAAGTGCAGTAAGGCTTAGCAATATTGTTAATGTTAAGCTTTCTGTAGAAAATATTACCGTTACTTGGCTGCATAATGCCCGCTACCATGCGTAATAGCGAAGTTTTACCACAACCATTAGCTCCTTTTATATAAGTAATAGCAGGATCTAAAAAAGTAATACTTAAATTATCAAATAATTGTTTTTGATATATATTAAATTTTAATTGGTGGAATGATAGCATCTTAGTATAGCTCTAATAATATTAGACCTCTTTCCAAACTCGCTTATAGGAAGGAATTTAAAGGAGACACGGAGCACAGAACCGCAGCGTATACAGACATACGTGAGGATTCGAGCACCGGATCGACGTATAAACTACCCCTAGAAGTAGAGTTTCGAAAGGGGTCTACTATATCATGATTAGGGTTGTCATCTAACTTAGTTTCTAAAGCTTGGCTTCCAACACTTACATCAGTTATAGCAAAAATGATGCTCCTCGCAGCAGAGCTACGAGGTATCTATCCAAAAAGCTTTAACTGTTTTTGTTGAAATGCTTTATAAGAAGGTTTGCCTGAACCTTGATTCTGTACATAATTACGTAATTTCTGCTCATCACCATGTTTACCTACTGTGCTCATAAAATATCCTTTACTCCAAAACTCACTTCCCCATAATTTTTCTTTAAGATTTGGATATTTCTCAAACATTTTCTTAGAAGTAATACTTTTTATGATTTGAGTTATTTTTGTTGGGCTATACATTGGTATTGACTGTAATAAAAAATGTACGTGATCTTTATCTACTCCTATTTCTAAAAATCTAATTTCATAACGATCTTCTATGTGCTCACAAATTTTACACAAATAATCATCTAGTTCTTGATTGAATATTACTCTTCTATACTTTGCCGGCGTTACTAAATGATATATTAGTACTGTGACATTATGACTCTTATGTATATAACTGCTTTCTTCCATTCAAGTAGTATATCACGAAGCAGAGCTTCGGGGAATTAAACCCTGAGAGATTAACGTCTTGACCAACTGCTCTACTTGCATCATCTAGCTTCTCATTTACGTCTTTAACTGTTTTTTTTATTCTGTTTTTCATATAGACCTCAATTTAAAGTTCTATAATTAGAGTAACACTTGAATCTTTTATAATCAACTAGAAAAATTTAACTAACAAATTCTCTACCGACAAATGAAATACATTTAAAATAGAACTTGGCATTAGACCGAAATAAATAATTAGTAATATTAAAGGAGCGATTGAGATTATTTCATAACTATATAAATCTCTGAAATTAATGATTTCTTTATTAGTAATTTTGCCTAGCATCACTTCTTTATATAGCTTCAGCATGTAAACAGCACCAAGAATTATACCAAGAGCTGCTAAGAAAGTTGCTATCACATTTACCTTATAAATTCCAAGTAGGCTTAAAAACTCACCGATAAATCCGCTAGTTCCTGGCAAGCCGACAGAGCCAAGCATTGCAATCATAAAAAATGTGGCAAGCACCGGCATTTTACTTGCAACGCCACCATATTTAGCTATCTCTTTAGTATGTAACCTTTCATATAAAGTGCCAACTATTAAGAATAAGCAGGAGGATATTATACCATGGCTTAACATTTGAAATAATGCCCCGCTCACTCCGCTATCAGTAAAGCTAAAAATACCTATAGTAACATAACCCATATGGGCAATAGACGAATAGGCAATCATTTTCTTCATATCTTTTTGGGCCAAGGCGACAAGGGAGGCATATATTATAGCAATAACACTAAGCCAAATTACATAAATTGCAAATTCCTGCGATGCATTAGGTAGAAGCGGCAGTAATACCCTTAAAAAACCATAGCCACCAAGTTTTAGCAAAATACCAGCAAGAATAACTGAGCCGCTAGTAGGGGCTTGTACGTGAGCGTCAGGTAACCATGTGTGAAATGGAATCATAGGAATTTTGATGGCAAAGGCGATAAAAATAGCCCACCATAAAATTTGCTGCACATGCAAGGGGAAATTATTAGTAAATTCGCCAATATTGCTTAAATCAAAGCTGTGAATCTTACTATAAATATATATTATTGATAATAAGAAAAATACCGAGCCAAAGAAAGTATATAAGAAGAATTTAACAGCCGCATATATTCTATTCTCACCGCCCCATACTCCGATAATAATATACATTGGTACTAATATTACTTCGAAAAATAAGTAGAATAATAATAAATTTATTGAGGTAAATGCTCCTATACAAAAGGATTCCATTAATAAAAAACATACCAAATATTCTTTGATATATTTTTTAACAGTAAATAAGCTCCCAATAATGCAAATAAGAGTAAGAAAGGAAGTTAAGCTTACGAAAAATATTGATATACCATCAATACCTACATGAAATTCAAGCCCAATTTTATCAAGCCAGCTATATCGTTCAACAAATTGATAAGCAGGGTTAGATGAATCAAATTCTATTAATATATATATAGTTGAGATGAATTTTAAAACACTACTCAGCACCGCAACATACATTGTATGTATTTGCTTATCGGGTTTTTTGCTTTGACTAATAAATAGCAAAATATATAGCACGCTTATTAGCGGCAGAAAGATAGTAATTGATATGATTGGTAATTCTAACATTTTTTTAAGATCTTATAATTTTTTCGTCATTCTTAGCAATGGCAGAAACCCTTGACATATAGCTTAATCCATTAAGATACTGACACTAAATTTGTGGGATGCCTTATTATATGCCATATTAAATATTAGCACCATGTAAGGACCTTAGTGAAATAAGCTATACCGCAAGCTTGTAGCGGTATCCAATTAAAAATACTAATATTATTTAGTATTTTTAATTATTTTCTGGATCCCGTGGTCAAGCCACGGGATGACAGAAGTGGAGGTGCTACCCTATCCACACGAAACAGCTTATTGCTGCAACCATGAAAAATACTACATATAAAGTATAATTAAAAACATATCCAGTTTGGGTTTTGCCGGTCAACCTACTGAAACAATTAACACTCCTAGCAAAGCCATTAGGACCAAAACGATCAATTATTTTTTGATCACCAGAATAAAATAAACAAGCTAAGCAGTTAATAGGTTTTACTATTAAGAAATTATATAGCTCATCAAAATAATATTTATTGATTACTATTTTAGTAAAGTAATTATCTTTACTGGATTCCCGCCTACGCAGGAATGACATAACAACATCTGATTTATATAAATAAATCCCTGCAACAATCCCTATTATTCCCACTATAATTGGTAATAATTTAATATGCAAAGGTGGATGAGTAATTAATAGCTTATAAGCTTGTAAATTAAGTAAACTATCATGGAAATAACCATTCGGTTTATCCATTGAAAGCAGATAATAACCAATCATCCCGCTAAAAAAGCTTCCTGCCACCAACAATGTAAGGGGATTATTCATTACTTTAGGCGGTTCATGAGCATGCTCGAAAACATCTTTTTCTAGTCTAGTTTTGCCGTGAAATACCAACATAATAATTTTCATTGAGTAAATAGCGGTAAGTATTGCAGCTAATATACCAAATATAAACATAAATGACCCTCTGCTATAAACCGCTTCTAAGATCGAATCTTTCGAATAAAACCCTGCAAGCGGATAGATCCCTATTAACGCAAGCGAACCGATTAAAAAATTTCCATAAGTTATAGGCATCTTATTTCGCAGCTCACCCATTTTAAATATATCCTGCTCATGAACCGCATGTATAACGCTGCCAGCTGATAAAAATAGTAAGGCTTTAAAAAAGGCATGCGTTACTAAATGAAATATACCGCTATTATATGCTGATACCCCGCAAGCCATAAACATATAACCAAGCTGGCTACAAGTTGAATAGGCGATAATTTTTTTGATATCGTGTTGCATAATGGCAATACTTGCAGCAAAAAGGCAAGTAATACCGCCGATGATCGTGATGAATTGTAGCACCATAGGGCTGTATTCAAACAAATATGAACAGCGTGCTACTAAAAACACTCCTGCCGTTACCATAGTTGCTGCGTGAATCAGTGCAGATACAGGAGTAGGTCCTTCCATTGCATCAGGAAGCCATACATGCAAGCCTATCTGTGCCGATTTACCCATACAACCGATGAATAACAATAAGCAGGCAATATCAAGGATAGAAATTTCAAAATTAGCTAGCAATATTTTTGTATTAGCTAATTTTGGAGCAAGCAAAAATACATCCTCATAATTTGCTGAATGACAATAAAAAATAATCGTTATTACGCCTAAAATAAATGCAAAATCTCCGACTCTATTGGCTATAAAAGCTTTAATAGCTGCTTTATTTGCTGATTCTTTTGAGTACCAAAAACCAATTAATAAATACGAACAAACGCCAACTCCCTCCCAACCAAAAAATAATTGTAAGAAATTATCAGCTGATACTAGCATTAGCATAAAGAAAGTAAACAACGACAGGAAAGATAAGAAACGTACTATCCCCTTATCTCGAGACATATAGCCGAGAGAATAAATATGCACGACGCTAGATACCCATGTGACGGCTATAAACATTATGCTTGTTAGCTGATCTATATAAATCGACCAATCTACCTTAAATTGGCTTACTGTAATCCATGTCAATAATTTTATATGGATTATATGCCCGTTTAATCCTGTGTGATAAAATATTATTAATGCAAATAATGCTGATAAAGATAAAAACGATGTTGCAACTATAGACGCTAGTTTTTTATCTATTCTTCTTACAAATAATCCGTTTATTAAAGCAGAAGCAAGAGGTAATACAATAATCATTATAGCAATGCTTTGATACATCTTTATCCCCTCATCTGATTGATATCTGTGACTTCAATCGAGCCTTTATTACGGAAATATATCAGTAATATTGCAAGACCAATAGAAGTTTCAGCAGCAGCTATAGTTAGAATTATGATGCTGAAAATCTGCCCTGATAATTCTTGCATATATACCGAGAAAGCAATAAAATTTATATTAACTGCAAGCAGCATTAGTTCAATCGACATTAATATATTGATAATGTTTTTGCGGTGCATAAAGAATCCAAGCATCCCGATAGTAAACACTAAACTGCTTAAAACTAAATAGTGATTAAGCCCTATATATTCATTCATATTTAATATTCTCAATTCCTTTATTTATAAAAGGTTTTGTCATTAATACAGCATTTTCCTTATTATGCGAAAGTTGTTTTGTGATATTTTGACGCTTTACTCCGTCACGTTTTCTAAGAGTTAAGGTAATACAACCGATCATGGCAGCAAATAAAATAAGTCCCGCAATTTGGAAAGGTATAATAAAATCAGTATATAATATTTTTCCTATTGCTTTAGTATTTGATACATCACTTACTATGGCAAATGATAAATCAGAACTAAAATGAATATTTTTAGTACCGAGTAAAATAATCACTACTAAATCAGCAAACATAATCAAAGATACAACAATGCTTAAGATAGGCTTTTCCTTTAGCTGCATTATAGCCTTATTAAAATGCATATCCAGCATCATTATCACAAATAAAAATAATACTGCTACTGCTCCGACATATATGACTATTAGCATCATTGCTAAAAATTCTGCACCAAGCAGTATCATAATTCCAGAGCCGTTAATAAAGGCAAAAATTAACCATAATACTGAGTATACGGAATTTTTGCTCAAAACAACGCATAGACTGCTAATTATGATTAATGTTGTAAATAAATAAAAAAATATGGGCATGAGTTATTATATTGTGTTTCCTCGTCATTGAGAGGATATGCATGGCATCAACGCAGCAATCTTTTCAAACATCCTGAGATTGCCACGCTCCTTGCAGTCACTCGCAATGACGGGTTGTATATTAAACCAATAAAGCGTTAGCGGCAAACTTGTCAATCATTGGCATAAATAAAACCTCGAGTTGTTTACGTATCACTTCTTGATCTTCTATCTTTTGTCCGTCTTTGCTTAAATTTATTTCACCTTTTACTACATGACCCATCACTGCGTCAATAATAGCTTTCTTATCATGCTTACCATCCATATATCTTAATAGCAAGTTTTTCAAAGAAATTAACCCCTACTGGCTCGTGTTTTAAATTTGTAACCCACATATAAGGAGTATGTATTGCTTGATGTATTACAAGCTTCGTAGTTTTAGGCTTATTAAGCTCAGGCGTTTCTCTATGTTTCTGAGTAGTAATATTAATGTAACCTTGTAATACTAACTTCATTGCGTTTTCCAAAAGCTCAGCTTTTATTTCATTTAATCTCTCAGGGTTTAATTCCCCGAAGCTCTGCTTCGTGATATCATAAGAAACAACTAAAACTTTTTTAGATACCTCGTAGCTCTGCTGCGAGGAGCATCATTTTAGTACCATGGAGCTTTTTATTAGCTTCCTCGGTTATTTTCTCAAAACTTAAGGGGTTATTAAGATGCTCACTAAAAGTATATAAAATAGCTTTCATGTAGGGGGAGGCAGTGTTGTCACATTACTATCTGTATTGCCGTTCAAAAAGAACGCTAAGCTTTCAGAAGAATTATTAAGATCAACCTCTTTAAGCGATTTTTCAGGAACGACGTTAAAGATCATAAATGATGCTCCTCGCAGCAGAGCTACGAGGTATCTATCCAAAAAGCTTTAACTGTTTTTGTTGAAATGCTTTATAAGAAGGTTTGCCTAAACCTTGATTCTGTACATAATTACGTAATTTCTGCTCATCACCATGTTTACCTACTGTGCTCATAAAATATCCTTTACTCCAAAACTCACTTCCCCATAATTTTTCTTTAAGATTTGGATATTTCTCAAACATTTTCTTAGAAGTAATACTTTTTATGATTTGAGTTATTTTTGTTGGGCTATACATTGGTATTGACTGTAATAAAAAATGTACGTGATCTTTCTCTACTCCTATTTCTAAAAATCTAATTTCATAACGATCTTCTATGTGCTCACAAATTTTACACAAATAATCATCTAGTTCTTGATTGAATATTACTCTTCTATACTTTGCCGGCGTTACTAAATGATATATTAGTACTGTGACATTATGACTCTTATGTATATAACTGCTTTCTTCCATTCAAGTAGTATATCACGAAGCAGAGCTTCGGGGAATTAAACCCTGAGAGATTAATCCATTCTGACTTAGTACTGTTTTTAAATCTACTCCGCCTTTTATCAGCAAATCTATTGCTTCATTTATTTTTTTATTCTTCTCTATTTGCATTTCTGTTACCTATATTTTTAATTACTTCTAATATAGGCTCAACAAAAATTTACACAATCATTGCAAAAGACTCAACCCCTCAGCTTATAGCTGAGGGTTGTTTAGTTTTTTTGCATATATTCACCTTGCACGTATGTTATACGTATATTATACCACTATTATAAAAACTAATCAATTATCTGGATCTTCAGCTCTTCTTTTTTTGCAGTTATTTTTACTATTTTTCCGCTACTTACCTCGCCTGCTAAAATCATCTTAGCTAAGTTATTTTGTATTTCACGCTGGATAAGTCGCTTTAATGGTCTTGCTCCAAAGCTCGGATCATAACCTTTTAAGGCTAAATAGTTTAAAGCCGGTTCATCAAATTCAAGAATGATATTTTGTGCTGATAAGATTTTCTTTAAACCCTCTAGCTGAATTTTTACTATATCGTGAATATTACTTTGGTTTAATCTATGGAATAATATAATTTCATCTAACCTATTCAAGAATTCAGGTTTAAATACCATCTTCACATATTCCATAACTTGGTCTTTTACCTTATAAGTATCTTCACTCTCTTTCTGGTTAACGAGTATTTCAGCCCCTAAATTAGATGTTAGCACAATAATAGTATTCTTAAAATCAACTGTGATACCCTGACTATCGGTAAGTCTTCCCTCATCTAGGATTTGCAGCATAATATTAAAAATATCAGGATGGGCTTTTTCTATTTCATCAAACAATATGACTTGATAAGGTCGGCGTCTTACGGCTTCGGTAAGCACTCCACCTTGATCATATCCAACATACCCGGGAGGTGCTCCGATAAGCCGTGAAATAGCATGCTTCTCCATATATTCCGACATATCGATACGTAAGATGGCGTTACGATCATCGAAAAGAAAACCCGCTAAAGCTTTAGTCAGCTCTGTTTTACCTACTCCAGTCGGACCGAGAAACAAGAAAGAACCAAGCGGGCGGTTAATATCCTGAATACCTGCACGTGACCGCCTAACTGCATCACTAACACCTTTAATCGCCTCATCCTGCCCTATTACGGCTTCACGTAATTTCTGCTCCATCACAAGCAAACGTTCACGCTTACTTGATAGCATAGTATCGATCGGAATACCGGTAATACGAGAGATAATACTTGCTATATCACTTTCTGAAACAATTTCCTTTAACAATCCTTTACTGTCAGCATTTTCGGATTCCTGAATTTTCTTCATAATCTCAGGAATAATTCCATATTTTAACTCACTAGCTTTGGCTAAATTAGCATCACGTTCTGCTCGCTCTAAATCAATCCTAGCACGGTCTAACTCTTCTTTAAGTTTTTGCTGCCCTTGAATCTTGGATTTTTCGGCTTGCCATTTAGAACTCATATCGTAAGATTTGGATTCTAACTTTTCTAACTCTGCGGTTAAATGCTCAATTTTCTTTTTAGAATGTTCATCAATTTCTTTCTTCAAAGCTGCAAGCTCTATCTTTATCTGAATAATGCGGCGATCTAGTGCGTCCAGTTCTTCAGGTTTACTTGATAGCTCGATTTTCATACGACTACAAGCTTCATCCATTAAATCAATCGCTTTATCAGGTAGAAAACGATCCGTAATATAGCGGTTTGATAGAGTTGCTGCCGCAACTATTGCACTATCGGAAATCCGTACCGCATGGTGCAGTTCATACTTTTCCTTAATACCTCTAAGTATCGATATAGTATCCTCTACTGTCGGCTCGCTAACATAAACAGGTTGGAAGCGGCGAGCAAGTGCCGCATCTTTCTCGATATATTTGCGATACTCGTCTAAAGTAGTAGCCCCGATACAATGCAGTTCACCGCGTGCAAGCATTGGCTTTAGTAAATTTGATGCATCCATAGCTCCGTCAGTTTTACCCGTACCAACTAATAAATGTAATTCATCGATAAATAAAATAATCTCACCGCTTGATTCTTTTATTTCACCAAGAACAGCTTTAAGCCTCTCTTCAAACTCACCACGATATTTTGCTCCCGCAATCAACGCTCCCATATCAAGCTCGATAATTCGGCAATTAATAAGAGTTTCTGGCACATCTTTGCTAAATATTCGTTGTGCTAATCCTTCAATTATCGCAGTTTTACCAACACCAGGCTCACCAATTAACACAGGATTATTTTTCATACGACGAGATAATACTTGCACTGTTCTTCTGATTTCTTCATCACGTCCGATTATTGGATCAAGCTTACCACTGTCAGCAAGCTCAGTTACGTCTCTGCCGTATTTTTTTAGAGCATCATAGCTATTTTCTGCTGATTCAGTATCCGCTTTTTTGCCTTTACGAAGCTGCAAAATACTAGCCGCTAGCTTCTTACTACTGATTCCATTATTGGTTAAAATTTTACCAGCTATAGTATTATCAAAACTTAAAGCTTCCAAAATACGCTCAATCGTGACAAAGCTATCCCCATTATTTTTAGCAAGGTCATCAGCTCTTTGTAAAACTTTAAGGAGTTCGGCAGAAAAATAAATTGTTCCTCCGCCATCAACTTGTACTTTTGGAATTTTATTTAATTCTACCTGTACTTGATCAGCTAAAATATTTAAGTTACCTCCACTATTATTAATAAGCGTTCTGATAATCCCAGTATCTTCATTAAAAAGACTAGCTAATAAGTGCAAAGGTAATATTTGCTGATGATCATTTTTAGCAGCAATGTGTTGACAGTTTGTTATTGCTGATTTAGCATGTGCAGTAAATTTATCAATATTCATATAATTAATCCCTGTTGGGTTAAATTCCCCGTGGCTTGCCACGATTATTTGAATCAAAGCAGGACGGTCCGCAGGAAAATTTGCCGTAAATACCCCGTAGGCTTGCCTCGGGGATAGGCAAATTTAGTTCTGCGAATTTTATTTTTAGTTATAAACGACTCTAAATCATCTTTAGTAAATTTGAACTTAGCAATATTTTCATCATAAGTTTTAGTTTTATCAAATCTTGCATCTTTGCTTTTATCTATAGCAAACACCTCTATAAAACTTTCTTTTACTTCATTAGAAGTACTCGGAGCATTCAATACATGGAATAAAGCTTTTACTGAATTTGTATTGTCTTTTAATATACCATTACGGCTAGTTGCAGCTGCTATTACATATTCTGTAAGAAGTAGTTGTAAATTTTCTTTAGTTAAAGCATTAACATTACAAAATGATAATAGTATTTTTGCTTTATCATCATGGTTTTCAACAACTCCTTGTTGCCATTTAGAATCATTATTTTCCTTTGACGGAATAAACATTTCTAATAATTTGGTTCCAAAGGTTTTATTTAAATTTTTGTTGTCATAAACTTCATAAACATTTAATAGAAATTTCTGATGTTCAAGCGTTTTATCTTTTTCTTTAGCAAGCCCATGATTATTAGCATATTCCATAGTTTGGCAATACCCTTTAATATGTAAGTAATTAGCATATTTTTGGGCATCTTTAAAATCAAGAGTATCGATTCCTTGAGTATCTAAAACAACAGTATTTAAAGCATTTTCACGTAGCTGCTCATTTGTTTCTTTTAGAGTATCGGTATATTTTAATTTTCCACCTATTTTTGCAATCATTTTAAATAATACGTCAGCTAAAAATTTTACAATTTCACTTGGACTTTTAAATTCTTTAGCACTATATATTGCAATATTTGCATCCGCTTCCATGCCAACACCAAAAGCCATAGAAAGAGTTCTACCTTGCTTTTTAGCTAATATAATCTCATCTGTATCATTCGTTATTTCTTTTACATCAAATTCCGGCTCATTATCTTTAAAATATTTTGTCGGTACGTTATCCAAATAACCACCATCAACATATTTTTTGCCATTAATTTCTACTGGCTCAAAAACAAGGGGGATAGAAGCAGAAGCACGACAGGCTAAAGCAACTTCAACATCAGGCGTATCAAGGCTGCTAAAAATAGTTAGCACACCTACATCTTTCTCAACAGCCGTAACCACTAAATCTTTATAGTTAGTAGGATCATATTTTCGAAGTAATGCTAAATCCCTAAAATATATTTTACCGCCGCTTTTATGCCTTTCTCTTAACCTATCTAAATCTTTATCATCTTGGACATTTATAATATCTGGTCTTTGTAAAAAATCACCTACATTATCTTTTATAGTTTTATCAAGCAAATTATATAAAGGTTTACCATCTTTATTTAACTGTAGAACACCAGCAGAAAATCCTTTTTGTCCTAATAAATCCTGTAAATTAGTAGTTTTAGATATTTCTTCAAATCGCTCAGCTGGGGTACCAAATGCCACTATTGCAGCAGTTATAGCACCGGCTGATGAGCCTGCAACAGCTTTTACATTATCTACAAGATCGGCTTTTTTTAGTGCAGCATAAGCACCTGAATATATAGCCCCTTTAGCCCCACCACCGCTAAAAGCTACATATTCTATAAGAGCTTCTTTAGAATCTTCTATATTTCTAATTGGAGTTTCTTGAACTTCTTTTAGATCATCTATATATTTGACTTGATCTTCTTGAACTTCCTTTAAATCAACAATAGGTTTAATAAAATTTCGATTTTTTTTAAAGTTTTCTATTTCTGCCATAATTTATATTTATTTAGTTAAATTATTTTCTACAAATTCCCAATTGATCATATGCTTAATAAAAATGTCAACGTAATCAGGACGTTTGTTACGATAATCAATATAATAAGCATGCTCCCAAACATCACATGCAAGAAGCGGTTGCATACCATTTGCTATAGGTGTACCAGCATTTGCAGTTTTTACAATTTGTAATCTATTATTATGATATATCAGCCAAGCCCAGCCACTCCCGAACTGCCCCGTTGCTTCTGCTTTAAACTGTTCACAAAACTCTTCAAAACTACCAAAATCCTCATTAATTTGCTTTAATATCTTACCACTTGGCTTTCCTCCACCATTCGGCTTTATTGAATGCCAAAAAAATGTATGATTCCAAACTTGTGCAGCATTATTAAAAATTGCAATATTTTGATTTTGTGATGACCAGTCTATAATTTCTTCTAAATTCTTTTTTTGTAGTTCTTTTTTATCTTTTAGCAAATTATTTAAATTCTGCACGTAAGCATTATGGTGTTTACCATGATGATACTCAAAAGTTTCAGCAGTAAAATGTGGTTTAAAACTTTCTTTATCATAAGGTAAATTAGGTAGCACAAAAGGATAGGAAGTTTGATTAGATTTATCACAATAAGTCATGTTATTTTTCTCCTGTTTTATTATTAGTCTCTAGAAAAAATATATAGAGAATAGCTTTTTGTACGAATAACCAAAAAGACTTATATCATATATAAGCATACTGTATTTGGTAGAATATTAAAACTAATAAAATTATTTTTAAGTGTTTTTAGCATTAAATTATTTTAACTTTATTCTTGACTTACATATTAATATCCTTTAGTAAAGGAGCGTATTTTATGGTTTTTAACTTAAATTGGAGAATAAATTATATATATACCTAAAGTTTTTAAATGTGTTATGCCTGTAGGTTTAACCGAAATTACCGATAAATTAGGTAATAATATGAAATATGCAATTTCTCAAATAGCCAGCAAAACATTTCTGTCTGTTTATACAACAAATAATGATGGAGAATTCAGAGAAGGTTAGTCCGCTAATATTTTATCATGTGATTTACCGCAGATTTATAAGGATAGTAAGCAAGAAGGAGCAAGTTTAACAACAGTATTTAAGAATTGTGGTAATAGAAATGCAATACATGAAATAGCGGGTCTTATTAACGCCAATTTAGGATAAGAGAAGTTGTTCTGGAGCTAAAGCATCAAGTTTTATACGAGATTTAGTGATAGCATAAGAAGTAACACAAGCTAGAATATGCACCAAGAAATTAACAGGAGATCTATGCCTTGTATGCTCTGGGTTCATTCTATTTTTTTGTAATAGTTGAGATTATATCTTACATTTAGTAAAATAAATTAATTATTAAATGGAGATAAAGAATGAACTTAAATCAAAAAATAATAAAACCAAAATTAGGTTTACTTGAATTAGCTAAGAGCCTTGGTAGTATATCATCAGCATGTAAAGCGATGGGATATAGTAGAGATAGTTATTACAGATTTAAAGAACTGTATGAAACTGGTGGCGAAGAAGCGTTGTATGAAATTAGTCGAAGAAAGCCAATAATAGCGAATAGAGTTGATCCTGCTGTAGAGAAAGCAGTACTAGATATGGCAATAGAATATCCAGCATATGGTCAGCTAAGAGTATCAAATGAGCTTAAAAAGACAGGTGTACTTGTATCACCTGGGGGAGTAAGATCAATTTGGTTACGTAATGATTTAAACAACATCAGTAAAAGACTTAAAGCATTAGAAGCAAAAATGGCTCAAGATGGTATTGTGCTTACTGAGGCACAATTACAAGTGCTAGAGAAGCGTCGTAATGAAAAAGAAGCTCATGGAGAAATTGAGACACAGCATCCAGGGTATCTAGGATGCCAAGATACATATTATGTAGGCAACTTTAAGGGTATAGGTAAGGTTTATTCTCAGGTATTTATTGATAGCTACAGCAGAGTAGCTGATGTTAAACTATATACTGATAAAACAGCTTTAACTGCTGCTGATATGCTTAATGACCGAGTGTTACCATGGTATGAGACTCAAGGGATACCAATACTTCGTATTCTGACAGATCGTGGGTCAGAATATAAGGGGAATATAGAGCATCATGCTTTTGAATTATTTCTAAGTATCGAAGGTATAGAGCATACTACTACTAAAGCATATTCTCCTCAAACAAACGGTATGTGTGAGCGTTTTAATAAAACCATGAAACAAGAATTCTTTGATACAGCTATGCGGAAAAAGATTTATACAGATCTTGATGACCTACAATTAGATCTTGATATCTGGCTAGAGTATTTCAATAATGAAAGACCTCATTCTGGTAAATATTGTTATGGAAAAACTCCTATGCAAACTTTTAAGGATAGTAAGAAATTAGCTGTTGAAAAGAATAATGAAATCTTGTATCTTGAATATGTATCTGACAGTCAAAATTTAACTGACAATCAGGGGCAAAATTTATAGTGTCTGTAAGATCAAATCTTAACTTCTACAATTCAAATGATGCTCCTCGCAGCAGAGCTACGAGGTATCTATCCAAAAAGCTTTAACTGTTTTTGTTGAAATGCTTTATAAGAAGGTTTGCCTGAACCTTGATTCTGTACATAATTACGTAATTTCTGCTTATCACCATGTTTACCTACTGTGCTCATAAAATATCCTTTACTCCAAAACTCACTTCCCCATAATTTTTCTTTAAGATTTGGATATTTCTCAAACATTTTCTTAGAAGTAATACTTTTTATGATTTGAGTTATTTTTGTTGGGCTATACATTGGTATTGACTGTAATAAAAAATGTACGTGATCTTTATCTACTCCTATTTCTAAAAATCTAGTCCGTCCGCCAAAACTCTACAAGCCTTATAGATAATATGGTTTTAAGACAAGAAGTAATACAACAATCCGTAAGAAAATGATAAAATATGGTCATAAACCTTATGGATTTCAGTCAATGCCAATAGACAACATTATCAAATCGCAAGAACAAGGGAAACTGTTTGGTTATAAATTAAAAGAAGAATTAAACCCAAATAATAAGCTATATAAATTAAGAGAATTAATAAATTGGTCTAGGCTCGAAGAGTGGTTATCAAAAAATGTTTGTATTAAGAAATTTGGTAGAAATAGAAAATGTCATAGAGTGATGCTTGGCATAACGATGCTACAAGCAATGTATAATTTTTCAGATTCATTATCAGAGGAAGAGCTAAAAGAGAATATGTATTGGCAGTATTTCTGCGGGTGGGAATATATAGAAAAAGACATAGCTATCTCGGAAACTAGTATACGACGGTTTCGTAGTGTATTAGGTGAAGCTGGATATAATGAGATATTATCGGAGTTGATCAGGGTTGGGATAAAAACTAACACAATTAAAAAAAAAGATTTGGAATTAATCATCGCTGATACGACTGTACAAATTAAGAATATCAAACACCCACACGATGTTTATTTAATGGATAAAGCTAGGCTTAGCATAGTAAAGCTTTGCAACAGTTTGGGTATACATTTGAATGAAACATACGCTAGAACCTATAAACGCGATATAGTAAAGCTATGGAAATATAAAGAACATAGTAAAGCCAAGAAGCGTTGGAAAATAATGAAGCATTTAAAAATATTACTGGGTCGTTTGATTAGAGTATGTGAGCGTGAGATCAAAAATAAGCAATTAAACTTGTCTCTCAAAAATCAAGAAGTATTGCAAAAAATAAAACAAATACATAACCAATCTGTTTTAAAAAGAGAAGCTAAAAAGCAATATAAAGAAGATAACAAAGTATTATATAGTTTTCATGCCCCTGAAGTAGAGTGTATAGGAAAGGGAAAACGCAACAAGCCATATGAGTTTGGCAATAAAGTAGCGGTAGTAGTAAGTGGTCGTAGAAATTTTATTTTATCCGCAAAATCGTTTCATAATAATCCTTATGATGGTCATACATTGCATCAGAGCTTTGAAGCAGTAGAGAGTGTCACTGGAATCAAGATAAAGAAATCATTTGTTGATCTTGGGTATAGTGGTAGCAATGTAAAGGAGAAGAGTAAGGTATATACCCCAAAAACGCGGAAGAAGTTGTTACAAGAGGACAAGTCTATGATCAAGAGACGCAGTGCCATAGAACCAATAATAGGTCACTTAAAGCAATATGGTCGGATGGGTAGAAACTTCTTGAAAGGTATGATAGGAGATATTATCAATCCAATAATCTCTGCTATTGGTTTGAATTTACGATGCATGGCTTTGTTGCATAAATAAGATTTGTAGAGCAAGAGTGGTGATAATCTGGTAAGATGTCCTGAATTAAAAATAATCCAGATTATATGAGATCTCGGAAGAAAGCCCCTTTTAGTAAATCACGCAAGTATTCTAAATATAAAATAACGAATTGGTCAGAATATAATAATTTTTTACGCAATAGGGGTCGCATAGATTTTATGATTGCCAGTGATTTGGCGATTGGCTGGTATGCTGATTACAGAGAGGAAATGAAACGAGGAAGACCTAGACGCTATAGTGATCACGCTATATTACAGTGTTTGAAGATCAGATGCTTATTCGGTCTTAAGTTACGCCAAACCCAAGGCTTTATAAACTGGCTCTTTGAAATATCGGGTTTATCTATTAGATGTCCAGACTATACAACATTAAGTAAGCGTATGAAGTCATTAGATCTTAGGTATTTACATGGAAATCAAGATAAAGAATTTAGTTGTATTTCAATGGATAGTACAGGGATACAAGCCTACACAGGGAACGAATGGCTAGAAAATAAGCATGGTAAGCAATATAAGCGTCGCATATGGAAAAAGCTACATATCGTTATAGAAGATCAAGGTATGATACTTGCCGATAGTACCACAGAGCATACTATAGATGATAGATCACAGATTGGACTACTAATAGCTAATGTCAGAGCCAAGGATTTTCTGGGAGATCGAGGGTATGACGGTGAATCTACATATCAATTGTTGAGAAAGAAGAAGATAAAACCAGTTATTAGACCCCCAAACTCTTCAGTAAAAGTTCAATCGCTTAGGGATAAAACTGAGAGAGATGCAGCTGTTATATATCAACAAAACAAAGGATACCAAGCATGGAGGGTAAAGAATAATTATGGTAGAAGGGAGCGTGTAGAGAACACGTTCTTTCGATTTAAAACTTCTTTTGGTAGTAAGTTTCTATCAAGACATGATCAAAATATGACAAAAGAAATGTCTATTAAATGCCACTTATTAAACAAAATGTTTGAAATTGGTAAACCTATCTCTGTGCCTGTTGGCTAGGCTAGCATTGCGGGGTTAGGGGCAGTATATTCAAAAGCTTATTTATGCAACAAAGCCGCTCCGCTCGGCTTTGTTGCATAAATAAAATTTGTAGAGCAAGAGTGGTGATAATCTGGTAAGATGTCCTGAATTAAAAAATAATCCAGATTATATGAGATCTCGGAAGAAAGCCCCTTTTAGTAAATCACGCAAGTATTCTAAATATAAAATAACGAATTGGTCAGAATATAATAATTTTTTACGCAATAGGGGTCGCATAGATTTTATGATTGCCAGTGATTTGGCGATTGGCTGGTATGCTGATTACAGAGAGGAAATGAAACGAGGAAGACCTAGACGCTATAGTGATCACGCTATATTACAGTGTTTGAAGATCAGATGCTTATTCGGTCTTAAGTTACGCCAAACCCAAGGCTTTATAAACTGGCTCTTTGAAATATCGGGTTTATCTATTAGATGTCCAGACTATACAACATTAAGTAAGCGTATGAAGTCATTAGATCTTAGGTATTTACATGGAAATCAAGATAAAGAATTTAGTTGTATTTCAATGGATAGTACAGGGATACAAGCCTACACAGGGCACGAATGGCTAGAAAATAAGCATGGTAAGCAATATAAGCGTCGCATATGGAAAAAGCTACATATCGTTATAGAAGATCAAGGTATGATACTTGCCGATAGTACCACAGAGCATACTATAGATGATAGATCACAGATTGGACTACTAATAGCTAATGTCAGAGCCAAGGATTTTCTGGGAGATCGAGGGTATGACGGTGAATCTACATATCAATTGTTGAGAAAGAAGAAGATAAAACCAGTTATTAGACCCCCAAACTCTTCAGTAAAAGTTCAATCGCTTAGGGATAAAACTGAGAGAGATGCAGCTGTTATATATCAACAAAACAAAGGATACCAAGCATGGAGGGTAAAGAATAATTATTGTAGAAGGGAGCGTGTAGAGAACACGTTCTTTCGATTTAAAACTTCTTTTGGTAGTAAGTTTCTATCAAGACATGATCAAAATATGACAAAAGAAATGTCTATTAAATGCCACTTATTAAACAAAATGTTTGAAATTGGTAAACCTATCTCTGTGCCTGTTGGCTAGGCTAGCATTGCGGGGTTAGGGGCAGTATATTCAAAAGCTTATTTATGCAATAAAGCCATGCTGACTTAGTTGTAATAGTTGAGATTATATCTTACATTTAGTAAAATAAATTAATTATTAAATGGAGATAAAGAATGAACTTAAATCAAAAAATAATAAAACCAAAATTAGGTTTACTTGAATTAGCTAAGAGCCTTGGTAGTATATCATCAGCATGTAAAGCGATGGGATATAGTAGAGATAGTTATTACAGATTTAAAGAACTGTATGAAACTGGTGGCGAAGAAGCGTTGTATGAAATTAGTCGAAGAAAGCCAATAATAGCGAATAGAGTTGATCCTGCTGTAGAGAAAGCAGTACTAGATATGGCAATAGAATATCCAGCATATGGTCAGCTAAGAGTATCAAATGAGCTTAAAAAGACAGGTGTACTTGTATCACCTGGGGGAGTAAGATCAATTTGGTTACGTAATGATTTAAACAACATCAGTAAAAGACTTAAAGCATTAGAAGCAAAAATGGCTCAAGATGGTATTGTGCTTACTGAGGCACAATTACAAGTGCTAGAGAAGCGTCGTAATGAAAAAGAAGCTCATGGAGAAATTGAGACACAGCATCCAGGGTATCTAGGATGCCAAGATACATATTATGTAGGCAACTTTAAGGGTATAGGTAAGGTTTATTCTCAGGTATTTATTGATAGCTACAGCAGAGTAGCTGATGTTAAACTATATACTGATAAAACAGCTTTAACTGCTGCTGATATGCTTAATGACCGAGTGTTACCATGGTATGAGACTCAAGGGATACCAATACTTCGTATTCTGACAGATCGTGGGTCAGAATATAAGGGGAATATAGAGCATCATGCTTTTGAATTATTTCTAAGTATCGAAGGTATAGAGCATACTACTACTAAAGCATATTCTCCTCAAACAAACGGTATGTGTGAGCGTTTTAATAAAACCATGAAACAAGAATTCTTTGATACAGCTATGCGGAAAAAGATTTATACAGCTCTTGATGACCTACAATTAGATCTTGATATCTGGCTAGAGTATTTCAATAATGAAAGACCTCATTCTGGTAAATATTGTTATGGAAAAACTCCTATGCAAACTTTTAAGGATAGTAAGAAATTAGCTGTTGAAAAGAATAATGAAATCTTGTATCTTGAATATGTATCTGACAGTCAAAATTTAACTGACAATCAGGGGCAAAATTTATAGTGTCTGTAAGATCAAATCTTAACTTCTACAACTTAGTACTGTTTTTAAATCTACTCCGCCTTCTATCAGCAAATCTATTGCTTCATTTATTTTTTTATTCTTCTCTATTTGCATTTCTGTTACCTAGTCCGTCCGCCAAAACTCTACAAGCCTTATAGATAATATGGTTTTAAGACAAGAAGTAATACAACAATCCGTAAGAAAATGATAAAATATGGTCATAAACCTTATGGATTTCAGTCAATGCCAATAGACAACATTATCAAATCGCAAGAACAAGGGAAACTGTTTGGTTATAAATTAAAAGAAGAATTAAACCCAAATAATAAGCTATATAAATTAAGAGAATTAATAAATTGGTCTAGGCTCGAAGAGTGGTTATCAAAAAATGTTTGTATTAAGAAATTTGGTAGAAATAGAAAATGTCATAGAGTGATGCTTGGCATAACGATGCTACAAGCAATGTATAATTTTTCAGATTCATTATCAGAGGAAGAGCTAAAAGAGAATATGTATTGGCAGTATTTCTGCGGGTGGGAATATATAGAAAAAGACATAGCTATCTCGGAAACTAGTATACGACGGTTTCGTAGTGTATTAGGTGAAGCTGGATATAATGAGATATTATCGGAGTTGATCAGGGTTGGGATAAAAACTAACACAATTAAAAAAAAAGATTTGGAATTAATCATCGCTGATACGACTGTACAAATTAAGAATATCAAACACCCACACGATGTTTATTTAATGGATAAAGCTAGGCTTAGCATAGTAAAGCTTTGCAACAGTTTGGGTATACATTTGAATGAAACATACGCTAGAACCTATAAACGCGATATAGTAAAGCTATGGAAATATAAAGAACATAGTAAAGCCAAGAAGCGTTGGAAAATAATGAAGCATTTAAAAATATTACTGGGTCGTTTGATTAGAGTATGTGAGCGTGAGATCAAAAATAAGCAATTAAACTTGTCTCTCAAAAATCAAGAAGTATTGCAAAAAATAAAACAAATACATAACCAATCTGTTTTAAAAAGAGAAGCTAAAAAGCAATATAAAGAAGATAACAAAGTATTATATAGTTTTCATGCCCCTGAAGTAGAGTGTATAGGAAAGGGAAAACGCAACAAGCCATATGAGTTTGGCAATAAAGTAGCGGTAGTAGTAAGTGGTCGTAGAAATTTTGTTTTATCCGCAAAATCGTTTCATAATAATCCTTATGATGGTCATACATTGCATCAGAGCTTTGAAGCAGTAGAGAGTGTCACTGGAATCAAGATAAAGAAATCATTTGTTGATCTTGGGTATAGTGGTAGCAATGTAAAGGAGAAGAGTAAGGTATATACCCCAAAAACGCGGAAGAAGTTGTTACAAGAGGACAAGTCTATGATCAAGAGACGCAGTGCCATAGAACCAATAATAGGTCACTTAAAGCAATATGGTCGGATGGGTAGAAACTTCTTGAAAGGTATGATAGGAGATATTATCAATCCAATAATCTCTGCTATTGGTTTGAATTTACGATGCATTGCAAATCATTTACAAATCGTGTCTAACTCCACATAAATCAAAAATATCATCATGCAAAAACTAGATGAACGATAAAAAATCGTTAACAATAGCTCCATATCAAAATTAGACCAACACAGAAATGTATCAGTAAAAATTAACATAACTTATTAATTTTTATTGAAAATCTTAGCAATTTGTTGTCAAAACTCTATCCCATTACAAATGATCAGGATTTGAAGTGTTTTTGGCGGATAGACTACCTATATTTTTAATTACTTCTAATATAGGCTCAACAAAAATTTACACAATCATTGCAAAAGACTCAAAGTTTTATATCTGACAATTGATTATATTACCAAAAAATGGTCTATGCCTATCCCCAATTGGAATGAAGCTATGGCTCATTTTATGATCAAATTTGATGGTAGAATTTAATGGTTCACGAAATTTACACAATTGATGAGACAGAGCCCAGTTTATAGCTCAATATGGCCTTGCTATGCCAATCTATAATAGCTGCCATATACATAAAGCCACCATTAGTTCTAATGTAAGTAATGTCACCACTCCAAACCTCATTCACATTAGGCACATACACTTGCTTTGTTGAGCCAGATTTAGTCCAATATTGATCAAGTAAGTAGCTATAGATCTTATGCTCACTATCGTTTCGAGAAGTAGATTTTTTCTTATGTGGGTAAATAGCTTCTATACCCATCATCCTCATATATTTCAGTACTCGATCTTTACCGACAATAAAACCATCTTCTAGTAACTGTTGATGAATATAGCGATAACCAAATTCAGGATTATCTGTATATATTTCATCTATTCTATTTAAAATACTTAATTTATTTATACTCATCTCCTTGGATTTATAGTAGGCTGTAGATCGACTAATCTTTAATAGTTCACACTGTCTTGATTTTGAGAGTTGATTTAGCTTGGAGTGTACAAGACTCTTTTTATTTGATAAATCCAAGCTTTTGAGCTTTCCCACGGCCCAGTCCCTCTCAACTGTGATTCTACCAAGAGCTTTAGCAAGTTCATCATTTTGCTCTTGTAAATGATTTATTTGTTCTTGATATTCACTCAAAACTTTAGCTGGTTCAAAAGCTAATGCCGCATTACCTAAAAACTGTTTTTTCCAATTTTGAATTGTTTTAACACTTATTGCATATTTTGAAGCTAACTGACCAAGTGTCGACTCCTCTTTTATTAATCTCTCAGGGTTTAATTCCCCGAAGCTCTGCTTCGTGATATCATAAGAAAACAACTAAAACTTTTTTAGATACCTCGTAGCTCTGCTGCGAGGAGCATCATTAAAAATTTTTTGTCAAAACTTCAGTAGATAAGGATATGCCAACTCTTCATTTATTAGCAGCATAAACCACTAGTAAATGAAGAGATTAATTAGAAACTTTTATTGCATTTAATTTATTATATAGTTTGTAAATAGACTGTTCAGCATCGTTAATTTTTCTATTAACTACTTTCAATAATTTTTTTGAAGGCTCTTCAGTTATTTGTGCAGCAGAGCTTATCTGTTCTGCTAAATTTTTAAGAGATTCTTGTATTTCTATAAAGGATCTTCTAAATTGCTCTTTAATCGTAGTAGATGATTCTTCAAGCTCTTTTATTTTTAAACATAAATTTTCTAAAAGCTGCTCTACCTTAGCTTGCATTAAGTTTAATTTTTGCTTCTCTTTTTCACTAAGATAACTTAATGTTTCTTGCATTTTTGCTTGAATTCTTACCTTTGTAGTACGATCAAGTTCTGAAGCAAGCCCAACCTTACTCATCAAGAATATTATCCATTTGTGGACATCAAAATGATACCATTTTGCACCATTACGATAGTCTGAAGGGAAAGCATGGTGATAATTATGCCAATTTTCTCCAAGTAAAAATAAAGCCATCCACCAAATATCTCCAGCAGTTCCTTTATAATATTTTTTACTACCGACAAAGTGGCATAAAGAATTTACACAAAAAGTTGCTTGTTGTTGCAAGAATCTACCAAGCCCCATAAATAAAAATCCCATATATGCCGAATGCAGAGTGCCGCCGACTAGGTAACCTATAATTAATGGTACAGCTATATTCATAAAGGCTGCTATCTGCCAATAATATCTTAGCTGCCACTTTAACAAATTATTTTTACCAAGTTTAACCCAAGTAATACGATCAATAGATTTATAGCTGCCTTGCCCAACTAACATCCAACCTATATGAGACCAAATAAAACCTAAAACCCTATTTTCAAATTTTACAGGACTATGCGGATCTTGATCTGTATCTGTTTTAGCATGGTGCTTATAGTGGTTTGAAGCCCAAGATAAAGCAGGTCCTTGCAAAGTTCCAGCAGATAGTGCAACTAAAACAAACTCAGCATATTTATTTATCTTATAAGAATGATGAGACCATAATCTATGCAATCCAATTCCAACCGTAATATTATTAACATAATAACTGCTCATCAGAAAAATAATTTCAGTCCAACCTATTCCATAATTGGATACATATTTAACTAAAAGCGATATTAGGATAAGAGGATAAATTATTAGTGCAAAAAATGCAGGCTTATTTATTTTACTTAGCATAAAGTTTAACCGATTTTTAATTGTAACAATGAACCTAACTAGCATCAATAAGAAATATTAACACAATGAATATATAAATACAAAGAAATTTTTAATTTACCTCCTGTTATGTTACTTCTAAAAAGACTTGTATGCAGTGTTCGATGTCATTCCCGCGCAGGCGGGAATCCAGTAATAAAAAATACAACTATACTAAAATCTTAAAATAACAAGCTCGATTTATCTCGCTTTATACTGGATTCCCGCCTACGCGGGAATGACATAGGAATCATACAATAATGCCGCTGCGGAATGACACCAGAAATTAATTTGTCTTTTATTTAAAAGTAACCTATGTTAGATCTGAAGTTTTGACAAAAAATTTTTATTAAAAAAAGTGGCGAGTGTATCAATCTATAATTTGTATTATATATCAAATAATTTACTTTAAATTGTAGAAATATCGCTTTTAAGCTGATAAAAGCACTAAATATTTAACTTTAAATATAAATTTTTACTTTAGTCAGAAAAATTAGAATTTTTGTCAAAACTTCAGTTAGATATTATTTAAAGGAATAATGTGTAAATCTATGGAAATTGTTAATAGTGTTGATGCATCTGTATCTTGCGGCGGTAAAGAGCCGCCTTATGATCATCCGAAAGTTTATTTAGAAATTGATAAAGAAAAAAAAGAAGTTAGCTGCCCTTATTGTAGTAAAAAATTTAGATTAATAGAACCAAAATGACTATAAAGCTTCTTTCAGAAAGTACTATCAACCGCATTGCTGCCGGCGAAGTTATAGAGCGTCCCGCATCGGTTGTAAAGGAATTGGTTGAAAATGCCGTTGATGCAGGTAGTACCAAAATTAACATTATCTTAGAGCGTGCTGGTAAAAATCTAATCATTATTTCCGATGACGGCGTCGGTATGACGGATAAGGAGCTAGAGATTGCCGTTGAGCGTCATACTACTTCTAAACTTGATGAGACCGATTTCCTAAATATACATACTTTCGGTTTTAGGGGCGAAGCATTACCATCTATTGCTGCTATTAGTAAAATGCTAATTACCTCTAAAAAACGCGACAATCAAAAAGCTTTTCAAATTAAATTAATTGGTGGTGACGAAAAACAAATTACGGCTTCTATACATAATGAAGGTACTAAAATTGAGATAAGAGATTTATTTTTTGCTACGCCCGCACGTCTGAAATTTTTAAGAACTGATAAAACCGAGCTTGCAGCTACTGTAGATGTGGTTAAAAAGATTGCACTCGCACATCCTGAAATATCATTTAGCCTAACACATGATGGTAAAACCTTACTAAAGCTTAAAGGACAAAATAAGGACGCCGAAAACAACTTGAAACAAAGAATAATTGACGTAATAGGGGAGGATTTTATAAAAAATGCCTCTTATATAGATTTTAAATCCCATGATTTCTCTATTTACGGCTATACGAGCATCCCAACATATAATAGAGCATCTAGCGAAGATCAGTTTTTATTCATCAATAACAGACCGGTAAAAGATAAATTACTGCAAGTAGCTCTAAGGGTAGCATATCAAGATTATATGCCGCGTGATCGCTATCCGCTATGTGCCATATTCCTGCAAGTCGATCCACAACTTGTTGACGTAAATGTCCATCCGGCAAAAGCTGAAGTTAGGTTTCATGATCCAAATTATGTGCGAAATTTACTTATAGATTCAATCAAAAATGCCTTGTCGAATAAAAGTCATATCGCATCAACCGCTATTGCATCTAGTGCTATTGAATTATTTAAAAACCCATTCGTTAATAAAGAACCAGCTATAAGTAAACCCTTAAACGTGAATAGTAAACCTAGCGAATATCGACCTGCTATATCACCTACTGTGCCTAAATATACGCCAAATAACACTTGTCAAAAACTAATCGATACACTGCCCCATGCTAAAATAGAGCAGGAAGTAGAACAGCGTATCCAAAATGAACCACAAAAATCTTCGCAATATAGGCTGGGAGCTGCTAAAGCACAGCTTCATACCACTTATATTATTTCTCAAACAGAGGATAGTATAGTAATTACTGATCAGCATGCAGCACATGAGCGTCTTGGATATGAAAAAATCAAGAATTATATTAAGAATGAAGAGCTGATAAAACAGCGTTTACTTATCCCTGAAATAGTGGAGTTACCAGACGAAAAAAGAGCAGATATTTTATATGAGAACAAAGATAAATTGTCTAAATTAGGCTTAAGCTTAGAAAAATTCGGCGAAAAATCTATTATAGTAACCGAAATTCCCAATATTCTTGGTGATATAAACGTACAAAAGCTAATTCAAGATTTAGCTGATCATTTAGCAGAATGCGGCGAAGATATAGCCTTGACTGAGTTAATTGAGCATGTTACCGAGACCTATGCTTGCCACTACTCTATCCGAGCAGGACGAAAATTATCAGCGGATGAAATGAACGCACTACTCCGCCAAATGGAAAACACGCCATTTTCAGGACAGTGCAACCACGGCAGACCTACCTATATTGAACTTAAGCTTCAAGATATCGAACGTTTATTTGGTAGAAAATAGATAGCCTTATTGCGTGGATCGACAAACGTCTTGAGTGTCACCCCATGGCGGCATTGTTGCGTGGATCGAAAAGCACTCTCGATGTCATCCCGTGGCTTGTCCAGGAGATCCAGAAAAAGCAACTTTTAATACTAATAATTTTAGTATTTTAACGCTAATTTACTGAAGTTTTGACAAAAATTCTAATTTTTCTGACTAAAGTAAAAATTTATATTTAAAGTTAAATATTTAGTGCTTTTATCAGCTTAAAAGCGATATTTCTACAATTTAAAGTAAATTATTTGATATATAATACAAATTATAGATTGATACACTCGCCACTTTTTTTAATCTCTCAACCTGAATTCTGGATTAATCTAGGTTTGGAAGTAAGTATTTACAAGGGATAGAAGATACTCTATATAATTTTTAGCAAAAAAACAAGAGTATCCCCATGAAGAAAGATATTACTGCATTATTTTGTTTTGTCGATGATTTTTGTAAAATTAGCGAGCAGTGGATTAATAAATCATTTCTACCATTAATTAATAAAAACCCTACAAGAAAGCCTGAAATAAGCTATTCTGAGCTGTTAACAATAGTGCTTTTATACCATCAATCACCTTGTAAAAACTTTAAATATTTTTATATAGCTAACGCGGAAAGGTTTTTACCATAGTTTTTGTATTTACTCACATATTCACCAGATCTAAATCCTATTAAACATTGCTGGACTAACTTTAAAAACTGTTTACGTAAAATTATTGATCAATGCCTAAGTTTTTCCTAATCTGTGGTAGAAACATTTCCGTGTTAGCTATATGTCCTATCTACAATTATATAAATCAGACTTTGTAACTCTTCCATCATATACTCGTTTTATAGCTCTAAAACCAAGAGTGCTGAGTTATTTAGTTTTATTACTTGAATGGTATATGCAGGCAGCTCAATCTACGGGAGTTTCTTATATTGACGCCACATCTTTAGAACCTGAATTCTGGATTAGCTAATTTTGAGATATAGCAGGTTTGTTAGGTTTCATACAGTATGCAATTAGGGCGGATAAGATATGTACGGAAAGTTCTATAATTAATTAAGCCAGATATAATCAATTTTTAATCTCTCAGGGTTTAATTCCCCGAAGCTCTGCTTCGTGATATCATAAGAAACAACTAAAACTTTTTTAGATACCTCGTAGCTCTGCTGCGAGGAGCATCATTAATTTGCTTAAGTTTTAAACTAAGCTTTGCTTCTAGTAATTGTTGAACCAAATTAGCTGCTGTTGTATATAATACACGTCTACCAGCAAGACACCACTCACGTGCTAAACCTATACTAAGATGACTTTTGCCAGTGCCAGGATTACCAAAAATAAGTATATTTTCATAGCGATCCATAAATTCTCCTTGTGCAAGATATTGGATCTTAGTTGGCGATAATCCTGGGATACGCTTAATATCAAAGTTGCTTAATAACTTATCTCGAGAGAGTTTTGCTTGCTTCAGCAATCTGGCAATACGTTGTTGTTGTTTATGTTCTAACTCACGTATGGCTAACTCCTGTAGATAATCTATATATGTTTTCTTTTCTTGCTCAAAGCTTTCTGCAACTGATTTATAGCACGATGCAAAAGTAGGTAAGCAAAGGTTCTTGGCTTTGTTGCATAAATAAGCTTTTGAATATACTGCCCCTAACCCCGCAATGCTAGCCTAGCCAACAGGCACAGAGATAGGTTTACCAATTTCAAACATTTTGTTTAATAAGTGGCATTTAATAGACATTTCTTTTGTCATATTTTGATCATGTCTTGATAGAAACTTACTACCAAAAGAAGTTTTAAATCGAAAGAACGTGTTCTCTACACGCTCCCTTCTACCATAATTATTCTTTACCCTCCATGCTTGGTATCCTTTGTTTTGTTGATATATAACAGCTGCATCTCTCTCAGTTTTATCCCTAAGCGATTGAACTTTTACTGAAGAGTTTGGGGGTCTAATAACTGGTTTTATCTTCTTCTTTCTCAACAATTGATATGTAGATTCACCGTCATACCCTCGATCTCCCAGAAAATCCTTGGCTCTGACATTAGCTATTAGTAGTCCAATCTGTGATCTATCATCTATAGTATGCTCTGTGGTACTATCGGCAAGTATCATACCTTGATCTTCTATAACGATATGTAGCTTTTTCCATATGCGACGCTTATATTGCTTACCATGCTTATTTTCTAGCCATTCGTTCCCTGTGTAGGCTTGTATCCCTGTACTATAGCTAACACGGAAATGTTTCTACCACATATTAGGAAAAACTTAGGCATTGATCAATAATTTTATGTAAACAGTTTTTAAAGTTAGTCCAGCAATGTTTAATAGTATTTAGATCTGGTGAATATGTGAGTAAATACAAAAACTATGGTAAAAACCTTTTCGCGTTAGCTATATCCATTGAAATACAACTAAATTCTTTATCTTGATTTCCATGTAAATACCTAAGATCTAATGACTTCATACGCTTACTTAATGTTGTATAGTCTGGACATCTAATAGATAAACCCGATATTTCAAAGAGCCAGTTTATAAAGGGTAAATTCCAGTATTAATTAAGCCAGATTTATATTTTCTTCCCATACCTCATGGCTTTGTTGCATAAATAAGATTTGTAGAGCAAGAGTGGTGATAATCTGGTAAGATGTCCTGAATTAAAAATAATCCAGATTATATGAGATCTCGGAAGAAAGCCCCTTTTAGTAAATCACGCAAGTATTCTAAATATAAAATAACGAATTGGTCAGAATATAATAATTTTTTACGCAATAGGGGTCGCATAGATTTTATGATTGCCAGTGATTTGGCGATTGGCTGGTATGCTGATTACAGAGAGGAAATGAAACGAGGAAGACCTAGACGCTATAGTGATCACGCTATATTACAGTGTTTGAAGATCAGATGCTTATTCGGTCTTAAGTTACGCCAAACCCAAGGCTTTATAAACTGGCTCTTTGAAATATCGGGTTTATCTATTAGATGTCCAGACTATACAACATTAAGTAAGCGTATGAAGTCATTAGATCTTAGGTATTTACATGGAAATCAAGATAAAGAATTTAGTTGTATTTCAATGGATAGTACAGGGATACAAGCCTACACAGGGAACGAATGGCTAGAAAATAAGCATGGTAAGCAATATAAGCGTCGCATATGGAAAAAGCTACATATCGTTATAGAAGATCAAGGTATGATACTTGCCGATAGTACCACAGAGCATACTATAGATGATAGATCACAGATTGGACTACTAATAGCTAATGTCAGAGCCAAGGATTTTCTGGGAGATCGAGGGTATGACGGTGAATCTACATATCAATTGTTGAGAAAGAAGAAGATAAAACCAGTTATTAGACCCCCAAACTCTTCAGTAAAAGTTCAATCGCTTAGGGATAAAACTGAGAGAGATGCAGCTGTTATATAGTCTATCCGCCAAAAACACTTCAAATCCTGATCATTTGTAATGGGATAGAGTTTTGACAACAAATTGCTAAGATTTTCAATAAAAATTAATAAGTTATGTTAATTTTTACTGATACATTTCTGTGTTGGTCTAATTTTGATATGGAGCTATTGTTAACGATTTTTTATCGTTCATCTAGTTTTTGCATGATGATATTTTTGATTTATGTGGAGTTAGACACGATTTGTAAATGATTTGCAATGCATCGTAAATTCAAACCAATAGCAGAGATTATTGGATTGATAATATCTCCTATCATACCTTTCAAGAAGTTTCTACCCATCCGACCATATTGCTTTAAGTGACCTATTATTGGTTCTATGGCACTGCGTCTCTTGATCATAGACTTGTCCTCTTGTAACAACTTCTTCCGCGTTTTTGGGGTATATACCTTACTCTTCTCCTTTACATTGCTACCACTATACCCAAGATCAACAAATGATTTCTTTATCTTGATTCCAGTGACACTCTCTACTGCTTCAAAGCTCTGATGCAATGTATGACCATCATAAGGATTATTATGAAACGATTTTGCGGATAAAACAAAATTTCTACGACCACTTACTACTACCGCTACTTTATTGCCAAACTCATATGGCTTGTTGCGTTTTCCCTTTCCTATACACTCTACTTCAGGGGCATGAAAACTATATAATACTTTGTTATCTTCTTTATATTGCTTTTTAGCTTCTCTTTTTAAAACAGATTGGTTATGTATTTGTTTTATTTTTTGCAATACTTCTTGATTTTTGAGAGACAAGTTTAATTGCTTATTTTTGATCTCACGCTCACATACTCTAATCAAACGACCCAGTAATATTTTTAAATGCTTCATTATTTTCCAACGCTTCTTGGCTTTACTATGTTCTTTATATTTCCATAGCTTTACTATATCGCGTTTATAGGTTCTAGCGTATGTTTCATTCAAATGTATACCCAAACTGTTGCAAAGCTTTACTATGCTAAGCCTAGCTTTATCCATTAAATAAACATCGTGTGGGTGTTTGATATTCTTAATTTGTACAGTCGTATCAGCGATGATTAATTCCAAATCTTTTTTTTTAATTGTGTTAGTTTTTATCCCAACCCTGATCAACTCCGATAATATCTCATTATATCCAGCTTCACCTAATACACTACGAAACCGTCGTATACTAGTTTCCGAGATAGCTATGTCTTTTTCTATATATTCCCACCCGCAGAAATACTGCCAATACATATTCTCTTTTAGCTCTTCCTCTGATAATGAATCTGAAAAATTATACATTGCTTGTAGCATCGTTATGCCAAGCATCACTCTATGACATTTTCTATTTCTACCAAATTTCTTAATACAAACATTTTTTGATAACCACTCTTCGAGCCTAGACCAATTTATTAATTCTCTTAATTTATATAGCTTATTATTTGGGTTTAATTCTTCTTTTAATTTATAACCAAACAGTTTCCCTTGTTCTTGCGATTTGATAATGTTGTCTATTGGCATTGACTGAAATCCATAAGGTTTATGACCATATTTTATCATTTTCTTACGGATTGTTGTATTACTTCTTGTCTTAAAACCATATTATCTATAAGGCTTGTAGAGTTTTGGCGGACGGACTATATATCAACAAAACAAAGGATACCAAGCATGGAGGGTAAAGAATAATTATGGTAGAAGGGAGCGTGTAGAGAACACGTTCTTTCGATTTAAAACTTCTTTTGGTAGTAAGTTTCTATCAAGACATGATCAAAATATGACAAAAGAAATGTCTATTAAATGCCACTTATTAAACAAAATGTTTGAAATTGGTAAACCTATCTCTGTGCCTGTTGGCTAGGCTAGCATTGCGGGGTTAGGGGCAGTATATTCAAAAGCTTATTTATGCAACAAAGCCCAGCACCACCAGGGAAAAGCGTAGCATATTTTTGATCAATACGATATAGTAACTCGTTTAACGAGCAAGATTCATGCAACGGTTCTACATTAGGACGCAAAATATAAATACCATCCTTTAGTCTATGCACCTTATCAAGTAGGTTGTAATCATACGTCCCACCGCCTAATATTTTATTTTCTACTGAGTCTATATCTCTATTAAATTGTAAAGTAGTAATATTACTCTTATTATCAGGATTTGATGCAATAATAGCTGTATGGCCTCGCACAAGGTAAATATCACCAGGTTGGATTAATTTTAATTGTTCATCTTTGATATCACCTCTTAAAAAAGTAACGGGATTATAATGATATTCATTGCCTGGGTTAGAATATGCTGCCTTCATAGTGATAGTACTTATACTTTCAACTTGTTCGGTAGTAAGGTATGTTGCTTTACCTACAGATGTCGAACAATCTTCAGCACCAAATAATAATTGCTTTTTAAAATCACGTTGAGCACCATATTGATAATCTCCAAACAGCATCATGCTCTGTGTAGAAGAGAAAGGATAAGAGTACGGTATCAAGTCATCCGGTAAGTGATAGCTAGTATTACGACAAGAGAATGATGTAGCCGCACCAACCATACTGTCTTGCTTTTTATTACAAGTGGCAGCAAGACTCGCAAGCAATACTGAACTGACAGAAGGATTCTCATTACCCCAATATGTCTGTTCACTTGGCGATTGTAAAGTTGGGAGCTCACAAGGGTCAATAGTATTAGTTAATTTATGATAAAATTTACCATCATTTATTTGGCTAACTAACGTCTCCTCTTGACTCTCTGCCCAGTGTTTAGCCATATTAAGTTGTAAGTGAGTTTTATTAGTCTTTATAGGATATCCTATATTACTTAAGTCTTGATCTTTTAAATAGTTATTAATTACTATACTAGTACCATTAAATTCTTTTAAGCTTTGTGTAAACAGTGTGACTAATTCTGCATCTGATATATCAGTATGTTGTTCACGATATTCAAGAATAATCTTTTGTATTTTATCTTGACTATCTTTTGTGTAGAAGTTAAGATTTGATCTTACAGACACTATAAATTTTGCCCCTGATTGTCAGTTAAATTTTGACTGTCAGATACATATTCAAGATACAAGATTTCATTATTCTTTTCAACAGCTAATTTCTTACTATCCTTAAAAGTTTGCATAGGAGTTTTTCCATAACAATATTTACCAGAATGAGGTCTTTCATTATTGAAATACTCTAGCCAGATATCAAGATCTAATTGTAGGTCATCAAGAGCTGTATAAATCTTTTTCCGCATAGCTGTATCAAAGAATTCTTGTTTCATGGTTTTATTAAAACGCTCACACATACCGTTTGTTTGAGGAGAATATGCTTTAGTAGTAGTATGCTCTATACCTTCGATACTTAGAAATAATTCAAAAGCATGATGCTCTATATTCCCCTTATATTCTGACCCACGATCTGTCAGAATACGAAGTATTGGTATCCCTTGAGTCTCATACCATGGTAACACTCGGTCATTAAGCATATCAGCAGCAGTTAAAGCTGTTTTATCAGTATATAGTTTAACATCAGCTACTCTGCTGTAGCTATCAATAAATACCTGAGAATAAACCTTACCTATACCCTTAAAGTTGCCTACATAATATGTATCTTGGCATCCTAGATACCCTGGATGCTGTGTCTCAATTTCTCCATGAGCTTCTTTTTCATTACGACGCTTCTCTAGCACTTGTAATTGTGCCTCAGTAAGCACAATACCATCTTGAGCCATTTTTGCTTCTAATGCTTTAAGTCTTTTACTGATGTTGTTTAAATCATTACGTAACCAAATTGATCTTACTCCCCCAGGTGATACAAGTACACCTGTCTTTTTAAGCTCATTTGATACTCTTAGCTGACCATATGCTGGATATTCTATTGCCATATCTAGTACTGCTTTCTCTACAGCAGGATCAACTCTATTCGCTATTATTGGCTTTCTTCGACTAATTTCATACAACGCTTCTTCGCCACCAGTTTCATACAGTTCTTTAAATCTGTAATAACTATCTCTACTATATCCCATCGCTTTACATGCTGATGATATACTACCAAGGCTCTTAGCTAATTCAAGTAAACCTAATTTTGGTTTTATTATTTTTTGATTTAAGTTCATTCTTTATCTCCATTTAATAATTAATTTATTTTACTAAATGTAAGATATAATCTCAACTATTACAGATTTAACACGTACTGATAATATTGTAGGTGCATTCCATTTCCTGATTGGTAACTCTTGTAAATGAACTAATTCTTCAGCTAATTTTTCTTTTCTACAGCTATTGCGCTTTTCTTTAATTTGTGTAAGGAATAATTCATAAGCTTTTAAATCAACAAAATTACGTGATCCACGTAATAGCAGATGTTGATTCACTGCTTGCTTAAATGTATCATGACTTTTTTCAACAGAACCATTTTCATGACTGACGCCTGGATTATTTCGCGATGGTGCAAAATTGTAATAACCAAGCAATTCTTGCCATCTTTCTGTAAATTGTCTACTATTACCACATTGCTTGGTAGCTGCACTTAAATTATCTGTACGATGCTCTGGTAAAACTCCACCTAACTCCCATACAGCTTTTTCAAACCCTGATGCTAATATATCAAAACTTTCACTATGGCATATGCTAAAAGTTTCCCAACATGAATAAGGCAACATAAAATGAAATAGTAAGTGAGGATATGGTTGCCCACCAATACAAATACCCAATTGATTCATATTGGTCCAATCAGACTGACTCTGTTTGCCAGGAAGAATATTTTGTAAAAAGATTACTGTCTTATCCTTACCATGTGCAGCTCTCCATTGTTTTAACCTTTTCTGCAAACAGCGTAATTGCTTCCCATTATAATTCCCATGATACTTTTCTGTCAAATATGCTAATATGGTAGTTGCTTGCAACTCCGGTGCTGATTCTAGCATTGATTCTATTTCATCCCAGTGCTTCACAAATGGATCCTTACGTGTCCTATATTTACGTATTGTGCGTAATTCGCTTGGATACTTATTAATACGTAAATACTTACGTGCCGTTTTTACACTCATACCTGCTTTTGCAGCAGAAATTATCTGATTATATTTTTTGATCTTTTGCATTAAAATACCTACTTGGTTATTTGTACATGTTATCAGTAATTCTCGAATAATATTTAAATATTTAAAAATAAATTTTTATTCGATTTTACTGTCCATAGTTACTTCTTTTTTATAGGTAATTTTAATGTTCGTTGAGGGTAATTCTAATATTCGTTAGTCAATTATCAAAAAAGTTTTAATTATACAATACTTACGCTATGTTATTATAAATAAGCTTAAAAACCCTTGATGTCAAGGTACGTTTTTATAGTGCATCACTTCATAAGATCCCTGAATGCATGGGAATTATGCGACACATAGAGTAAGTCTTGTTATATTCTCTTTACTGCACAGGTATTTCCTTACCATTTTGGTCTTTGAGTTCAATTCTAGGCAAAATAATGGTCAAGATGCCATTTTTTAGCTTAGAAGAAATGGCATTTTGATCAATATCATCATACAGAGAGATAACATAATTAAATTTTTTATTTAAATGATCAGTAGCACTATTTGCTTTAGTATCGTCAATGTTAGCTTCAATAAAAAGCTTATAATTATTTACTTTAAGTTTAATGTTGTCCTTATCATATCCTGGTATTTCTAGGACTAGGATATATTGTTTATCTTGAGTAATTAATTTACTTTTTATAGAACTTGAGTCATAGATAGATAATCTATCATCAAATATGCTATTCCAGTAATAATCAAAGGCAGAGAAAGGACGATTAATAAAATCTAATGGATGACGTAAATAAATAGTATTAGTATAATGATTACTATTTGATGTTTTTTTATCCTCAGCCGCAATGGTTGGATTAGCCAATAAAATAACAGTAATGCAAGTTATTAAAAATTTAATATTGTTGTATAACATAATTACCTTCTTTTACTTCAATTTGACTATATAACATATAAGGTTAATTTATAGAATTGTAACATAATTATATATCTAAACTAGATATAGTTTTAGAATAGAAAAATTCAAGTAATTATTCATGACGCTTATATCCTCCTAGGAATCTAATAAGGTATAAAAATAGGTTAATAAAGTCTAGATATAAGTTAAAAGCAGCTACAATAGACATTTTTTGTGCTAAATGATTGTCAGTATTAGTGAAGTAAAAAGATTTAATTTTTTGAGTATCCCAAGCTATTAGCCCAATGAAGATGATTACTCCTAGAAAAGAAGAAGCAAAATACACAGCAGGACTTTGCAAGAAAAGGTTAACCAGTGCAGTAAGCAGTAATCCAACAAGTCCCATTACAAAGAAAGAACCCCAAGAAGTAAGATCCTTATTAGTGCTATATCCATATAAGCTCATTATACCAAAAACAGCAGCACAAATAAAGAAAGTTCTAGCAATAGAGATAGTAGTGTAAATAAGAAATAGGTACGATAAAGACATGCCTACTAGAGCTGCATATATCCAAAATAAAGTTTGAGCTGATTGGATAGATGGTAAATTCCAGTATTAATTAAGCCAGATTTATATTTTCTTCCCATACCTCATTGGGTGTTTTATAACCGAGCACTTTTCTTGGTAAATTATTTAAAAAATCCTCAATTTCTTGTAATTGCTTTATTGTTAATTTTTTTATATCTAAAGATTTAGAGTATACTCTGTGCACCATTGAGTTAATCTTCTCTATCAATGGTTTTTGCCATGGAGAATAAGGATTGCAAAAATATACTTTTCGTTCAGATTTTGGCAATAGTTGTTCATGATTGGTAAATTCTTTGCCATTATCTAACGTTATGCTTTTGATTATATGCGACAATTGTTTAAGTTTTTTATTCATGTTACCAATCACATCTTGTGTTCTTTTTGAACGGTTTAAAGTGAGAAACACTTTTTGTGTTCTGATATCCACAAGAGCGCCTATATTACGACTTTGATTACCTTTGTTAAAAGTTAAATCACCTTCTAAATGACCTATTGCTGCTATCTTTCTATTTATCTCTGGTCTTTCAGTAATGGAAACTCGATTTGGTATTGTAATTCTTTTGTTTCTGATTCTTGTACCATGATGCAACCTATTTTTCCTTTTTCTTGCTAAAGATAAATATAATTTTTGCCTTTGTGCTATAGGAGATGTATAAATAAACTGGTATATACTCTCTGTAGAAATATTGACAGTATCTCGTGATAGTTTACGTCTACCTGAAATTATATCTGGTGAAATACCCTGTGTTAACTGCTTTATTATTTCTGCTCGTAAATTATTATCAATATCTAATTTTCTTTTTCTCTTACCTTGCCTTAAACTGCAAGCAAGTGTGTTAGCCCTATCTGGTCTATAATTATGCCTCATTCTCTTGAGTTCATAACATATAGTGCTTTTATCACGGCCAATCTTTGTCCCTATATATCGCGAGCTATAACCACTCTTATTCATTTCGTATATTTTAAATCTTTCATCTATCGTTAAATGAGCCATGATATATCTATATTTAAATGATGCTCCTCGCAGCAGAGCTACGAGGTATCTAAAAAAGTTTTAGTTGTTTCTTATGATATCACGAAGCAGAGCTTCGGGGAATTAAACCCTGAGAGATTAAAAATTGATTATATCTGGCTTAATTAATTATAGAACTTTCCAAATAATGCAGTAATATCTTTCTTCATGGGGATACTCTTGTTTTTTTGCTAAAAATTATATAGAGTATCTTCTATCCCTTGTAAATACTTACTTCCAAACCTAGATTAATCCAGAATTCAGGTTACAAGAAGCTAAGCCACACAGTTTACGATTGCACTTATCATATAGTATGGGTGACTAAATATCGCTATAATATATTGGTAGGAGAGTCAAGGACCTAATCCAAGAGATATGTAAGAATAATGGTGTAGAGATATTAAGAGGGAAGATAGCTTCAAATCACGTACATATCTATGTCAGGAGTTTCGCACTTAGCAAAAAGTATGTTAATCTAGAGAAAAATAGTTTTAGATAAAAATGACAAGAACAAAATGTAGCAAGGACTTATATAAATCATTTTTACAAGCAAGTAGTGTCAGATATACTAGCAAGGCATTATCTGAAGTGAGTCCAGTAGATCTATCTCACGATAGTGCAAGTCGATGGTTAAAGAGTAAGGATTTTCGTCCTAGCGAAATCTATAAGGAAGTGTCAAAATATATAGATTGGGAAGCACCGTGTTTATTAGTGGGGGATGACACCTTATTATCAAAGCAATACAGTCAGAAGATTGAGCTTGTACGTTATCAATATTCTGGAGCTGTACATGATGTTATACCTGGTATAGGAATGGTAAACTTACTACATTACAATACTAAAATTGCTCAATCTACTCCCGTAGATTATAGAATATATGATAAAGACACTGATGGTAAAACAAAGAATGAGCATTTTTGTGATATGCTTACTTTAGCTAAAGAAAGAGGTCTCAATCCTGATGCCATAGTCATGGATGCTTGGTATAGCGGGTTGAAGAATTTAAAACATATACGTAATTTAGGCTGGCTATGGGTTACCACCCTAAGGAAAAATAGAAAAGTTAATCATAATGTTAGCTTGGAAAGTTTAGAGATACCCGATGAGGGGCTAAAAATTCACCTACGTGGATACGGTTGGGTTACGGTATTTAAGTTTGTGGCAAAGAATGGTCGCATTGATTACATAACAACGAACTTGGACAATCCCACACGTGAGCAAATAGAGAAAATTGTTAAGGCACGTTGGTCTATAGAGGTTTATCATCGAGAATTAAAACAAACTTGTGGTATTGAACGCTGTCAGGCACGCACGGGCCGAGCTCAAAGAAATCATATTTGCCTTGCAGTATTTGCCTGGCTTGATATGAATAAAAGGAGGATAAATGAAAACATTACTTTATATCAACAAACTTGGGAAGTTATAAAAACATCAATTCAAAACAATATCAGATGGCTTTTAACTGATTCGCAACTTTGCTAAGTGCGAAACTCCTGTATGTATCTGTGCCACCTTATCAAAGTATTAGTAAGGTGGTACAGTATCTAAAAGGAAAGAGTTCAAGGAAGATTCAGCAGGAATTTCCAGAATTACGGCAACAGTATTGGGGTAAACACTTATGGGCTGTGGGATATTTTGTCAGAACCACAGGCAATGTGACTGACAAAATGATTAAGGATTATATTGATAAACATGAATCGAGAGATGATAAGTTTGGAAACTTTCAAGTTGAAAACTAGCTATAGCTAAGGCATTTATGCCGTAATCTTAAGCCCTGCATTTACAATGCAGGGTGATTAACTATTATTTTCTGGATCTAGTTCCCAAGCCACGGGATGACATCGTTTTATATTAGGAGTATCAAAAAAATGGACACGATATTTGCACAAAGCTCTAGCTTTGGTAAAGCAGGGGTAGCAGTTTTTAGAGTTTCTGGGGCTAAAAGTTTAGAGGTTTTAAAGTTACTAACTGGTAAATCTAATTTTAAACCACGCTTTATGTATTATCAAAAACTTACTTCCCCAGAAAGCAATGACTTAATTGATAATGCTATGGTTGTTTATTTCAAAGCACCTAATAGCTTTACCGGCGAAGATGTGGTGGAAATTCATACGCACGGTAGTAAAGCCATCTCTATAATGCTTACGAATGCTTTACTAAACATACCAGGTGTTCGTTTGGCAGAAGCAGGGGAATTCACCAAAAGAGCTTTTCTAAATAATAAATTCGATTTAACTGCAGCAGAGGGCATTGCCGATTTAATTAATGCTGAAACAATTATGCAACATAAACAGGCAATTAGGCAAGCAGGGGGAGCACTTGAAGAACTATATAATAGCTGGCGAAGTCAGTTGCTGCGGATTATATCTTTACTTGAGGCTTATATAGATTTTCCTGATGAAGATATACCAAAAAGCGTATTAAAAGATGTTACAAATACTCATAAAACACTTATAAACACAATATCCGAATATCTTAATGATAATAGAAAAGGAGAATTGCTCCGAAGTGGGTTAAAGCTCGCAATTATAGGACCACCGAATGCTGGCAAGTCTAGCCTACTTAATTTCCTGATGCGAAGAGATATTGCAATTGTCTCAAATATAGCAGGTACTACTAGAGATATAATAGAGGGACATTTGGATATAGGCGGATACCCTATTATTTTGCAAGATACAGCAGGTATAAGAGGCGAAAGCAATGATGTTATAGAACAAGAGGGGATAAAGAGGGCAATAGATTCAGCAAAAAACGCTGATATTAAAATTGTGATGTTCGATGCTGAGACTTTAGACTCCGCAGTCAATGAAGATATAACAGGTTTGATTGATGAAAATACTATTGTAATAATTAACAAAATTGACCTTATTCCCGAAAATAGAATATTTAATATAGAAAATAAATATAAATGCTTAAAGGTTTCAATTAAAAACAATATAGCTTTACCGAGTATATTAAAAAACATTGAAGAAATTGCTGAAAATATGGCAGGTTTTACTGAAACGCCTTATATAACAAATGAACGCCACCGCCATCACCTTAAGCAAGTTCTTGCCTATCTAAAAGATTTTAACCTTGATAATGATTTAGTTCTAGCAACTGAAGATATCAGAATGACTATGCGTAGAATAGGTACTATTACAGGCATTATTGATGTTGAAGAAATCCTCGGCGAGATATTTAAGAATTTCTGTATAGGGAAGTGAGGAATCTGCATCATTGCGAGTGGCTTTGTTGCATAAATAAGATTTGTAGAGAAAGAGTGGTGATAATCTGGTAAGATGTCCTGAATTAAAAATAATCCAGATTATATGAGATCTCGGAAGAAAGCCCCTTTTAGTAAATCACGCAAGTATTCTAAACGCCAATTTAGGATAAGAGAAGTTGTTCTGGAGCTAAAGCATCAAGTTTTATACGAGATTTAGTGATAGCATAAGAGGCTCTCAGGAGTTTCGCACTTAGCAAATAATATGCTAATCTAGAGAAAAATAGTTTTAGATAAAAATGACAAGATCAAAATGTAGCAAAGATTTATATAAATCATTCTTACAAGCAAGTAGTGTAAGATATACTAGCAAAGCATTATCTGAAGTAAGTCCATTAGATCTATCGCACGATAGTGCAAGTCGATGGTTAAAGAGTAAGGATTTTCGCCCTAGCGAAATCTATAGCAAAGTGTCAAAATATATTGATCTGGAAGATCCTTGTTTATTAGTGGGAGATGACACCTTATTGTCAAAGCAATACAGTAAGAGGATCGAGCTTGTAAATTATCAATATTCTGGGGCTGTACATGATGTTATACCTGGTATAGGAATGGTAAACTTACTGCATTACAATACTCAAATTGATCAATCTACTCCTGTAGATTATAGAATATATGATAAAGAAACTGATGGTAAAACAAAGAACGAGCATTTTTGTGATATGCTTACTTTAGCTAAAGAAAGAGGTATCAAGCCTGATGCTATAGTTATGGATGCTTGGTATAGTGGTTTGGATAATTTAAAACATATACGTAATTTAGGTTGGATATGGGTTACCAACCTAAGAAAAAATAGAAAAGTTAATCGTAATGTTAGCTTGGAAACTTTAGAGATTCCCGATGAAGGGCTAAAAATTCACCTACGTGGATACGGTTGGGTTACGGTATTTAAGTTTGTGGCAAAAAATGGTCGCATTGATTACATAACAACTAATTTAGAGAATCCTACACGTGAGCAAATAGAGAAAATTGTTAAGGCGCGTTGGTCTATAGAAGTTTATCATCGAGAATTGAAACAAACTTGTGGTATTGAATGCTGTCAGGCACGCACGGGTCGAGCTCAAAGAAATCATATTTGCCTTGCTGTATTGGCCTGGCTTGATATGAACAAAAGGAGGATAAATGAAAACATTACTTTATATCAACAAACTTGGGAAGTTATAAAAACATCAATTCAGAACAACATTAAATGGCTTCTAACTAATACACAATTTTGCTAAGTGCGAAACTCCTGGCTCTGTCTCATCAATTGTGTAAATTTCGTAAACCATTAAATTCTACCATCAAATTTGATCATAAAATGAGCCATAGCTTCATTCCAATTGGGGATAGGCATAGACCATTTTTTGGTAATATAATCAATTGTCAGATATAAAACCTTAAATACTGCGTCATCATTTGGAAAGATGCGTTTATTCTTAGTAACGCCAATTTAGGATAAGAGAAGTTGTTCTGGAGCTAAAGCATCAAGTTTTATACGAGATTTAGTGATAGCATAAGAAGTAACACAAGCTAGAATATGCACCAAGAAGGCTCTGTCTCATCAATTGTGTAAATTTCGTGAACCATTAAATTCTATAGCTAACGCGGAAAGGTTTTTACCATAGTTTTTGTATTTACTCACATATTCACCAGATCTAAATCCTATTAAACATTACTGGACTAACTTTAAAAACTGTTTACGTAAAATTATTGATCAATGCCTAAGTTTTTCCTAATCTGTGGTAGAAACATTTCCGTGTTAGCTATACCATCAAATTTGATCATAAAATGAGCCATAGCTTCATTCCAATTGGGGATAGGCATAGACCATTTTTTGGTAATATAATCAATTGTCAGATATAAAACCTTAAATACTGCGTCATCATTTGGAAAGATGCGTTTATTCTTAGTAACGCCAATTTAGGATAAGAGAAGTTGTTCTGGAGCTAAAGCATCAAGTTTTATACGAGATTTAGTGATAGCATAAGAAGTAACACAAGCTAGAATATGCACCAAGAAGGCTCTGTCTCATCAATTGTGTAAATTTCGTGAACCATTAAATTCTATAGCTAACGCGGAAAGGTTTTTACCATAGTTTTTGTATTTACTCACATATTCACCAGATCTAAATCCTATTAAACATTACTGGACTAACTTTAAAAACTGTTTACGTAAAATTATTGATCAATGCCTAAGTTTTTCCTAATCTGTGGTAGAAACATTTCCGTGTTAGCTATACCATCAAATTTGATCATAAAATGAGCCATAGCTTCATTCCAATTGGGGATAGGCATAGACCATTTTTTGGTAATATAATCAATTGTCAGATATAAAACCTTAAATACTGCGTCATCATTTGGAAAGATGCGTTTATTCTTAGTAACTTTTCTCAATTGGCTATTCAGCGATTCTATCGCATTTGTAGTGTAAATAATCTTACGAATCTCCTTTGGATATTGCAAGAAAATTATCAAATTATCCCAATTATTATACCAAGATTTAGCTAGTCCGTCCGGCTTTGTTGCATAAATAAGATTTGTAGAGCAAGAGTGGTGATAATCTGGTAAGATGTCCTGAATTAAAAATAATCCAGATTATATGAGATCTCGGAAGAAAGCCCCTTTTAGTAAATCACGCAAGTATTCTAAATATAAAATAACGAATTGGTCAGAATATAATAATTTTTTACGCAATAGGGGTCGCATAGATTTTATGATTGCCAGTGATTTGGCGATTGGCTGGTATGCTGATTACAGAGAGGAAATGAAACGAGGAAGACCTAGACGCTATAGTGATCACGCTATATTACAGTGTTTGAAGATCAGATGCTTATTCGGTCTTAAGTTACGCCAAACCCAAGGCTTTATAAACTGGCTCTTTGAAATATCGGGTTTATCTATTAGATGTCCAGACTATACAACATTAAGTAAGCGTATGAAGTCATTAGATCTTAGGTATTTACATGGAAATCAAGATAAAGAATTTAGTTGTATTTCAATGGATAGTACAGGGATACAAGCCTACACAGGGAACGAATGGCTAGAAAATAAGCATGGTAAGCAATATAAGCGTCGCATATGGAAAAAGCTACATATCGTTATAGAAGATCAAGGTATGATACTTGCCGATAGTACCACAGAGCATACTATAGATGATAGATCACAGATTGGACTACTAATAGCTAATGTCAGAGCCAAGGATTTTCTGGGAGATCGAGGGTATGACGGTGAATCTACATATCAATTGTTGAGAAAGAAGAAGATAAAACCAGTTATTAGACCCCCAAACTCTTCAGTAAAAGTTCAATCGCTTAGGGATAAAACTGAGAGAGATGCAGCTGTTATATATCAACAAAACAAAGGATACCAAGCATGGAGGGTAAAGAATAATTATGGTAGAAGGGAGCGTGTAGAGAACACGTTCTTTCGATTTAAAACTTCTTTTGGTAGTAAGTTTCTATCAAGACATGATCAAAATATGACAAAAGAAATGTCTATTAAATGCCACTTATTAAACAAAATGTTTGAAATTGGTAAACCTATCTCTGTGCCTGTTGGCTAGGCTAGCATTGCGGGGTTAGGGGCAGTATATTCAAAAGCTTATTTATGCAACAAAGCCATACCTCATTGGGTGTTTTATAACCGAGCACTTTTCTTGGTAAATTATTTAAAAAATCCTCAATTTCTTGTAATTGCTTTATTGTTAATTTTTTTATATCTAAAGATTTAGAGTATACTCTGTGCACCATTGAGTTAATCTTCTCTATCAATGGTTTTTGCCATGGAGAATAAGGATTGCAAAAATATACTTTTCGTTCAGATTTTGGCAATAGTTGTTCATGATTGGTAAATTCTTTGCCATTATCTAACGTTATGCTTTTGATTATATGCGACAATTGTTTAAGTTTTTTATTCATGTTACCAATCACATCTTGTGTTCTTTTTGAACGGTTTAAAGTGAGAAACACTTTTTGTGTTCTGATATCCACAAGAGCGCCTATATTACGACTTTGATTACCTTTGTTAAAAGTTAAATCACCTTCTAAATGACCTATTGCTGCTATCTTTCTATTTATCTCTGGTCTTTCAGTAATGGAAACTCGATTTGGTATTGTAATTCTTTTGTTTCTGATTCTTGTACCATGATGCAACCTATTTTTCCTTTTTCTTGCTAAAGATAAATATAATTTTTGCCTTTGTGCTATAGGAGATGTATAAATAAACTGGTATATACTCTCTGTAGAAATATTGACAGTATCTCGTGATAGTTTACGTCTACCTGAAATTATATCTGGTGAAATACCCTGTGTTAACTGCTTTATTATTTCTGCTCGTAAATTATTATCAATATCTAATTTTCTTTTTCTCTTACCTTGCCTTAAACTGCAAGCAAGTGTGTTAGCCCTATCTGGTCTATAATTATGCCTCATTCTCTTGAGTTCATAACATATAGTGCTTTTATCACGGCCAATCTTTGTCCCTATATATCGCGAGCTATAACCACTCTTATTCATTTCGTATATTTTAAATCTTTCATCTATCGTTAAATGAGCCATGATATATCTATATTTAAATGATGCTCCTCGCAGCAGAGCTACGAGGTATCTAAAAAAGTTTTAGTTGTTTCTTATGATATCACGAAGCAGAGCTTCGGGGAATTAAACCCTGAGAGATTAAAAATTGATTATATCTGGCTTAATTAATTATAGAACTTTCCAAGCCTTGGGTTTGGCGTAACTTAAGACCGAATAAGCATCTGATCTTCAAACACTGTAATATAGCGTGATCACTATAGCGTCTAGGTCTTCCTCGTTTCATTTCCTCTCTGTAATCAGCATAATCGCCAAATCACTGGCAATCATAAAATCTATGCGACCCCTATTGCGTAAAAAATTATTATATTCTGACCAATTCGTTATTTTATATTTAGAATACTTGCGTGATTTACTAAAAGGGGCTTTCTTCCGAGATCTCATATAATCTGGATTATTTTTTAATGTCCCCCTTCGGGGATCAAAAATCCCTCGCCTTTAGGCGAAGGGAAGATATAATGAAATTGCTTTAGCAATGAATTTATATCAAGAAATATGAGAAGTTATAGAAAGAATAGTCATAGTCAGTATGATTTAAAAGTGCATCTTATATGGATACCAAAATATAGGAAGAGAATATTGATAGGCAAAGTATCGGAAAGGACTAGAGATTTACTGAGGCAGATTTGCATGGAACATGAAGTACATATAATTTCAGGGAAAATATCATGTGATCACGTACATATGTTTATCTCATATAAGCCGCAAATATCTCTTAGCAAGTTAGTACAGTATTTAAAAGGCATTAGCTCAAGAATTTTATTGCAAGAATTTACTCATTTACGAAAACAATTTTGGGGCAATCATTTGTGGGCTAGGGGCTATATGGCAGTCAGTTCAGGTAATATAACTGATGAAATGATACAGCACTATATTGATGAACAGGAAGGTGAACCTGTGAATGATGATCGATTTCTAATCGATTCCACTTTATAACCCCTCAGCTTATAGCTGAGGGTTGTTTAGTTCAGGACATCTTACCAGATTATCACCACTCTTGCTCTACAAATTTTATTTATGCAACAAAGCCGAGCGGAGCGGCTTTGTTGCATAAATAAGCTTTTGAATATACTGCCCCTAACCCCGCAATGCTAGCCTAGCCAACAGGCACAGAGATAGGTTTACCAATTTCAAACATTTTGTTTAATAAGTGGCATTTAATAGACATTTCTTTTGTCATATTTTGATCATGTCTTGATAGAAACTTACTACCAAAAGAAGTTTTAAATCGAAAGAACGTGTTCTCTACACGCTCCCTTCTACAATAATTATTCTTTACCCTCCATGCTTGGTATCCTTTGTTTTGTTGATATATAACAGCTGCATCTCTCTCAGTTTTATCCCTAAGCGATTGAACTTTTACTGAAGAGTTTGGGGGTCTAATAACTGGTTTTATCTTCTTCTTTCTCAACAATTGATATGTAGATTCACCGTCATACCCTCGATCTCCCAGAAAATCCTTGGCTCTGACATTAGCTATTAGTAGTCCAATCTGTGATCTATCATCTATAGTATGCTCTGTGGTACTATCGGCAAGTATCATACCTTGATCTTCTATAACGATATGTAGCTTTTTCCATATGCGACGCTTATATTGCTTACCATGCTTATTTTCTAGCCATTCGTGCCCTGTGTAGGCTTGTATCCCTGTACTATCCATTGAAATACAACTAAATTCTTTATCTTGATTTCCATGTAAATACCTAAGATCTAATGACTTCATACGCTTACTTAATGTTGTATAGTCTGGACATCTAATAGATAAACCCGATATTTCAAAGAGCCAGTTTATAAAGCCTTGGGTTTGGCGTAACTTAAGACCGAATAAGCATCTGATCTTCAAACACTGTAATATAGCGTGATCACTATAGCGTCTAGGTCTTCCTCGTTTCATTTCCTCTCTGTAATCAGCATACCAGCCAATCGCCAAATCACTGGCAATCATAAAATCTATGCGACCCCTATTGCGTAAAAAATTATTATATTCTGACCAATTCGTTATTTTATATTTAGAATACTTGCGTGATTTACTAAAAGGGGCTTTCTTCCGAGATCTCATATAATCTGGATTATTTTTTAATTCAGGACATCTTACCAGATTATCACCACTCTTGCTCTACAAATTTTATTTATGCAACAAAGCCATGCCGCATTACCTAAAAACTGTTTTTTCCAATTTTGAATTGTTTTAACACTTATTGCATATTTTGAAGCTAACTGACCAAGTGTCGACTCCTCTTTTATTAATTCTAATACTATCCCCGTTTTTTCTGAAGCACTGAAAATTTTTACTTTATTTTTCTTCATCTTTCCTCTTAAGTTTATTGCTATTTATTCTAACTTATTGCGGAAACACACTCCTTCATTTTTTTGTCCAATTTTTTCATGTATGGACCTCCTGTAGAATGCAAGAAAAAAATAACATCAATAATAAAAACAAACAAATGCAGTCATGTATCCGGCTTATAGCTGATAAATCAACCTAATTTATTCTACAGCCCTGATGGAATTCGCTGGCTTACAAACTATATACTTATCAGTCCATCGGCTTCTAAAAGAGCCACTGAAAAACGCAGTTTTTTTGTAAGCTAAGGTTTGTCTTATTTACCATCAATATTAATTATCTCAAGCATATTTCGGGTTGGAATCTCTTACATATTGTTTTGCTTTTACCTATTCATTATATAAATCACCATTTATTTTACTTATAAGTGCTATGCTACACACTCTTTAGCTACAAACTTTACTCTCTACATAATCATCTCCTGATCTTAGTACAGCAAACACCACTCTTGCCAACTTATTAGCTATGGCAACTGTCGTTTTATTATGGCTACTTCGCTCAGATAAATTAAACATCCATTTCGTAAATTGGCTAAAATCTTTTTTAGATTTCTGTTCTTCCGATGTAAATCTTATCTTGGCATTTAGTACAGCTCTAGCCCCTTGAATTAATAAAGTGCGTAAGTATACATCACCTCGCTTGCTAATTCCCAGCAGCTTATCCTTCCCACCACTTGAATGTTGTCTTGGCACTAATCCTAGCCATGCCGATAATTGCCTGCCATTCTCAAAACTTGTAGCATTACCTATTGATGCTATTAAAGCAGTAGCAGTAATTAAACCAAGACCAGGTATAGCTCTTAATCGTTGATATTGAGTTAGGTTACTTGCTATCATTGTTAATCGTTTTTCTATCTCTTTTATTTTTCTGTTATTATCTAAGAATTCTTCTTTTAGTTCACTAAATGTTTGATAACTTAACTGGCTTAATTTCCCTGCATCTAAAATCTCAATTAATTTTGTGATAACCTTATTAATGCCTTGAGGAACAATAAAACCAAACTCATGTAGTAGCCCCCTAATTTCATTAGCAAGTGCTGTACGATTTTTTACCAATCTCTCTCTTACCCTATGTATTGATAAAATTTCTTGTTGCTCTATAGTTTTAATTGCAACAAATCTCATATAGCTAACACGGAAATGTTTCTACCACAGATTAGGAAAAACTTAGGCATTGATCAATAATTTTACGTAAACAGTTTTTAAAGTTAGTCCAGCAATGTTTAATAGGATTGAGATCTGGTGAATATGTGAGTAAATACAAAAACTATGGTAAAAACCTTTCCGCGTTAGCTATATTAGGTCTTGTCACGGCTTCACATATCGCTTCAGCATCTGCTTGATCATTTTTATTAGTTTTAACATATGGTTTGACAAATTGCGGTGCCATTAGTTTTACTTCATGCCCTAATTTAGTTATTTCTCTTGCCCAATAACTAGAACCACCACAAGCTTCCATCCCTACTAAACATTGTGGTAAATTAGCCATAAATGTCAAAACCTGATCTCTCATCAATTTTTTCTTTAATACTGTCTTGCCATTTTTATCTACACCATGAATTTGAAAAATTCTTTTTGCAATATCTATACCAATTGTAGTAACCTCCATATGGACCTCCTTAATTGTTGTTTTAATCTCTCAGGGTTTAATTCCCCGAAGCTCTGCTTCGTGATATCATAAGAAACAACTAAAACTTTTTTAGATACCTCGTAGCTCTGCTGCGAGGAGCATCATTATGTTAAATATTAACCCTAGAAGATTAGCAACTGCTTTTCATTCTCTATATCAGGAGGTCCATACCATTAGTCCATTATATTTTTCTTTAAGATTTGGATATTTCTCAAACATTTTCTTAGTAAGTAATACTTTTTATGATTTGAGTTATTTTTGTTGGGCTATACATTGGTATTGACTGTAATAAAAAATGTACGTGATCTTTATCTACTCCTATTTCTAAAAACCTAATTTCATAACGATCTTCTATGTGCTCACAAATTTTACACAAATAATCATCTCGTTCTTGATTGAATATTACTCTTCTATACTTTGCCGGCGTTACTAAATGATATATTAGTACTGTGACATTATCAGGAGTTTCGCACTTAGCAAAGTTGCGAATCAGTTAAAAGCCATCTGATATTGTTTTGAATTGATGTTTTTATAACTTCCCAAGTTTGTTGATATAAAGTAATGTTTTCATTTATCCTCCTTTTATTCATATCAAGCCAGGCAAATACTGCAAGGCAAATATGATTTCTTTGAGCTCGGCCCGTGCGTGCCTGACAGCGTTCAATACCACAAGTTTGTTTTAATTCTCGATGATAAACCTCTATAGACCAACGTGCCTTAACAATTTTCTCTATTTGCTCACGTGTGGGATTTTCCAAGTTCGTTGTTATGTAATCAATGCGACCATTCTTTGCCACAAACTTAAATACCGTAACCCAACCGTATCCACGTAGGTGAATTTTTAGCCCCTCATCGGGTATCTCTAAACTTTCCAAGCTAACATTATGATTAACTTTTCTATTTTTCCTTAGGGTGGTAACCCATAGCCAGCCTAAATTACGTATATGTTTTAAATTCTCCAACCCGCTATACCAAGCATCCATGACTATGGCATCAGGATTGAGACCTCTTGCTTTAGCTAAAGTAAGCATATCACAAAAATGCTCATTCTTTGTTTTACCATCAGTGTCTTTATCATATATTCTATAATCTACGGGAGTAGATTGAGCAATTTTAGTATTGTAATGTAGTAAGTTTACCATTCCTATACCAGGTATAACATCATGTACAGCTCCAGAATATTGATAACGTACAAGCTCAATCTTCTGACTGTATTGCTTTGATAATAAGGTGTCATCCCCCACTAATAAACACGGTGCTTCCCAATCTATATATTTTGACACTTCCTTATAGATTTCGCTAGGACGAAAATCCTTACTCTTTAACCATCGACTTGCACTATCGTGAGATAGATCTACTGGACTCACTTCAGATAATGCCTTGCTAGTATATCTGACACTACTTGCTTGTAAAAATGATTTATATAAGTCCTTGCTACATTTTGTTCTTGTCATTTTTATCTAAAACTATTTTTCTCTAGATTAACATACTTTTTGCTAAGTGCGAAACTCCTGATTATGACTCTTATGTATATAACTGCTTTCTTCCATTCAAGTAGTATATCACGAAGCAGAGCTTCGGGGAATTAAACCCTGAGAGATTAATAACTATTTAATAATCTGCTTTTATGAAATAAAGACCGCAAGCAGGGGCGGTAGGACCGGCAGCTTTTCTATCTGTTGCCTCTAAAACTTGCTGCATTTGTTCAGCTTGCCAAATATTTTTACCGACTAATACTAGGCTACCGACTATATTACGCACCATGTGATGTAAAAAGGATGGGGCAGAAAAATATAATTTTATTTCCTCATTGTCCTTTATAATATCAAGCTTTGTTAAGGTTTTGATGGGAGATTTTGATTGACAAGAGCTAGCTCTAAATGAAGTAAAGTTATGTTTACCTAAAAGATATAAGCTACTTTTTTGCATAGCTGAAACATCTAACGGCACACTAATCCACCAAACACGATCATAATCAATTACTGATGGGTAGGGTCTATTAAGAATTCTATATACATAATGACGTGCTATTGCGGAAAAGCGAGCATGGAAATTATTGTCTACTAATTCACAATTACACACTCCTACTATATATGGTCTTGTAAAATAATTAATCGCTCTGATAATTTTATAAGGTTCAAAATATTTTGAGAGATCAAAATGTGCTATGTGACCTATTGCATGAACGCCAGCATCAGTTCTACCTGATCCGAATAATGTTACTTGCTCACCAGAAAATTTATAGATCGCTTCTTCTAATATCTGCTGTACCGACATTACTCCCGATTGTCTTTGCCAACCCGCAAGATTCGTGCCTAGATATTCAACGCTAATTTTATATCGATACATAGTTTTACAATGATCATGCCGTGGTGAGATCTACTCGTTGCATGGCTTCTATGTCATTCCCACGAAGTATAGCTTAATGCGATAAGGTAGTGACTTTTTTAAGAACATAGTAAACAGCATCATAGAATGTTTCAAAATCTCCTGCAACTTTCCTAATTTCATTCTTGATTTTAAACCAGTAATGCTCAATAGGATTTAAATCAGGAGAATAAGTTGGTAAAAATAAAATACTGCAACCAACAGATTCAATTAACGTTTTCACTTTTGTACTTTTATGAAAATTAATATTATCCATTACGACTATCTGACTAGGCTTTAATTCCTTGATCAATATCTCTTGTACATAAGTTTCAAAAATGTTCTTATTACATGTTCCATCAAATATTATCGGGGCAATCATATCTTTGACACACAGCCCAGCAATCATACTAATACGTGATTGATGTTGATAGACCTTTTCACCATAACATCTTTGACCGATAATGCTCCACCCGTGTTCTCTACAGCTATTATCTTCTATCCCAAACTCATCTATAAATACTAAATCTTGTTGATCTATAGTTTTTAGTTTCAATATAAACTCATTCCTTAGACCAATATCCCTTTTGGGATGAAGAAAAGTTTTTTTTATAACTATAACCTAATTTATTAAGCAATCTTGATATAGTACTTGCAGATACTTTTTGACTCCAGTTCTTAGCTAGCTCCATGGTGGTTTTATCAAAATTAAGTTCTATAAATTTTTTAAATCCCTCTATGTCTCTTATTATTCTACGATGTCCTGTATGATAACCACTTTTTGCTTTGACATCGCCAGTTTGTTTCTTTAATTTTTTCCACTCTATTATAGTCTTCCTACTAATAGAGTATATCTCTGCAGTCTCTTTTATTGTTTTACCATCTGTTAAACTTTTTATTACTCGTATTCTTAAATCGTATGAATATGCCTTTGCCATAAGTTTTTCATTTAGTATAATCCAACTCATACTATAAGTCACTACCTTATCGCATTAAGCTATATTGCCTGCGTGGATCAATTTCCCCTCTGTCATCCCGCGGCGGCGTTGCCCGCGTGGATCGAGAGTCGTCATTGCGAGGAGCGAAGCGACGTGGCAATCTCAGGAAATAATGACGAGATTGCTTCGTCCTGAAGTTTTGACAAAAATTCTAATTTTTCTGACTAAAGTAAAAATTTATATTTAAAGTTAAATATTTAGTGCTTTTATCAGCTTAAAAGCGATATTTCTACAATTTAAAGTAAATTATTTGATATATAATACAAATTATAGATTGATACACTCGCCACTTTTTTTAATAAAAATTTTTTGTCAAAACTTCAGTTCGTCAAAACTTACAGTTTTTCCTCGCAATGACGAGAAAATGATCTACGCAGGCAATGCCTCCCCACGAAAGCGGGAATGACATACAGGGCATTTTCCAAGCTATGCAATAGCAACTAGATAAAAGTTTAGATTTAAGCTTCTAACAAATCAGAAGGGTTACCATCGCCACGTTTTCCACCGCTTCTAAAGCTATTAAGCTTTTTGGATCTGATAGGATGTTGTAACTTTCTTAAGGCTTTTGACTCAATTTGTCTTATACGTTCTCTAGTTACTTTAAATTGCTGCCCTACTTCTTCAAGCGTATGGTCGGTATTCATACCTATTCCAAAACGCATTCTAAGCACCCTTTCTTCACGAGGCGTAAGGGTGGCAAGCACTCTAGTTGTAACTTCACGTAAATTTGACTGAATTGCCGCATCAATCGGTGCTACTGCATTTTTATCTTCGATAAAATCACCTAAATAACTATTATCATCACCATCCCCTACCGGATTTTCAAGGCTAATCGGCTCTTTAGCTATTTTCATAACTTTTCTTACCTTATCAATCGGCATAGAAAGTCTTGCTGCTATTTCTGCTGGAGTTGGTTCATACCCAAGCTCATTAAGCATTTGTCTTGAAGTTCTGATTATCTTATTAATTGTTTCGATCATATGCACAGGAATACGTATAGTTCTTGCTTGATCGGCAATCGCTCTTGTTATTGCTTGTCTAATCCACCAAGTTGCATAAGTAGAAAATTTATAACCACGGCGATATTCAAATTTATCAACCGCTTTCATAAGTCCTATGTTACCTTCTTGAATTAAGTCTAAGAATTGTAAGCCTCTATTAGCATATTTTTTAGCAATAGATATTACTAAGCGTAAATTCGCCTCTATCATATCTTTTTTCGCTTGCAACGTTTGTCGCTCACTTTTTTGGATAGTATTTACTAACTTTTTAAAATCATTAACTAGAAGACCGGTATTAACCTCTATAGTTGATAATTCAGCAATCATCTGATCTATATAATCCGATTCTTTAGTGAGTAATTCTTTCCAATCAGCTTTCTTATTTTTCAGCATTTTTTCTTTCCATGCTGCATTAATTACGGCTCCTATATATTCATCTAAGAAGTTCTGACGAGTTATTCCGTATTTTTCAGCAAGCTTTAAGAAGGCTGTTTCTTTATTTATTAAATCACGATTTATCCCATACATTTCAGACAGAATTTCTTCTGTTCTTTTAGAATTAAAATGTATTTCTGAAACTTCGCTAATTAACAGTTCTAAATTATCATTATATTTTTTACTATTTTGTAATATTTTTGGATCAGCAGACTTTTCAAACGATTTTTTAGTTTCAATTAATAATTCTTCACAAATACAAGCGATCTTTTTCATTCGCTCTATAATATTAGGCAATATCTGCGTTTCTACTTTAGACATCGATAAGATATTTTCTTCATGGTCGTGGTCATGATCCCGCTCTTCTTCATGATCACTATTATGATCGTCTTCACTTTCCGAAGTCTCATCATCATGCATCATATTAGATTCTAGATCTATGAGATCACGCAGTAACATATTATTCTCATTAACTAAATCCGCATACCACTTTCTAAACTTATCCATAGCAATAGGACTTCTACATAATGCAGCGATCAATGTTTTGCGACCTTCTTCAATTCTTTTTGCTATTTCAACTTCGTTTTCACGAGTAAGTAGATCAACCCCTCCCATATCTTTCAGGTAAAGCCTTACCGGATCATCAGTAGTACCTATATTTTCTTCCTCTGTTTCATCTTTAGGTTCATGATCAATATTGGTGGATATTTTAAAACCTTCTTCCATTTCCATGTCATCAATCTTAATTGCGTCATCCTCGTTAGCATCTAAAATATCTACTTCCGCCTCGGAAAATCTAAACATAACTTTATCTATCTCTTCCACAGATGTCCCATCAGGAAGAGCTTTATTTATATCATTATAAGTAACCGAACCTTTTTTAGATTTAGCTTTTTTTAGTAAACTATCTATTTTATTTAGATTATTATTATCTGTATTTGTCATTAAATACCTATGGAATTAAGCTGATTAAGTTATAATAATATTTTATTGTGAAACCGCAATAAATCACGATTTCTACAGTTTGTTATTTGCTATTATCAATAATATGATTAATAAAAGATTCATTTAAGTCTTGTAATTCACTTGCAATCTTTAAGATTTCTTTTTTATAAAACAAAACTTTCTCATAATCATCAATGTTAGTTATAACATATTCTTTTGTAATATGTGCATATTCTTGCTGTAAATTTAATAGATAATATCTTTTGTATAACCATTGCCATAATAAATCTAAGCGCACATTATCTTTATTAAATGCTATATCTAAGAATAAGTTGTCTGCTTTTGATAATAATAAAAAAATATCAAAAAAGCTAGTTTTTTCCACAATTGCGGCAATTTCACCTGCCTCTACAGCATTATCAATAATCTCACTTAAGTACCAATTACGGAATTCTTCAAGTAGTTTATTACTGAAATTTAAATTTAATATAAATTCTTTAATTTCGAATTCCTGTAATATTTGCGGGAATTTTATCAATAAAGCACAAAAAGCATGCTCTAATATTTCAAGTTCTGAATAACCGCTACTAAGAGGCAGCAAGTTTACATTTTTAGCTACAGTCCTTTGCTGTTTTGTAACTAAATTTTGCCATATTTGATCTTTAAAAAACCTATAATAGCTGGCTCTTAAATTACTATCAGATATTTTACTGCAATAATCTTTTAAATTCTTTTCTAAATTAGCCTTATCTTCTGCTGTTTTAAAATTTTTACCAGCATATGCTATTTGCCAAATCATTTCCGATAAGCTTATCCTTGTATCTATAAGCTTTGTAAAAAAATCCACACCATTTTTATTTACTGCATCATCAGGGTCTAGCCCGCTAGGTAGCCTAATAAAAGAAATTTTCTTTTCACTATTAATAAGCGGCAAAGCTAAATTAATTGTCCTAACACTTGCCTTTATTCCAGCACTATCCCCATCAAGACATAGTATAATTTCATCTCCTGCTCGCCATAATTTGTGCAAATGATTTTCAGTAACACTAGTGCCAAGGCTTGCTACTGCTTCACTAAATCCTGCTTGATGCAGGGAAATAACATCAAAATAACCTTCTACTAAAATCGAGTAATTTTTTTTATAGCTACTGCTTATGGCTTTATGCTCACCATAAAGAGTTTCGCTTTTTTGGAATACTACAGTTTCCGGCGAATTCAAATATTTAGGTAGACCTTGCCCAATTACTCTACCCCCAAAACCTACTATTTTATTGTAAATATTTCTGATAGGAATAGTTATACGATTTGAAAATAAGCTATATATTTCGCCATCTTCTCTTTTTCCTATAAGACCTGCTTTTCCAAGTTGCACATTTGTTATATTTTTATCATGAAAAAATTTCTCAAATTTGTTACCTCTAGGTGCAAAACCGATTGAAAATTCCTTTATTGTCTCATTAGTAATATTTCTTTCATTTAGATAGTTTAATATTTCAGGTGTTAATTGTGATTTAAAAAACTTATTGGCAAGTTCAAGAATATTTAAAATCTCGTCTGATTCTTCATAAAATTCTTTTTGCTTCTGGGTTAATTTTGGTATTTCTATACCATAATCGGTAGCTAATTTTATAGCAGAATCACTATAAGATAAACCGCTAACATTGGAGGTAAATTTTATAACGTCCCCTGCTGCCTTACAGCCAAAACAATAAAAAAATCTTTTACTATCACTAACTGTAAAAGATGGGGTTTTCTCTTGATGGAAAGGACATAAACCTACATAATTACCGGATTTTCTAGTTAAAACTACCTTTTGACGCACTACATCAGATATGTTAATACGATTTCTTAAAACTTCATAAAATTCTGGTGCAAGCTTCATGTTTTAAATAATATAAGAAAGGATAGCTGTAGAAAAACAATAAGTAAGCGGAATTGATAAATTATCATTAACTTTCAAATCCTTTGAATAAAATTCAATTGCTGTAGTTGCTATAGAACTTATAATAATAATAATAAAACTAGTATTAAATCCTAAGTAAAAATACACTAATATACTTATAAAAATTGCGGATAGCAAGAATGCTGTAGAGCCTGCAAATGACTTACCATTATTTAAACTATTGCCTATTTTTGTACCAACAAGAGCTGCTAGACAGTCAGAAACAATTAAAATCAACCAGGAACAAATTGCCAAATTTTTAGGAAAAAGAAGAGCTGTTAAGAAAAAACCAAGCATCATGAAGCTAGAACCACTTAAGGCAAAAGAGCCATTGCTTTCGTCTACTCTCATAATTTTTGTAAAAAACTTAGTTACAAACTCACTGATTTTAATGCTACTATGACGTGATATATCTAAATACAAAGTCGCAGCAGTTACTATAAGTAATAGTATAGTAATAGAGGTTCTTGAGATGAATATATATATTAAAGGTAGTATTATAGCAGATAAATGAAAAGCTTTACGCTTTTTTTCAAAATCAAAATCTTCAATGTTCATGAGGTTAATAATTTATTTTTAGGTATACGAAAGATAATAAAGATGATATAATACCATACTAAAATTACCAATTTTACACAATAACAATATGATGGCAAAATTTCCTATCACTGACCAAGGCTTTGAAAAATTAGAACATGAGCTTAAGCATTTAAAACATGTAGAGCGTAAAAAAGTTAGCGAAGATATAGCAGAAGCACGAGCACATGGCGATTTATCCGAAAATGCTGAATATGAAGCTGCACGTGAAAAACAAGCATTCGTAGAAGCTCGTATTAAACATCTGGAAGATATAACAGCAAGAGCAGAAATTATAAATGTTGCTAAATTGTCAGGTGATAGCATAAAATTTGGTGCTACTGTCGTGTTAATAGATGACGAAACTGAAGAAGAAGTTATGTATCATATAGTTGGTGAATATGAAGCTAATATCACTAAGAAAAGAGTTTCTATTGCATCTCCTATAGCGAAAGCCTTAATTGGCAAATCAGTAGGTGATATTGTGGAAGTTATGACCCCTGGCGGCGTTAAGTCATATGAAGTTGTAACAATAAAATATGAAGAATTAGTATTTTAATTGTTTCAGATTTTATTAAAAGTACTAAATATATGGTGCAATTCATTACTATACCAACACCTATAGACTATCAAGATAGCTTAACGTTAATGGAAGATTATGTTAACAAAGTTATTGATGGTGAAGCACCGGAAGCAGTCTATCTAGTTGAGCATTTAGATGTATATACTGCCGGCACTAATTATAAGCAGGAAGAATTATTAAACCATAATAATATTCCTGTTATTTATACTGGTCGTGGCGGTAAGTTTACCTTTCACGGAGCTGGACAGCGTGTTATTTACCCTATCCTTAATTTAGCCTTACCGAATCGTACCAAAGACTTAAAGCTATATGTAAGAATGCTTGAAGCATGGATTATAAATAGTCTAGATATTTTGGGAATAAAGGCATATATTATAAAAGATAAAGTAGGTATTTGGGTAAAAACAAATGATGATATTCCATCGAAAATTGCTGCGATAGGAGTCAGAGTACGGAAATGGGTTACATATCATGGCATAGCCATAAATATTTCAACAGACTTAAGTAAGTTCAACGGAATTATTCCTTGTGGTCTTGAAAATTCTTTAGTAACATCTCTAAATCAACTAGGAGTTTATATTGAAATAACTGAATTTGATAAAATTCTTGAAGCTGAATTTATTAAAATATTCAAATGATACGAAAAATTGCCCTTACAATTTTAACAATATTCGCTATTTGGGCTAGCGGTTTTGTTTATTATTTATATCTGGTAAACTCTTATAAACCAAGTAGTAATACTGCTAATGCAATAATAGTATTCGCTGGTGGAGGACACAAAATTGAAACCGGAATTGCTTTACTAAAAGCTGGATATGCACCTATATTATTTATTACCGGCATTGAAACTTCCGATCAGCTAAAAAATCTACTAAAAGAAAATAACGTGCTAGAACAGCAAGTGATACTTGCTCCAAATAAAATAATGTCGGAAGACGATTATATTAAGAAAGCCTCAGATTTTATTTTAAAGTATAATATTACTTCTGTGCGTTTAGTAGCTTATAATTACGATATACCCTCTATAGTGAACAACCTTACAACAGCCATCTCATCTTCTAATAATAATATTTATATAGCTCCATATCCTGTTATTGCTAAACAACCAAACTATATGACGCTAATTAAACACTACAATAATTATTTATTAAGTTTATAAATCGCTTATCTACTCTTTATTAGATATATACTTATAATAGAAAATCTTATATAATGCTCTCCTATTAAACCCTGAGAGATTAAAAATATAGGTAACAGAAATGCAAATAGAGAAGAATAAAAAAATAAATGAAGCAATAGATTTGCTGATAGAAGGCGGAGTAGATTTAAAAACAGTACTAAGTCAGAATGGCTTTGTTGCATAAATAAGCTTTTGAATATACTGCCCCTAACCCCGCAATGCTAGCCTAGCCAACAGGCACAGAGATAGGTTTACCAATTTCAAACATTTTGTTTAATAAGTGGCATTTAATAGACATTTCTTTTGTCATATTTTGATCATGTCTTGATAGAAACTTACTACCAAAAGAAGTTTTAAATCGAAAGAACGTGTTCTCTACACGCTCCCTTCTACCGTAATTATTCTTTACCCTCCATGCTTGGTATCCTTTGTTTTGTTGATATATAACAGCTGCATCTCTCTCAGTTTTATCCCTAAGCGATTGAACTTTTACTGAAGAGTTTGGGGGTCTAATAACTGGTTTTATCTTCTTCTTTCTCAACAATTGATATGTAGATTCACCGTCATACCCTCGATCTCCCAGAAAATCCTTGGCTCTGACATTAGCTATTAGTAGTCCAATCTGTGATCTATCATCTATAGTATGCTCTGTGGTACTATCGGCAAGTATCATACCTTGATCTTCTATAACGATATGTAGCTTTTTCCATATGCGACGCTTATATTGCTTACCATGCTTATTTTCTAGCCATTCGTTCCCTGTGTAGGCTTGTATCCCTGTACTATCCATTGAAATACAACTAAATTCTTTATCTTGATTTCCATGTAAATACCTAAGATCTAATGACTTCATACGCTTACTTAATGTTGTATAGTCTGGACATCTAATAGATAAACCCGATATTTCAAAGAGCCAGTTTATAAAGCCTTGGGTTTGGCGTAACTTAAGACCGAATAAGCATCTGATCTTCAAACACTGTAATATAGCGTGATCACTATAGCGTCTAGGTCTTCCTCGTTTCATTTCCTCTCTGTAATCAGCATACCAGCCAATCGCCAAATCACTGGCAATCATAAACAGGAGTTTCGCACTTAGCAAAATTGTGTATTAGTTAGAAGCCATTTAATGTTGTTCTGAATTGATGTTTTTATAACTTCCCAAGTTTGTTGATATAAAGTAATGTTTTCATTTATCCTCCTTTTGTTCATATCAAGCCAGGCCAATACAGCAAGGCAAATATGATTTCTTTGAGCTCGACCCGTGCGTGCCTGACAGCATTCAATACCACAAGTTTGTTTCAATTCTCGATGATAAACTTCTATAGACCAACGCGCCTTAACAATTTTCTCTATTTGCTCACGTGTAGGATTCTCTAAATTAGTTGTTATGTAATCAATGCGACCATTTTTTGCCACAAACTTAAATACCGTAACCCAACCGTATCCACGTAGGTGAATTTTTAGCCCTTCATCGGGAATCTCTAAAGTTTCCAAGCTAACATTACGATTAACTTTTCTATTTTTTCTTAGGTTGGTAACCCATATCCAACCTAAATTACGTAGTCCGTCCGCCAAAACTCTACAAGCCTTATAGATAATATGGTTTTAAGACAAGAAGTAATACAACAATCCGTAAGAAAATGATAAAATATGGTCATAAACCTTATGGATTTCAGTCAATGCCAATAGACAACATTATCAAATCGCAAGAACAAGGGAAACTGTTTGGTTATAAATTAAAAGAAGAATTAAACCCAAATAATAAGCTATATAAATTAAGAGAATTAATAAATTGGTCTAGGCTCGAAGAGTGGTTATCAAAAAATGTTTGTATTAAGAAATTTGGTAGAAATAGAAAATGTCATAGAGTGATGCTTGGCATAACGATGCTACAAGCAATGTATAATTTTTCAGATTCATTATCAGAGGAAGAGCTAAAAGAGAATATGTATTGGCAGTATTTCTGCGGGTGGGAATATATAGAAAAAGACATAGCTATCTCGGAAACTAGTATACGACGGTTTCGTAGTGTATTAGGTGAAGCTGGATATAATGAGATATTATCGGAGTTGATCAGGGTTGGGATAAAAACTAACACAATTAAAAAAAAAGATTTGGAATTAATCATCGCTGATACGACTGTACAAATTAAGAATATCAAACACCCACACGATGTTTATTTAATGGATAAAGCTAGGCTTAGCATAGTAAAGCTTTGCAACAGTTTGGGTATACATTTGAATGAAACATACGCTAGAACCTATAAACGCGATATAGTAAAGCTATGGAAATATAAAGAACATAGTAAAGCCAAGAAGCGTTGGAAAATAATGAAGCATTTAAAAATATTACTGGGTCGTTTGATTAGAGTATGTGAGCGTGAGATCAAAAATAAGCAATTAAACTTGTCTCTCAAAAATCAAGAAGTATTGCAAAAAATAAAACAAATACATAACCAATCTGTTTTAAAAAGAGAAGCTAAAAAGCAATATAAAGAAGATAACAAAGTATTATATAGTTTTCATGCCCCTGAAGTAGAGTGTATAGGAAAGGGAAAACGCAACAAGCCATATGAGTTTGGCAATAAAGTAGCGGTAGTAGTAAGTGGTCGTAGAAATTTTGTTTTATCCGCAAAATCGTTTCATAATAATCCTTATGATGGTCATACATTGCATCAGAGCTTTGAAGCAGTAGAGAGTGTCACTGGAATCAAGATAAAGAAATCATTTGTTGATCTTGGGTATAGTGGTAGCAATGTAAAGGAGAAGAGTAAGGTATATACCCCAAAAACGCGGAAGAAGTTGTTACAAGAGGACAAGTCTATGATCAAGAGACGCAGTGCCATAGAACCAATAATAGGTCACTTAAAGCAATATGGTCGGATGGGTAGAAACTTCTTGAAAGGTATGATAGGAGATATTATCAATCCAATAATCTCTGCTATTGGTTTGAATTTACGATGCATTGCAAATCATTTACAAATCGTGTCTAACTCCACATAAATCAAAAATATCATCATGCAAAAACTAGATGAACGATAAAAAATCGTTAACAATAGCTCCATATCAAAATTAGACCAACACAGAAATGTATCAGTAAAAATTAACATAACTTATTAATTTTTATTGAAAATCTTAGCAATTTGTTGTCAAAACTCTATCCCATTACAAATGATCAGGATTTGAAGTGTTTTTGGCGGATAGACTACGTATATGTTTTAAATTATCCAAACCACTATACCAAGCATCCATAACTATAGCATCAGGCTTGATACCTCTTTCTTTAGCTAAAGTAAGCATATCACAAAAATGCTCGTCCTTTGTTTTACCATCAGTTTCTTTATCATATATTCTATAATCTACAGGAGTAGATTGATCAATTTGAGTATTGTAATGCAGTAAGTTTACCATTCCTATACCAGGTATAACATCATGTACAGCCCCAGAATATTGATAATTTACAAGCTCGATCCTCTTACTGTATTGCTTTGACAATAAGGTGTCATCTCCCACTAATAAACAAGGATCTTCCAGATCAATATATTTTGACACTTTGCTATAGATTTCGCTAGGGCGAAAATCCTTACTCTTTAACCATCGACTTGCACTATCGTGCGATAGATCTAATGGACTTACTTCAGATAATGCTTTGCTAGTATATCTTACACTACTTGCTTGTAAGAATGATTTATATAAATCTTTGCTACATTTTGATCTTGTCATTTTTATCTAAAACTATTTTTCTCTAGATTAGCATATTATTTGCTAAGTGCGAAACTCCTGATAAAATCTATGCGACCCCTATTGCGTAAAAAATTATTATATTCTGACCAATTCGTTATTTTATATTTAGAATACTTGCGTGATTTACTAAAAGGGGCTTTCTTCCGAGATCTCATATAATCTGGATTATTTTTTAATTCAGGACATCTTACCAGATTATCACCACTCTTGCTCTACAAATTTTATTTATGCAACAAAGC
>NZ_CAXIPY010000005.1:0-192834 GCF_964030725.1 Rickettsia endosymbiont of Urophora cardui | reverse complement strand
AGTCAGAATGGATTAATTAAGGAATTAACCAAGGGTATTTTAGAGCGAGCACTGCATGCTGAGATGTCAGAACATTTAGGTTATAGCAAGTATGATAGAGCTGAAACTGAGAATGCGAGGAATGGTAGTTTTAGTAAGAATCTGATTAGTGAGAATGGTACTATAGAGATAAATGTTCCAAGAGACAGACAAGGTAAATTTGAACCTATAATAGTCTCAAAGAAACAAACAAGAATAGATGGCTTAGACCAAAAGATAATATCCTTATATGCGAAGGGTATGAGTGTGTCTGATATTAAAACACAATTGCAAGAATTATATGGAGCTGAGATCAGTGAGAGCCTAATCAGCAGGATTACAGATGAAGTAATAGATGAGGTCAAGATTTGGCAGAGTAGACCTCTTGAATCAGTATACCCTATAGTATATTTTGACTGTTTAGTAGTGAAAGTAAGACAAGATAAACTTATTATTAATAAATCAGTATATGTAGCTTTAGGAATAGATTTATCTGGCAGAAAGGATATTTTAGGCTTATGGATAAGTGAGAATGAAGGAGCTAAATTTTGGCTTGGTAATTTTACTGAAATGAAGAATCGAGGAGTAAAAGATATCTTAATTGCTTGTAGTGATAATCTAACTGGTATGTCTGATGCTATTGCATCAGTATATCCGAAAACTGAACATCAAATTTGTATTGTCCATCAGATCAGGAATAGCCTCAAATATGTATCATATAAAGATAGAAAGCAATTAGCAGCGGATTTGAAACTAATCTATACTTCTGCTACTGAAAAAGAAGCAGAATTAGCTCTTGAGTCATTTGATCAAAAATGGAGTAAGCAATATCCGCATATAGCTAAATCTTGGTATAATAATTGGGATAATTTGATAATTTTCTTGCAATATCCAAAGGAGATTCGTAAGATTATTTACACTACAAATGCGATAGAATCGCTGAATAGCCAATTGAGAAAAGTTACTAAGAATAAACGCATCTTTCCAAATGATGACGCAGTATTTAAAGTTTTATATCTGACAATTGATTATATTACCAAAAAATGGTCTATGCCTATCCCCAATTGGAATGAAGCTATGGCTCATTTTATGATCAAATTTGATGGTAGAATTTAATGGTTCACGAAATTTACACAATTGATGAGACAGAGCCGATTAATTACTAGCAATTTAGTTTTTGCAAAATGGAATACTATTTTTAAAGATGAAATGACTACGTCAGCAGTTATTGACAGATTGGTTCACCATTCTTCAATTCTTGAACTCAATACTGAAAGTTATAGAATCGCTACAGCTAAAGGCAAAAAATTAACTATAAAATCGGAGGATAATAATGTAACACTTTAGACAATATTTTTTACGGCTCTGTCTCATCAATTGTGTAAATTTCGTGATGTAGAAGTCAAGATTTGATCTTACAGACACTATAAATTTCGCACCTGATTGTCAGTTAAATTTTGACTGTCAGATACATATTCAAGATACAAGATTTCATTATTCTTTTCAACAGCTAATTTCTTATACCAATTGTAATAATTAACATGGTGTATATGAAGATATCGTCACTATGGCTTGTTACGCTTGGAATCAACTTGTTTAGAATGTAGATTTAGTCAAATTAATGATGTATAGCGACTGGATAAATACACCATGTTTATAATGGACTAATGGTATGGACCTCCTGATATAGAGAATGAAAAGCAGTTGCTAATCTTCTAGGGTTAATATTTAACATATTAAAACAACAATTAAGGAGGTCCATATGGAGGTTACTACAATTGGTATAGATATTGCAAAAAGAATTTTTCAAATTCATGGTGTAGATAAAAATGGCAAGACAGTATTAAAGAAAAAATTGATGAGAGATCAGGTTTTGACATTTATGGCTAATTTACCACAATGTTTAGTAGGGATGGAAGCTTGTGGTGGTTCTAGTTATTGGGCAAGAGAAATAACTAAATTAGGGCATGAAGTAAAACTAATGGCACCGCAATTTGTCAAACCATATGTTAAAACTAATAAAAATGATCAAGCAGATGCTGAAGCGATATGTGAAGCCGTGACAAGACCTAATATGAGATTTGTTGCAATTAAAACTATAGAGCAACAAGAAATTTTATCAATACATAGGGTAAGAGAGAGATTGGTAAAAAATCGTACAGCACTTGCTAATGAAATTAGGGGGCTACTACATGAGTTTGGTTTTATTGTTCCTCAAGGCATTAATAAGGTTATCACAAAATTAATTGAGATTTTAGATGCAGGGAAATTAAGCCAGTTAAGTTATCAAACATTTAGTGAACTAAAAGAAGAATTCTTAGATAATAACAGAAAAATAAAAGAGATAGAAAAACGATTAACAATGATAGCAAGTAACCTAACTCAATATCAACGATTAAGAGCTATCCCTGGTCTTGGTTTAATTACTGCTACTGCTTTAATAGCATCAATAGGTAATGCTACAAGTTTTGAGAATGGCAGGCAATTATCGGCATGGCTAGGATTAGTGCCAAGACAACATTCAAGTGGTGGGAAGGATAAGCTGCTGGGAATTAGCAAGCGAGGTGATGTATACTTACGCACTTTATTAATTCAAGGGGCTAGAGCTGTACTAAATGCCAAGATAAGATTTACATCGGAAGAACAGAAATCTAAAAAAGATTTTAGCCAATTTACGAAATGGATGTTTAATTTATCTGAGCGAAGTAGCCATAATAAAACGACAGTTGCCATAGCTAATAAGTTGGCAAGAGTGGTGTTTGCTGTACTAAGATCAGGAGATGATTATGTAGAGAGTAAAGTTTGTAGCTAAAGAGTGTGTAGCATAGCACTTATAAGTAAAATAAATGGTGATTTATATAATGAATAGGTAAAAGCAAAACAATATGTAAGAGATTCCAACCCGAAATATGCTTGAGATAATTAATATTGATGGTAAATAAGACAAACCTTAGCTTACAAAAAAACTGCGTTTTTCAGTGGCTCTTTTAGAAGCCGATGGACTGATAAGTATATAGTTTGTAAGCCAGCGAATTCCATCAGGGCTGTAGAATAAATTAGGTTGATTTATCAGCTATAAGCCGGATACATGACTGCATTTGTTTGTTTTTATTATTGATGTTATTTTTTTCTTGCATTCTACAGGAGGTCCATACATGAAAAAATTGGACAAAAAAATGAAGGAGTGTGTTTCCGCAATAAGTTACTCACCTTACGCAAACGAGTTATTTTGACGCAAATTTGCCAATTCATTCATAGATGCTATATTCGCCGCTACTAGCAATTTATATTTAATGGCAAAATGATTGGTTGCAGTCGCAACCTTTATAATTTCTAACTTACAAAATGCTACAATTGAAGCAAATATATGGTTTGCTTGAGATCGCATCTTCTTGGTTGGAGATTTTGCCAAGCTTGCATTTTCTTTGATAGATTTGTGATATTCCTCAATTCTCCATCGTTTTTGATAGATTTGATATAAATAGGCAGTATCATTTTCTGTATCATTAGAAGCAAGGTATAGAGTACCAGTCGATCCGTCTTCGTTTATGAAAACTTTTTTGATGGTAAATTCCAGTATTAATTAAGCCAGATTTATATTTTCTTCCCATACCTCATTGGGTGTTTTATAACCGAGCACTTTTCTTGGTAAATTATTTAAAAAATCCTCAATTTCTTGTAATTGCTTTATTGTTAATTTTTTTATATCTAAAGATTTAGAGTATACTCTGTGCACCATTGAGTTAATCTTCTCTATCAATGGTTTTTGCCATGGAGAATAAGGATTGCAAAAATATACTTTTCGTTCAGATTTTGGCAATAGTTGTTCATGATTGGTAAATTCTTTGCCATTATCTAACGTTATGCTTTTGATTATATGCGACAATTGTTTAAGTTTTTTGTTACCAATCACATCTTGTGTTCTTTTTGAACGGTTTAAAGTGAGAAACACTTTTTGTGTTCTGATATCCACAAGAGCGCCTATATTACGACTTTGATTACCTTTGTTAAAAGTTAAATCACCTTCTAAATGACCTATTGCTGCTATCTTTCTATTTATCTCTGGTCTTTCAGTAATGGAAACTCGATTTGGTATTGTAATTCTTTTGTTTCTGATTCTTGTACCATGATGCAACCTATTTTTCCTTTTTCTTGCTAAAGATAAATATAATTTTTGCCTTTGTGCTATAGGAGATGTATAAATAAACTGGTATATACTCTCTGTAGAAATATTGACAGTATCTCGTGATAGTTTACGTCTACCTGAAATTATATCTGGTGAAATACCCTGTGTTAACTGCTTTATTATTTCTGCTCGTAAATTATTATCAATATCTAATTTTCTTTTTCTCTTACCTTGCCTTAAACTGCAAGCAAGTGTGTTAGCCCTATCTGGTCTATAATTATGCCTCATTCTCTTGAGTTCATAACATATAGTGCTTTTATCACGGCCAATCTTTGTCCCTATATATCGCGAGCTATAACCACTCTTATTCATTTCGTATATTTTAAATCTTTCATCTATCGTTAAATGAGCCATGATATATCTATATTTAAATGATGCTCCTCGCAGCAGAGCTACGAGGTATCTAAAAAAGTTTTAGTTGTTTCTTATGATATCACGAAGCAGAGCTTCGGGGAATTAAACCCTGAGAGATTAAAAATTGATTATATCTGGCTTAATTAATTATAGAACTTTCCCTGATTCTAGCATTGATTCTATTTCATCCCAGTGCTTCACAAATGGATCCTTACGTGTCCTATATTTACGTATTGTGCGTAATTCGCTTGGATACTTATTAATACGTAAATACTTACGTGCCGTTTTTACACTCATACCTGCTTTTGCAGCAGAAATTATCTGATTATATTTTTTGATCTTTTGCATTAAAATACCTACTTGGTTATTTGTACATGTCATCAGTAATTCTCGAATAATATTTAAATATTTAAAAATAAATTTTTATTCGATTTTACTGTCCATAGTTACTTCTTTTTTATAGGTAATTTTAATGTTCGTTGAGGGTAATTCTAATATTCGTTAGTCAGGTAATCCTGGCACTGGCAAAAGTCATCTTAGTATAGGTTTAGCACGTGAGTGGTGTCTTGCTGGTAGACGTGTATTATATACAACAGCAGCTAATTTGGTTCAACAATTACTAGAAGCAAAGCTTAGTTTAAAACTTAAGCAAATTATTAAAAAATTCGATTATTTTGAAATATTGATAATTGATGATATATCATATGTACCATATAATCGTGAAGAAACTGATGTTTTATTTACCTTATTAGCTGAACGTTATGAAATGCGTAGTGTATTAATTACTAGCAATTTAGTTTTTGCAAAATGGAATACTATTTTTAAAGATGAAATGACTACGTCAGCAGTTATTGACAGATTGGTTCACCATTCTTCAATTCTTGCACTCAATACTGAAAGTTATAGAATCGCTACAGCTAAAGGCAAAAAATTAACTATAAAATCGGAGGATAATAATGTAACACTTTAGACAATATTTTTTACTCAAAAATGGGTAATTTTAATATTCGTCATGGGTAATTCTAGAGTCTTTTGCAATGATTGTGTAAATTTTTGTTGAGCCTATATTAGAAGTAATTAAAAATATAGGTAACAGAAATGCAAATAGAGAAGAATAAAAAAATAAATGAAGCAATAGATTTGCTGATAAAAGGCGGAGTAGATTTAAAAACAGTACTAAGTCAGAATGGATTAATTAAGGAATTAACCAAGGGTATTTTAGAGCGAGCACTGCATGCTGAGATGTCAGAACATTTAGGTTATAGCAAGTATGATAGAGCTGAAACTGAGAATGCGAGGAATGGTAGTTTTAGTAAGAATCTGATTAGTGAGAATGGTACTATAGAGCTAAATGTTCCAAGAGACAGACAAGGTAAATTTGAACCTATAATAGTCTCAAAGAAACAAACAAGAATAGATGGCTTAGACCAAAAGATAATATCCTTATATGCGAAGGGTATGAGTGTGTCTGATATTAAAACACAATTGCAAGAATTATATGGAGCTGAGATCAGTGAGAGCCTAATCAGCAGGATTACAGATGAAGTAATAGATGAGGTCAAGATTTGGCAGAGTAGACCTCTTGAATCAGTATACCCTATAGTATATTTTGACTGTTTAGTAGTGAAAGTAAGACAAGATAAACTTATTATTAATAAATCAGTATATGTAGCTTTAGGAATAGATTTATCTGGCAGAAAGGATATTTTAGGCTTATGGATAAGTGAGAATGAAGGAGCTAAATTTTGGCTTGGTAATTTTACTGAGATGAAAAATAGAGGAGTAAAAGATATCTTATAGCTAACGCGCAAAGGTTTTTACCATAGTTTTTGTATTTACTCACATATTCACCAGATCTAAATCCTATTAAACATTGCTGGACTAACTTTAAAAACTGTTTACATAAAATTATTGATCAATGCCTAAGTGTTTCCTAATCTGTGGTAGAAACATTTCCGTGTTAGCTATAATTGCTTGTAGTGATAATCTAACTGGTATGTCTGATGCTATTGCATCAGTATACCCGAAAACTGAACATCAAATTTGTATTGTCCATCAGATCAGGAATAGCCTCAAATATGTATCATATAAAGATAGAAAGCAATTAGCAGCGGATTTGAAGGCTCTGTCTCATCAATTGTGTAAATTTCGTGAACCATTAAATTCTACCATCAAATTTGATCATAAAATGAGCCATAGCTTCATTCCAATTGGGGATAGGCATAGACCATTTTTTGAGTCTTTTGCAATGATTGTGTAAATTTTTGTTGAGCCTATATTAGAAGTAATTAAAAATATAGGTAACAGAAATGCAAATAGAGAAGAATAAAAAAATAAATGAAGCAATAGATTTGCTGATAGAAGGTGGAGTAGATTTAAAAACAGTACTAAGTCAGAATGGATTAATTAAGGAATTAACCAAGGGTATTTTAGAGCGAGCACTGCATGCTGAGATGTCAGAACATTTAGGTTATAGCAAGTATGATAGAGCTGAAACTGAGAATGCGAGGAATGGTAGTTTTAGTAAGAATCTGATTAGTGAGAATGGTACTATAGAGCTAAATGTTCCAAGAGACAGACAAGGTAAATTTGAACCTATAATAGTCTCAAAGAAACAAACAAGAATAGATGGCTTAGACCAAAAGATAATATCCTTATATGCGAAGGGTATGAGTGTGTCTGATATTAAAACACAATTGCAAGAATTATATGGAGCTGAGATCAGTGAGAGCCTAATCAGCAGGATTACAGATGAAGTAATAGATGAGGTCAAGATTTGGCAGAGTAGACCTCTTGAATCAGTATACCCTATAGTATATTTTGACTGTTTAGTAGTGAAAGTAAGACAAGATAAACTTATTATTAATAAATCAGTATATGTAGCTTTAGGAATAGATTTATCTGGCAGAAAGGATATTTTAGGCTTATGGATAAGTGAGAATGAAGGAGCTAAATTTTGGCTTGGTAATTTTACTGAAATGAAGAATCGAGGAGTAAAAGATATCTTAATTGCTTGTAGTGATAATCTAACTGGTATGTCTGATGCTATTGCATCAGTATATCCGAAAACTGAACATCAAATTTGTATTGTCCATCAGATCAGGAATAGCCTCAAATATGTATCATATAAAGATAGAAAGCAATTAGCAGCGGATTTGAAACTAATCTATACTTCTGCTACTGAAAAAGAAGCAGAATTAGCTCTTGAGTCATTTGATCAAAAATGGAGTAAGCAATATCCGCATATAGCTAAATCTTGGTATAATAATTGGGATAATTTGATAATTTTCTTGCAATATCCAAAGGAGATTCGTAAGATTATTTACACTACAAATGCGATAGAATCGCTGAATAGCCAATTGAGAAAAGTTACTAAGAATAAACGCATCTTTCCAAATGATGACGCAGTATTTAAGGTTTTATATCTGACAATTGATTATATTACCAAAAAATGGTCTATGCCTATCCCCAATTGGAATGAAGCTATGGCTCATTTTATGATCAAATTTGATGGTAATTTAATGGCTCACGAAATTTACACAATTGATGAAACAGAGCCTAATTCTAATGTTCGTTCATCAGACTTTGTAACTCTTCCATCATATACTCGTTTTATAGCTCTAAAACCAAGAGTGCTGAGTTATTTAGTTTTATTACTTGAATGGTATATGCAGGCAGCTCAATCTACGGGAGTTTCTTATATTGACGCCACATCTTTAGAGGTTCGTCATCGAAAAAGAATCTCTCGTAATAAAGTCTTTGCCGGTATTGCTGCTTTGGGTAAAACAACAAAAAGTTGGTTTTTTGGTCTAAAATTACATTTGGTTATTAACGAAAAAGGTGAGATTCAAGGTCTAAAACTAACGCCTGGTAATGTAGATGATAGAGCGCCGGTTTCGATAATCACCAAACATATCACGGGATTATTGTTTGGCGATAAGGGTTATATCAAACAGGAGCTCTTTGATGATCTATACAGCAAAGGAATCAAGTTAGTAACTGGCATAAAGAAGAAAATGAAGAATAAACTTATGCCATTATTTGAAAAAATATTATTACGCAAACGCTCAATTATCGAAACAGTATTTAGTGTGCTGAAGGGTGCTTTCGAGCTCGAACATACAAGACATAGATCAATTTGGAATGCCTTTGTACATATCTTATCCGCCCTAATTGCATACTGTATGAAACCTAACAAACCTGCTATATCTCAAAATTAGCTAATCCAGAATTCAGGTTATTAGTTGTACTAGGAATTTTAAAGTATCAATTGAAGTTACTACAGATGCTATTAACTGAAGTTTTGACAAAAAATTTTTATTAAAAAAAGTGGCGAGTGTATCAATCTATAATTTGTATTATATATCAAATAATTTACTTTAAATTGTAGAAATATCGCTTTTAAGCTGATAAAAGCACTAAATATTTAACTTTAAATATAAATTTTTACTTTAGTCAGAAAAATTAGAATTTTTGTCAAAACTTCAGTATTAAATATAGAAGTAATAGGTACACTGTACTTAGTAACTCCATCTTTGATGAATGATCTTCTTAAGAAAACTCACTCATCACTAATATATAACTAGCTTTCAAGTCTAAATCATAATCAATTGTATTATATATTAGCTTTTTTATTTCAGTAAACTTTTGGATTAAATAAGGAGGTTGGCGGTTTGGTAGCTGATGGAATATTTTATTTTCTAAATCTGAAAATTCAATATTAATACCTGAAGATTTTTTTAAGATACGGTTCATTAATAGTAATATACTATCAGTAAAATCCAGCCATAATTCTCTATCTTTAGTATTAAATTGCTTAATAAACTCTAATTTAGAATTTAAGTTTTCATTATCTGCTATAGGCTGAATAAATTTAGAATATAATTCTTCTTCAGAATGTCTTTCAGATGATTTAGTACTAATTTTAAAACATCTAGATCTGATTGTAGAAATTATACTTGAAGCTCTTGAAGTAATCAAAAATATATAACTATTTTTAGGAGTTTCTTCTAAAATCTTTAAACATGAATTTGCAGCATTCAGATTCATAAGATCTGCCGAATAAATTACGGCAACCTTACAGCCTGAAATTGCAGAGGTTTTACTTAAGAACTCCTGTAATTTTCTTATTTGCTCGATAGAGATATTCTTAGCATTAGACGTAGCAGAAACTTCTCTGGCAATAAGATGATAATCTGGATTATTTTCAAGAGGAATACTATTCTTTAAAAGCTTTGAACATATAAATTTCTCTATATCTTTTAAAGCTTGCTCTATATTTTCTGCTTCAATAAGCCAGCTATTATGTAGCTTTTTATGTTTTAAACTAAATTCTAGATGCTCAATTATCATATAAACTAATAGTTAAGGCTTCCTTTAATGCCATGATTCTTGAAGCATAATTATACTACTAAAGCTATAGGACTGATAACAGTCCCACGACTGTACCTCAGGCTTAATTGCGGTACTATAGGAAAAAAATATAAGTTACTTATTATTACAAGCTTCTTTAAGTTTACTTCCAGCTTTAAATACAGGTTGCTTATAAGCAGGTATGGTCATTTTTGCTCCTGTTTTTGGATTACGACCTTCTCTTGATTTTCTGCTTTGTATTCCAAACGAACCAAAACCTGTGATATTAACACTATGTTGATGTTTAGTAGCAGAAATTATAGATTCAAGCACCCAATTAAGTGCCTTTTCTGCATCAGCTTTTGTAAATGATTTATGCCCCTGATGTTTATGGTGGTGACCATGCTCAGTCATAAAAGCAATAAATTCTGTCTTATTCATTTTTTTAGGTTGTGTGCTCATAAGAAATCAACTCTCTATTTAATGGGTTAATACATTACTGTCGTAGTACAATATATACAACTAGCAATAATGCACATCAATATATTTTTTTATTTTTTAACTAGGTTATTTAATTATAACAAACTCTTAGTTTACTGCAAATATCCGTTATTTATAAAGTTTTAAAGATATATATCATTGTATAACTGATGAAAAAAATGTAGCCATTTTACATCAGTTATGCTTTTAAAGCTGGATATAATTAAATAATTCAAGTAAAAATTTACAATAAATATATCAAAGAGAACATCAAATCAAATGTTATTATCTGAAATTTGCATAAAACGTCCGGTATTTGCAACTGTTTTAAGTTTAGTTATTTTAGTTCTTGGAACAATTTTTTTCACTAAGCTACAAATTAGAGGTACGCCAGATATTTCAATTCCTATTATAAACGTCAATGCTTTTTATGCTGGTGCTGATGCTTTATATATGGAAAAAGAAATCACAACCCGAATAGAAAAGGCTTTAAAAACAGTTAAAAACCTAGATTATATCACCTCACAAAGTAGTACTGGGCAAAGTAGTATTACTTTATCTTTCTTATTATCTACAGATATTGAAGTAGCATTAAACGATGTACACTCTAAAATATCTGATATAACTTATATGTTTCCGCAGGATATGAAAGCACCATCGGTTGCAAAGCTTGATGCTGATAGCTTTCCAAGTCTTTTTATAAGCGTTGAAAGTGAACAATATAATGATTTAGAGCTAACAAAAATTGTTGAAGATTACTTGCAAACTCCTTTAGATAAACTAGAAAGCGTAGGACAATCACAAATCTATGGCGGCAATGAATATATAATGAGAATAGAGCCTGATCCTAAAAAATTATATCAACATAAAATTTCTTTATTAGATATTGAGGTTGCCATAAGAGAGCAGAATAAAGATTATCCTGCCGGTAACATTAAAACGGGAGTAAATAATTTTATAGTAACTCTTGAAGGTTCTTTATCTAAACCGGAAGAATTTGGCAATATTATAATAAAAGTCCAAGATAATAGTATAATCAAACTACAAGATATAGCTAAAGTATATTTAACTGCTCTAGATAGTGAAGTATTATTTAGGTATAATGGGAAAAATTCTATTGCTCTTGGACTTATCAAAGAATCTAAAGCTAACGTTATAGATTTATCAAATGATGTTACAAAAGAGATTGAAAAAGTAAAAGAGTCAATTCCTAAAGGAATAAGCTTAAATATTGCATATGATGGAGCAAAACCTGTTAAAGCCTCGATTTATGCAGTATTTCAAACCATTTTTGAAGCTTTAATATTAGTGATTTTAGTAACATATTTATTTCTTGCCTCTGCTAAAATTACCCTCATTCCATTTATTACTATTCCTGTATCGTTAATAGGTACTTTCAGCATAATGTATGCTATGGGGTTTTCTATCAATATCTTTACGCTACTTGCTATGATCCTTGCAATCGGGCTTGTGGTAGATGATGCAATAGTTATGCTTGAAAATATATTTAGATACAATGAAATGGGTCATAAACCTATGGAGGCGGCATTGCTCGCATCTAAAGAAATAGGGTTCGCAATTATTGCAATGACTATTACACTTGCTGCTGTATTTTTACCTGTTGGATTTATAGATGGGTTTGTTGGGAAATTATTCATAGAATTCGCATGGACTTTAGCATTCTGCGTTTTATTTTCGGGGTTTGTAGCCTTAACCTTAACACCCATGATGTCAAGTCGTATGATCACTAAACATAACGCTCCGACGCTTAAGTTTCTAGTTAAATTCAATGAGCTTTTACAATTAATACAGGACAAATATATCTATTACCTAAACCTAACTTTTGATAATAAAAAGAAATTCGTCCTAGTTATTGCTGCATCATTTGTGGTATTAATCATCAGTTTTAAATTTGTGCAAAAAACCTTTATACCCCAAGAAGATGATGGATTCTTGCAATTATCTTTTAAAGGACCGGAAGGATCTAGCTTAGAGCATTCTACTGAAGTAGTAATAGAAGCCGAGCAAATCCTTGCTAATTACAAAGACATAGCAGGTTACTTAATGGTAATAGGAGCAGGAGGTAGTGATAATGTCTTTTCTTTCGTACCATTAAAAGATTGGAAGCAGCGTTCTAGATCGCAAGAAACAATTAAGAATATGCTAAATAAGCAGTTCTCCGAGATAGCAGGTATGCAAGTTTTTGCTATGGATCCTCGCTCGATGGTCAGTAGTGGCGGAGGTAGCCCTATCGAATTTACTATTCAAACAAATCTTGAGTATGATGATCTAGATAAAATATCGCAGCAATTTATAGATATAATGAAAGCAAACCCGATTTTTTCTAATGTTAATAGAAACCTACAATCAGCAATGCCAACTATTGCTATCGAAATTAATCGTGATAAAGCTTATTTGTATGGAATGAATATGGCAAATATTGGTAAAACAGTGCAGTATTTGTTGGCAGGTCAACAAGTAGGTGATTTTAGAATGGGGAACGATCTGTATGAAGTGATGCTGCAATTTAATCAAAAAGATCGTAGTAGCATTAGTGATTTTAGTAAAATTTTGATACCGACAAAAAATAATAATATGTTGCCCCTTGAATCAATAGCTAATATCACAGAAAAAATATCCGTAAAATCATATAGCCATTATAACAACTCCAAATCTGTTACTATCTCTTCCGATCTTAGCCCTGATAGTAAAATCGAAGAGGCAATTAACAAAATTAATAAGATAGCAGTTAAGTTACTTGATCCAGGTAATACTATACTCGAATATATTGGGGAAATTAAGCAAATGAAAGAAGCAGATAGTAATATGCTTATGACATTTGGCTTTGCTCTTATATTCATTTATTTAGTGCTTGCAGCACAATTCGAAAGCTTTGTTGATCCACTATTAATACTGCTTGCCGTACCTTTTTCTATAACTGGCGGTGTGCTTGCTCTCTGGATTTCAGGTAACAGCCTTAATATGTATAGCAATATCGGACTTATTACTTTAATTGGTTTAATCACTAAGAACTCTATTATGATAGTAGAATTTGCTAACCAATTAAAAGAAAAAGGAGCAAATATTAGAAATGCTATAATAGAAGCTTGTACTCTTCGCCTGCGACCAATCTTAATGACTACACTTGCTGCAGTCGTAGGCAGTATACCACTAATTTTTGCAACAGGTGCCGGTGCTGCTGCCCGTAATTCTATTGGTCTGGTAATAGTTGGTGGCTTAAGCATTGGTACTATATTTACAATTTTTGTTATACCTGTAATATATCAAACATTTAAGAAAAATTAATCTCTCAGGGTTTAATTCCCCGAAGCTCTGCTTCGTGATATACTACTTGAATGGAAGAAAGCAGTTATATACATAAGAGTCATAATGTCACAGTACTAATATATCATTTAGTAACGCCGGCAAAGTATAGAAGAGTAATATTCAATCAAGAACTAGATGATTATTTGTGTAAAATTTGTGAGCACATAGAAGATCGTTATGAAATTAGATTTTTAGAAATAGGAGTAGATAAAGATCACGTACATTTTTTATTACAGTCAATACCAACGCCAATTTAGGATAAGAGAAGTTGTTCTGGAGCTAAAGCATCAAGTTTTATACGAGCTTTAGTGATAGCATAAGAAGTAACACAAGCTAGAATATGTAGAAGTTAAGATTTGATCTTACAGACACTATAAATTTTGCCCCTGATTGTCAGTTAAATTTTGACTGTCAGATACATATTCAAGATACAAGATTTCATTATTCCAGGAGTTTCGCACTTAGCAAATAATATGCTAATCTAGAGAAAAATAGTTTTAGATAAAAATGACAAGATCAAAATGTAGCAAAGATTTATATAAATCATTCTTACAAGCAAGTAGTGTAAGATATACTAGCAAAGCATTATCTGAAGTAAGTCCATTAGATCTATCGCACGATAGTGCAAGTCGATGGTTAAAGAGTAAGGATTTTCGCCCTAGCGAAATCTATAGCAAAGTGTCAAAATATATTGATCTGGAAGATCCTTGTTTATTAGTGGGAGATGACACCTTATTGTCAAAGCAATACAGTAAGAGGATCGAGCTTGTAAATTATCAATATTCTGGGGCTGTACATGATGTTATACCTGGTATAGGAATGGTAAACTTACTGCATTACAATACTCAAATTGATCAATCTACTCCTGTAGATTATAGAATATATGATAAAGAAACTGATGGTAAAACAAAGAACGAGCATTTTTGTGATATGCTTACTTTAGCTAAAGAAAGAGGTATCAAGCCTGATGCTATAGTTATGGATGCTTGGTATAGTGGTTTGGATAATTTAAAACATATACGTAATTTAGGTTGGATATGGGTTACCAACCTAAGAAAAAATAGAAAAGTTAATCGTAATGTTAGCTTGGAAACTTTAGAGATTCCCGATGAAGGGCTAAAAATTCACCTACGTGGATACGGTTGGGTTACGGTATTTAAGTTTGTGGCAAAAAATGGTCGCATTGATTACATAACAACTAATTTAGAGAATCCTACACGTGAGCAAATAGAGAAAATTGTTAAGGCGCGTTGGTCTATAGAAGTTTATCATCGAGAATTGAAACAAACTTGTGGTATTGAATGCTGTCAGGCACGCACGGGTCGAGCTCAAAGAAATCATATTTGCCTTGCTGTATTGGCCTGGCTTGATATGAACAAAAGGAGGATAAATGAAAACATTACTTTATATCAACAAACTTGGGAAGTTATAAAAACATCAATTCAGAACAACATTAAATGGCTTCTAACTAATACACAATTTTGCTAAGTGCGAAACTCCTGTCCTGTATTCTTTTCAACAGCTAATTTCTTACTATCCTTAAAAGTTTGCATAGGAGTTTTTCCATAACAATATTTACCAGAATGAGGTCTTTCATTATTGAAATACTCTAGCCAGATATCAAGATCTAATTGTAGGTCATCAAGATCTGTATAAATCTTTTTCCGCATAGCTGTATCAAAGAATTCTTGTTTCATGGTTTTATTAAAACGCTCACACATACCGTTTGTTTGAGGAGAATATGCTTTAGTAGTAGTATGCTCTATACCTTCGATACTTAGAAATAATTCAAAAGCATGATGCTCTATATTCCCCTTATATTCTGACCCACGATCTGTCAGAATACGAAGTATTGGTATCCCTTGAGTCTCATACCATGGTAACACTCGGTCATTAAGCATATCAGCAGCAGTTAAAGCTGTTTTATCAGTATATAGTTTAACATCAGCTACTCTGCTGTAGCTATCAATAAATACCTGAGAATAAACCTTACCTATACCCTTAAAGTTGCCTACATAATATGTATCTTGGCATCCTAGATACCCTGGATGCTGTGTCTCAATTTCTCCATGAGCTTCTTTTTCATTACGACGCTTCTCTAGCACTTGTAATTGTGCCTCAGTAAGCACAATACCATCTTGAGCCATTTTTGCTTCTAATGCTTTAAGTCTTTTACTGATGTTGTTTAAATCATTACGTAACCAAATTGATCTTACTCCCCCAGGTGATACAAGTACACCTGTCTTTTTAAGCTCATTTGATACTCTTAGCTGACCATATGCTGGATATTCTATTGCCATATCTAGTACTGCTTTCTCTACAGCAGGATCAACTCTATTCGCTATTATTGGCTTTCTTCGACTAATTTCATACAACGCTTCTTCGCCACCAGTTTCATACAGTTCTTTAAATCTGTAATAACTATCTCTACTATATCCCATCGCTTTACATGCTGATGATATACTACCAAGGCTCTTAGCTAATTCAAGTAAACCTAATTTTGGTTTTATTATTTTTTGATTTAAGTTCATTCTTTATCTCCATTTAATAATTAATTTATTTTACTAAATGTAAGATATAATCTCAACTATTACAATTAACAGGAGATCTATGCCTTGTATGCTCTAGGTTCATTCTATTTTTTAGTATATTAAATACTGATTCAATTAATGATCGTTTACGTAACATAGCTTTATCTTCTAATTCTAGTAAATAATTCTTCATATCCTTGCGAATATTAGTTATCATTCTTAAATTTCTAGAATAGAGTTTAAACCATAACTCTTTACAAATATATGCTTTATCACCAAATACCTTACCTGTTATCTTCTGAGTTATAGATTCAAGAACAGATAAATCAGCTCTATTTGCTTTTGTTATTTTAACAGCTATAATCTCTGCTTTATGATTAATGATTAAATGTAATTTAAATCCCATAAACCAACCATAACTACTCATCCCAACTTTGGCAATTTTACCAAAAACTCTATTACTAGAAGTGCGCTTAGCATGACAAATACAGGAGTTTCGCACTTAGCAAATAATATGCTAATCTAGAGAAAAATAGTTTTAGATAAAAATGACAAGATCAAAATGTAGCAAAGATTTATATAAATCATTCTTACAAGCAAGTAGTGTAAGATATACTAGCAAAGCATTATCTGAAGTAAGTCCATTAGATCTATCGCACGATAGTGCAAGTCGATGGTTAAAGAGTAAGGATTTTCGCCCTAGCGAAATCTATAGCAAAGTGTCAAAATATATTGATCTGGAAGATCCTTGTTTATTAGTGGGAGATGACACCTTATTGTCAAAGCAATACAGTAAGAGGATCGAGCTTGTAAATTATCAATATTCTGGGGCTGTACATGATGTTATACCTGGTATAGGAATGGTAAACTTACTGCATTACAATACTCAAATTGATCAATCTACTCCTGTAGATTATAGAATATATGATAAAGAAACTGATGGTAAAACAAAGAACGAGCATTTTTGTGATATGCTTACTTTAGCTAAAGAAAGAGGTATCAAGCCTGATGCTATAGTTATGGATGCTTGGTATAGTGGTTTGGATAATTTAAAACATATACGTAATTTAGGTTGGATATGGGTTACCAACCTAAGAAAAAATAGAAAAGTTAATCGTAATGTTAGCTTGGAAACTTTAGAGATTCCCGATGAAGGGCTAAAAATTCACCTACGTGGATACGGTTGGGTTACGGTATTTAAGTTTGTGGCAAAAAATGGTCGCATTGATTACATAACAACTAATTTAGAGAATCCTACACGTGAGCAAATAGAGAAAATTGTTAAGGCGCGTTGGTCTATAGAAGTTTATCATCGAGAATTGAAACAAACTTGTGGTATTGAATGCTGTCAGGCACGCACGGGTCGAGCTCAAAGAAATCATATTTGCCTTGCTGTATTGGCCTGGCTTGATATGAACAAAAGGAGGATAAATGAAAACATTACTTTATATCAACAAACTTGGGAAGTTATAAAAACATCAATTCAGAACAACATTAAATGGCTTCTAACTAATACACAATTTTGCTAAGTGCGAAACTCCTGAAATAGATAGTTTTGTTGAATCAATAAAATATATTCCTGTATCTTCACCTCGTAGTAATTGCAACATTATTGACAATGGCAATATTAACCTTGGCCATAATTGTACTATTCTACTATAACATGGTAAATTAAAGTAACCCTTATATTTATGCGGTAAGTAGTATAAATAATAGTTTTTAAAGTCCTTGCAAGGCGATAGATAAAAATATATGACTATTGTCATCAATTCTGCAAGACTTAATTTTCCTATTCTATGCCTTTGCTGATTTGTTGATAATAGACGGTGTTCTATCCATTCTTCATATATTTTACAAAAATTATCTACTAAATAATATACAGTTATGATACATCTTGTCATGTTGAGTTACTGATCTTTTATTAAAAAAATCTATCATAACTCAACATTAATCTCCTTTAAACCCTTTATCTATAAGCTTTCTATCTATCCCTTATCCTAAATTAGCGTTACCAATGTATAGCCCAACAAAAATAACTCAAATCATAAAAAGTATTACTTCTAAGAAAATGTTTGAGAAATATCCAAATCTTAAAGAAAAATTATGGGGAAGTGAGTTTTGGAGTAAAGGATATTTTATGAGCACAGTAGGTAAACATGGTGATGAGCAGAAATTACGTAATTATGTACAGAATCAAGGTTCAGGCAAACCTTCGTATAAAGCATTTCAACAAAAACAGTTAAAGCTTTTTGGATAGATACCTCGTAGCTCTGCTGCGAGGAGCATCATTTTTTAAAGTAAATTTTTGAAAATTCCTTATGCGTTAATGATAATTTATAATATAATTTAGTTAAACTATATTATTTACTGAAGTTTTGACAAAAATTCTAATTTTTCTGACTAAAGTAAAAATTTATATTTAAAGTTAAATATTTAGTGCTTTTATCAGCTTAAAAGCGATATTTCTACAATTTAAAGTAAATTATTTGATATATAATACAAATTATAGAGTGATACACTCGCCACTTTTTTTAATAAAAATTTTTTGTCAAAACTTCAGTTATTTAATTATGTCAAACGATAATTCTCAAGTTACCCCTCCTCTTTCTAAGCAACAATTATTTGCTTTTTTGGGTATGGTTGTTGGTATGTTTATGTCAGTGCTTGATATCCAAATTGTTGCAAGCTCATTATCCGTAATAGCAGCAGGACTTGCGGCTTCAAGTGATGAGCTTTCTTGGGTTCAAACATCTTATTTAATAGCTGAGGTTATCATAATTCCGATTACGGGATTTTTAGCAAGATTACTTTCCACTAGGATTTCTTACTTTATTGCAGCTCTTGGCTTTACGATTATGAGCGTATTATGCTCACTTGCAACAAACATTGAGTCAATGATTATCTTTAGAGCATTACAAGGATTTTTTGGTGGTGCTATGATACCAACAGTTTTTAGCACTGTTTTTATAATTTTTCCGCCATCACAACGCCCTAAAATCACTATATTAATTGGGCTTGTTGTAACTGTTGCACCAACTTTAGGTCCAACACTTGGAGGGTATATTACAGAAATTTTATCATGGCATTTTATGTTTTTACTGAATGTTATACCTGGTATTTTTGTATGTAGCGTAGTTTTTTTATATGGTCATTTTGACAAACCAAATTATAACTTACTTAAAAATTTTGATTTCCTTGGCATAGCAATTATGGCTTTGACTCTTGGTTTACTACAATATGTTTTAGAGGAAGGTAATAAAAAAGGCTGGCTTGAGGATAATTTAATATTATTTTTAAGTATTGCTGTAGCCTTAGGCTTTATTTTACTAATAATCAGAGAGCTGACTTTTATAAATCCAATTTTAGATTTAAAAACATTTCTCTATAAAGATTTTACGTTTGGCTGCCTCTATTCTTTTGTTATGGGTATAGGATTATATGGAGCAGTATATATATTACCATTATTCTTATTTATCATAGCAGGTTATGATACTCTGCAAATTGGTGCTACTATGATGGTAACGGGAATAGCACAATTTTTATCAGCACCACTAGCTGGAAGAATGCTAGGAGCGGGCGTAGATTTACGGCTAATGCTGATTATAGGGCTTGGCGGCTTTGCACTGGGATGTCATTTAAATAGCTTTCTAACACCTGATTCTAAATTTGCCGAATTTGTATTACCACAATTTGTCAGAGGGCTTTCTTTAATGTTTTGCTTCATACCAACTAATAATATTGCTCTTGGTAATATGCCAAGGGAAAAAGTAGGAAATGCAAGCGGTCTTTATAACCTCACTCGTAACCTTGGAGGAGCGGTAGGATTAGCAGTCATTAGTACTATACTAACTAATGATACTAAAATTTTTATGCAATATCTATCAGAAAACATCCCCTCCACTTCTATAATGGCAATGGAGCAAATAGATTCATACACCGCATTATTAAGCGGGAAAGTCTTTAATCCAGAAAAAGCCTCATATTTATTATTGGCTAATAAAATAAATACGGATGCATTTGTAATTGCAATAAATAATATATTTAATATGATAGCGTTATTATTTATACTTATAATGCTGCTAATTCCTTTCACTTCAAATATCAAGATATCAGGAAACACCAATGCCCACTAAAATTTCAATTATATTATATTTTCCTTGGTTATTTTGGGAAATATGCAATTCAGCTTTTTCAGTTATTAAAATAATTTGGCAAAGGAATATAGTTATAGAACCAGTTTTTGAATGGGTCGATGCTGAAGGATTAAAAGATATCGGTGAAATAATATATGGTAACTCAATTACTTTAACCCCTGGTACAGTAACATTAGACATAAATAATAATATGTTATTAGTGCATGCACTCGATAAATCATCAATTGATGATTTACACAATGGTAAAATGATTAAAAAAATTAAAAGAATTGTGAGGATATGACATCAAATTTAAAATATAAACGGGTTTTGTTGAAAGTTTCAGGTGAAGCTTTAATGGGTGATAAGCAATTCGGTCATGACTATGACACAATAAAAAAGATTGCTGGGGATATTAAAGAGCCTATTGATTTAGGTGTAGAGGTTGCCATCGTAGTTGGTGGTGGAAATATTTATCGCGGGATTAATGCAGCATTAGTTGGTATGGATCGAGCATCAGCCGATTATATAGGTATGCTCGCAACAGTTATTAATGCTTTAACACTGCAAAATGTTATGGAAAGCCTCAACATCTATACAAGAGTTCTATCGGCTATTCCAATGATGAGCGTATGCGAGCCATATATTCGTCGCAGAGCTAAAAGACATATGGAAAAAGGTCGAGTAGTAATTTTTGCCGGTGGCACTGGTAATCCGTTTTGTACAACCGATAGTGCAGCAGTACTTCGTGCAATAGAAATGAATTGTGATGTTTTGCTAAAAGCAACGCAAGTTGATGGTGTATATGATTCTGATCCGAAAAAAAATCCGAATGCTAAAAAATATTTCACTATTAACTACAAAGATGTTATAACTAACAACCTGCAAGTTATGGATTTAGCAGCTATAGCCGTTGCAAGAGAAAATAAGTTACCTATAAGGGTATTTTCAATAAAAGAACAAGGTAATATTGCTAAAGTGGTTCAAGATCAAGGGGAATATACATTGATAGAGGGGGAGTAGTATATTGTTCCTATGTCATTCCTAGCAGTAACGGGTTGTTTGCATGGCTCGGAAAATGTCTTCTATGTCATTCCCGCCTATGCGGGAATGACAATGGTGGAGCAATACTGCCACTTTTATACACCAAAATAATAACACATGGATGAAAAATTATGGATAAAGCAACTCTTAAGAAAAATTTACAAGAAAAAATGGATAAGGCTTTAAAAGTTTTAGATCATGAACTTAAAGGGCTTCGTACCGGCAGAGCTTCAGTTAATTTACTTGATAGCGTAACTGTAGAAGCTTATGGTGATAGAATGCCACTCTCACAAGTTGCGTCTCTAACAACTCCAGATGCACGCACAATTAATGTGCAAGTCTGGGATAAATCTATGGTATCATCAGTAGAAAAAGTAATTACAGTAGCAAATCTTGGTTTAACTCCATCATCAGATGGGCAGTTAATTAGGCTACCTATACCAGCTTTAACGGAAGAAAGACGTAAAGAGCTTGCAAAACTTGCTCATAAATATGGCGAAGATACTAAAATTTCATTACGTAATATTAGAAGAGACGGAAATGAAGAACTCAAAAAAATGGAAAAAGATAATATTATAGCAAAAGATGAACATCATAGTTTAGCAGAACAGGTACAAAAACTAACTGATGAATATAGTAGCAAAGTTGATTCGGCGATAAAGCAGAAAGAGCAAGAAATAATGACGGTGTGATAATTCAATTGTCATTACGAGCGACTGCAAGGAGCGTGGCAATCTCGTAAAGCAAACTCCTGAGATTGCCGCGTCGATTCTGCGAATCTCCTCGCAATGACGATTTGGTATCCACGAAACAACGGAATAAAGAAAACAAAATAAATTATGATTACAAAAGAAGAAGTAGAAAAAATAGCAAAGCTTGCAAGGCTTAAATTTGAGGAAGATAAGGTAGAGGAATTCTCTAGCAGGCTTAGCTCTATAATGGATATGATCGATATTCTAAATGAAATAGATTGCACCGATGTTAAGCCTTTAACTTCTGTTTGTGACATGCAAGCAAGAATACGACCTGATGAAGTTACAAGCAAAGACCATTCAAATGAATTATTTGATAATGTTCAGGGGGCTAGCCAGCAGCTTGCTAAAGAAGTGAAATATTTTATTACTCCAAAGGTTGTTGAATAATATGACGGAATTAAATAAGTTAAGTGTAGCAGATAGCTTAAAAGGCTTAAAGAATAAGGAATTTACCAGTAAAGAATTAGTTAATGCACATATTAAGCAAATAGAAAAACATAAAAACCTAAATGCTTATGTTACTGAGACTTTTGATTTAGCTTTAAAACAAGCAGAAGCGGCTGATCAAAATTATGCCAAAAATCAGTCAAGAACTCTTGAGGGGATACCTTTTGCTGCTAAAGATCTTTTTTGTACACAAGGCATTAGAACAACTGCTTGTTCTAATATATTAAGAGAGTTTATTCCTAATTACGAGTCAGGTGTTACGCAGAATATTTTTAATAAAGGCGGCGTGATGCTTGGCAAAACTAATATGGACGAGTTTGCTATGGGATCGGCAACTATTACTAGCTGTTTCGGTAATGTAATTAGCCCATGGAAAGCTTTAGATGATGGTGCTGATCTAGTGCCTGGCGGTTCATCAGGTGGTTCAGCTGCGGCAGTAAGCGGCTTTATGGCTACCGCTGCCCTTGGTAGTGATACAGGCGGTTCGGTGCGTCAGCCGGCAAGCTTTACCGGTTTAGTTGGGTTCAAGCCTACATATGGACGCTGCTCAAGATATGGTATGGTATCGTTTGCAAGCTCTCTTGATCAAGCTGGTATATTTACTAGAAGCGTTTTAGACAGTAGCATTATGCTTGAGGCAATGATGGGTTTTGATGAAAGAGATTCTACTTCTATTAAAATGGAAGTACCGCAATTACAACCTGCTATCGGAAGTTCTATAAAAGGCATGAAAATAGGCGTACCTCTAAGTCTTGGAGAGGGCGGGATTATCGAGCCTGATATTATGAAGATGTGGCACTCTACCATAGAGCTACTTAAAGATGCCGGTGCTGAAATAATCGATATTTCTCTGCCGCATGCTAAATATGGCGTTGCTGTTTATTATGTTATAGCACCTGCTGAAGCCTCTTCAAACTTATCTAGATATGACGGCGTAAGATACGGGCTTAGAGTAGAGAAAGAAAATATGAGCCTAGATGAGATGTATGAAATAACAAGATCTTCCGGTTTTGGTGATGAAGTAAAACGCCGTATTATGATCGGGACATATGTACTTTCTTCTAGTTTTATGGATGCATATTATTTAAAAGCACAAAAAGTGCGTAGGCTTGTTGCTGATGATTTTAATAATGCTTTTATAAAAGTAGATGCTATTTTATTACCATCTGCTCCAACAGAAGCATTTAGAATCGGTGAAAAACAAAATGATCCAACTATTATGTATTTAAACGATTTATTTACCATTCCTGCAAGTTTAGCAGGGCTGCCTTGTGTTTCAGTGCCGGCAGGCTTGTCAAACAGAGGGCTACCGCTTGGTATGCAAGTTATAGGTAAGCAATTAGACGAATATAATGTTTTAAGAGTAGCATCTGCCATAGAGTCAGGTGTTAAACATATTAAATTTGAGCCGAAAGGATTTTAATTATGGCATATATTGAAGGTAGTAGAGGAAAATGGGAATATGTAATTGGGCTTGAAATCCACGCTCAAATTTCCTCAAAATCTAAGCTTTTTTCAGGCAGCGGTACAACATTTGCAGCAAGCCCAAATTCACAAGTATCCTATGTTGATGCAGCGATGCCAGGTATGCTACCAGTACTTAATGAGTATTGTGTTCATCAAGCAATTAAAACAGGTCTTGGGCTTAAGGCAAAGGTAAATAAATATTCGGTATTTGACCGTAAGAATTATTTTTACGCTGATCTACCACAAGGTTACCAAATCTCTCAGTTTTATTATCCGATAGTGCAGGATGGTACTATGGAAATACCAACAAATACTGGTGAGCTGAAAACTATCCGTATTAATCGCCTGCATTTAGAGCAGGATGCTGGCAAGTCTATGCATGATCAATCACCGCATTATAGTTTTATCGATTTAAACCGTGCAGGTATTGGACTTATGGAAATCGTAACCGAGCCTGATATATCCTCTCCGGACGAGGCAGCAGAATTTGTTAAGAAGCTCAGAAGCTTGCTTCGTTATGTTGGTAGTTGCGATGGATATATGGAAAAAGGTTCTATGCGTTGTGATGCTAATGTGTCAGTAAGGCGTGCAGGTGAACCACTTGGGACAAGATGCGAAATTAAGAATATTAACTCAATTCGTAATATTGTCAGAGCTATAGAGTTTGAAGCTAAAAGGCAAGTAGATTTGATTGAAAATGGTGAATCTGTAATTCAGGAAACACGTTTATTTAATGCTGATAGCGGTGAGACAAGAACTATGCGTTCGAAAGAAGAAGTGGCTGATTACCGCTATTTCCCTGACCCTGATTTATTGCCGATTATTCTTTCTGATGAATTAATAAATGAATTAAAAGAAAGTTTACCTGAGCTACCGGATGAGAAGATAGAGAAATATATAACCAAATTCGGTTTAAGCAAATATGATGCTGAAGTAATCGTAGCTGATGAGTCGGCTGCTAAATATTTTGAAGAAGCAGCAAATGAATGTGATCCTAAATTACTCGCTAATTGGTTAATTAATGAATTATTTGGACAGCTTAATAAAGCTTCGACCGAAATAAGCGGGTGTAAAATTACGCCTAACGATTTTGCAAAATTAATCAAATTGATAGAAGATAATACCATATCCGGTAAAATTGCTAAGACTGTTTTCGAAATTATGTTTGAAACCGGTAAAGCAGCTGATAAAATTGTAGAAGAGCAAGGCTTAGTACAAGTTTCAGACTCTAATGTGCTAAATACTGTAATTGATGAAGTAATCAGAGAAAACCCTGATTCAGTTGAAGGATATAGAGGCGGTAAGGATAAATTATTCGGCTTTTTTGTTGGTCAAGTGATGAAAAAAACAGGCGGTAAGGCAAACCCTGGGCTTGTGAATCAGCTTTTAAAGGATAAGCTTGGTTAGCGTCATTGCGAGCGACTAAAAGGAGCGCGGCAATCTCATGAGACTTTCTGAGATTGCTTCGTCGCTACGCTCCTCGCAATGACAGGATACACGATAAAAAACTATTCAAATTTAAAATATTACTTTTTATGAATTTCCTTAAAGTACTTTTATTATCTTTATTATTAATTTCTTGTGAAAAAAAAGAGCAAGAAGCAACTTTAATCGTTGGAACTTCAGCAGACAATCCACCCTATGAATTTATTCAAAATGGTGAAATTGTTGGGATTGATATAGATATTATCAACGCAATAGGCGAGCGTTTAAATAAAAGAGTCATCATAAAAAACTTTGACTTTAATGGCTTACTTGCAGCTTTGGTAAGCGAAAATATCGATATTGCAGTTGCAGAACTTTCAGTAACACCAGAACGTGCGGAATATATCAGCTTTTCCGATAATTATGCTGCAGCAAAATTTGCTGTATTATACAGGTTAGAGGACAATGTACAAAGTATTGGTGATTTAGATAACAAAATAATCGGTGTGCAATTAGGTAGTGTATTAGAAAAAAAAGCTGAAGAGCTTTCTAAAACAATGAATATTAAAGTTCATTCCTTAGCAAATAGTTTAATGTTAGTTGAAGAATTAAAAGCTAAAGTCGTAGATGTTATTATTTCTGAAGAGTTGCAAAATAAAAAGTTACAAGAAGCAAATCCAAATTTAGCAAGTTATACTTTAGAGGAATTTTCTTCGGAATTTGCTTTAGGCTTGTCTAAAAATTCAGGATTAATTAAAGAAATTAATGAAGCAATAGATTCATTGAAAAAAGATGGTACTATCAATAAAATTATGAAGAAATGGCTGGGACAGTAACAGAAAATCAATTTAAAGATGCTATGAGATGTTTTCCTGCAGGAGTGACAATCATAACTACTAATTTAAATAATAAGTTTTTTGGCTTTACTGCTAGTTCTTTTACTTCTGTATCTTTAAAACCTCCATTAATATTATTTTGTCTCAATAAAAATTCTTTTAGCATAAAAGGTTTTGCAAACAGTAGTAAATTTGCTATTAGTATTTTAGCAGACAATCAAGTTGATATTTCAGAACATTTTGCAAAATCACATACTGATAAATTTGCAGAAATTTCCTATGAGTTAGGTAGTAAAACTAGTTGTCCTTTAATAAATGGAGCTATTTGTCATATAGAATGCTTAAAACATGCCACCTATGATGGTGGTGATCATGTTATATTTATTGGTAAAGTAATAAATACTGCTATTAAAAACGACTCAAAACCTTTAATATATCATCATAAATCTTACATAAAATTAATATGATTATAAATATAGGTCTTAGCGGTGCTACCGGTAAAATGGGTAGAGCTATTTTAGAGAGAATAGATAACTTTAAAAATTGTAAAATTTCAGCAAAATTTAATAGCACCCATGATTTACATGAACTAAATGATTTATGTAAAAATTCTGACATAGTTATTGATTTCTCTACTCCTGAAATATTAGAAAAATTGGTTGATAGTGCTTTAAAATATGATACCAAATTAGTAATTGGAACTACCGGTCTTACTTCCTCACAATTTAAACTTTTAGAAAAAGCAGCAAAAACCTTACCTATTTTATATTCTGCCAATATGAGTATAGGTGCTAATTTACTCGGTTATTTAGCAAAAGAAGCAACAAAAATATTGGATGATTACGATATTGAGATTTTAGAAGCTCATCATCGGGCTAAAAAAGATGCTCCTTCAGGCACTGCTATTATGCTTGCTGAAATGATTACAGCTGAAAAAGAACTAGATATAACATTTAACCGAGGTAATAAAATAAGAAGAAATAATGAAATTGGTATTTCTTCGCTTCGTGGTGGTAATGTACACGGCACTCATGAAATATTTTTTCTAGGCGATGACGAAACCGTTACTTTAAAGCATGAAGCTCTTAATAAGAATTCTTTTGCCGATGGGGCAATAAGGGCGGCAATCTGGCTACAAGATAAACAAGCTGGTTTATATTCTATGCTCGATTTTTATAAAAATTTAATTAATTATCACTTGAAAAAGCCCATTTAAAGGACTATATTTATACTATATAAACATAATCTTAGGGTTTCTTATGATCGATTATACAAAAACTTTGACAGCTTCATCATCTAAAAACAAAACTTGTGATGAAGGTCTAAGAAAATATATGCTTAAAGTATATAATTATATGGCTTTAGCATTATTACTAACCGGCATAGCTGCGGTAACAACCATATCAGTTGAGCCTTTATATAATTTAATGTTTCAAACAGGTTTTGGAACGCTTATAATGTTTGCTCCTCTTGGCATCGCTTTATATTTCTTTATGGGATTTGGGCGTATGAACTTGCAAACAGCACAGATATTATTTTGGGTTTATGCCGCTTTAACAGGTATGTCTCTTGCATATTTAGCTCTTGTCTATACTGGTGAATCAATAGCTCGTACTTTCTTTATTTGTGCTTCTGTTTTTGGAGCAATGAGCCTATATGGTTATAGCACAAATAGAGATTTAACATCTATGGGTTCATTTTGTGCAATGGGTCTTATAGGTCTTATAATTGCTTCATTAGTTAATATGTTCCTAAAAAGTTCAGGTCTTTCTTTTGCTACTTCTCTCATAGGAATAGTTGTATTTATGGGTTTAATTGCTTGGGATACTCAAAAAATTAAATCTATGTATTACATGGCAGGAAATGATGAAACAGGACAAAAGCTTTCTATTATGGCAGCTTTTACATTATATCTAGACTTCATAAATCTTTTCTTATATCTAATGAGATTTTTAGGCAACAGAAGAGACTAATATTTCCAGTCATTGTGAGGATATGCGTGATCGAAAGGTGTCATCCCGTGGCTTGGGAACTAGATCCAGTAAAAAATACAAATACAAAAAACGCGATTGATCATCTCGCTTTATGCTGGATTCCCGTTTTTGCGAGAAGGCTTTGTTGCGTGGGAACTATAGCTTAATCCATTAAGATACTGACACTAAATTTGTGGGATGCCTTATTATATGACATAATGATGCTCCTCGCAGCAGAGCTACGAGGTATCTATCCAAAAAGCTTTAACTGTTTTTGTTGAAATGCTTTATACCTGAAGTTTTGACAAAAATTCTAATTTTTCTGACTAAAGTAAAAATTTATATTTAAAGTTAAATATTTAGTGCTTTTATCAGCTTAAAAGCGATATTTCTACAATTTAAAGTAAATTATTTGATATATAATACAAATTATAGATTAATACACTCGCCACTTTTTTTAATCTCTCAGGGTTTAATTCCCCGAAGCTCTGCTTCGTGATATCATAAGAAACAACTAAAACTTTTTTAGATACCTCGTAGCTCTGCTGCGAGGAGCATCATTTAATAAAAACCCTACAAGAAAGCCTGAAATAAGCTATTCTGAGCTGTTAACCATAGTGCTTTTATACCATCAATCACCTTGTAAAAACTTTAAATATTTTTATATGTCCTATCTACAATTATATAAATCAGACTTTGTAACTCTTCCATCATATACTCGTTTTATAGCTCTAAAACCAAGAGTTCTGAGTTATTTAGTTTTATTACTTGAATGGTATATGCAGGCAGCTCAATCTACGGGAGTTTCTTATATTGACGCCACATCTTTAGAGGTTTGTCATCGAAAAAGAATCTCTCGTAATAAAGTCTTTGCCGGTATTGCTGCTTTGGGTAAAACAACAAAAAGTTGGTTTTTTGGTCTAAAATTACATTTGGTTATTAACGAAAAAGGTGAGATTCAAGGTCTAAAACTAACGCCTGGTAATGTAGATGATAGAGCGCCGGTTTCGATAATCACCAAACATATCACGGGATTATTGTTTGGCGATAAGGGTTATATCAAACAGGAGCTCTTTGATGATCTATACAGCAAAGGAATCAAGTTAGTAACTGGCATAAAGAAGAAAATGAAGAATAAACTTATGCCATTATTTGAAAAAATATTATTACGCAAACGCTCAATTATCGAAACAGTATTTAGTGTGCTGAAGGGTGCTTTCGAGCTCGAACATACAAGACATAGATCAATTTGGAATGCCTTTGTACATATCTTATCCGCCCTAATTGCATACTGTATGAAACCTAACAAACCTGCTATATCTCAAAATTAGCTAATCCAGAATTCAGGTTTATAAGGTTTTTTAAAATATATATTTTTTAGCATAAAACTAATATGTTGTAAAAGTCATGAATATTATTGTTGCTAAAATGCAAAGAGAGAAATATATTAGACAAAGACTTTATTTAATTATTTATCTTTATGTTTAATTATCTTTATGTTTAAAACTTTAACGCAAAATTTAACGAAGATTTTTGATCGGCTAGTAAGCTCAGGGCTTTTAACTGAAGAGCAAATAGATGCTGCTTTAAGAGATATAAGAGTTGCTCTTTTAGAGTCGGATGTTGCTCTGCCTGTAATAAAAAATTTCGTAGCAGAAGTTAAACAAAAAGCCTTAGGACAGGAAGTTATCAAATCCATTTCACCCGGGCAGATGATAATTAAAATTATTCATGAAGAGATGATAAATATTTTATCCTCTAGTGAAGATGAGATAAAACTAAATTTAAATGCAAAACCGCCAGTAAATCTTTTAATGGTAGGGTTGCAAGGTAGCGGTAAAACTACAGCAAGTGGCAAACTGGCATTGCGTCTTAAAAACCAGAATAAAAAAGTCTTATTAGTTTCTCTTGATACTTATAGACCGGCAGCACAAGAGCAGCTAGAAATACTTGCAAATTCGGTAAAAATTAATTCACTGCCAATTGTTAAAGGTGAGAAACCTCTTGATATAGTTAAAAGAGCAATGGCTGAGGCTAAATTATCGGCATATGATTTGGTGATTTATGATACTGCTGGAAGAACGCAAATTGATCAAGAAATGATGAATGAGGCAATCGCAATAAAAAAGATAGTTGAGCCAACTGAAACGTTGTTAGTAATCGACAGTATGACAGGGCAAGATGCGGTAGTAACAGCTAGTAGTTTCAATGAGCAGCTAGAAATTTCAGGGTTAATTTTGTCAAGGATTGATGGTGACTCTAAGGGTGGTGCGGCATTAAGTGTAAAATATATTACACAAAGACCAATTAAGTTTCTAAGTAGTGGTGAGAAACTAACCGATTTAGAAGAGTTTGATGCTAAACGTATAGCGTCTAGAATACTTGATATGGGGGATATTATTTCCTTTGTTGAAAAAGCAGCAAGTATAGTAGATAGAGAACAAGCAAAAAAAACAGCAGCTAAATTAAAAAAAGGTAAGTTTGATTTAAATGATTATCTGCAACAAATGAAAAGTATAAAAAAGATGGGTGGTTTTGGTAGTATACTTAGTGTGCTTCCTGGTAGCGGTAAGATTATGGATCAGATAGATCAATCGAAGTTAAATAGTAAAATAATCGAGCATCAAGAAGCAATCATTTTATCTATGACTCCGAAAGAAAGAAGAAATCCTGATATTATTAATGCTTCTCGCAGAAAACGTATAGCTTTAGGAGCTGGAACTACAGTGCAGAAAGTAAATATTCTGTTAAAACAATTCAAGCAAATAAGTGACATGATGAAAAAAGCAAGCAACATGAATCCTAAAAACTTGCTTCGCAGTGGACTTGGAAAGTTGTTTTCCTAAAAGGAATCACCACTTTTAATCCCTGTTGGGTTAAATTCCCCATGGCTTGCCACGATTATTTGAATCAAAGCAGGACGGTCCGCAGGAAAATTTGCCGTAAATACCCCGTAGGCTTGCCTCGGGGATAGGCAAATTTAGTTCTGCGAATTTATTACGTAAATACTTACGTGCCGTTTTTACACTCATACCTGCTTTTGCAGCAGAAATTATCTGATTATATTTTTTGATCTTTTGCATTAAAATACCTACTTGGTTATTTGTACATGTCATCAGTAATTCTCGAATAATATTTAAATATTTAAAAATAAATTTTTATTCGATTTTACTGTCCATAGTTACTTCTTTTTTATAGGTAATTTTAATGTTCGTTGAGGGTAATTCTAATATTCGTTAGTCAGAAAACATACTACTCATTTTTTTGTCTTGATTTTTCATGTATGGACCTCCTGTAGAATGCAAGAAAAAAATAACATCAATAATAAAAACAAACAAATGCAGTCATGTATCCGGCTTATAGCTGATAAATCAACCTAATTTATTCTACAGCCCTGATGGAATTCGCTGGCTTACAAACTATATACTTATCAGTCCATCGGCTTCTAAAAGAGCCACTGAAAAACGCAGTTTTTTTGTAAGCTAAGGTTTGTCTTATTTACCATCAATATTAATTATCTCAAGCATATTTCGGGTTGGAATCTCTTACATATTGTTTTGCTTTTACCTATTCATTATATAAATCACCATTTATTTTACTTATAAGTGCTATGCTACACACTCTTTAGCTACAAACTTTACTCTCTACATAATCATCTCCTGATCTTAGTACAGCAAACACCACTCTTGCCAACTTATTAGCTATGGCAACTGTCGTTTTATTATGGCTACTTCGCTCAGATAAATTAAACATCCATTTCGTAAATTGGCTAAAATCTTTTTTAGATTTCTGTTCTTCCGATGTAAATCTTATCTTGGCATTTAGTACAGCTCTAGCCCCTTGAATTAATAAAGTGCGTAAGTATACATCACCTCGCTTGCTAATTCCCAGCAGCTTATCCTTCCCACCACTTGAATGTTGTCTTGGCACTAATCCTAGCCATGCCGATAATTGCCTGCCATTCTCAAAACTTGTAGCATTACCTATTGATGCTATTAAAGCAGTAGCAGTAATTAAACCAAGACCAGGTATAGCTCTTAATCGTTGATATTGAGTTAGGTTACTTGCTATCATTGTTAATCGTTTTTCTATCTCTTTTATTTTTCTGTTATTATCTAAGAATTCTTCTTTTAGTTCACTAAATGTTTGATAACTTAACTGGCTTAATTTCCCTGCATCTAAAATCTCAATTAATTTTGTGATAACCTTATTAATGCCTTGAGGAACAATAAAACCAAACTCATGTAGTAGCCCCCTAATTTCATTAGCAAGTGCTGTACGATTTTTTACCAATCTCTCTCTTACCCTATGTATTGATAAAATTTCTTGTTGCTCTATAGTTTTAATTGCAACAAATCTCATATTAGGTCTTGTCACGGCTTCACATATCGCTTCAGCATCTGCTTGATCATTTTTATTAGTTTTAACATATGGTTTGACAAATTGCGGTGCCATTAGTTTTACTTCATGCCCTAATTTAGTTATTTCTCTTGCCCAATAACTAGAACCACCACAAGCTTCCATCCCTACTAAACATTGTGGTAAATTAGCCATAAATGTCAAAACCTGATCTCTCATCAATTTTTTCTTTAATACTGTCTTGCCATTTTTATCTACACCATGAATTTGAAAAATTCTTTTTGCAATATCTATACCAATTGTACAGGAGTTTCGCACTTAGCAAATAATATGCTAATCTAGAGAAAAATAGTTTTAGATAAAAATGACAAGATCAAAATGTAGCAAAGATTTATATAAATCATTCTTACAAGCAAGTAGTGTAAGATATACTAGCAAAGCATTATCTGAAGTAAGTCCATTAGATCTATCGCACGATAGTGCAAGTCGATGGTTAAAGAGTAAGGATTTTCGCCCTAGCGAAATCTATAGCAAAGTGTCAAAATATATTGATCTGGAAGATCCTTGTTTATTAGTGGGAGATGACACCTTATTGTCAAAGCAATACAGTAAGAGGATCGAGCTTGTAAATTATCAATATTCTGGGGCTGTACATGATGTTATACCTGGTATAGGAATGGTAAACTTACTGCATTACAATACTCAAATTGATCAATCTACTCCTGTAGATTATAGAATATATGATAAAGAAACTGATGGTAAAACAAAGAACGAGCATTTTTGTGATATGCTTACTTTAGCTAAAGAAAGAGGTATCAAGCCTGATGCTATAGTTATGGATGCTTGGTATAGTGGTTTGGATAATTTAAAACATATACGTAATTTAGGTTGGATATGGGTTACCAACCTAAGAAAAAATAGAAAAGTTAATCGTAATGTTAGCTTGGAAACTTTAGAGATTCCCGATGAAGGGCTAAAAATTCACCTACGTGGATACGGTTGGGTTACGGTATTTAAGTTTGTGGCAAAAAATGGTCGCATTGATTACATAACAACTAATTTAGAGAATCCTACACGTGAGCAAATAGAGAAAATTGTTAAGGCGCGTTGGTCTATAGAAGTTTATCATCGAGAATTGAAACAAACTTGTGGTATTGAATGCTGTCAGGCACGCACGGGTCGAGCTCAAAGAAATCATATTTGCCTTGCTGTATTGGCCTGGCTTGATATGAACAAAAGGAGGATAAATGAAAACATTACTTTATATCAACAAACTTGGGAAGTTATAAAAACATCAATTCAGAACAACATTAAATGGCTTCTAACTAATACACAATTTTGCTAAGTGCGAAACTCCTGTTGTAGTAACCTCCATATGGACCTCCTTAATTGTTGTTTTAATATGTTAAATATTAACCCTAGAAGATTAGCAACTGCTTTTCATTCTCTATATCAGGAGGTCCATACCATTAGTCCACTATCCAGATCAGGAATAGCCTCAAATATGTATCATATAAAGATAGAAAGCAATTAGCAGCGGATTTGAAACTAATCTATACTTCTGCTACTGAAAAAGAAGCAGAATTAGCTCTTGAGTCATTTGATCAAAAATGGAGTAAGCAATATCCGCATATAGCTAAATCTTGGTATAATAATTGGGATAATTTGATAATTTTCTTGCAATATCCAAAGGAGATTCGTAAGATTATTTACACTACAAATGCGATAGAATCGCTGAATAGCCAATTGAGAAAAGTTACTAAGAATAAACGCATCTTTCCAAATGATGACGCAGTATTTAAGGTTTTATATCTGACAATTGATTATATTACCAAAAAATGGTCTGTGCCTATCCCCAATTGGAATGAAGCTATGGCTCATTTTATGATCAAATTTGATGGTAGGATTTAATGGCTCACGAAATTTACACAATTGATGAAACAGAGCCCTTGAATTATCAAAGGTATATATTACATAAACGTTTATTATCATCTAATAGTTCTAGATTTACTTCAACTAAGGGCGTAGGTAGGAGGTGCTTAATAATTTCAGACCATTCTATTAAAGTTAAGTTACCGCTTAATGCCTCTTCAAGCCCTAATTCATATATTTCTTCAGGTGATGTTAAGCGATAAAGATCATAATGATAGATAGTAAAATGAGGTGTTTTATATGTTTGTAATAAGTTAAAGGTTGGGCTTATAATTGAGGTATTATCACCACAGAAATATTTAATAATTTCACGACAAAAAAATGTTTTACCTACTCCAAGATCACCATTTAATAACACAATATTATTAGGTTTTAAGGTTGCAGCAAAAGCCTTAGCAAAGTTTTTTGTTTCTTCTTCACTATTTAATATGGGCTCTGTTTCATCAATTGTGTAAATTTCGTGAGCCATTAAATCCTACCATCAAATTTGATCATAAAATGAGCCATAGCTTCATTCCAATTGGGGATAGGCATAGACCATTTTTTGGTAATATAATCAATTGTCAGATATAAAACCTTAAATACTGCGTCATCATTTGGAAAGATGCGTTTATTCTTAGTAACTTTTCTCAATTGGCTATTCAGCGATTCTATCGCATTTGTAGTGTAAATAATCTTACGAATCTCCTTTGGATATTGCAAGAAAATTATCAAATTATCCCAATTATTATACCAAGATTTAGCTATATGCGGATATTGCTTACTCCATTTTTGATCAAATGACTCAAGAGCTAATTCTGCTTCTTTTTCAGTAGCAGAAGTATAGATTAGTTTCAAATCCGCTGCTAATTGCTTTCTATCTTTATATGATACATATTTGAGGCTATTCCTGATCTGATGGACAATACAAATTTGATGTTCAGTTTTCGGGTATACTGATGCAATAGCATCAGACATACCAGTTAGATTATCACTACAAGCAATGGTAAATTCCAGTATTAATTAAGCCAGATTTATATTTTCTTCCCATACCTCATTGGGTGTTTTATAACCGAGCACTTTTCTTGGTAAATTATTTAAAAAATCCTCAATTTCTTGTAATTGCTTTATTGTTAATTTTTTTATATCTAAAGATTTAGAGTATACTCTGTGCACCATTGAGTTAATCTTCTCTATCAAGTCTATCCGCCAAAAACACTTCAAATCCTGATCATTTGTAATGGGATAGAGTTTTGACAACAAATTGCTAAGATTTTCAATAAAAATTAATAAGTTATGTTAATTTTTACTGATACATTTCTGTGTTGGTCTAATTTTGATATGGAGCTATTGTTAACGATTTTTTATCGTTCATCTAGTTTTTGCATGATGATATTTTTGATTTATGTGGAGTTAGACACGATTTGTAAATGATTTGCAATGCATCGTAAATTCAAACCAATAGCAGAGATTATTGGATTGATAATATCTCCTATCATACCTTTCAAGAAGTTTCTACCCATCCGACCATATTGCTTTAAGTGACCTATTATTGGTTCTATGGCACTGCGTCTCTTGATCATAGACTTGTCCTCTTGTAACAACTTCTTCCGCGTTTTTGGGGTATATACCTTACTCTTCTCCTTTACATTGCTACCACTATACCCAAGATCAACAAATGATTTCTTTATCTTGATTCCAGTGACACTCTCTACTGCTTCAAAGCTCTGATGCAATGTATGACCATCATAAGGATTATTATGAAACGATTTTGCGGATAAAACAAAATTTCTACGACCACTTACTACTACCGCTACTTTATTGCCAAACTCATATGGCTTGTTGCGTTTTCCCTTTCCTATACACTCTACTTCAGGGGCATGAAAACTATATAATACTTTGTTATCTTCTTTATATTGCTTTTTAGCTTCTCTTTTTAAAACAGATTGGTTATGTATTTGTTTTATTTTTTGCAATACTTCTTGATTTTTGAGAGACAAGTTTAATTGCTTATTTTTGATCTCACGCTCACATACTCTAATCAAACGACCCAGTAATATTTTTAAATGCTTCATTATTTTCCAACGCTTCTTGGCTTTACTATGTTCTTTATATTTCCATAGCTTTACTATATCGCGTTTATAGGTTCTAGCGTATGTTTCATTCAAATGTATACCCAAACTGTTGCAAAGCTTTACTATGCTAAGCCTAGCTTTATCCATTAAATAAACATCGTGTGGGTGTTTGATATTCTTAATTTGTACAGTCGTATCAGCGATGATTAATTCCAAATCTTTTTTTTTAATTGTGTTATAGCTAACGCGAAAAGGTTTTTACCATAGTTTTTGTATTTACTCACATATTCACCAGATCTAAATCCTATTAAACATTGCTGGACTAACTTTAAAAACTGTTTACATAAAATTATTGATCAATGCCTAAGTTTTTCCTAATATGTGGTAGAAACATTTCCGTGTTAGCTATAGTTTTTATCCCAACCCTGATCAACTCCGATAATATCTCATTATATCCAGCTTCACCTAATACACTACGAAACCGTCGTATACTAGTTTCCGAGATAGCTATGTCTTTTTCTATATATTCCCACCCGCAGAAATACTGCCAATACATATTCTCTTTTAGCTCTTCCTCTGATAATGAATCTGAAAAATTATACATTGCTTGTAGCATCGTTATGCCAAGCATCACTCTATGACATTTTCTATTTCTACCAAATTTCTTAATACAAACATTTTTTGATAACCACTCTTCGAGCCTAGACCAATTTATTAATTCTCTTAATTTATATAGCTTATTATTTGGGTTTAATTCTTCCAGGAGTTTCGCACTTAGCAAAATTGTGTATTAGTTAGAAGCCATTTAATGTTGTTCTGAATTGATGTTTTTATAACTTCCCAAGTTTGTTGATATAAAGTAATGTTTTCATTTATCCTCCTTTTGTTCATATCAAGCCAGGCCAATACAGCAAGGCAAATATGATTTCTTTGAGCTCGACCCGTGCGTGCCTGACAGCATTCAATACCACAAGTTTGTTTCAATTCTCGATGATAAACTTCTATAGACCAACGCGCCTTAACAATTTTCTCTATTTGCTCACGTGTAGGATTCTCTAAATTAGTTGTTATGTAATCAATGCGACCATTTTTTGCCACAAACTTAAATACCGTAACCCAACCGTATCCACGTAGGTGAATTTTTAGCCCTTCATCGGGAATCTCTAAAGTTTCCAAGCTAACATTACGATTAACTTTTCTATTTTTTCTTAGGTTGGTAACCCATATCCAACCTAAATTACGTATATGTTTTAAATTATCCAAACCACTATACCAAGCATCCATAACTATAGCATCAGGCTTGATACCTCTTTCTTTAGCTAAAGTAAGCATATCACAAAAATGCTCGTTCTTTGTTTTACCATCAGTTTCTTTATCATATATTCTATAATCTACAGGAGTAGATTGATCAATTTGAGTATTGTAATGCAGTAAGTTTACCATTCCTATACCAGGTATAACATCATGTACAGCCCCAGAATATTGATAATTTACAAGCTCGATCCTCTTACTGTATTGCTTTGACAATAAGGTGTCATCTCCCACTAATAAACAAGGATCTTCCAGATCAATATATTTTGACACTTTGCTATAGATTTCGCTAGGGCGAAAATCCTTACTCTTTAACCATCGACTTGCACTATCGTGCGATAGATCTAATGGACTTACTTCAGATAATGCTTTGCTAGTATATCTTACACTACTTGCTTGTAAGAATGATTTATATAAATCTTTGCTACATTTTGATCTTGTCATTTTTATCTAAAACTATTTTTCTCTAGATTAGCATATTATTTGCTAAGTGCGAAACTCCTGTCTTCTTTTAATTTATAACCAAACAGTTTCCCTTGTTCTTGCGATTTGATAATGTTGTCTATTGGCATTGACTGAAATCCATAAGGTTTATGACCATATTTTATCATTTTCTTACGGATTGTTGTATTACTTCTTGTCTTAAAACCATATTATCTATAAGGCTTGTAGAGTTTTGGCGGACGGACTATCAATGGTTTTTGCCATGGAGAATAAGGATTGCAAAAATATACTTTTCGTTCAGATTTTGGCAATAGTTGTTCATGATTGGTAAATTCTTTGCCATTATCTAACGTTATGCTTTTGATTATATGCGACAATTGTTTAAGTTTTTTATTCATGTTACCAATCACATCTTGTGTTCTTTTTGAACGGTTTAAAGTGAGAAACACTTTTTGTGTTCTGATATCCACAAGAGCGCCTATATTACGACTTTGATTACCTTTGTTAAAAGTTAAATCACCTTCTAAATGACCTATTGCTGCTATCTTTCTATTTATCTCTGGTCTTTCAGTAATGGAAACTCGATTTGGTATTGTAATTCTTTTGTTTCTGATTCTTGTACCATGATGCAACCTATTTTTCCTTTTTCTTGCTAAAGATAAATATAATTTTTGCCTTTGTGCTATAGGAGATGTATAAATAAACTGGTATATACTCTCTGTAGAAATATTGACAGTATCTCGTGATAGTTTACGTCTACCTGAAATTATATCTGGTGAAATACCCTGTGTTAACTGCTTTATTATTTCTGCTCGTAAATTATTATCAATATCTAATTTTCTTTTTCTCTTACCTTGCCTTAAACTGCAAGCAAGTGTGTTAGCCCTATCTGGTCTATAATTATGCCTCATTCTCTTGAGTTCATAACATATAGTGCTTTTATCACGGCCAATCTTTGTCCCTATATATCGCGAGCTATAACCACTCTTATTCATTTCGTATATTTTAAATCTTTCATCTATCGTTAAATGAGCCATGATATATCTATATTTAAATGATGCTCCTCGCAGCAGAGCTACGAGGTATCTAAAAAAGTTTTAGTTGTTTCTTATGATATCACGAAGCAGAGCTTCGGGGAATTAAACCCTGAGAGATTAAAAATTGATTATATCTGGCTTAATTAATTATAGAACTTTCCGTATTCATATACTTCTTTACCACTGATTTTATCTTTTTGTTGACCAGAAACACATAACCATAAAGCTCTGTTATATTTCTTATTTCCTGATGCATCAACACCTTAACCTGAATAAAATTTAGCGGTTTATCAGACATGATATGCTGTTTCTTACCCTTGATTAGATAATTCTTAAATAGTGAAATACTAATTGATATGTTACCATTTTTTGTAGCTTTTACTACAGTTTCTTCTGTATCTGGAATCAGTAAATTATCAGAACTACTACAAGAAATCTTAGCTCCATAAAATCTTTTACGCCCTCTTGTTTTTTTGCTCCTCTGTATATATTTTGTAAATACTGCGATTAATTCTTTGGCGGGTTATTTCACCGTATTTGCTTCATTGTGCAGCGGGTGAATGAAAGATAGAGCGCTATAACCTGCATCACCTACTGTTATATTGAGAGCCTTTGTGGTATTTGCTTAACAATTTTTATTATTTGGTCCGTCCGCCAAAACTCTACAAGCCTTATAGATAATATGGTTTTAAGACAAGAAGTAATACAACAATCCGTAAGAAAATGATAAAATATGGTCATAAACCTTATGGATTTCAGTCAATGCCAATAGACAACATTATCAAATCGCAAGAACAAGGGAAACTGTTTGGTTATAAATTAAAAGAAGAATTAAACCCAAATAATAAGCTATATAAATTAAGAGAATTAATAAATTGGTCTAGGCTCGAAGAGTGGTTATCAAAAAATGTTTGTATTAAGAAATTTGGTAGAAATAGAAAATGTCATAGAGTGATGCTTGGCATAACGATGCTACAAGCAATGTATAATTTTTCAGATTCATTATCAGAGGAAGAGCTAAAAGAGAATATGTATTGGCAGTATTTCTGCGGGTGGGAATATATAGAAAAAGACATAGCTATCTCGGAAACTAGTATACGACGGTTTCGTAGTGTATTAGGTGAAGCTGGATATAATGAGATATTATCGGAGTTGATCAGGGTTGGGATAAAAACTAACACAATTAAAAAAAAAGATTTGGAATTAATCATCGCTGATACGACTGTACAAATTAAGAATATCAAACACCCACACGATGTTTATTTAATGGATAAAGCTAGGCTTAGCATAGTAAAGCTTTGCAACAGTTTGGGTATACATTTGAATGAAACATACGCTAGAACCTATAAACGCGATATAGTAAAGCTATGGAAATATAAAGAACATAGTAAAGCCAAGAAGCGTTGGAAAATAATGAAGCATTTAAAAATATTACTGGGTCGTTTGATTAGAGTATGTGAGCGTGAGATCAAAAATAAGCAATTAAACTTGTCTCTCAAAAATCAAGAAGTATTGCAAAAAATAAAACAAATACATAACCAATCTGTTTTAAAAAGAGAAGCTAAAAAGCAATATAAAGAAGATAACAAAGTATTATATAGTTTTCATGCCCCTGAAGTAGAGTGTATAGGAAAGGGAAAACGCAACAAGCCATATGAGTTTGGCAATAAAGTAGCGGTAGTAGTAAGTGGTCGTAGAAATTTTGTTTTATCCGCAAAATCGTTTCATAATAATCCTTATGATGGTCATACATTGCATCAGAGCTTTGAAGCAGTAGAGAGTGTCACTGGAATCAAGATAAAGAAATCATTTGTTGATCTTGGGTATAGTGGTAGCAATGTAAAGGAGAAGAGTAAGGTATATACCCCAAAAACGCGGAAGAAGTTGTTACAAGAGGACAAGTCTATGATCAAGAGACGCAGTGCCATAGAACCAATAATAGGTCACTTAAAGCAATATGGTCGGATGGGTAGAAACTTCTTGAAAGGTATGATAGGAGATATTATCAATCCAATAATCTCTGCTATTGGTTTGAATTTACGATGCATTGCAAATCATTTACAAATCGTGTCTAACTCCACATAAATCAAAAATATCATCATGCAAAAACTAGATGAACGATAAAAAATCGTTAACAATAGCTCCATATCAAAATTAGACCAACACAGAAATGTATCAGTAAAAATTAACATAACTTATTAATTTTTATTGAAAATCTTAGCAATTTGTTGTCAAAACTCTATCCCATTACAAATGATCAGGATTTGAAGTGTTTTTGGCGGATAGACTATTTGTTTGCTACCTTTGCTATACTTATTCTCATCTGATTTTACTCTATTTATAGATATTGGTACAGCCCATTTAGGCTGAGCACCGATGCAAACTACACTATATTCATAACCCGCAACTGGTCGGTTATTAGCATTCTGTCTAATATATGTACGATCAATTGCTTTTTTGGCATCTTTCTTGCTACTCACTGTAGTATCTATTTGTAGTAAGTTTTTACTCTCATTAATCTCTCAGGGTTTAATTCCCCGAAGCTCTGCTTCGTGATATCATAAGAAACAACTAAAACTTTTTTAGATACCTCGCAGCAGAGCTACGAGGTATCTATCCAAAAAGCTTTAACTGTTTTTGTTGAAATGCTTTATAAGAAGGTTTGCCTGAACCTTGATTCTGTACATAATTACGTAATTTCTGCTCATCACCATGTTTACCTACTGTGCTCATAAAATATCCTTTACTCCAAAACTCACTTCCCCATAATTTGTCTTTAAGATTTGGATATTTCTCAAACATTTTCTTAGAAGTAATACTTTTTATGATTTGAGTTATTTTTGTTGGGCTATACATTGGTATTGACTGTAATAAAAAATGTACGTGATCTTTATCTACTCCTATTTCTAAAAATCTCATTTCATAACGATCTTCTATGTGCTCACAAATTTTACACAAATAATCATCTAGTTCTTGATTGAATATTACTCTTCTATATTTTGCCGGCGTTACTAAATGATATATTAGTACTGTGACATTATGACTCTTATGTATATAACTGCTTTCTTCCATTCAAGTAGTATATCACGAAGCAGAGCTTCGGGGCATTAAACCCTGAGAGATTAAACTATAAGGCTTTTGTAGAAGAAGACAATATTTAAATTGAAATGCCGCCGCTTTTTTTAAAACCGGCACGAGCTTTTTCAAGCTTTTTAATAAGTTTAGGGGAATATGATTTGATATCTCTTGGCTTTCCACCCTCATATTTTTGGGCTAATTTCATTCCACCTCTAATAAAATTATAGGCAAAATTCATTAATTTTGTCTCACCGGCTATCCTTTTTGGATTCATAAACATATAAATCTGATAAACAGCAAAACTTTTGATCAAACGCTTTAGGTCTATCCTTGCCTGCTTGGTTAAGCCTTGTAATTTATCTTTCGGGTTTGCAAGGTTTTTATTAGCATCTCTAACAATTTTGGAATGTTGATGCATTAAATAGTTACTGACTTCGGAAATATTTTTACTGATAAGTTTTTCATCCATCTTCAGCATTTTAAGCTTTAGATTTTTAGTTTTACCTAAATATTTGCGGATCAATAAAATAATTTGTGATTGGAGTTGAGTTAAATCCATAGTTTGTTCATTTAAGATAGCAAGTATCTGCTCTATCTCATATTCAAAATCTTCATTTTTGCTCAACTCCTCAAAAAGCTCTTCTACTTCTGTGCTTTCAAGTACAAGCGAGTCGCTAATACCCATTAAAGCATCTTTTATTTGCTCAGCAATTTTTTTTGTATCATCAGCTGGATAATCTTGAGTCATATCTAACAAAACTTACGCTATGTGGTGTTCTAAATATCGTAAAGATGGAGAACGTAGCTGCTGTTGCATATAGTCATCTAAAAGCCCTGACTTTATTTGGTAAACCGTTTTACCTATTGTATTTGCAGTCCTTTTGAGAAAGGCCCAAACTAAAAATGCACAACTAATATGGTTACGCTGAATACGTTGTTTTCTACATTGGCAACGTTCGATACCGGTCAGTTGCTTAATTTCTCTATGCATGCTCTCAATTACCCATCGAAAGCCACACTCATCTTGTGCAGCTTTGGAAGATTTTTGAGTTTTGTGATTGGTAACAACATAATCAACTCTGTTGGTAGAAACAGTAAATTTAAACAAATTAACATGCTTGTTCTTAGCAAAACCTTTTATATGAATCTCTACTCCATGATTAATTTCTTCATCTGAAAACGTTAACTTGCTCACAGCTTTATAAGGCTCAGAATCGCACGTTTTACTAACATTTCTATTGGCTTTAACAGGGGCATAATAATATTTGCCTAGGGAATCAACATGTTGCATAATTTTGTGTGTAGAATACCATGTATCAAAAAGTACAGTTTGAAAAGGAATCTTTTTGCTATAAACAGCATTATTTAACATATTTAATAGGTGATCTAGTTTTGTCGCTCCATCATGATTAGGCGAAAAAATTCGATAATCTATTACCCAAAACTTATCAATATCAGGGTTATAATATACTAGACTCACTACTCCTATACCGGTAGTAACTCCACCTGTAGCTCCACTGTACTGAGTTCTTGCCACCTCTATTTTCTTCGTATTCCTTTTATTTAACACCGTATCATCAAATATTGTATATCCATTAGATGCAAAAACAACATCATTCTTAATGTGTTCCCATAATAAAGAAGGGGTATATTTTTCATCTTCTAAAAATCTATTAACCTCTCAGGGTTTAATTCCCCGAAGCTCTGCTTCGTGATATCATAAGAAACAACTAAAACTTTTTTAGATACCTCGTAGCTCTGCTGCGAGGAGCATCATTAACATCATGGCTACATTTCTGCGCATGTTCAGCGTAGTAGGTTAAACTATAATTCTTTTGGCTAACTGTTAAAAATTGACAATAATCTGTCCTATGAATTGGTATTGCTTGCAATCTTATCCTCTTTGACGTGTTTGATTATGTTTACAATAATTTATCACTTTTTTACTCATAGCGTAAGTTTTGCTAATTTGTAATTAAATATATTTATTTTATACTATCACCTCATTTTTACTTGTCTATAAAAATTATATTAAGATATTTTAATTACCTGAGTCTGAGTAATAATCAGAATCGTCACCACTTAGTAAAACGTCCTTAGGATCGTAAATAGGGCGTGATGAATCTACAGATGTATCTTGTTCTATTTTTTGAGGAATACCAAATTTTTCTGCTAATTCCTTATATCCTGTAGCTTGCACAAAATATTCTGTTTTATTATTATTACTCGGTAAAACTATTTTTGCTAGATTTGTATATATCTTAGATAATTTTAAATAATCCTTAGGTTCAACTATTTCTTCCAGCTTACCTATAGCAATAAGATAAGCTTTTGTTGCATCGTCTATTCTACCTGAAGTTTTGACAAAAAGATAGCCAAACTTATAAGTTATGATATAAATACGCTCAAATACAAAAGGGGTTTTAGTGTGTATGATTATACAAGAAATGTCGCAAGAAATAAAAAATTTTTCCCTATAATCAAGATGTGGTTTTAGAATTAATACTATCACTAGTAACTAATGATAGCGTTAAAGCAAGATCTGTTGTTGAATTAACAACTAATAAATATTTTCAGCGTAGTTGGTCAAGTGTATGGTAAATTCCAGTATTAATTAAGCCAGATTTATATTTTCTTCCCATACCTCATTGGGTGTTTTATAACCGAGCACTTTTCTTGGTAAATTATTTAAAAAATCCTCAATTTCTTGTAATTGCTTTATTGTTAATTTTTTTATATCTAAAGATTTAGAGTATACTCTGTGCACCATTGAGTTAATCTTCTCTATCAATGGTTTTTGCCATGGAGAATAAGGATTGCAAAAATATACTTTTCGTTCAGATTTTGGCAATAGTTGTTCATGATTGGTAAATTCTTTGCCATTATCTAACGTTATGCTTTTGATTATATGTGACAATTGTTTAAGTTTTTTATTCATGTTACCAATCACATCTTGTGTTCTTTTTGAACGGTTTAAAGTGAGAAACACTTTTTGTGTTCTGATATCCACAAGAGCGCCTATATTACGACTTTGATTACCTTTGTTAAAAGTTAAATCACCTTCTAAATGACCTATTGCTGCTATCTTTCTATTTATCTCTGGTCTTTCAGTAATGGAAACTCGATTTGGTATTGTAATTCTTTTGTTTCTGATTCTTGTACCATGATGCAACCTATTTTTCCTTTTTCTTGCTAAAGATAAATATAATTTTTGCCTTTGTGCTATAGGAGATGTATAAATAAACTGGTATATACTCTCTGTAGAAATATTGACAGTATCTCGTGATAGTTTACGTCTACCTGAAATTATATCTGGTGAAATACCCTGTGTTAACTGCTTTATTATTTCTGCTCGTAAATTATTATCAATATCTAATTTTCTTTTTCTCTTACCTTGCCTTAAACTGCAAGCAAGTGTGTTAGCCCTATCTGGTCTATAATTATGCCTCTCATTCTCTTGAGTTCATAACATATAGTGCTTTTATCACGGCCAATCTTTGTCCCTATATATCGCGAGCTATAACCACTCTTATTCATTTCGTATATTTTAAATCTTTCATCTATCGTTAAATGAGCCATGATATATCTATATTTAAATGATGCTCCTCGCAGCAGAGCTACGAGGTATCTAAAAAAGTTTTAGTTGTTTCTTATGATATCACGAAGCAGAGCTTCGGGGAATTAAACCCTGAGAGATTAAAAATTGATTATATCTGGCTTAATTAATTATAGAACTTTCCGTTCTAATGTAAGTAATGTCACCACTCCAAACCTCATTCACATTAGGCACATACACTTGCTTTGTTGAGCCAGATTTAGTCCAATATTGATCAAGTAAGTAGCTATAGATCTTATGCTCACTATCGTTTCGAGAAGTAGATTTTTTCTTATGTGGGTAAATAGCTTCTATACCCATCATCCTCATATATTTCAGTACTCGATCTTTACCGACAATAAAACCATCTTCTAGTAACTGTTGATGAATATAGCGATAACCAAATTCAGGATTATCTGTATATATTTCATCTATTCTATTTAAAATACTTAATTTATTTATACTCATCTCCTTGGATTTATAGTAGGCTGTAGATCGACTAATCTTTAATAGTTCACACTGTCTTGATTTTGAGAGTTGATTTAGCTTGGAGTGTACAAGACTCTTTTTATTTGATAAATCCAAGCTTTTGAGCTTTCCCACGGCCCAGTCCCTCTCAACTGTGATTCTACCAAGAGCTTTAGCAAGTTCATCATTTTGCTCTTGTAAATGATTTATTTGTTCTTGATATTCACTCAAAACTTTAGCTGGTTCAAAAGCTAATGCCGCATTACCTAAAAACTGTTTTTTCCAATTTTGAATTGTTTTAACACTTATTGCATATTTTGAAGCTAACTGACCAAGTGTCGACTCCTCTTTTATTAATTCTAATACTATCCCCGTTTTTTCTGAAGCACTGAAAATTTTTACTTTATTTTTCTTCATCTTTCCTCTTAAGTTTATTGCTATTTATTCTAACTTATTGCGGAAACACACTCCTTCATTTTTTTGTCCAATTTTTTCATGTATGGACCTCCTGTAGAATGCAAGAAAAAAATAACATCAATAATAAAAACAAACAAATGCAGTCATGTATCCGGCTTATAGCTGATAAATCAACCTAATTTATTCTACAGCCCTGATGGAATTCGCTGGCTTACAAACTATATACTTATCAGTCCATCGGCTTCTAAAAGAGCCACTGAAAAACGCAGTTTTTTTGTAAGCTAAGGTTTGTCTTATTTACCATCAATATTAATTATCTCAAGCATATTTCGGGTTGGAATCTCTTACATATTGTTTTGCTTTTACCTATTCATTATATAAATCACCATTTATTTTACTTATAAGTGCTATGCTACACACTCTTTAGCTACAAACTTTACTCTCTACATAATCATCTCCTGATCTTAGTACAGCAAACACCACTCTTGCCAACTTATTAGCTATGGCAACTGTCGTTTTATTATGGCTACTTCGCTCAGATAAATTAAACATCCATTTCGTAAATTGGCTAAAATCTTTTTTAGATTTCTGTTCTTCCGATGTAAATCTTATCTTGGCATTTAGTACAGCTCTAGCCCCTTGAATTAATAAAGTGCGTAAGTATACATCACCTCGCTTGCTAATTCCCAGCAGCTTATCCTTCCCACCACTTGAATGTTGTCTTGGCACTAATCCTAGCCATGCCGATAATTGCCTGCCATTCTCAAAACTTGTAGCATTACCTATTGATGCTATTAAAGCAGTAGCAGTAATTAAACCAAGACCAGGTATAGCTCTTAATCGTTGATATTGAGTTAGGTTACTTGCTATCATTGTTAATCGTTTTTCTATCTCTTTTATTTTTCTGTTATTATCTAAGAATTCTTCTTTTAGTTCACTAAATGTTTGATAACTTAACTGGCTTAATTTCCCTGCATCTAAAATCTCAATTAATTTTGTGATAACCTTATTAATGCCTTGAGGAACAATAAAACCAAACTCATGTAGTAGCCCCCTAATTTCATTAGCAAGTGCTGTACGATTTTTTACCAATCTCTCTCTTACCCTATGTATTGATAAAATTTCTTGTTGCTCTATAGTTTTAATTGCAACAAATCTCATATTAGGTCTTGTCACGGCTTCACATATCGCTTCAGCATCTGCTTGATCATTTTTATTAGTTTTAACATATGGTTTGACAAATTGCGGTGCCATTAGTTTTACTTCATGCCCTAATTTAGTTATTTCTCTTGCCCAATAACTAGAACCACCACAAGCTTCCATCCCTACTAAACATTGTGGTAAATTAGCCATAAATGTCAAAACCTGATCTCTCATCAATTTTTTCTTTAATACTGTCTTGCCATTTTTATCTACACCATGAATTTGAAAAATTCTTTTTGCAATATCTATACCAATTGTAGTAACCTCCATATGGACCTCCTTAATTGTTGTTTTAATATGTTAAATATTAACCCTAGAAGATTAGCAACTGCTTTTCATTCTCTATATCAGGAGGTCCATACCATTAGTCCATTATAGTCTTATTACCCCCGTTTTCCATCACCCGCCTCGTCAAACGTAACGTACAGATTTCCCGTATTACGCTTTCCTGATAACTTCTTATCATTGCCTATGGCCTATCCGCTGTTATTGCTTTCAAAGGTCTGTAATATCGAATTTGGTAATCGTTATACAATCCCATCTTCTCATACAAGTCTCTCCTACTCCACCTTTCCCAGCCGAAGCCTTTCAATCCACGTGATTTCATTAAATGGCGTCTTACTTTCTTCTCTACCCAGTCTCGTACATATCCAAAACAACGGCTAGAGTTACCAATCCTAAAGTAATTTATCCAGCCTCGCAATATCGGGTTGATAAGGTATGTTACTCTATCAACTGGTTGCGATATAAACTTGCGGAATATCTCTTTTAGTTTTTCTAGCAGGGCAGTTCGCGCTCTCATTCTAGGCGTCTTCTGGATTCCAATTTTACCTTGCGTAGTTTTTACTCGTCTAAAATCAAAACCCAAAAAGCTAAATGTCTCACCATTCTTTAGATCGACTGTCTTTGTCTTCTCTTCGTTTAGTTCAACCTTTATTTTCAACAATTCTTGTCTTAGCCTTATATTGATTGCTTTCTCTATCCACTGCCATTTTCTATAGCCGTCAATCAGTATGATCAGATCGTCAGCCCATCTAACGTACTCTATGTGGTCATAGCCATCTTTTAGTTTGCTCACACACTTTGCTCTTTCTAGCATTTTATCTACTTCATTTAGGTAAATATTGCTTAAAAGAGGTGATAGTGGCCCGCCTTGAGCTATGCCTCTTTTTCCACCAGCTTTAACTATCAGTTTTAGTAGTTTCATAACATCTTTGTCATTTACACGCTCTGCTATCTTTGTAAATAGCTGGACGTGAGCAATCGTGTCAAAGTAAGAGCGTAAATCTACATCTATTACTCTTGTCTTTTCCTTAATTGCTGCTACTGTAACTATTTCGATAGCTGCAGCTGCAGTCCGTTTAGGGCGATATCCATATGATCCCGGTTGGAAGTCAGCTTCAAATATTGGTTCTAAAATCAGTCTTAGCGCTCCTTCCACTACCCTATCTTTGATAGTTGGTATGGATAACTTCCTCATTTTATTCCCATTATCTTTAGGAATTGCCTTTACCCTTTTCCTGTCAGGATAATAGGTTCTGGATTGTAATTCTGTTTGTATGTTTTCCAGAAATTGTTCAACTCCAGCTAACTCTATCATTTCAAAGGTAACACCATCTATTCCAGGTGCTCCCTTATTATGCTTAGCTAGCGTGTAGGCTTCTCTTAGTGTTTCTATCTTACATACATGAACATATAATCCCCAAAATCGCCATTGCTTTTCAGCTTTAGCTTTGATATATATCTTCCTTCTCAGGTCTTGTAATTCTATAGACGTTTTTATCATTCGTCTTTACCTCCCTTGTTGTTGGAATAATGTTATCAGTAGGGTGCCTTCGCTCCACAGACATTACCCTGCTTCATTGCTAATACACACCCATCCGCCATCCTCTCATCTTCAATTCATTTCCTAGTGTTTCTAGTTATAGAAGGTAAATTCCAGTATTAATTAAGCCAGATTTATATTTTCTTCCCATACCTCATTGGGTGTTTTATAACCGAGCACTTTTCTTGGTAAATTATTTAAAAAATCCTCAATTTCTTGTAATTGCTTTATTGTTAATTTTTTTATATCTAAAGATTTAGAGTATACTCTGTGCACCATTGAGTTAATCTTCTCTATCAATGGTTTTTGCCATGGAGAATAAGGATTGCAAAAATATACTTTTCGTTCAGATTTTGGCAATAGTTGTTCATGATTGGTAAATTCTTTGCCATTATCTAACGTTATGCTTTTGATTATATGCGACAATTGTTTAAGTTTTTTATTCATGTTACCAATCACATCTTGTGTTCTTTTTGAACGGTTTAAAGTGAGAAACACTTTTTGTGTTCTGATATCCACAAGAGCGCCTATATTACGACTTTGATTACCTTTGTTAAAAGTTAAATCACCTTCTAAATGACCTATTGCTGCTATCTTTCTATTTATCTCTGGTCTTTCAGTAATGGAAACTCGATTTGGTATTGTAATTCTTTTGTTTCTGATTCTTGTACCATGATGCAACCTATTTTTCCTTGGAAAGTTCTATAATTAATTAAGCCAGATATAATCAATTTTTAATCTCTCAGGGTTTAATTCCCCGAAGCTCTGCTTCGTGATATCATAAGAAACAACTAAAACTTTTTTAGATACCTCGTAGCTCTGCTGCGAGGAGCATCATTTAAATATAGATATATCATGGCTCATTTAACGATAGATGAAAGATTTAAAATATACGAAATGAATAAGAGTGGTTATAGCTCGCGATATATAGGGACAAAGATTGGCCGTGATAAAAGCACTATATGTTATGAACTCAAGAGAATGAGGCATAATTATAGACCAGATAGGGCTAACACACTTGCTTGCAGTTTAAGGCAAGGTAAGAGAAAAAGAAAATTAGATATTGATAATAATTTACGAGCAGAAATAATAAAGCAGTTAACACAGGGTATTTCACCAGATATAATTTCAGGTAGACGTAAACTATCACGAGATACTGTCAATATTTCTACAGAGAGTATATACCAGTTTATTTATACATCTCCTATAGCACAAAGGCAAAAATTATATTTATCTTTAGCAAGAAAAAGGAAAAATAGGTTGCATCATGGTACAAGAATCAGAAACAAAAGAATTACAATACCAAATCGAGTTTCCATTACTGAAAGACCAGAGATAAATAGAAAGATAGCAGCAATAGGTCATTTAGAAGGTGATTTAACTTTTAACAAAGGTAATCAAAGTCGTAATATAGGCGCTCTTGTGGATATCAGAACACAAAAAGTGTTTCTCACTTTAAACCGTTCAAAAAGAACACAAGATGTGATTGGTAACATGAATAAAAAACTTAAACAATTGTCGCATATAATCAAAAGCATAACGTTAGATAATGGCAAAGAATTTACCAATCATGAACAACTATTGCCAAAATCTGAACGAAAAGTATATTTTTGCAATCCTTATTCTCCATGGCAAAAACCATTGATAGAGAAGATTAACTCAATGGTGCACAGAGTATACTCTAAATCTTTAGATATAAAAAAATTAACAATAAAGCAATTACAAGAAATTGAGGATTTTTTAAATAATTTACCAAGAAAAGTGCTCGGTTATAAAACACCCAATGAGGTATGGGAAGAAAATATAAATCTGGCTTAATTAATACTGGAATTTACCCTTTTTCTTGCTAAAGATAAATATAATTTTTGCCTTTGTGCTATAGGAGATGTATAAATAAACTGGTATATACTCTCTGTAGAAATATTGACAGTATCTCGTGATAGTTTACGTCTACCTGAAATTATATCTGGTGAAATACCCTGTGTTAACTGCTTTATTATTTCTGCTCGTAAATTATTATCAATATCTAATTTTCTTTTTCTCTTACCTTGCCTTAAACTGCAAGCAAGTGTGTTAGCCCTATCTGGTCTATAATTATGCCTCATTCTCTTGAGTTCATAACATATAGTGCTTTTATCACGGCCAATCTTTGTCCCTATATATCGCGAGCTATAACCACTCTTATTCATTTCGTATATTTTAAATCTTTCATCTATCGTTAAATGAGCCATGATATATCTATATTTAAATGATGCTCCTCGCAGCAGAGCTACGAGGTATCTAAAAAAGTTTTAGTTGTTTCTTATGATATCACGAAGCAGAGCTTTGGGGAATTAAACCCTGAGAGATTAAAAATTGATTATATCTGGCTTAATTAATTATAGAACTTTCCTATACAGAGCTATAGAGAATTTTTACTGTGCTCGTGATGAATCATTAAATATAAGAGATAAGCAACGTTTTAAGACTCGAGAAGATATAGAAAAATACTTAATAAGTAAACTGATGAATGAGAGTAAAAACTTACTACAAATAGATACTACAGTGAGTAGCAAGAAAGATTCCAAGAAAGCAATTGATCGTACATATATTAGACAGAATGCTAATAACCGATCAGTTGCGGGTTATGAATATAGTGTAGTTTGCATCGGTGCTCAGCCTAAATGGGCTGTACCAATATCTATAAACCTGAATTCTGGATTAGCTAATTTTGAGATATAGCAGGTTTGTTAGGTTTCATACAGTATGCAATTAGGGCGGATAAGATATGTACAAAGGCATTCCAAATTGATCTATGTCTTGTATGTTCGATCTCGAAAGCACCCTTCAGCACACTAAATACTGTTTCGATAATTGAGCGTTTGCGTAATAATATTTTTTCAAATAATGGCATAAGTTTATTCTTCATTTTCTTCTTTATGCCAGTTACTAACTTGATTCCTTTGCTGTATAGATCATCAAAGAGCTCCTGTTTGATATAACCCTTATCGCCAAACAATAATCCCGTGATATGTTTGGTGATTATCGAAACCGGCGCTCTATCATCTACATTACCAGGCGTTAGTTTTAGACCTTGAATCTCACCTTTTTCGTTAATAACCAAATGTAATTTTAGACCAAAAAACCAACTTTTTGTTGTTTTACCCAAAGCAGCAATACCGGCAAAGACTTTATTACGAGAGATTCTTTTTCGATGACAAACCTCTAAAGATGTGGCGTCAATATAAGAAACTCCCGTAGATTGAGCTGCCTGCATATACCATTCAAGTAATAAAACTAAATAACTCAGAACTCTTGGTTTTAGAGCTATAAAACGAGTATATGATGGAAGAGTTTTTTGGAGTAAAGGATATTTTATGAGCACAGTAGGTAAACATGGTGATGAGCAGAAATTACGTAATTATGTACAGAATCAAGGTTCAGGCAAACCTTCTTATAAAGCATTTCAACAAAAACAGTTAAAGCTTTTTGGATAGATACCTCGTAGCTCTGCTGCGAGGAGCATCATTTTTCCTATTTAGAGCAACTAGGTAAATTTCTGTTGATTCTTTGCGGCTGGATGATGGTTTGAAATGTTTGACAGTAGAGAATTCACGTTTCACTTTGTTTAAAAGCTCATTTTCAGCCCCACCACGAAAGATTTTAGCAATAAAGTGACCGGAAGGGTTTAAGACTTTGAAAGCAAACTCAAAAGCTTGCTCGCATAAAAGCAGAGTTCTTATATGATCGGTAGCTTTGTGACCTATAGTATTTGATGCCATATCACTAAGCACTATATCAGCTTTGCCGTTTAAAGCTTGAATAATTAATTCTTCAGTATCTTTTTCAAAGAAATCTTTTTGAAAAGATTCAACTCCAGGAATTGGTTCGATTTCAAGCAAATCAACTGAAATTATTTTATTTTTTAAATTACCATCAGTGGCTTTAATAAGTTTAGAAGCTACTTGACTCCATCCCCCTGGGGCTGCTCCTAAATCAACTACTTTCATATTTGGGGTGAAAATTTTAAATTTTTCATGAATCTCAAGGAGTTTATATGCAGCCCTTGATCTAAAGCCTTCAATGCGTGCTTTTGCAACATAAGGATCATTTAACTGACGCCTTAGCCAGTTGCTAGAAGAAACAGTGCGTTTTTTAGAAGTCTTAACTCTAACAAACTTATTTCTATAACCACTTAAATTATTTGTCATAAAATCTTTTATTTTCGTGTGCTATTTTATCTAATATAGAATTAACAAAGCCTATTTCGTGGTCATTTAGCATATCATGTGCTATATCTGTATATTCATTAATTATTACTTTAGTAGGTATATCTGGAAAAAATAATAATTCACATATACCACTGCGTAATAAAGCTTGTAGCAAAATAGGTATATGATTTTGGTTTTTATCATTTACCAGATGATTAATTATAATTTCATCTATTTTATCAATATTTTCAAATACCAACTTTACCAACATTTTAAAATGACTTATAGTTAGTGATATTTTTATGGGTGAATCAGTCATAGAAGTATCGTTGCGATAAAAAGAAAGTACATTTTCTATTATATCATCTATATTGTCATTGTTCCGTAACATATGTTGATATATAGCTTGTATTGCTGCAATACGTGCAATCGACTTCTTATTGATTTTATTTGAACTCATAAAAAGAAATAAAGTGTTAAATTTAGCATACTATACTTTAAAACTACTTATTTGTATACTCGTTTAATTTGGAAAATTGGCTACGTCATTCTATAAGTGTGCAGGTAGCAACGTATTAAGTCACTACTGCCGCTCCTAATTTTATGAGCCGATTACTCTTTTCCAAATTCAACTTCGTCTACCTACATATTAATAATAAAAAATTTATGTTATCTATAGTCGGATTTATTATAACAATTAGCATCTTGGTGTTTATCCACGAGCTAGGGCATTATGCAGTTGCAAGATTCTTTAATGTAAAAATCGAAGAATGTTCGATAGGTTTCGGCAAAGAATTAATCGGTATTACAGACTCAAAAGGGGTTAGGTGGAAAATTTGTTTATTGCCCCTCGGGGGATATGTTAAGATTTATGGTTATGATCGAAACATTATGGATAAAACGCAAGAAATAAATGAAAAAGTAGCGTTTTATGCTAAGTCTTGTTTTGAGCGTTTTTTAATAGTTGCAGCAGGACCTTTAATTAATTATTTCCTTGCTATAATAATATTTGCCGGATTTTATTTTTGCCTTGGTAAAGTAGAAATTCAGCCTGTAATAGGAGAGGTAATAGCTGAATCACCAGCAGAAAAAGCTAATTTGCGAGAGGGTGATAGAATTGTTAAAGTTAATAATAAATTAGTTAAAGATTTTAGTGATGTACAAAAAGAAATACTAATTAATGGTTTAAATTCCTCTACTTTATTAATAGAGCGCAAAGGTGAAGAATTTACTGTTAATATAATGCCTGAAGAAGTAGTTGTAGAAAAAGCTAGGAAAATACTGCGTATTGGTATTATGGCTAACAATGAACCTGTTCACACTAAAATAGGGATATTATCAAGCTTATCAGAAGCAATATGTGATACTATAGATATATCGGCTGTAACTTTAAAAGCAGCATCACAAATGATTGTAGGAAAGCGATCAGTAAGTGAAATAGGTGGACCAGTAGCTATTGCAAAAGAATCAGGAAGAACTTTAGAACAGAGTATAGAGATGTATTTACTATTTATAGCAATGCTTTCGGTAAATTTAGGGCTACTTAACCTGTTACCTATACCAGTACTTGATGGCGGTCATTTATTATTCATATTATATGAGGCAGTTACGGGTAAATTACCGAATATTAAAGCTAGAAATATTTTATTACAAATAGGGATAATGATAATAATTTTCCTCACTGTAATTTCTTTTTCTAACGATATAAAAAATTTATTCTCTTAAGTGGGTAGATTTACTTGCTATAGTTAATATTATTTACTATAGTGTACGTTTAACTGAAGTTTTGACAAAAAATTTTTATTAAAAAAAGTGGCGGGTGTATCAATCTATAATTTGTATTATATATCAAATAATTTACTTTAAATTGTAGAAATATCGCTTTTAAGCTGATAAAAGCACTAAATATTTAACTTTAAATATAAATTTTTACTTTAGTCAGAAAAATTAGAATTTTTGTCAAAACTTCAGGTTTAACGCAAAAATTTTAAATAAATCTTATAAGAAGGTTTTAGGTGATAATCAGGTCAATTATTAAATTAGCAATTTTAACAGTAACAATTTTTTATTATAACATTTCCCTAGCAGATTCAGTTATTCGTAAAATAACTATAGAAGGTAATCATAGAATTGAACGCTCTACTATTGAGAGCTATTTAAAGCTAAAACCTGGTGAAAGCTATAATAGTTTAAAAGAAGACGAAGCAATAAAACGCTTATATGCTACTTCACTTTTTAGAAACATCAAAATGGATATGTCAAGCGATGGTAATTTAATTGTTAGCGTTACTGAAACTCCATTTATAAGTAGCGTAGTGTTTAGAGGTAACTCTAAAATAAAAGCTAATATGCTATCTAAAGAGATTTATACGATGGCAGGTGAGTCTTTAAGCCAAGCTAAAATTGAATTAGATGTAAAAAAAATATCAGAAATTTATAAACGTAGCGGACGTTTTGCTACTATAGTAACACCTAAAATTGAAGATTTAGAAAATAACAGAGTTAAGGTTATTTTTGATATCGCAGAAGGACCAAAAACTGGTATTAAATATATTTATTTTAGTGGTAATGAAAGTTATAGCGATTCAGAGCTTAAATCTATCGTTTTAACTAAAGAATCTCGTTGGTTTCGTTTCTTAGATAGTAATGATACTTATGAACCTGATCGTATTGAATATGATAAAGAATTATTAAAAGAATTCTATCAATCAGTTGGTTTTGCAGATTTTAGAGTAATTTCGGTATCAGCTGAGTTAAATAATACCAAAGAATATTTCGTTCTTACATATTCTCTTGAAGAGGGTGAAAAATATAATTTCGGTAATGTTACAATAGAAAACAAATTAACCAATATCGATATAACTCCTATTAATAAAATTGTTAATATTAAGCAAGGTAGTGTTTTCAATATGAAAACAGTTGAAAATATTGCTGATAAAATTGGAGAATATTTTACAGCAGTAGGCTATCCAGTAGTGAATGTTTATCCTGATATTGTAAAAAATCCTGATCATACAATTAATATTAAATTTATTATAGAGAAAGCCGATAAGGTTTATATCAATAAAATTAATATTATTAATAATCTTAAAACTGAAGATCATGTTATAAGAAGAGAGTTTAAATCTGAAGAAGATGATATACTAAACCGTTCTTATATTGAAAAAGGAGAACGTAATCTTAGAAACTTAGATTATTTTGAGAAGATAGGAATTACTTTTGCTCAAGCAAAAACCAAGGATAAATATGACTTAAATGTTGAGGTTGATGAAAAATCTACTTCTGCTGTCGGTTTTGATTTAGGGTATAACTCCACAGGTGGGGTATTTGGACGCTTCTCTTTCTTAGAGCGTAACTTAGTAGGTACGGGTAAAATACTTAATGCTGGTGTGCAGGTAAGTAAAAATACTACTAGCTATTATGGTGGTATTACTGACCCACATTTCTTAGATCGTGATTTATCCCTAGGTGTAAGCGGATTTATCAATAAAAGCGGTCGTGGTCAGAGTGTACTTTCCAACACAGATCAAAATTATAGACAGCATTCTGTAGGTGGTAAAACTTCCTTAGGTTATGAAATTAAAGAAGATTTAAGCCACGAAATAGATTATTTAATTAAACGTGATACCTTGAGTGCTCCATCTCCATCAAGTTCAATATTTTTACAGGAGCAAATGGGTAAGTTTATTACTTCTGCTATTGGTCACACTATTGCTTATGATCAAAGAGATAGTAAAATTATTGCGAAGAATGGTTATTTAGTAAGTGTTAGTCAAGAATATGCGGGTATTGGAGGTGATAATAAATATCTGAAACATGAAGTTGATGGTAAATATTATAAATCTTTCATACAAAATAAGCTTACTGTCAAACTATCTGCTTCTGGAGGTGATATTGCAGCACTCGGCGGACGAGTTATTAGAATTTCAGATCGCTTTAATTTAGGTGATTATAGCTTAAGAGGTTTTGCTAGCGGTGGTGTTGGACCACGTAAAAAAGTTACTAATGAAGGTTTAGGCGGTAAAAGATATTATACATTTTCTACTGAACTTAACTTCCCAACTCCAGTACCTGAAGAATTTAACCTTACTGGTGCGGTATTTATGGATTTAGGAAGCTTATGGGGAGTAGGCTTAAATAAAGCAAAATATCAAAGTCCAAATGGTATTTATAATGATAAGTCACTTAGAGCATCAGTCGGTTTCGGGTTTATTTGGGTAACACGCTTTGCACCAATTAGAATGGACTGGGGTTTTGCGGTTAAAAAGAAGAAATACGACGATACGCAGCATTTCCACTTAAGGTTTTCTACGCATCTTTAGTGGTATTGTAATCTAGTTTGCTTCAGGCTTTATCGCATAGCTTGAAAAAGTGTGCAATGTCATCCTAACGTGGTCGTTGTGCTTGCGTGAAGTAGTTTTTTCTTGTCATCCCGTGGCGGCGTTATTGCGTAGATCGGAAAACGCCCTCGGTGTCATGCCGTGGCTTGACCACGGCATCCAGTTAAAAATATCAATATTATTGATATTTTTAGTTATTTTTCTGGATCTAGTTCCCAAGCAACTAGATGATTACCTTAGGGCGTTTTTCGATCCACGCAAGCAATCCCCCTCATGCAGGAATGACACCAAAGCCATACAAAAATGCCGCCACGGTATAACACAGATGTGAAACCGAACCATACAACAACGCCATGCGAAAACTATATTAAGGACGCATTGTTAGTTTCGTGAAAAAAATTGGTATTACTAACTAAGTATAGATATCATCATTGCGAGGAAAAACTATAAGTTTTGACGAAGCAGTCTAGTAAAATGCATAGCATTTGTATTGTCCCAAATTTGGGAGAAAAACCTCGCACTTGCAGTGCGTCGTTTTAACATATAGAATGAAGAGATGCAGTATTACAAGAAGCGAAGCCACACAGTTTACGATTGCACTTATCATATAGTATGGGTGACTAAATATCGCTATAATGTAAGAATAATGGTGTAGAGATATTAAGAGGGAAGATAGCTTCAAATCACGTACATATCTATGTATCTGTGCCACCTTATCAAAGTATTAGTAAGGTGGTACAGTATCTCAAAGGAAAGAGTTCAAGGAAGATTCAGCAGGAATTTCCAGAATTACGGCAACAGTATTGGGGTAAACACTTATGGGCTGTTGGATATTTTGTCAGAACCACAGGCAATGTGACTGACAAAATGATTAAGGATTATATTGATAAACTGTATTAGTTGACATTTGATCTTACATTTAATCTCTCAGGGTTTAATTCCCCGAAGCTCTGCTTCGTGATATCATAAGAAACAACTAAAACTTTTTTAGATACCTCGTAGCTCTGCTGCGAGGAGCATCATTTTTCCTTTACAGAGCCTAGTACTTCCACAATAATACTTCCAAAATAATTTTCTTATTTTAAATTCTTGCCGATGTAGCTCAGCTGGTAGAGCGGCGCATTCGTAATGCGTAGGTCTGGGGTTCAAATCCCCACATTGGCACCGTAAACCTGAAGTTTTGACAAAATCCTTTCCATAAGGAGAAATGTATTCCAATTTTTTTATACTTTTTTAACGCCAATTTAGGATAAGAGAAGTTGTTCTGGAGCTATAGCTTAATGCGATAAGGTAGTGACTTATAGTATGAGTTGGATTATACTAAATGAAAAACTTATGGCAAAGGCATATTCATACGATTTAAGAATACGAGTAATAAAAAGTTTAACAGATGGTAAAACAATAAAAGAGACTGCAGAGATATACTCTATTAGTAGGAAGACTATAATAGAGTGGAAAAAATTAAAGAAACAAACTGGCGATGTCAAAGCAAAAAGTGGTTATCATACAGGACATCGTAGAATAATAAGAGACATAGAGGGATTTAAAAAATTTATAGAACTTAATTTTGATAAAACCACCATGGAGCTAGCTAAGAACTGGAGTCAAAAAGTATCTGCAAGTACTATATCAAGATTGCTTAATAAATTAGGTTATAGTTATAAAAAAAACTTTTCTTCATCCCAAAAGGGATATTGGTCTAAGGAATGAGTTTATATTGAAACTAAAAACTATAGATAAACAAGATTTAGTATTTATAACCTGAATTCTGGATTAGCTAATTTTGAGATATAGCAGGTTTGTTAGGTTTCATACAGTATGCAATTAGGGCGGATAAGATATGTACAAAGGCATTCCAAATTGATCTATGTCTTGTATGTTCGATCTCGAAAGCACCCTTCAGCACACTAAATACTGTTTCAATAATTGAGCGTTTGCGTAATAATATTTGTTCAAATAATGGCATAAGTTTATTCCAGGAGTTTCGCACTTAGCAAAGTTGCGAATCAGTTAAAAGCCATCTGATATTGTTTTGAATTGATGTTTTTATAACTTCCCAAGTTTGTTGATATAAAGTAATGTTTTCATTTATCCTCCTTTTATTCATATCAAGCCAGGCAAATACTGCAAGGCAAATATGATTTCTTTGAGCTCGGCCCGTGCGTGCCTGACAGCGTTCAATACCACAAGTTTGTTTTAATTCTCGATGATAAACCTCTATAGACCAACGTGCCTTAACAATTTTCTCTATTTGCTCACGTGTGGGATTTTCCAAGTTCGTTGTTATGTAATCAATGCGACCATTCTTTGCCACAAACTTAAATACCGTAACCCAACCGTATCCACGTAGGTGAATTTTTAGCCCCTCATCGGGTATCTCTAAACTTTCCAAGCTAACATTATGATTAACTTTTCTATTTTTCCTTAGGGTGGTAACCCATAGCCAGCCTAAATTACGTATATGTTTTAAATTCTCCAACCCGCTATACCAAGCATCCATGACTATGGCATCAGGATTGAGACCTCTTTCTTTAGCTAAAGTAAGCATATCACAAAAATGCTCATTCTTTGTTTTACCATCAGTGTCTTTATCATATATTCTATAATCTACGGGAGTAGATTGAGCAATTTTAGTATTGTAATGTAGTAAGTTTACCATTCCTATACCAGGTATAACATCATGTACAGCTCCAGAATATTGATAACGTACAAGCTCAATCTTCTGACTGTATTGCTTTGATAATAAGGTGTCATCCCCCACTAATAAACACGGTGCTTCCCAATCTATATATTTTGACACTTCCTTATAGATTTCGCTAGGACGAAAATCCTTACTCTTTAACCATCGACTTGCACTATCGTGAGATAGATCTACTGGACTCACTTCAGATAATGCCTTGCTAGTATATCTGACACTACTTGCTTGTAAAAATGATTTATATAAGTCCTTGCTACATTTTGTTCTTGTCATTTTTATCTAAAACTATTTTTCTCTAGATTAACATACTTTTTGCTAAGTGCGAAACTCCTGTATTCTTCATTTTCTTCTTTATGCCAGTTACTAACTTGATTCCTTTGCTGTATAGATCATCAAAGAGCGCCTGTTTGATATAACCCTTATCGCCAAACAATAATCCCGTGATATGTTTGGTGATTATCGAAACCGGCGCTCTATCATCTACATTACCAGGCGTTAGTTTTAGACCTTGAATCTCACCTTTTTCGTTAATAACCAAATGTAATTTTAGACCAAAAAACCAACTTTTTGTTGTTTTACCCAAAGCAGCAATACCGGCAAAGACTTTATTACGAGAGATTCTTTTTCGATGACAAACCTCTAAAGATGTGGCGTCAATATAAGAAACTCCCGTAGATTGAGCTGCCTGCATATACCATTCAAGTAATAAAACTAAATAACTCAGAACTCTTGGTTTTAGAGCTATAAAACGAGTATATGATGGAAGAGTTACAAAGTCTGATTTATATAATTTATAATGGACTAATGGTATGGACCTCCTGATATAGAGAATGAAAAGCAGTTGCTAATCTTCTAGGGTTAATATTTAACATATTAAAACAACAATTAAGGAGGTCCATATGGAGGTTACTACAATTGGTATAGATATTGCAAAAAGAATTTTTCAAATTCATGGTGTAGATAAAAATGGCAAGACAGTATTAAAGAAAAAATTGATGAGAGATCAGGTTTTGACATTTATGGCTAATTTACCACAATGTTTAGTAGGGATGGAAGCTTGTGGTGGTTCTAGTTATTGGGCAAGAGAAATAACTAAATTAGGGCATGAAGTAAAACTAATGGCACCGCAATTTGTCAAACCATATGTTAAAACTAATAAAAATGATCAAGCAGATGCTGAAGCGATATGTGAAGCCGTGACAAGACCTAATATGAGATTTGTTGCAATTAAAACTATAGAGCAACAAGAAATTTTATCAATACATAGGGTAAGAGAGAGATTGGTAAAAAATCGTACAGCACTTGCTAATGAAATTAGGGGGCTACTACATGAGTTTGGTTTTATTGTTCCTCAAGGCATTAATAAGGTTATCACAAAATTAATTGAGATTTTAGATGCAGGGAAATTAAGCCAGTTAAGTTATCAAACATTTAGTGAACTAAAAGAAGAATTCTTAGATAATAACAGAAAAATAAAAGAGATAGAAAAACGATTAACAATGATAGCAAGTAACCTAACTCAATATCAACGATTAAGAGCTATACCTGGTCTTGGTTTAATTACTGCTACTGCTTTAATAGCATCAATAGGTAATGCTACAAGTTTTGAGAATGGCAGGCAATTATCGGCATGGCTAGGATTAGTGCCAAGACAACATTCAAGTGGTGGGAAGGATAAGCTGCTGGGAATTAGCAAGCGAGGTGATGTATACTTACGCACTTTATTAATTCAAGGGGCTAGAGCTGTACTAAATGCCAAGATAAGATTTACATCGGAAGAACAGAAATCTAAAAAAGATTTTAGCCAATTTACGAAATGGATGTTTAATTTATCTGAGCGAAGTAGCCATAATAAAACGACAGTTGCCATAGCTAATAAGTTGGCAAGAGTGGTGTTTGCTGTACTAAGATCAGGAGATGATTATGTAGAGAGTAAAGTTTGTAGCTAAAGAGTGTGTAGCATAGCACTTATAAGTAAAATAAATGGTGATTTATATAATGAATAGGTAAAAGCAAAACAATATGTAAGAGATTCCAACCCAAAATATGCTTGAGATAATTAATATTGATGGTAAATAAGACAAACCTTAGCTTACAAAAAAACTGCGTTTTTCAGTGGCTCTTTTAGAAGCCGATGGACTGATAAGTATATAGTTTGTAAGCCAGCGAATTCCATCAGGGCTGTAGAATAAATTAGGTTGATTTATCAGCTATAAGCCGGATACATGACTGCATTTGTTTGTTTTTATTATTGATGTTATTTTTTTCTTGCATTCTACAGGAGGTCCATACATGAAAAAATTGGACAAAAAAATGAAGGAGTGTGTTTCCGCAATAAGTTAGAATAAATAGTCCGTCCGCCAAAACTCTAAAAGCCTTATAGGCAATAGGGTTTTAAGGCAAAAATGCATAGTAAAATCCATAAGAAAATGAAAGGTTTTATATCAAAAGCTTATGGAAATACAAAAAAATGACAATAAAAAAATGAATGCATTTTGGGAAATAGTGTGGTTTTTAATACAAAAATTTAAAATCAGCCCTCAAAATTAGAGTAATTTGCTCTAAAATCGCACTATTTTTGGAAATTAGTGACACAAGTGATATTTTTTAGAGTTTTGGCGGAGGGACTAAATAGCAATAAACTTAAGAGGAAAGATGAAGAAAAATAAAGTAAAAATTTTCAGTGCTTCAGAAAAAACGGGGATAGTATTAGAATTAATAAAAGAGGAGTCGACACTTGGTCAGTTAGCTTCAAAATATGCAATAAGTGTTAAAACAATTCAAAATTGGAAAAAACAGTTTTTAGGTAATGCGGCATTAGCTTTTGAACCAGCTAAAGTTTTGAGTGAATATCAAGCAGGAGTTTCGCACTTAGCAAAATTGTGTATTAGTTAGAAGCCATTTAATGTTGTTCTGAATTGATGTTTTTATAACTTCCCAAGTTTGTTGATATAAAGTAATGTTTTCATTTATCCTCCTTTTGTTCATATCAAGCCAGGCCAATACAGCAAGGCAAATATGATTTCTTTGAGCTCGACCCGTGCGTGCCTGACAGCATTCAATACCACAAGTTTGTTTCAATTCTCGATGATAAACTTCTATAGACCAACGCGCCTTAACAATTTTCTCTATTTGCTCACGTGTAGGATTCTCTAAATTAGTTGTTATGTAATCAATGCGACCATTTTTTGCCACAAACTTAAATACCGTAACCCAACCGTATCCACGTAGGTGAATTTTTAGCCCTTCATCGGGAATCTCTAAAGTTTCCAAGCTAACATTACGATTAACTTTTCTATTTTTTCTTAGGTTGGTAACCCATATCCAACCTAAATTACGTATATGTTTTAAATTATCCAAACCACTATACCAAGCATCCATAACTATAGCATCAGGCTTGATACCTCTTTCTTTAGCTAAAGTAAGCATATCACAAAAATGCTCGTTCTTTGTTTTACCATCAGTTTCTTTATCATATATTCTATAATCTACAGGAGTAGATTGATCAATTTGAGTATTGTAATGCAGTAAGTTTACCATTCCTATACCAGGTATAACATCATGTACAGCCCCAGAATATTGATAATTTACAAGCTCGATCCTCTTACTGTATTGCTTTGACAATAAGGTGTCATCTCCCACTAATAAACAAGGATCTTCCAGATCAATATATTTTGACACTTTGCTATAGATTTCGCTAGGGCGAAAATCCTTACTCTTTAACCATCGACTTGCACTATCGTGCGATAGATCTAATGGACTTACTTCAGATAATGCTTTGCTAGTATATCTTACACTACTTGCTTGTAAGAATGATTTATATAAATCTTTGCTACATTTTGATCTTGTCATTTTTATCTAAAACTATTTTTCTCTAGATTAGCATATTATTTGCTAAGTGCGAAACTCCTGTCAAGAACAAATAAATCATTTACAAGAGCAAAATGATGAACTTGCTAAAGCTCTTGGTAGAATCACAGTTGAGAGGGACTGGGCCGTGGGAAAGCTCAAAAGCTTGGATTTATCAAATAAAAAGAGTCTTGTACACTCCAAGCTAAATCAACTCTCAAAATCAAGACAGTGTGAACTATTAAAGATTAGTCGATCTACAGCCTACTATAAATCCAAGGAGATGAGTATAAATAAATTAAGTATTTTAAATAGAATAGATGAAATATATACAGATAATCCTGAATTTGGTTATCGCTATATTCATCAACAGTTACTAGAAGATGGTTTTATTGTCGGTAAAGATCGAGTACTGAAATATATAGCTAACGCGGAAAGGTTTTTACCATAGTTTTTGTATTTACTCACATATTCACCAGATCTAAATCCTATTAAACATTGCTGGACTAACTTTAAAAACTGTTTACGTAAAATTATTGATCAATGCCTAAGTTTTTCCTAATCTGTGGTAGAAACATTTCCGTGTTAGCTATATGAGGATGATGGGTATAGAAGCTATTTAGTCCGTCCGCCAAAACTCTACAAGCCTTATAGATAATATGGTTTTAAGACAAGAAGTAATACAACAATCCGTAAGAAAATGATAAAATATGGTCATAAACCTTATGGATTTCAGTCAATGCCAATAGACAACATTATCAAATCGCAAGAACAAGGGAAACTGTTTGGTTATAAATTAAAAGAAGAATTAAACCCAAATAATAAGCTATATAAATTAAGAGAATTAATAAATTGGTCTAGGCTCGAAGAGTGGTTATCAAAAAATGTTTGTATTAAGAAATTTGGTAGAAATAGAAAATGTCATAGAGTGATGCTTGGCATAACGATGCTACAAGCAATGTATAATTTTTCAGATTCATTATCAGAGGAAGAGCTAAAAGAGAATATGTATTGGCAGTATTTCTGCGGGTGGGAATATATAGAAAAAGACATAGCTATCTCGGAAACTAGTATACGACGGTTTCGTAGTGTATTAGGTGAAGCTGGATATAATGAGATATTATCGGAGTTGATCAGGGTTGGGATAAAAACTAACACAATTAAAAAAAAAGATTTGGAATTAATCATCGCTGATACGACTGTACAAATTAAGAATATCAAACACCCACACGATGTTTATTTAATGGATAAAGCTAGGCTTAGCATAGTAAAGCTTTGCAACAGTTTGGGTATACATTTGAATGAAACATACGCTAGAACCTATAAACGCGATATAGTAAAGCTATGGAAATATAAAGAACATAGTAAAGCCAAGAAGCGTTGGAAAATAATGAAGCATTTAAAAATATTACTGGGTCGTTTGATTAGAGTATGTGAGCGTGAGATCAAAAATAAGCAATTAAACTTGTCTCTCAAAAATCAAGAAGTATTGCAAAAAATAAAACAAATACATAACCAATCTGTTTTAAAAAGAGAAGCTAAAAAGCAATATAAAGAAGATAACAAAGTATTATATAGTTTTCATGCCCCTGAAGTAGAGTGTATAGGAAAGGGAAAACGCAACAAGCCATATGAGTTTGGCAATAAAGTAGCGGTAGTAGTAAGTGGTCGTAGAAATTTTGTTTTATCCGCAAAATCGTTTCATAATAATCCTTATGATGGTCATACATTGCATCAGAGCTTTGAAGCAGTAGAGAGTGTCACTGGAATCAAGATAAAGAAATCATTTGTTGATCTTGGGTATAGTGGTAGCAATGTAAAGGAGAAGAGTAAGGTATATACCCCAAAAACGCGGAAGAAGTTGTTACAAGAGGACAAGTCTATGATCAAGAGACGCAGTGCCATAGAACCAATAATAGGTCACTTAAAGCAATATGGTCGGATGGGTAGAAACTTCTTGAAAGGTATGATAGGAGATATTATCAATCCAATAATCTCTGCTATTGGTTTGAATTTACGATGCATTGCAAATCATTTACAAATCGTGTCTAACTCCACATAAATCAAAAATATCATCATGCAAAAACTAGATGAACGATAAAAAATCGTTAACAATAGCTCCATATCAAAATTAGACCAACACAGAAATGTATCAGTAAAAATTAACATAACTTATTAATTTTTATTGAAAATCTTAGCAATTTGTTGTCAAAACTCTATCCCATTACAAATGATCAGGATTTGAAGTGTTTTTGGCGGATAGACTATTTACCCACATAAGAAAAAATCTACTTCTCGAAACGATAGTGAGCATAAGATCTATAGCTACTTACTTGATCAATATTGGACTAAATCTGGCTCAACAAAGCAAGTGTATGTGCCTAATGTGAATGAGGTTTGGAGTGGTGACATTACTTACATTAGAACTAATGGTGGCTTTATGTATATGGCAGCTATTATAGATTGGCATAGCAAGGCCATATTGAGCTATAAACTGTCAAATTCTATGGATGCATCTCTTGTAACTGATGTCTTGAAACAAGCTCTCAGTAAGTATAACGCTCCACAGATATTTAATAGTGATCAAGGTAGCCAATATACCAGTTATGACCACATAAATATTCTCAAGGAGCATGATATCCAAATTTCAATGAATGGCAAAGGTAGAAGTATTGATAATATAGTAATAGAAAGGTTTTTTAGAACTTTAAAATATAATTGTATCTTTAGGTAAATTCCAGTATTAATTAAGCCAGATTTATATTTTCTTCCCATACCTCATTGGGTGTTTTATAACCGAGCACTTTTCTTGGTAAATTATTTAAAAAATCCTCAATTTCTTGTAATTGCTTTATTGTTAATTTTTTTATATCTAAAGATTTAGAGTATACTCTGTGCACCATTGAGTTAATCTTCTCTATCAATGGTTTTTGCCATGGAGAATAAGGATTGCAAAAATATACTTTTCGTTCAGATTTTGGCAATAGTTGTTCATGATTGGTAAATTCTTTGCCATTATCTAACGTTATGCTTTTGATTATATGCGACAATTGTTTAAGTTTTTTATTCATGTTACCAATCACATCTTGTGTTCTTTTTGAACGGTTTAAAGTGAGAAACACTTTTTGTGTTCTGATATCCACAAGAGCGCCTATATTACGACTTTGATTACCTTTGTTAAAAGTTAAATCACCTTCTAAATGACCTATTGCTGCTATCTTTCTATTTATCTCTGGTCTTTCAGTAATGGAAACTCGATTTGGTATTGTAATTCTTTTGTTTCTGATTCTTGTACCATGATGCAACCTATTTTTCCTTTTTCTTGCTAAAGATAAATATAATTTTTGCCTTTGTGCTATAGGAGATGTATAAATAAACTGGTATATACTCTCTGTAGAAATATTGACAGTATCTCGTGATAGTTTACGTCTACCTGAAATTATATCTGGTGAAATACCCTGTGTTAACTGCTTTATTATTTCTGCTCGTAAATTATTATCAATATCTAATTTTCTTTTTCTCTTACCTTGCCTTAAACTGCAAGCAAGTGTGTTAGCCCTATCTGGTCTATAATTATGCCTCATTCTCTTGAGTTCATAACATATAGTGCTTTTATCACGGCCAATCTTTGTCCCTATATATCGCGAGCTATAACCACTCTTATTCATTTCGTATATTTTAAATCTTTCATCTATCGTTAAATGAGCCATGATATATCTATATTTAATGATGCTCCTCGCAGCAGAGCTACGAGGTATCTAAAAAAGTTTTAGTTGTTTCTTATGATATCACGAAGCAGAGCTTCGGGGAATTAAACCCTGAGAGATTAAAAATGGATTATATCTGGCTTAATTAATTATAGAACTTTCCAACAGCGTAATTGCTTCCCATTATAACTCCCATGATACTTTTCTGTCAAATATGCTAATATGGTAGTTGCTTGCAACTCCGGTGCTGATTCTAGCATTGATTCTATTTCATCCCAGTGCTTCACAAATGGATCCTTACGTGTCCTATATTTACGTATTGTGCGTAATTCGCTTGGATACTTATTAATACGTAAATACTTACGTGCCGTTTTTACACTCATACCTGCTTTTGCAGCAGAAATTATCTGATTATATTTTTTGATCTTTTGCATTAAAATACCTACTTGGTTATTTGTACATGTCATCAGTAATTCTCGAATAATATTTAAATATTTAAAAATAAATTTTTATTCGATTTTACTGTCCATAGTTACTTCTTTTTTATAGGTAATTTTAATGTTCGTTGAGGGTAATTCTAATATTCGTTAGTCACTAATGGTGGCTTTATGTATATGGCAGCTATTATAGATTGGCATAGCAAGGCCATATTGAGCTATAAACTGTCAAATTCTATGGATGCATCTCTTGTAACTGATGTCTTGAAACAAGCTCTCAGTAAGTATAACGCTCCACAGATATTTAATAGTGATCAAGGTAGCCAATATACCAGTTATGACCACATAAATATTCTCAAGGAGCATGATATCCAAATTTCAATGAATGGCAAAGGTAGAAGTATTGATAATATAGTAATAGAAAGGTTTTTTAGAACTTTAAAATATAATTGTATCTTTATTAATGATTTTAACAATGTTAAAGAGTTAAAAGAGGGGATTGATCATTATCTGAATAAATATAATTATCACAGATTTCATTCAAGTATTGGTTATAAAAAGCCTATGAATGTATATCTGAATTATATGCAAAATTATCAGCAAATTGCTGCCTGAGAATCGAAAAATTAGGAAAACATACTACTCATTTTTTTGTCTTGATTTTTCATGTATGGACCTCCTGTAGAATGCAAGAAAAAAATAACATCAATAATAAAAACAAACAAATGCAGTCATGTATCCGGCTTATAGCTGATAAATCAACCTAATTTATTCTACAGCCCTGATGGAATTCGCTGGCTTACAAACTATATACTTATCAGTCCATCGGCTTCTAAAAGAGCCACTGAAAAACGCAGTTTTTTTGTAAGCTAAGGTTTGTCTTATTTACCATCAATATTAATTATCTCAAGCATATTTCGGGTTGGAATCTCTTACATATTGTTTTGCTTTTACCTATTCATTATATAAATCACCATTTATTTTACTTATAAGTGCTATGCTACACACTCTTTAGCTACAAACTTTACTCTCTACATAATCATCTCCTGATCTTAGTACAGCAAACACCACTCTTGCCAACTTATTAGCTATGGCAACTGTCGTTTTATTATGGCTACTTCGCTCAGATAAATTAAACATCCATTTCGTAAATTGGCTAAAATCTTTTTTAGATTTCTGTTCTTCCGATGTAAATCTTATCTTGGCATTTAGTACAGCTCTAGCCCCTTGAATTAATAAAGTGCGTAAGTATACATCACCTCGCTTGCTAATTCCCAGCAGCTTATCCTTCCCACCACTTGAATGTTGTCTTGGCACTAATCCTAGCCATGCCGATAATTGCCTGCCATTCTCAAAACTTGTAGCATTACCTATTGATGCTATTAAAGCAGTAGCAGTAATTAAACCAAGACCAGGTATAGCTCTTAATCGTTGATATTGAGTTAGGTTACTTGCTATCATTGTTAATCGTTTTTCTATCTCTTTTATTTTTCTGTTATTATCTAAGAATTCTTCTTTTAGTTCACTAAATGTTTGATAACTTAACTGGCTTAATTTCCCTGCATCTAAAATCTCAATTAATTTTGTGATAACCTTATTAATGCCTTGAGGAACAATAAAACCAAACTCATGTAGTAGCCCCCTAATTTCATTAGCAAGTGCTGTACGATTTTTTACCAATCTCTCTCTTACCCTATGTATTGATAAAATTTCTTGTTGCTCTATAGTTTTAATTGCAACAAATCTCATATTAGGTCTTGTCACGGCTTCACATATCGCTTCAGCATCTGCTTGATCATTTTTATTAGTTTTAACATATGGTTTGACAAATTGCGGTGCCATTAGTTTTACTTCATGCCCTAATTTAGTTATTTCTCTTGCCCAATAACTAGAACCACCACAAGCTTCCATCCCTACTAAACATTGTGGTAAATTAGCCATAAATGTCAAAACCTGATCTCTCATCAATTTTTTCTTTAATACTGTCTTGCCATTTTTATCTACACCATGAATTTGAAAAATTCTTTTTGCAATATCTATACCAATTGTAGTAACCTCCATATGGACCTCCTTAATTGTTGTTTTAATCTCTCAGGGTTTAATTCCCCGAAGCTCTGCTTCGTGATATCATAAGAAACAACTAAAACTTTTTTAGATACCTCGTAGCTCTGCTGCGAGGAGCATCATTATGTTAAATATTAACCCTAGAAGATTAGCAACTGCTTTTCATTCTCTATATCAGGAGGTCCATACCATTAGTCCACTATCGTAGTATAAATAATAGTTTTTAAAGTCCTTGCAAGGCGATAGATAAAAATATATGACTATTGTCATCAATTCTGCAAGACTTAATTTTCCTATTCTATGCCTTTGCTGATTTGTTGATAATAGACGGTGTTCTATCCATTCTTCATATATTTTACAAAAATTATCTACTAAATAATATACAGTTATGATACATCTTTTCATGTTGAGTTACTGATCTTTTATTAAAAAAATCTATCATAACTCAACATTAATCTCCTTTAAACCCTTTATCTATAAGCTTTCTATCTATCCCTTATCCTAAATTAGCGTTATTAAGCAATCTTGATATAGTACTTGCAGATACTTTTTGACTCCAGTTCTTAGCTACTGAAGTTTTGACAAAAATTCTAATTTTTCTGACTAAAGTAAAAATTTATATTGAAAGTTAAATATTTAGTGCTTTTATCAGCTTAAAAGCGATATTTCTACAATTTAAAGTAAATTATTTGATATATAATACAAATTATAGATTGATACACTCGCCACTTTTTTTAATCTCTCAGGGTTTAATTCCCCGAAGCTCTGCTTCGTGATATCATAAGAAACAACTAAAACTTTTTTAGATACCTCGTAGCTCTGCTGCGAGGAGCATCATTTAAGTACTATTTTTTATATTTTTTGGGTGATATTTTTTAGTAAAATTTGCTTTTAAATAAATAATAATTTATATTTACATGTGTAATCAGAAATAAAAAAATAAAAATGAATAACTCTCATACTAATACCAAATCTCATTTATTTCATATAGTTGATCCAAGCCCTTGGCCTATCTTAACTTCATTCGCTTTGCTTATTTTAGTTGTTGGTGGCGTTTCATTTATGCATAGTTATAAATTTAACCATTACATATTAGCTTTTGGAGTTATTGCAGTGGCTTATTGCTTATATTCCTGGTGGAGAGATGTAATAAAAGAGGGAATAATAGATCATAGTCATACCGAGTCTGTTAGACATGGTCTAAGAGTTGGGATGGCTTTATTTATTTTAACTGAAATAATGTTTTTTGGAGTATTTTTTGCATCTTTCTTTAAATCAAGTTTATCGCCTGTTGGTCTTTTAGATGGTGTATGGGTAATAAAACAAGGCGTATGGCCGCCACCTAACATTAAAGTTTTTGATCCATTTGATATTCCGTTTATTAATACTTTAATATTGCTTTTATCTGGTACTACTGTTACTTGGGCTCATTATGCCTTAGAAGAACGTAATCAAAAAGATTGTGTAACGGCTCTTGGTCTTACTATAATTCTTGGAATATTCTTCACTTGTATGCAAGCATATGAATATTACCATGCTGCTTTTAAATTTACTGATGGTATATATCCGTCTAATTTTTATTTAGCAACTGGCTTTCATGGTGCACATGTAATTATAGGTACTATATTTTTAATAGTATGCTATTTCAGGGCGAGAAGAGGTGACTTTGCTATTAAAAATAATGGGCATTTAGGATTTGAATTTGCAGCATGGTACTGGCATTTTGTTGATGTAGTATGGTTATTTTTATTTACTTTTGTGTATATATTTGGTAGTTAGTCATAGACTATAGACCATAATATGTGATTATAATGTTACTTAAAACAAGTATTTTTGCAATATTTTGGTATATTAATTTAAATTACATATATTTATAGGTTGATTTATATGTAAATAGAATATACATTAATCTTTAAAATAACTAATCATAATTGAGGTAAAAAATATGAATTTGCGTAAATTAAATGAAGAATTAATTGATTACAACATGTCGCTACGTCTATTATTTATGGTACTTGGTTTAGCTATTATAACAATGTCCATGGATAGTTTAGCTAAAGATAGCGTTGGTGATCCAGTAGGTGCGGCATTATGTAATGTAATTTTAATATTTAGAGGTAATACAGCAAGAGGTATTGCCGTTGTTGGTATAATCGTGCTAGGTATTCAAACACTTAGAGGAAAACTACAATGGGAAGTAGCTTTAGTTATAGTTGCGGCAATTATAATATTATTTAAAGCTCCAGACATAGTATCTGTGGTATCAGGTAGTAGTGGTAATGCTAATTGTGGTACCACCAGCGTTACTTCGTAATTGTTAACATTTAAGTTCTAAAGATAAAGTACTCATAAGATTTGCTCTTATGGGTACTTTTTCTTTTTTTAAGCTTTAAAAGCTCAAACATTATAAATTCTAGTTTCTATTAAAATAATAAAAACCCTTATCAAAAACACACAAAACCTAGCAAAAATATATAAGTTTACAAAATTTTAGAAATTGAATTCTTGAAACTGAAGTTTTGACAAAAAATTTTTAAATTAATAAGTATCCAAGCGAATTACGCACAATACGTAAATATAGGACACGTAAGGATCCATTTGTGAAGCACTGGGATGAAATAGAATCAATGCTAGAATCAGCACCGGAGTTGCAAGCAACTACCATATTAGCATATTTGACAGCAAAGTATCATGGGAATTATAATGGGAAGCAATTACGCTGTTTGCAGAAAAGGTTGAAACAATGGAGAGCTGCACATGGTAAGGATAAGACAGTAATCTTTTTACAAAATATTCTTCCTGGCAAACAGAGTCAGTCTGATTGGACCAATATGAATCAATTGGGTATTTGTATTGGTGGGCAACCATATCCTCACTTACTATTTCATTTTATGTTGCCTTATTCATGTTGGGAAACTTTTAGCATATGCCATAGTGAAAGTTTTGATACATTAGCATCAGGGTTTGAAAAAGCTGTATGGGAGTTAGGTGGAGTTTTACCAGAGCATCGTACAGATAATTTAAGTGCAGCTACCAAGCAATGTGGTAATAGTGACAATTTACAGAAAGATGGCAAGAATTGCTTGGTTATTACAATGTTGCACCATCGCGAAATAATCCAGGCGTCAGTCATGAAAATGGTTCTGTTGAAAAAAGTCATGATACATTTAAGCAAGCAGTGAATCAACATCTGCTATTACGTGGATCACGTAATTTTGTTGATTTAAAAGCTTATGAATTATTCCTTACACAAATTAAAGAAAAGCGAAATAGCTGTAGAAAAGAAAAATTAGCTGAAGCATTAGTTCATTTAAAAGAGTTACCAATCAGGAAATGGAATGCACCTACAATATTATCAGTACGTGTTAATCTCTCAGGGTTTAATTCCCCGAAGCTCTGCTTCGTGATATCATAAGAAACAACTAAAACTTTTTTAGATACCTCGTAGCTCTGCTGCGAGGAGCATCATTTACTAGCAATTTAGTTTTTGCAAAATGGAATACTATTTTTAAAGATGAAATGACTACGTCAGCAGTTATTGACAGATTGGTTCACCATGCTTCAATTCTTGAACTCAATACTGAAAGTTATAGAATCGCTACAGCTAAAGGCAAAAAATTAACTAGTCTATCCGCCAAAAACACTTCAAATCCTGATCATTTGTAATGGGATAGAGTTTTGACAACAAATTGCTAAGATTTTCAATAAAAATTAATAAGTTATGTTAATTTTTACTGATACATTTCTGTGTTGGTCTAATTTTGATATGGAGCTATTGTTAACGATTTTTTATCGTTCATCTAGTTTTTGCATGATGATATTTTTGATTTATGTGGAGTTAGACACGATTTGTAAATGATTTGCAATGCATCGTAAATTCAAACCAATAGCAGAGATTATTGGATTGATAATATCTCCTATCATACCTTTCAAGAAGTTTCTACCCATCCGACCATATTGCTTTAAGTGACCTATTATTGGTTCTATGGCACTGCGTCTCTTGATCATAGACTTGTCCTCTTGTAACAACTTCTTCCGCGTTTTTGGGGTATATACCTTACTCTTCTCCTTTACATTGCTACCACTATACCCAAGATCAACAAATGATTTCTTTATCTTGATTCCAGTGACACTCTCTACTGCTTCAAAGCTCTGATGCAATGTATGACCATCATAAGGATTATTATGAAACGATTTTGCGGATAAAACAAAATTTCTACGACCACTTACTACTACCGCTACTTTATTGCCAAACTCATATGGCTTGTTGCGTTTTCCCTTTCCTATACACTCTACTTCAGGGGCATGAAAACTATATAATACTTTGTTATCTTCTTTATATTGCTTTTTAGCTTCTCTTTTTAAAACAGATTGGTTATGTATTTGTTTTATTTTTTGCAATACTTCTTGATTTTTGAGAGACAAGTTTAATTGCTTATTTTTGATCTCACGCTCACATACTCTAATCAAACGACCCAGTAATATTTTTAAATGCTTCATTATTTTCCAACGCTTCTTGGCTTTACTATGTTCTTTATATTTCCATAGCTTTACTATATCGCGTTTATAGGTTCTAGCGTATGTTTCATTCAAATGTATACCCAAACTGTTGCAAAGCTTTACTATGCTAAGCCTAGCTTTATCCATTAAATAAACATCGTGTGGGTGTTTGATATTCTTAATTTGTACAGTCGTATCAGCGATGATTAATTCCAAATCTTTTTTTTTAATTGTGTTAGTTTTTATCCCAACCCTGATCAACTCCGATAATATCTCATTATATCCAGCTTCACCTAATACACTACGAAACCGTCGTATACTAGTTTCCGAGATAGCTATGTCTTTTTCTATATATTCCCACCCGCAGAAATACTGCCAATACATATTCTCTTTTAGCTCTTCCTCTGATAATGAATCTGAAAAATTATACATTGCTTGTAGCATCGTTATGCCAAGCATCACTCTATGACATTTTCTATTTCTACCAAATTTCTTAATACAAACATTTTTTGATAACCACTCTTCGAGCCTAGACCAATTTATTAATTCTCTTAATTTATATAGCTTATTATTTGGGTTTAATTCTTCTTTTAATTTATAACAAAACAGTTTCCCTTGTTCTTGCGATTTGATAATGTTGTCTATTGGCATTGACTGAAATCCATAAGGTTTATGACCATATTTTATCATTTTCTTACGGATTGTTGTATTACTTCTTGTCTTAAAACCATATTATCTATAAGGCTTGTAGAGTTTTGGCGGACGGACTGTCTAAAGTGTTACATTATTATCCTCCGATTTTATAGTTAGTCTCTCCGCCAAAACTCTAAAAGCCTTATAGGCAATAGGGTTTTAAGGCAAAAATGCATAGTAAAATCCATAAGAAAATGAAAGGTTTTATATGAAAAGCTTATAGAAATACGAAAAAATGGCAATGAGAACATTGAGTACATTTTGAGAAATAGTGTGTTTTTTCATAGAAAAATTTAAAATTAGCCCTCAAAATTAGAGTAATTTGCTCTAAAATCGCACTATTTTTGGAAATTAGTGACACAAGTGATATTTTTTAGAGTTTTGGCGGACGGACTAAAAAATCGAATGAACCTAGAGCATACAAGGCATAGATCTCCTGTTAATTTCTTGGTGCATATTCTAGCTTGTGTTACTTCTTATGCTATCACTAAATCTCGTATAAAACTTGATGCTTTAGCTCCAGAACAACTTCTCTTATCCTAAATTGGCGTTGATAAGGTGGCACAGATACATAGATATGTACGTGATTTGAAGCTATCTTCCCTCTTAATATCTCTACACCATTATTCTTACATATCTCTTGGATTAGGTCCTTGACTCTCCTACCAATATATTATAGCGATATTTAGTCACCCATACTATATGATAAGTGCAATCGTAAACTGTGTGGCTTAGCTTCTTGTAATACTGCATCTCTTCATTCTATATGTTAAAACGACGCACTGCAAGTGCGGGGTTTTTCTCCCAAATTTGGGACAATAAAATTTAAAGAAAGAATCTAGTCCTTTGGAAAAATTTACACACTTAATTGTGAAGACTCTTTTACATTTCATACACACGGATCCAATTATCTAAATCACATACTCCCATTACATCAGATAATTGCATATTATTTGTTATATTCATTATCATCTCTGGAGGTAAAGCCTCAATACTGTGATATAAAGTATGTAATTTTGCTTTATGGTTCAGAGTACTTACTTGTGTTAGGTTAAAATAATTTACATTAATATAATTAACCACCTTCTTGTCAAAGCACGATATGTCATTTGCTGACATCATCTCTTTTAACACTGACTGTACTAAATTATCTTTGGCATGACACTGATAAAAATTAAGCAGTTTTGCAGCATCAAGCGAATCATACTTCGAATCATCTTCACATAAGGACGAAATATTATGCATCACTTCTTTTACTTTATCATAACAAAGCATATTATGTTGTATTGCATTGTTAATACGGTATCTTATCCCTGGTTCTATCTTATGAGAACTTAAGTCTATTACTATTGACCTTATTAATCGATTTGATTCTATAGCAATTGTTAATTCCTCTAAGCCATAAGAAATAATAATATTGCCGTCAATATTAATAGAAGTAAGGCTAGTATGATCTTGAATAAATTCTGATAACTCTGCTGCTCCTTCATCGTCCAAACCGCACCGCGATAAATCAAGATGTGTTAGAGATTGATTCTTTTTTAATGCAGCTAATAAGTTTAATAATTCGCCGGGACGTATATAATTACCAGATAAATTAAGATGTTTAATCATATTATTGTTGCATATGATATGCTGTATAATCAATCGCATGCTTGCCGGGGCGATATTAGTATATGCCAAATCAATGTGATTAATAGTTGTGTTGTGTTGTAATTTTAGTACAATCTTTTTTATATCTGTGTAGTTAATATCAATATTTGATAACTTGATAGATGTGATAGAGTTTTGATCCGTGCTTAAGAATTCGTCAAACTTTTTGATATTTCTTGCGATATCTGCTGAGTATTCCCGTTGCATCTCGTCCTCTAATATGTCCCATGCTCTCATGTCAGGGTCTCCAGTTGATGCATTAAATTTATAGTCTGTATAAGTCTCTGTATAGATTTCACTATATCTTTGCAGAATATTTCTAGTGCCTTCGTACTCAAGTAAGTGTTTGTATTTATCCTGAGTGATATCGATTTTCTCAGGAAATTCTCGAAGATTATACACTTCTTGTTTTGTACCAGTGTTATAATTTGCATCAGTACCTGTATGGATTATTACTTTTTGTCTCTTTATGTACGGTGTATTATTGAATGGCTGATTTTCATGGGATGAGCATGTCGTAATATCACTTATTGCTTTATTGGGTTGATTGATGGTTATTGATTCTGGTTTTGTGAAGTTTATATTCAATTCCATTGTTTGAATATGATCAAGATTATTATTATCGTGTTGTGTAAAAAACTTAAATGGTTTACCAGCACGAGTTAGAACTTGTAATTCTGTAATACCTGCAGAATGGGTCAATATTTGAATATTAATGTTGTTGTCTTGAATTTTTAATATATACCACAGCGATTTCAAAGGTAGAAAGTCAAATGAGTGGTCGTCCTGAACAGTAGGCAATAGTAAGCGAGTAAAGTTGAATTTCGCAATTTGACTTACCAAATCTTGAAATATCAAAGGTATATTTACTACTCTTGGATTATACAAAGCAGTATATATGTTATTGATAACTCTTGTTATTATGGGATTTTGATTTTTATACTGCCAATGTGCAGCATGTCCACATAATGCTGTTATGTGCATTGCGTGAGTGCGTATCTGTATCTCTATATTTCGTTTAGATGAGTCCATCACGATGGTATGTAAGGATTGATAACCATTAGGTTTTGGTATATTGATATAATCTTTTACATGTCCTCTCCTAATCTGATATTGTTTATGTACGCAATCAAGAGCTTTATAACATTCTTCAATATCGTTAACTATAATCCTAATTCCTAGGATATCATATAATTGTGCTAAATTTACATTGTGATCTAGCATTTTTAGCCAGACAGAATAAGGATTTTTGACTCTACCAATGATTTCTGCATGAATATTTGATGCATGCAAAATGTTACTTAATAAATTAGAGACATCACATATCAATTTGTTACTGTTCCCATAAATTGTGTGTATATATTCTGTAATATATTGGTACTCATCTGGTTTTAGAAACTGCAAACAAATATCCTGTAATTCATTTTGGATTGCTCCTAAGCAAGCTTTCTGAACACATGGGAGATAAAATTCTATTATCTCTAAAATAACTATAGTGTTTTCTGTATGTGATTGATTTAAGTTAAATATACTAATTTTATGCAATAAGTAGCTTAATTTAATGCACAGTGTATGTGTCATAATATTTTCTGGAAGTGCAAATAAGCAGTCCATAAAATTCTTTTGCTGTACTTTGTGAGAAGGGATGTAATGAATTTTTGATAATTGAATAATACCCTGTATTATATTAGCAACTTTGATACCAAAATCATCTCTAATTATGTCTAACTTTAGATCATATAACTCTTCTTTTATCGGATCAATAAATGAACTGAGTAATGATGCAATTAAAGCATCTTGATAAGGATTAATAGTTAAAATGATTTCAGCAATTTCTAATGAATAAGAATGATCATTTTTATTATAAATTAAATAATCAATTATTCGACCTAAAGTTCTATCATCAATTGATACAATAGGACGACATCTTGAGAATAATAATCTTATTAATTTCTGCAACTTTTGATCATTTTGCATATGTATAACTTAATCCATGAAGATATTGCTACTAAATTTTGGCATGCCTGGTAAATTCCAGTATTAATTAAGCCAGATTTATATTTTCTTCCCATACCTCATTGGGTGTTTTATAACCGAGCACTTTTCTTGGTAAATTATTTAAAAAATCCTCAATTTCTTGTAATTGCTTTATTGTTAATTTTTTTATATCTAAAGATTTAGAGTATACTCTGTGCACCATTGAGTTAATCTTCTCTATCAATGGTTTTTGCCATGGAGAATAAGGATTGCAAAAATATACTTTTCGTTCAGATTTTGGCAATAGTTGTTCATGATTGGTAAATTCTTTGCCATTATCTAACGTTATGCTTTTGATTATATGCGACAATTGTTTAAGTTTTTTATTCATGTTACCAATCACATCTTGTGTTCTTTTTGAACGGTTTAAAGTGAGAAACACTTTTTGTGTTCTGATATCCACAAGAGCGCCTATATTACGACTTTGATTACCTTTGTTAAAAGTTAAATCACCTTCTAAATGACCTATTGCTGCTATCTTTCTATTTATCTCTGGTCTTTCAGTAATGGAAACTCGATTTGGTATTGTAATTCTTTTGTTTCTGATTCTTGTACCATGATGCAACCTATTTTTCCTTTTTCTTGCTAAAGATAAATATAATTTTTGCCTTTGTGCTATAGGAGATGTATAAATAAACTGGTATATACTCTCTGTAGAAATATTGACAGTATCTCGTGATAGTTTACGTCTACCTGAAATTATATCTGGTGAAATACCCTGTGTTAACTGCTTTATTATTTCTGCTCGTAAATTATTATCAATATCTAATTTTCTTTTTCTCTTACCTTGCCTTAAACTGCAAGCAAGTGTGTTAGCCCTATCTGGTCTATAATTATGCCTCATTCTCTTGAGTTTATAACATATAGTGCTTTTATCACGGCCAATCTTTGTCCCTATATATCGCGAGCTATAACCACTCTTATTCATTTCGTATATTTTAAATCTTTCATCTATCGTTAAATGAGCCATGATATATCTATATTTAAATGATGCTCCTCGCAGCAGAGCTACGAGGTATCTAAAAAAGTTTTAGTTGTTTCTTACTGAAGTTTTGACAAAATCCTTTCCATAAGGAGAAATGTATTCCAATTTTTTTATACTTTTTTAGTAATAACAAAATTTATTTATTCTATTTGGGTACATAATGTGTCAAAAACTGTAGCAATTTTGTCTAATATTGCTGGTTTATACTTACTAATATTATTTGGTAATTCTAGCTTTTTATTAAATGAGGTTTTGGTAATTTGGTTACTTCCATCAAAACTTGATTTTATTGTAATTTCCAACTTACCGTGTTTATTACTTTTGCGTATTACTGGTGCAAATGGTTTGACCTGATGATTATTTCTAATATTTCTATGATCTGGTATCCCTCTGGATATAGACTTTTCTAATATTTCTTCAAGGGCAATTTGTGGCATAGATCTATAAACTTCACTTGGAGACAACATATTGCTATTGATTTTTTTATCCCATGCCCTTACTTTTCTTGCCTTAACTGAAGATTGTGCATGATACAATATGTTGTACGCTAGCATTACGAATAACATATAATCCTCATCTTTATTTGGATCATTCGTTTGAAATTTATCCATCAATAATTTTGACTTACCAAATTTAAAAAAATGCTCAATATCAAACCTTTGTCTATAGTATTCATATACTTCTTTACCACTGATTTTATCTTTTTGTTGGCCAGAAACACATAACCATAAATCTCTGTTATATTTCCCATTTCCTGATGCATCTAACACCTTAACCTGAATAAAATTCAGCGGTTTATCAGACATGATATGCTGTTTCTTGCCCTTGATTAGATAATTCTTAAATAGTGAAATACTAATTGATATGTCACCATTTTTTGTAGCCTTTACTACAGTTTCTTCTGTATCTGGAATCAGTAAATTATCAGAACTACTACAAGAAATCTTAGCTCCATAAGATCTTTTACGACCTCTTGTTTTTTGCTCCTCTATATATATTTTGTAAATACTGCGATTAATTCTTTGGCGGGTTATTGTTACCGTATTTGCTTCATTGTGCAGCGGGTGAATGAAAGATAGAGCGCTATAACCTGCATCACCTACTGTTATATTTAGAGCCTTTTGTGGTATTTGCTTAACAATTTTCATTATTTGTTTGCTACCTTTGCTATACTTATTCTCATCTGATTTTACTCTATTTATAGATATTGGTACAGACCATTTAGGCTGAGCACCGATGCAAACTACACTATATTCATAACCCGCAACTGGTCGGTTATTAGCATTCTGTCTAATATATGTACGATCAATTGCTTTCTTGGAATCTTTCTTGCTACTCACTGTAGTATCTATTTGCAGTAAGTTTTTACCCTCATTAATCAGTTTACTTATTAAGTATTTTTCTATATCTTCTCGAGTCTTAAAACGTTGCTCATCTCTTATATTTAATGATTCATCACGAGCACAGTAAAAATTCTCTATAGCTCTGTATACACTTGACCAACTACGCTGAAAATATTTATTAGTTGTTAATTCAACAACAGATCTTGCTTTAACGCTATCATTAGTTACTAGTGATAGTATTAATTCTAAAACCACATCTTGATTATAGGGGAAAATTTTTTATTTCTTGCAACATTTCTTGCATAATCATACACACTAAAAACCATTTTGTATTTGAGCGTATTTATATCATACTTTATAAGTTTGGTTATCTTTTTGTCAAAACTTCAGTTCTTATGATATCACGAAGCAGAGCTTCGGGGAATTAAACCCTGAGAGATTAAAAATTGATTATATCTGGCTTAATTAATTATAGAACTTTCCTAGCTATATGCGGATATTGCTTACTCCATTTTTGATCAAATGACTCAAGAGCTAATTCTGCTTCTTTTTCAGTAGCAGAAGTATAGATTAGTTTCAAATCCGCTGCTAATTGCTTTCTATCTTTATATGATACATATTTGAGGCTATTCCTGATCTGATGGACAATACAAATTTGATGTTCAGTTTTCGGATATACTGATGCAATAGCATCAGACATACCAGTTAGATTATCACTACAAGCAATTAAGATATCTTTTACTCCTCGATTCTTCATTTCAGTAAAATTACCAAGCCAAAATTTAGCTCCTTCATTCTCACTTATCCATAAGCCTAAAATATCCTTTCTGCCAGATAAATCTATTCCTAAAGCTACATATACTGATTTATTAATAATAAGTTTATCTTGTCTTACTTTCACTACTAAACAGTCAAAATATACTATAGGGTATACTGATTCAAGAGGTCTACTCTGCCAAATCTTGACCTCATCTATTACTTCATCTGTAATCCTGCTGATTAGGCTCTCACTGATCTCAGCTCCATATAATTCTTGCAATTGTGTTTTAATATCAGACACACTCATACCCTTCGCATATAAGGATATTATCTTTTGGTCTAAGCCATCTATTCTTGTTTGTTTCTTTGAGACTATTATAGGTTCAAATTTACCTTGTCTGTCTCTTGGAACATTTATCTCTATAGTACCATTCTCACTAATCAGATTCTTACTAAAACTACCATGCCTCGCATTCTCAGTTTCAGCTCTATCATACTTGCTATAACCTAAATGTTCTGACATCTCAGCATGCAGTGCTCGCTCTAAAATACCCTTGGTTAATTCCTTAATTAATCCATTCTGACTTAGTACTGTTTTTAAATCTACTCCGCCTTCTATCAGCAAATCTATTGCTTCATTTATTTTTTTATTCTTCTCTATTTGCATTTCTGTTACCTATATTTTTAATTACTTCTAATATAGGCTCAACAAAAATTTACACAATCATTGCAAAAGACTCTTTTTATTACAGTCAATGCCAATGTATAGCCCAACAAAAATAACTCAAATCATAAAAAGTATTACTTCTAACCTGAATTCTGGATTAATCTAGGTTTGGAAGTAAGTATTTACAAGGGATAGAAGATACTCTATATAATTTTTAGCAAAAAAACAAGAGTATCCCCATGAAGAAAGATATTACTGCATTATTTTGTTTTGTCGATGATTTTTGTAAAATTAGCGAGCAGTGGATTAATAAATCATTTCTACCATTAATCTCTCAGGGTTTAATTCCCCGAAGCTCTGCTTCGTGATATCATAAGAAACAACTAAAACTTTTTTAGATACCTCGTAGCTCTGCTGCGAGGAGCATCATTTTCTTTTAGTCAAGTGTTTCCCTCAGCTCTTTATTATATAAAGCATAATATTCACCCTTATTATCAAGCAGCTGCTTATGGTTTCCTTGTTCACAAACCGCACCGTTTTTCATCACAATTATATTATCAAGGTCAGTAATACTACTTAAGCGATGGGTAATAATTAAAGTAGTTTTTCCTTTGTGTAATTTCTTGAGAGATTCTAGAATTTTCTGCTCAGAAGATTGATCTAAGCTGCTTGTTGCTTCATCCCAAATTAGAATAGGTGCATCTTTTAAGAAAGCTCTGGCAATCGATAAACGTTGACGCTGACCCCCTGAAAGAGTTGTCCCTTGCACGCCTATTTGTGTATCATAACCATTTGGTAGCTGCATGATAAACTCATGTGCATCAGCATATTGTGCTGCCTTAATTATTTCTTCCTGTGTAGCATTAGGTTGACTATATGCTATATTCTCGGCAACGCTAGTATCAAATAAATGCGTATCTTGTGTAACTAAAGCAATTTGGCTGCGTAGAGAAGTAAGCTTAATATCTTTAATATCATGAGTATTAATTAAAATTCTTCCTTCTGTTGGATCATAAAAACGTGCTAACAAATTGCTGAGTGAAGTTTTACCACTACCAGAACGCCCAACAAACGCAATCATTTTATTAGGTTTTAACTTTAAATCTATATGTTTTATAGCTACCTTACTTTCAAAACTTAAAGCTAATTTTTCAAAAGTAATTTGTGCGTCAGATAAATCGATTTCCTTAGAATTACTATGATCTTTAATTAAAGGTTCGGTCTCCAAAATACTAAATACCCTTTTAGCTGCTGCAATACCCTCTTGTAGGTTAATATTCAACGATACTAAACTTTTAAATGGTCTATAAGCTGCAGCAAAAGAAGCTAAAAAAGCAAATAATGCCCCTGGTGTAGTCTTCCCATCAAGTACCAAACTACCTCCATACCATACCATACCGCTAACTGCAAGACCGCTTAACCCCTCCATAATCGGTGAAACTAACGCATCTAATTTAGATGTTTTTTTGTAATATTCTAAAATATTATTAATAATTAATGCTGCTCTTTTACTTTCTATTTTTTCACCGACAAAAGATTTAATAATTTTAATTGACTGAAAGGCTTCATCAAGCTTAGAAGTATAATGCCCGAGCTCTTCTTGTGATCGTGCAAATATTCTTCTTATCCTTCTACCCATCTTTTGTATCGGATAAACAGCAAGCGGAAAAACAAGGAAAACCACACAAGATAATAGCGGTTCTAAATTAAACATCGTTATTATTAAACATACTACAGTTAGAAAATGTTTAGCACATCCGACGAGTAAATTAGAAACAGCACCACGCATTAAAGAAATATCGTTAGTAAAGCGGGATATAAGACGCCCTGAAGATTGCTTTTGAATAAAAGAAATATCGGCAAATAACAAATGCTCATACATTTTTATCTGCAAATCATTTAATACTCTCTGCCCGACAAATTTTATTAGATAATTCTGATAATATTCCGAAATTCCTTTGACAAAGAAAGTTACGATAAGCATTATCGGCATTATAACAAGCATTCTTCTATCATGCGTTAAAAAAATCTTATCAATAATAGGTCTAACCGCATGTACTATAATTGCCGTACAAATTGCTGCGACAGCCATACAAAATATTGCTACATATATCTTAGTTGCATAAGGTTTAATATGATTTTTTATCAACCTTTTAATTATATAAAAAGCTTGGTAGTCATTATCTAAATTATTATTCATTGTCGTTAAAAATATTAAATTGGTGAGTAGGACTAGTTGGCAGTGGAATTTTTAAATGCTCAAAAGCAGCAGCTGTTATCACCCTGCCCCGTGGTGTTCTTTGTAGTAAACCTATCTGTATTAGATAAGGCTCTATGGTTTCCTCAAGTGCATCACGCTGCTCGGAAAGAGCGGCGGCAATTGTCTCAATCCCGACAGGTCCGCCATTATAATTATCTGCTATAAATTTGAGATAACGATAATCATTGCTATCAAGCCCAATAATATCAACCTCCAAGCGGTTTAAACCAAAATTAGCTATTTCTTTATCTATTTCTAACTGATTGTTAACCGCTGCAAAATCTCTTATACGACGTAGCAACCTTAAGGCAATTCTTGGCGTTCCTCTACTTCTTCTTGCTATTTCTTCTGAACCTGAATCAATCAAATCAATATCAAGCAATTTACTTGCTCTGTTTAAAACCTTTTTCAGCTCTTCGGTATTATAGAAATTCAAACGCATAGGAATACCAAACCTATCACGCAAGGGGTTACTAAGCAAACCAAGACGGGTAGTAGCACCTATAAGCGTGAATTGCGGCAGGTTTATTTTTACCGATCTTGCAGCAGGACCTTCTCCGATAATTATATCAAGCTCAAAATCTTCCATAGCCGGATATAAAACCTCTTCAACCGAAGTATTTAAACGGTGAATCTCATCAATAAATAATACATCATTTTTTTCAAGGTTGGTGAGAATAGCGGCTAAATCTGCTGCTTTAAGTATGGCAGGACCGGAAGTAGATTTGAAATTACCACCTATCTCATTAGAAATAATCTTAGCAAGCGTAGTCTTACCTAGCCCAGGCGGACCGTAAAATAAAGTATGATCAAGATGCTCGCCACGTGATTTAGCTGCCCTAATAAATACAGAAAGGTTTTCCTTAATCTGTTGCTGTCCAACAAATTCTTGCAAATATGACGGTCTTAGCGGCAATTCTTGATCATTTTGACTTTTTTCAGGATATAATATGCTTGTCATCACATAATTAAATTATACATAATAACTAAATAATAGCGGAAAAACAATTTTTTGCTATATCTTAATTTACTGAAGTTTTGACAAAAATCTTATTTTTCTAACTAAAGTAAAAATTTATGTTTAAAATGATGCTCCTCGCAGCAGAGCTACGAGGTATCTATCCAAAAAGCTTTAACTGTTTTTGTTGAAATGCTTTATAAGAAGGTTTGCCTGAACCTTGATTCTGTACATAATGACGTAATTTCTGCTCATCACCATGTTTACCTAACGCTAATTTAGGATAAGGGATAGATAGAAAGCTTATAGATAAAGGGTTTAAAGGAGATTAATGTTGAGTTATGATAGATTTTTTTAATAAAAATTTTTTGTCAAAACTTCAGTCATTGTGGTGTATTGATAATTCAACAAATTGATTATTTGAAGAGTCTTTTGCAATGATTGTGTAAATTTTTGTTGAGCCTATATTAGAAGTAATTAAAAATATAGGTAACAGAAATGCAAATCGAGAAGAATAAAAAAATAAATGAAGCAATAGATTTGCTGATAAAAGGCGGAGTAGATTTAAAAACAGTACTAAGTCAGAATGGATTAATTAAGGAATTAACCAAGGGTATTTTAGAGCGAGCACTGCATGCTGAGATGTCAGAACATTTAGGTTATAGCAAGCATGATAGAGCTGAAACTGAGAATGCGAGGAATGGTAGTTTTAGTAAGAATCTGATTAGTGAGAATGGTACTATAGAGATAAATGTTCCAAGAGACAGACAAGGTAAATTTGAACCTATAATAGTCTCAAAGAAACAAACAAGAATAGATGGCTTAGACCAAAAGATAATATCCTTATATGCGAAGGGTATGAGTGTGTCTGATATTAAAACACAATTGCAAGAATTATATGGAGCTGAGATCAGTGAGAGCCTAATCAGCAGGATTACAGATGAAGTAATAGATGAGGTCAAGATTTGGCAGAGTAGACCTCTTGAATCAGTATACCCTATAGTATATTTTGACTGTTTAGTAGTGAAAGTAAGACAAGATAAACTTATTATTAATAAATCAGTATATGTAGCTTTAGGAATAGATTTATCTGGCAGAAAGGATATTTTAGGCTTATGGATAAGTGAGAATGAAGGAGCTAAATTTTGGCTTGGTAATTTTACTGAAATGAAGAATCGAGGAGTAAAAGATATCTTAATTGCTTGTAGTGATAATCTAACTGGTATGTCTGATGCTATTGCATCAGTATATCCGAAAACTGAACATCAAATTTGTATTGTCCATCAGATCAGGAATAGCCTCAAATATGTATCATATAAAGATAGAAAGCAATTAGCAGCGGATTTGAAACTAATCTATACTTCTGCTACTGAAAAAGGGAAAGTTCTATAATTAATTAAGCCAGATATAATCAATTTTTAATCTCTCGGGGTTTAATTCCCCGAAGCTCTGCTTCGTGATATCATAAGAAACAACTAAAACTTTTTTAGATAGTCTATCCGCCAAAAACACTTCAAATCCTGATCATTTGTAATGGGATAGAGTTTTGACAACAAATTGCTAAGATTTTCAATAAAAATTAATAAGTTATGTTAATTTTTACTGATACATTTCTGTGTTGGTCTAATTTTGATATGGAGCTATTGTTAACGATTTTTTATCGTTCATCTAGTTTTTGCATGATGATATTTTTGATTTATGTGGAGTTAGACACGATTTGTAAATGATTTGCAATGCATCGTAAATTCAAACCAATAGCAGAGATTATTGGATTGATAATATCTCCTATCATACCTTTCAAGAAGTTTCTACCCATCCGACCATATTGCTTTAAGTGACCTATTATTGGTTCTATGGCACTGCGTCTCTTGATCATAGACTTGTCCTCTTGTAACAACTTCTTCCGCGTTTTTGGGGTATATACCTTACTCTTCTCCTTTACATTGCTACCACTATACCCAAGATCAACAAATGATTTCTTTATCTTGATTCCAGTGACACTCTCTACTGCTTCAAAGCTCTGATGCAATGTATGACCATCATAAGGATTATTATGAAACGATTTTGCGGATAAAACAAAATTTCTACGACCACTTACTACTACCGCTACTTTATTGCCAAACTCATATGGCTTGTTGCGTTTTCCCTTTCCTATACACTCTACTTCAGGGGCATGAAAACTATATAATACTTTGTTATCTTCTTTATATTGCTTTTTAGCTTCTCTTTTTAAAACAGATTGGTTATGTATTTGTTTTATTTTTTGCAATACTTCTTGATTTTTGAGAGACAAGTTTAATTGCTTATTTTTGATCTCACGCTCACATACTCTAATCAAACGACCCAGTAATATTTTTAAATGCTTCATTATTTTTCAACGCTTCTTGGCTTTACTATGTTCTTTATATTTCCATAGCTTTACTATATCGCGTTTATAGGTTCTAGCGTATGTTTCATTCAAATGTATACCCAAACTGTTGCAAAGCTTTACTATGCTAAGCCTAGCTTTATCCATTAAATAAACATCGTGTGGGTGTTTGATATTCTTAATTTGTACAGTCGTATCAGCGATGATTAATTCCAAATCTTTTTTTTTAATTGTGTTAGTTTTTATCCCAACCCTGATCAACTCCGATAATATCTCATTATATCCAGCTTCACCTAATACACTACGAAACCGTCGTATACTAGTTTCCGAGATAGCTATGTCTTTTTCTATATATTCCCACCCGCAGAAATACTGCCAATACATATTCTCTTTTAGCTCTTCCTCTGATAATGAATCTGAAAAATTATACATTGCTTGTAGCATCGTTATGCCAAGCATCACTCTATGACATTTTCTATTTCTACCAAATTTCTTAATACAAACATTTTTTGATAACCACTCTTCGAGCCTAGACCAATTTATTAATTCTCTTAATTTATATAGCTTATTATTTGGGTTTAATTCTTCTTTTAATTTATAACCAAACAGTTTCCCTTGTTCTTGCGATTTGATAATGTTGTCTATTGGCATTGACTGAAATCCATAAGGTTTATGACCATATTTTATCATTTTCTTACGGATTGTTGTATTACTTCTTGTCTTAAAACCATATTATCTATAAGGCTTGTAGAGTTTTGGCGGACGGACTAGATACCTCGTAGCTCTGCTGCGAGGAGCATCATTTCCTTGATCAATATCTCTTGTACATAAGTTTCAAAAATGTTCTTATTACATGTTCCATCAAATATTATCGGGGCAATCATATCTTTGACACACAGCCCAGCAATCATACTAATACGTGATTGATGTTGATAGACCTTTTCACCATAACATCTTTGACCGATAATGCTCCACCCGTGTTCTCTACAGCTATTATCTTCTATCCCAGACTTATCTATAAATACTAAATCTTGTTTATCTATAGTTTTTAGTTTCAATATAAACTCATTCCTTAGACCAATATCCCTTTTGGGATGAAGAAAAGTTTTTTTTATAACTATACTCTAATTTATTAAGCAATCTTGATATAGTACTTGCAGATACTTTTTGACTCCAGTTCTTAGCTAGCTCCATGGTGGTTTTATCAAAATTAAGTTCTATAAATTTTTTAAATCCCTCTATGTCTCTTATTATTCTACGATGTCCTGTATGATAACCACTTTTTGCTTTGACATCGCCAGTTTGTTTCTTTAATTTTTTCCACTCTATTATAGTCTTCCTACTAATAGAGTATATCTCTGCAGTCTCTTTTATTGTTTTACCATCTGTTAAACTTTTTATTACTCGTATTCTTAAATCGTATGAATATGCCTTTGCCATAAGTTTTTCATTTAGTGTAATCCAACTCATACTATAAGTCACTACCTTATCGCATTAAGCTATATATCAATATAATGAAGATAAAGATATTTATGCACTTGCCGGTGAAGCTCCTAATTATGTATAGGTTTTAGTGTCATTGTAAGTGAGCTTAAAACTTAAGTAGAGCGTAGAAATCTCATAAAGCAAATTCCTGAGATTGCTTCGTCAATTACTTCGTAATTTCCTCGCAATGACGACTCTCAATCCACGCAGGCAAGCCTTAAGCGGGGATGACATCGAAGCCGTACAACAAGACCAGTTTCTCCTCACAATAACGTTTTATAGCATCAAAAAATTCAATGCGTAAAGATATCAACTTCATCCCAGCCGACTAAATCTAAATTGGCTCTGGTCGGTAGAAATTTAAAGATATCTTGAGCAAGTTCAAATCTATTTTCTTTAACTAACATTGCTATTAAATGTTCTCTTAACTTATGCAAATAAAGCACATCTTTAGCAGCATATTCTTGTTGGTCAGAAGATAGATTATCAGCACCCCAATAAGAAGATTGTTGTTGTTTGGAAATATTTACTCCTAACAATTCTCTACATATATCCTTAAGCCCATGGCTTTCAGTATAAGTTCTAACTAGCTTTGAAGATATTTTAGTACAAAAGATATTCTCTAAATCGATACCCAAATATTTTTTTATCGCTGCTAAATCAAATCTTGCGAAATGAAATATTTTGTAACGTTCTTTATCACTTAATAAATTTTTTAGGTTAGGAGCATTATAATTTTGATCTAGAAAATGCACAAGGTGAGCATCACCATTTCCGTTACTAAACTGCAATAGACACAGTTTATCTCTATATAAATTTAGTCCCATCGTTTCAGTATCTATTGCTAAATCACCTTCAAGTTCAAAATCATCCGGTAAATCATTTTGGTAAAGCGTAATAGTCATAATATATTCTTTGGTTAAATTTTAGATTTTGTGACGGAGTCTATGGTTTACTATTGGTATTAAAAACTTGTTCGCTTGGAGCTGCTATACCTAAAACTTTGCGTGCTTGTTCATCTAGCATATCCTTATCTAACGATTCGGTTCTAAGTAGTTTAACGTTATGTTCAAGCTCTACTCGTGCAGCTCGCAATAACTTCAATTCATCATAGGATTTTTCAAGCTGTCTATTTACTTTTAAATATGCAATAACTCCTTTATTGCCGTAAATGCAGTGAAAAACAAAATATCCTAGCAGCAATGCTAGGAAGATATTTAAAATTATTTTTTTTGTATTATTATTCGAAAGTACTAAATTAAGAATACTCATAAATATAATCCATTTATAAAAAATAATATTGGGGCAGTTAAAATTATACTGTCAAATCTATCTAATACTCCCCCATGACCAGGTATAATATTGCCGCTATCCTTAATATTAAACTTTCGTTTAAAATATGAAATAAATAAATCACTTAGTTGAGCTATTAAAGCTAGCGTACAACTAATTATAAACAAATAAATCTTATTTGAGAAATAGTAATTTTCAATATAAAAACTTGGTATAAAACTAATTAAGGTTGCAACTAAACCTGCAGATAATATTCCTGTCATTAAGCCACTCCAAGTTTTTTTAGGGCTGATTTTTGGAGCAAGTTTTGCACCGCCCAAGGTTTTGCCGCCAATCATCGCAAATGTATCTACCGACCAAATTATGCAAAAATAAAGCATAACAAGCCAATTATTTATATAGTTGCTACTTAAGAATATTAATAAGCTTATGGGAATTGGGATAATAATTAACCCTATTATTAGATATATAGTAGAAGAATAGGTCATATCATACCATTCGCTAAGCATCCCTATAGCTACTAATATCATTAAAACATAGAATAAAGGTTTAAGCCATAATATGGCTACCACAAATGATGGTACTAATACTATACCAGACAGTATTCTAAAATATAAATTTGATTTTTGTTTATCTTTTGCCAAACGTTCTTTTCCTTTTTGAATAATCATCTATAGCGTTTATTATGTCTTCTTTATTAAAATCAGGCCAATATTTTTGAGAAAAATATAGTTCAGCATAAGCTGCTTGCCAAAGCAAGAAATTACTAATGCGAAAAACACCGCCAGGTCTTATTAATAAATCTACATCCGGCATTTCTGGATCATATAACGCATTTTGTATATCGCTCTCAAGAATTTCTGTTTTACCACTTGCAATAATTTTAGTGCAAGCATCTGTTATTTCTTGACGACTACCATAGCTAAAAGCTATACAAAGAGTTAATTTGTTATTATCTTTCGTTAATTCTATAGTATTATTTATTTGTTTTTGCAATGAGTCGCTTAATAAATTAAGCCTACCTATTACTTTTATTTTAATGCCGTTTTTATGCAAATTATCTAGCTCTTTTTTTAAATAAATGTTTAATAACCTCATTAAAAAAGATATTTCTGTAGTTGAACGTTGCCAGTTTTCGGAAGAGAAAGTATATAGCGTAACGTATGGGATTTTAAGGTTAATAAATTCTGGTAATAATTCATGTACTTTATCAGCTCCGGCTCTATGTCCCTCAGATTTAGGTAAGTTATGCGTAGCTGCCCAGCGTGCATTACCATCCATTATTATTGCTAAATGTTTTATGTTAGTCATTGAAATATATATTTTTGGTTCTTTTTAACGTCATTGCGAGCCACTGAAAGTGGCGTGGCAATCTTATCAGAATGTCCTGAGATTGCTTCGTCGCTCTGCTCCTCGCAATGACGACTATACAAATTTTTAAAGTTCTATCTTAGTATACACAGGAATTGCTACTCTAACCGACAACCCACCTAAATCCTTACTATCTTCTAGATAAAGAAATCCGTTATGATCTTTTACTATCTCACGAGTAATAGCAAGTCCAAGACCTACATTACTTGAATTATCTAACTGCCTTGCTTTATCCGATCTATAAAATGGCTTTAATACTAAAGGTTTTTCTGCATTATCTATGCCGCTGCCATTATCTTCAATGATTATCGATAAGTTAGATGAGTTAGCATTTAACGAAATTCTAACTTTAGTACCATATTTTATAGCGTTACTAATTAAATTAGACAAGGCTCTTTCAAAAGAATGTGGTTTAATTCGAAGTTTTACTCCATCTAATTTAGTAGGGTTTATAAACTTTATATCTATATGTGACCATTTATTTAAAAAAGATTTAATCCAGGATAAAATAAAAACCTCTTTAAATTGTTCTGCACTTTCGCCTCTTGCAAAATCTAGATAGGAGTTTATCATTTGCTGCATAGTTAATATATCTTGCTTTAGTCCGTCCGTCTCTTCATTTTCGTCCATTAATTCAAGTTGTAATTTCATGCGTGTTAGAGGAGTTCTTAAATCATGAGAAATCATAGCAAGCATGGTAGTTCTTTTGGTAATTTGCTTTTCTATACGAGATTTCATCTTTAAGAAAGCAAGCCCTGCTTTTCTTATTTCTAAAGCACCTGTAGGCTTAAAATTCTTACTTTTTAAGATACCTCGACCGAATTCATCCATGCTATCTGCAAGAGCAACTATTGATTTAATTTGATTTTTAGAGAAAATAATAGAGATGGAAAGTAATATGATAGTTAAAAATATAATCCATAGAACAAAGATATACACTGTTGGGTTAAGTAATAGTTTGGCTGGAAAAGAAATATTTAATATCTCGTTATTTAGTTCTAATAATACTTGAATTCTATTTTCCTTAGTTAAGTTAATTATATTTTTTTCATGAATTTTTATATTTAAAATATTTTTAAATATAGTTAAGGGTTCGTTTAACTTAGGCTGTTTTGCTAATAGTTTCTTATTAGGCTCAAATTGATAAGATAAATTGAGATAATTTTCTGATAAATGTGTTATTTCTTTGGGATTGTCTTTATGCTCTTTAATTAAAGATTCTATTTCATTGATAATAATGGTGCTAGTATAATATGAAACATTATACCAATGACGATCATAAAACAAAAATATAGCAACTAGCTGTCCTATCAAAATCGGCATAATTATGATAAGCATAAATCTTAGGCATAAAGTCCTAGGTAATAGTTTAGATATAAAGTGCATATCCCTCATTACGCACGGTTTTTAAATATTTCGGTTCTTTAGGATTATCTTCTAGCTTATTTCTTATTCTGGTAATTTGTACATCAATAGAACGTTCACTAAGACCTCCCATAATTTTTGAAAGCTCAAGGCGGCTAACAGAAGTGCCAAGACGTTCTATAAATATCTCAAGTAACTTCTGCTCAGTAGAGCTAAGCGGAATTATCTGATCATTTTTAGTAAATTCTTTAGTATTATAATTATAAAAATTATTGCCAAATTTGGTTATATTTTTTTCTTTTTTGGGATTATTATAATTATTGATCAAGTTATTTATACGCAATAATAATTCTCGTGGTTCAAAAGGTTTAATAACATAATCTGATGCACCGGCTTCAAGACCTTTAACACGGTCATCAGCTTCCGATAAAGCAGTTAGCATTACTATTGGTATATTATTCCCAGCGTCCCTAATGGTAGTGGCAAAATCAAGCCCTGTAATGCTTGGTAACATGACGTCTAAAATAATCAAATCGTAATTAGACGTTTTTAGCAAATCCTTTGCCTCTATAGCTGAAATAGCCGTCGATACTAAAAACTCATTTTTATTTAAAAATTGCTTTAAAAGTGCTAATATTCTGGTATCATCATCAACAATTAGGATATGTGCCTTATATTCTTGCATATAAATATGATGTAATTTTTAAAAATTTTTCCGTCATTGCGAGGAGCATAGCGACGAAGCAATCTCAGGAGCTTGCTTTATGAGATTGCCACGCTCCTTGCAGTTACTCGCAATGACATCATTACTCTAGTACAAATAACAATTAATAACAATGACAAAAAATTCTGAAAATGATCTTTGGTATATTTGGATTAATGGTGAGTTAGTTCCTTATGAGCTTGCTACAGTGCATGCTTTAACTCATAGTTTGCATTACTCGGGATCAGTATTTGAGGGTGAGCGGGCTTATAATGGGAAAGTTTTTAAACTTAAAGAACATACTGAAAGATTGATTAAATCAGCAGAAGCTTTAGGATTAAAAGTGCCTTATAGTGTGGAAGAAATTATAAAAGCTCATGAATTATTAATAGAGAAAAATAAGATTCAGGATGCATATATAAGACCGCTTGTTTGGTGTGGGAGTGAGTCTTTAAATATTATTAACCCTAAATTGTCGACTAACGTTTTGATTGCAGCTGTTCCCTCTATGCCACGAGCATTTGTTGCAGGATTTAATTTGCATGTAAGCAGATGGCGTAAAGCTGCACCTAATATGATGCCGGTGCAATCTAAATCCGCTGCTCATTATAACATGGCAATAACAAGCAAGAAAGAGGCTAAAGGCCTTGGCTATGATGATGCATTATTACTTGATTATGAGGGGTATATTGCGGAATGTACTACAACCAATATTTTCTTTGTTAAAGATAATGTGCTATATACTCCAATTGCTGATAGATTTTTAGATGGTATAACAAGACAAACTATTATTGAAATTGCAAAAAATTTAGGGCTAGAAGTAAAAGAAGAGCGTCTAAAATTAGAACATATAGAAGATTTTATCAGCTGTTTTGCTACAGGTACAGCAATTGAAGTGCAGAATATTAATTCTATAGATCTTGGTAATAAGAAAGTTATTTTTAATGATCACAAAATTGTGAATGTTTTGAAAGAAGAGTATGGTAAAATTGTGAGGGGGTAGTATGTCATTCCCGCCTATGTAGGAATGACATCGAAGCCATGCAACAATATATCCTCGCAATGACAAAACAACATAAAAATGAAAAATAATGAATAATATATTTAAGGGTTTGATTACAGCAATAATAACGCCGTTTAAAAATAATAAACTAGATTTAGATGCCTTAGAAAAGATTTTAGAATATCAAATAAATGCTGAAGTGCATGCCGTAGTAATAGCAGGTTCAACAGGTGAGGGGAGTAGTTTAAGCTTTGAAGAGTATAAATTATTATTGCAGACGGCTAAGGATATTATAAATAAGCGTATTCCTGTAATTAGTGGATGTTCTTCAAATAATACCGCATATGCAATAGAGCTTGCGGCTGAATCTACAAAAATCGGAGTTGACGGCTTTATGATTAGTCTGCCGTCATATTTGAAGCCTACTCAAGATGGAATTTATAAACATTTCGAAGCAATACATGAAGCTAGTAATTTGCCGATTATGCTATATTCAGTTCCGAGTAGAACCGGAGTCGATTTTACAGATGAAACGATATTTAAGCTCGCTAAGTTACCTAGTATTTTAGCTTTAAAAGATGCAGGAATAGATTTAGAAAGACCACTTAGAATTAAATCTGTAGTTAATAAAGAATTTAATCTATTATGTGGTAATGATGATTTAAGTCTTGCTTTTAATGCTCAAGGCGGAGTAGGGTGCGTATCAGTAATTTCAAATATTACCCCTAAACTGTGCAAAGAGCTTCAAGAGAAATGGGATAACAATGATGTTAAAGGAGCTTTAGAGACTCATCAAAAATTATTACCTTTATATACAGCACTATTCGTAGAATCAAACCCAATTCCAGTTAAGTACGCTATGCATTATTTAGGATTATGCACAAACGAAATTCGTTTGCCTTTAACTGAAGCAACAGATACAACTAAAAAACAAATTGAGGAAATTATAACATCCTTATCTATAAAAGCATGACGGAATATAAGAAAATTATTGCACAAAATAAAAAAGCTCTCTTTAATTATTTTATTGAGGAAAGACTAGAAGCAGGTATTGTATTAAAGGGTAGTGAAGTTCAATCACTTCGTCAAGGTAAAGCATCTATAGAAGAGAGCCATGCAGCTGATACGGGAAATGAGGTATTTTTGTATAATTGTCATATTGCAGAATATGAAAAGGCAAATAGGTTCAATCATTCTACCAGAAGACCACGTAAATTGTTACTACATAAAAAAGAAATAAACAAAATTATCGGTAAAACTAAAATAAAGGGTTATACTCTAGTTGCCTTGTCTATGTATTTTAACAAAAAGAACAAAATAAAAATTGAGCTTGGTATTGCTAAAGGTAAAAAATTACACGATAAAAGAGAATCGATTAAAGAAAAAGATTGGAAGAGAGATCAGAGTAGATTGATCAGACAGAAGTAAAGGGTAAGGTATAGTTGTCACCCCGTGATTTATTCACGGGGTCTAGGAAAAAATATGTAATATTTTTTATTGTTTTTCTGGATCCCGTGGTCAAGCCACGGGATGACACAGTAGGAATTGCATCTCATCGCAATGATGTACCTTAGCCCGAAACAAAATAAAATTAATTTTAAAGGTTATTTATGCAGCATATTGTTGGAAAGATATTAGTTATATTTGTAGTAATTATAGGAGTTTTATTTATTTTTAAGACTATAAAAACTTCTTATACAAAACCTGTTTCCATAGAAGTTAAACAAAATGAAGAGCCGAAACAATGTGAAGAAGAAAGAGTTAAGAAGATTATAGAGGAATATCTGCTTAATACTCCTGAAATAATAATACAATCAATAGAAAATCTACAAAAGCGTAAAGTACAAGAAAGTGAAACCAAAGTTAATAGCTACATTAAGGATAACAAATTAGATATCGAGAATAGCCAAAATTTTCCTGTCATAGGTAATAAAGACGGTGATATAACTATAGTTGCTTTTTATGATTATTCTTGTTCCTACTGTAAAAAAGGTGATGTTTCTCTAAATGAGTTATTACCAAATGATCCAGAAGTGAAAATTTTGTTAAGACCATTACCTATCCTTGGTGATGCTTCTGATTATTTAGCAAAAATAGCATTAGCGGTTTATAAAATTAACCCTAATAAATTTAAAGCTGTTCATAGTGAGTTAATGAAGATAAGAAATGTTTCTAAAGAAACTGTCGAAGAATTATTAGCCAAAAATGACTTAAATATTACGGAAGTTGAAGAGATAGCTGACAGTTCTGAGATAAGAGATTTAATCGCTCAAAATATGCAGATAGCTAGAAATCTTAAAATTCAGGGTGTACCTGCATATATAATTAATGCTAGGTTAATCCCTGGGTCAGTAGATTTCCCTCAATTATTAAGCATAGTCAAAGAAATTAGAGATAATAAGGGGGCTTAGTTAAGCTTTAGGTGTATTAGTTGACATTTGATCTTACATTTAATCTCTCAGGGTTTAATTCCCCGAAGCTCTGCTTCGTGATATCATAAGAAACAACTAAAACTTTTTTAGATACCTCGTAGCTCTGCTGCGAGGAGCATCATTCTCTCAGGGTTTAATTCCCCGAAGCTCTGCTTCGTGATATACTACTTGAATGGAAGAAAGCAGTTATATACATAAGAGTCATAATGTCACAGTACTAATATATCATTTAGTAACGCCGGCAAAGTATAGAAGAGTAATATTCAATCAAGAACTAGATGATTATTTGTGTAAAATTTGTGAGCACATAGAAGATCGTTATGAAATTAGATTTTTAGAAATAGGAGTAGATAAAGATCACGTACATTTTTGATTACAGTCAATACCAATGTATAGCCCAACAAAAATAACTCAAATCATAAAAAGGGTAAATTCCAGTATTAATTAAGCCAGATTTATATTTTCTTCCCATACCTCATTGGGTGTTTTATAACCGAGCACTTTTCTTGGTAAATTATTTAAAAAATCCTCAATTTCTTGTAATTGCTTTATTGTTAATTTTTTTATATCTAAAGATTTAGAGTATACTCTGTGCACCATTGAGTTAATCTTCTCTATCAATGGTTTTTGCCATGGAGAATAAGGATTGCAAAAATATACTTTTCGTTCAGATTTTGGCAATAGTTGTTCATGATTGGTAAATTCTTTGCCATTATCTAACGTTATGCTTTTGATTATATGCGACAATTGTTTAAGTTTTTTATTCATGTTACCAATCACATCTTGTGTTCTTTTTGAACGGTTTAAAGTGAGAAACACTTTTTGTGTTCTGATATCCACAAGAGCGCCTATATTACGACTTTGATTACCTTTGTTAAAAGTTAAATCACCTTCTAAATGACCTATTGCTGCTATCTTTCTATTTATCTCTGGTCTTTCAGTAATGGAAACTCGATTTGGTATTGTAATTCTTTTGTTTCTGATTCTTGTACCATGATGCAACCTATTTTTCCTTTTTCTTGCTAAAGATAAATATAATTTTTGCCTTTGTGCTATAGGAGATGTATAAATAAACTGGTATATACTCTCTGTAGAAATATTGACAGTATCTCGTGATAGTTTACGTCTACCTGAAATTATATCTGGTGAAATACCCTGTGTTAACTGCTTTATTATTTCTGCTCGTAAATTATTATCAATATCTAATTTTCTTTTTCTCTTACCTTGCCTTAAACTGCAAGCAAGTGTGTTAGCCCTATCTGGTCTATAATTATGCCTAATTCTCTTGAGTTCATAACATATAGTGCTTTTATCACGGCCAATCTTTGTCCTATAATGGACTGAAAAAATTGGACAAAAAAATGAAGGAGTGTGTTTCCGCAATAAGTTAGAATAAATAGCAATAAACTTAAGAGGAAAGATGAAGAAAAATAAAGTAAAAATTTTCAGTGCTTCAGAAAAAACGGGGATAGTATTAGAATTAATAAAAGAGGAGTCGACACTTGGTCAGTTAGCTTCAAAATATGCAATAAGTGTTAAAACAATTCAAAATTGGAAAAAACAGTTTTTAGGTAATGCGGCATTAGCTTTTGAACCAGCTAAAGTTTTGAGTGAATATCAAGCACAAATAAATCATTTACAAGAGCAAAATGATGAACTTGCTAAAGCTCTTGGTAGAATCACAGTTGAGAGGGACTGGGCCGTGGGAAAGCTCAAAAGCTTGGATTTATCAAATAAAAAGAGTCTTGTACACTCCAAGCTAAATCAACTCTCAAAATCAAGACAGTGTGAACTATTAAAGATTAGTCGATCTACAGCCTACTATAAATCCAAGGAGATGAGTATAAATAAATTAAGTATTTTAAATAGAATAGATGAAATATATACAGATAATCCTGAATTTGGTTATCGCTATATTCATCAACAGTTACTAGAAGATGGTTTTATTGTCGGTAAAGATCGAGTACTGAAATATATGAGGATGATGGGTATAGAAGCTATTTACCCACATAAGAAAAAATCGGAAAGTTCTATAATTAATCTCTCAGGGTTTAATTCCCCGAAGCTCTGCTTCGTGATATCATAAGAAACAACTAAAACTTTTTTAGATACCTCGTAGCTCTGCTGCGAGGAGCATCATTTAAATATAGATATATCATGGCTCATTTAACGATAGATGAAAGATTTAAAATATACGAAATGAATAAGAGTGGTTATAGCTCGCGATATATAGGGACAAAGATTGGCCGTGATAAAAGCACTATATGTTATGAACTCAAGAGAATGAGGCATAATTATAGACCAGATAGGGCTAACACACTTGCTTGCAGTTTAAGGCAAGGTAAGAGAAAAAGAAAATTAGATATTGATAATAATTTACGAGCAGAAATAATAAAGCAGTTAACACAGGGTATTTCACCAGATATAATTTCAGGTAGACGTAAACTATCACGAGATACTGTCAATATTTCTACAGAGAGTATATACCAGTTTATTTATACATCTCCTATAGCACAAAGGCAAAAATTATATTTATCTTTAGCAAGAAAAAGGAAAAATAGGTTGCATCATGGTACAAGAATCAGAAACAAAAGAATTACAATACCAAATCGAGTTTCCATTACTGAAAGACCAGAGATAAATACAGGAGTTTCGCACTTAGCAAAATTGTGTATTAGTTAGAAGCCATTTAATGTTGTTCTGAATTGATGTTTTTATAACTTCCCAAGTTTGTTGATATAAAGTAATGTTTTCATTTATCCTCCTTTTGTTCATATCAAGCCAGGCCAATACAGCAAGGCAAATATGATTTCTTTGAGCTCGACCCGTGCGTGCCTGACAGCATTCAATACCACAAGTTTGTTTCAATTCTCGATGATAAACTTCTATAGACCAACGCGCCTTAACAATTTTCTCTATTTGCTCACGTGTAGGATTCTCTAAATTAGTTGTTATGTAATCAATGCGACCATTTTTTGCCACAAACTTAAATACCGTAACCCAACCGTATCCACGTAGGTGAATTTTTAGCCCTTCATCGGGAATCTCTAAAGTTTCCAAGCTAACATTACGATTAACTTTTCTATTTTTTCTTAGGTTGGTAACCCATATCCAACCTAAATTACGTATATGTTTTAAATTATCCAAACCACTATACCAAGCATCCATAACTATAGCATCAGGCTTGATACCTCTTTCTTTAGCTAAAGTAAGCATATCACGAAAATGCTCGTTCTTTGTTTTACCATCAGTTTCTTTATCATATATTCTATAATCTACAGGAGTAGATTGATCAATTTGAGTATTGTAATGCAGTAAGTTTACCATTCCTATACCAGGTATAACATCATGTACAGCCCCAGAATATTGATAATTTACAAGCTCGATCCTCTTACTGTATTGCTTTGACAATAAGGTGTCATCTCCCACTAATAAACAAGGATCTTCCAGATCAATATATTTTGACACTTTGCTATAGATTTCGCTAGGGCGAAAATCCTTACTCTTTAACCATCGACTTGCACTATCGTGCGATAGATCTAATGGACTTACTTCAGATAATGCTTTGCTAGTATATCTTACACTACTTGCTTGTAAGAATGATTTATATAAATCTTTGCTACATTTTGATCTTGTCATTTTTATCTAAAACTATTTTTCTCTAGATTAGCATATTATTTGCTAAGTGCGAAACTCCTGAAATAGAAAGATAGCAGCAATAGGTCATTTAGAAGGTGATTTAACTTTTAACAAAGGTAATCAAAGTCGTAATATAGGCGCTCTTGTGGATATCAGAACACAAAAAGTGTTTCTCACTTTAAACCGTTCAAAAAGAACACAAGATGTGATTGGTAACATGAATAAAAAACTTAAACAATTGTCGCATATAATCAAAAGCATAACGTTAGATAATGGCAAAGAATTTACCAAGTCCGTCCGCCAAAACTCTACAAGCCTTATAGATAATATGGTTTTAAGACAAGAAGTAATACAACAATCCGTAAGAAAATGATAAAATATGGTCATAAACCTTATGGATTTCAGTCAATGCCAATAGACAACATTATCAAATCGCAAGAACAAGGGAAACTGTTTGGTTATAAATTAAAAGAAGAATTAAACCCAAATAATAAGCTATATAAATTAAGAGAATTAATAAATTGGTCTAGGCTCGAAGAGTGGTTATCAAAAAATGTTTGTATTAAGAAATTTGGTAGAAATAGAAAATGTCATAGAGTGATGCTTGGCATAACGATGCTACAAGCAATGTATAATTTTTCAGATTCATTATCAGAGGAAGAGCTAAAAGAGAATATGTATTGGCAGTATTTCTGCGGGTGGGAATATATAGAAAAAGACATAGCTATCTCGGAAACTAGTATACGACGGTTTCGTAGTGTATTAGGTGAAGCTGGATATAATGAGATATTATCGGAGTTGATCAGGGTTGGGATAAAAACTAACACAATTAAAAAAAAAGATTTGGAATTAATCATCGCTGATACGACTGTACAAATTAAGAATATCAAACACCCACACGATGTTTATTTAATGGATAAAGCTAGGCTTAGCATAGTAAAGCTTTGCAACAGTTTGGGTATACATTTGAATGAAACATACGCTAGAACCTATAAACGCGATATAGTAAAGCTATGGAAATATAAAGAACATAGTAAAGCCAAGAAGCGTTGGAAAATAATGAAGCATTTAAAAATATTACTGGGTCGTTTGATTAGAGTATGTGAGCGTGAGATCAAAAATAAGCAATTAAACTTGTCTCTCAAAAATCAAGAAGTATTGCAAAAAATAAAACAAATACATAACCAATCTGTTTTAAAAAGAGAAGCTAAAAAGCAATATAAAGAAGATAACAAAGTATTATATAGTTTTCATGCCCCTGAAGTAGAGTGTATAGGAAAGGGAAAACGCAACAAGCCATATGAGTTTGGCAATAAAGTAGCGGTAGTAGTAAGTGGTCGTAGAAATTTTGTTTTATCCGCAAAATCGTTTCATAATAATCCTTATGATGGTCATACATTGCATCAGAGCTTTGAAGCAGTAGAGAGTGTCACTGGAATCAAGATAAAGAAATCATTTGTTGATCTTGGGTATAGTGGTAGCAATGTAAAGGAGAAGAGTAAGGTATATACCCCAAAAACGCGGAAGAAGTTGTTACAAGAGGACAAGTCTATGATCAAGAGACGCAGTGCCATAGAACCAATAATAGGTCACTTAAAGCAATATGGTCGGATGGGTAGAAACTTCTTGAAAGGTATGATAGGAGATATTATCAATCCAATAATCTCTGCTATTGGTTTGAATTTACGATGCATTGCAAATCATTTACAAATCGTGTCTAACTCCACATAAATCAAAAATATCATCATGCAAAAACTAGATGAACGATAAAAAATCGTTAACAATAGCTCCATATCAAAATTAGACCAACACAGAAATGTATCAGTAAAAATTAACATAACTTATTAGTCTATCCGCCAAAAACACTTCAAATCCTGATCATTTGTAATGGGATAGAGTTTTGACAACAAATTGCTAAGATTTTCAATAAAAATTAATAAGTTATGTTAATTTTTACTGATACATTTCTGTGTTGGTCTAATTTTGATATGGAGCTATTGTTAACGATTTTTTATCGTTCATCTAGTTTTTGCATGATGATATTTTTGATTTATGTGGAGTTAGACACGATTTGTAAATGATTTGCAATGCATCGTAAATTCAAACCAATAGCAGAGATTATTGGATTGATAATATCTCCTATCATACCTTTCAAGAAGTTTCTACCCATCCGACCATATTGCTTTAAGTGACCTATTATTGGTTCTATGGCACTGCGTCTCTTGATCATAGACTTGTCCTCTTGTAACAACTTCTTCCGCGTTTTTGGGGTATATACCTTACTCTTCTCCTTTACATTGCTACCACTATACCCAAGATCAACAAATGATTTCTTTATCTTGATTCCAGTGACACTCTCTACTGCTTCAAAGCTCTGATGCAATGTATGACCATCATAAGGATTATTATGAAACGATTTTGCGGATAAAACAAAATTTCTACGACCACTTACTACTACCGCTACTTTATTGCCAAACTCATATGGCTTGTTGCGTTTTCCCTTTCCTATACACTCTACTTCAGGGGCATGAAAACTATATAATACTTTGTTATCTTCTTTATATTGCTTTTTAGCTTCTCTTTTTAAAACAGATTGGTTATGTATTTGTTTTATTTTTTGCAATACTTCTTGATTTTTGAGAGACAAGTTTAATTGCTTATTTTTGATCTCACGCTCACATACTCTAATCAAACGACCCAGTAATATTTTTAAATGCTTCATTATTTTCCAACGCTTCTTGGCTTTACTATGTTCTTTATATTTCCATAGCTTTACTATATCGCGTTTATAGGTTCTAGCGTATGTTTCATTCAAATGTATACCCAAACTGTTGCAAAGCTTTACTATGCTAAGCCTAGCTTTATCCATTAAATAAACATCGTGTGGGTGTTTGATATTCTTAATTTGTACAGTCGTATCAGCGATGATTAATTCCAAATCTTTTTTTTTAATTGTGTTAGTTTTTATCCCAACCCTGATCAACTCCGATAATATCTCATTATATCCAGCTTCACCTAATACACTACGAAACCGTCGTATACTAGTTTCCGAGATAGCTATGTCTTTTTCTATATATTCCCACCCGCAGAAATACTGCCAATACATATTCTCTTTTAGCTCTTCCTCTGATAATGAATCTGAAAAATTATACATTGCTTGTAGCATCGTTATGCCAAGCATCACTCTATGACATTTTCTATTTCTACCAAATTTCTTAATACAAACATTTTTTGATAACCACTCTTCGAGCCTAGACCAATTTATTAATTCTCTTAATTTATATAGCTTATTATTTGGGTTTAATTCTTCTTTTAATTTATAACCAAACAGTTTCCCTTGTTCTTGCGATTTGATAATGTTGTCTATTGGCATTGACTGAAATCCATAAGGTTTATGACCATATTTTATCATTTTCTTACGGATTGTTGTATTACTTCTTGTCTTAAAACCATATTATCTATAAGGCTTGTAGAGTTTTGGCGGACGGACTTATTAATTTTTATTGAAAATCTTAGCAATTTGTTGTCAAAACTCTATCCCATTACAAATGATCAGGATTTGAAGTGTTTTTGGCGGATAGACTACCAATCATGAACAACTATTGCCAAAATCTGAACGAAAAGTATATTTTTGCAATCCTTATTCTCCATGGCAAAAACCATTGATAGAGAAGATTAACTCAATGGTGCACAGAGTATACTCTAAATCTTTAGATATAAAAAAATTAACAATAAAGTAATTACAAGAAATTGAGGATTTTTTAAATAATTTACCAAGAAAAGTGCTCGGTTATAAAACACCCAATGAGGTATGGGAAGAAAATATAAATCTGGCTTAATTAATACTGGAATTTACCTTAGTTTCAAATCCGCTGCTAATTGCTTTCTATCTTTATATGATACATATTTGAGGCTATTCCTGATCTGATGGACAATACAAATTTGATGTTCAGTTTTCGGATATACTGATGCAATAGCATCAGACATACCAGTTAGATTATCACTACACGCGGCTCTGTCTCATCAATTGTGTAAATTTCGTGAACCATTAAATTCTACCATCAAATTTGATCATAAAATGAGCCATAGCTTCATTCCAATTGGGGATAGGCATAGACCATTTTTTGGTAATATAATCAATTGTCAGATATAAAACCTTAAATACTGCGTCATCATTTGGAAAGATGCGTTTATTCTTAGTAACTTTTCTCAATTGGCTATTCAGCGATTCTATCGCATTTGTAGTGTAAATAATCTTACGAATCTCCTTTGGATATTGCAAGAAAATTATCAAATTATCCCAATTATTATACCAAGATTTAGCTATATGCGGATATTGCTTACTCCATTTTTGATCAAATGACTCAAGAGCTAATTCTGCTTCTTTTTCAGTAGCAGAAGTATAGATTAGTTTCAAATCCGCTGCTAATTGCTTTCTATCTTTATATGATACATATTTGAGGCTATTCCTGATCTGATGGACAATACAAATTTGATGTTCAGTTTTCGGATATACTGATGCAATAGCATCAGACATACCAGTTAGATTATCACTACAAGCAATTAAGATATCTTTTACTCCTCGATTCTTCATTTCAGTAAAATTACCGAGCCAAAATTTAGCTCCTTCATTCTCACTTATCCATAAGCCTAAAATATCCTTTCTGCCAGATAAATCTATTCCTAAAGCTACATATACTGATTTATTAATAATAAGTTTATCTTGTCTTACTTTCACTACTAAACAGTCAAAATATACTATAGGGTATACTGATTCAAGAGGTCTACTCTGCCAAATCTTGACCTCATCTATTACTTCATCTGTAATCCTGCTGATTAGGCTCTCACTGATCTCAGCTCCATATAATTCTTGCAATTGTGTTTTAATATCAGACACACTCATACCCTTCGCATATAAGGATATTATCTTTTGGTCTAAGCCATCTATTCTTGTTTGTTTCTTTGAGACTATTATAGGTTCAAATTTACCTTGTCTGTCTCTTGGAACATTTAGCTCTATAGTACCATTCTCACTAATCAGATTCTTACTAAAACTACCATTCCTCGCATTCTCAGTTTCAGCTCTATCATACTTGCTATAACCTAAATGTTCTGACATCTCAGCATGCAGTGCTCGCTCTAAAATACCCTTGGTTAATTCCTTAATTAATCCATTCTGACTTAGTACTGTTTTTAAATCTACTCCACCTTCTATCAGCAAATCTATTGCTTCATTTATTTTTTTATTCTTCTCTATTTGCATTTCTGTTACCTATATTTTTAATTACTTCTAATATAGGCTCAACAAAAATTTACACAATCATTGCAAAAGACTCCTACACGCAATTAAGATATCTTTTACTCCTCGATTCTTCATTTCAGTAAAATTACCAAGCCAAAATTTAGCTCCTTCATTCTCACTTATCCATAAGCCTAAAATATCCTTTCTGCCAGATAAATCTATTCCTAAAGCTACATATACTGATTTATTAATCTCTCAGGGTTTAATTCCCCGAAGCTCTGCTTCGTGATATCATAAGAAACAACTAAAACTTTTTTAGATACCTCGTAGCTCTGCTGCGAGGAGCATCATTAATAAGTTTATCTTGTCTTACTTTCACTACTAAACAGTCAAAATATACTATAGGGTATACTGATTCAAGAGGTCTACTCTGCCAAATCTTGACCTCATCTATTACTTCATCTGTAATCCTGCTGATTAGGCTCTCACTGATCTCAGCTCCATATAATTCTTGCAATTGTGTTTTAATCAGGAGTTTCGCACTTAGCAAAGTTGCGAATCAGTTAAAAGCCATCTGATATTGTTTTGAATTGATGTTTTTATAACTTCCCAAGTTTGTTGATATAAAGTAATGTTTTCATTTATCCTCCTTTTATTCATATCAAGCCAGGCAAATACTGCAAGGCAAATATGATTTCTTTGAGCTCGGCCCGTGCGTGCCTGACAGCGTTCAATACCACAAGTTTGTTTTAATTCTCGATGATAAACCTCTATAGACCAACGTGCCTTAACAATTTTCTCTATTTGCTCACGTGTGGGATTTTCCAAGTTCGTTGTTATGTAATCAATGCGACCATTCTTTGCCACAAACTTAAATACCGTAACCCAACCGTATCCACGTAGGTGAATTTTTAGCCCCTCATCGGGTATCTCTAAACTTTCCAAGCTAACATTATGATTAACTTTTCTATTTTTCCTTAGGGTGGTAACCCATAGCCAGCCTAAATTACGTATATGTTTTAAATCCTCCAACCCGCTATACCAAGCATCCATGACTATGGCATCAGCAGGAGTTTCGCACTTAGCAAATAATATGCTAATCTAGAGAAAAATAGTTTTAGATAAAAATGACAAGATCAAAATGTAGCAAAGATTTATATAAATCATTCTTACAAGCAAGTAGTGTAAGATATACTAGCAAAGCATTATCTGAAGTAAGTCCATTAGATCTATCGCACGATAGTGCAAGTCGATGGTTAAAGAGTAAGGATTTTCGCCCTAGCGAAATCTATAGCAAAGTGTCAAAATATATTGATCTGGAAGATCCTTGTTTATTAGTGGGAGATGACACCTTATTGTCAAAGCAATACAGTAAGAGGATCGAGCTTGTAAATTATCAATATTCTGGGGCTGTACATGATGTTATACCTGGTATAGGAATGGTAAACTTACTGCATTACAATACTCAAATTGATCAATCTACTCCTGTAGATTATAGAATATATGATAAAGAAACTGATGGTAAAACAAAGAACGAGCATTTTTGTGATATGCTTACTTTAGCTAAAGAAAGAGGTATCAAGCCTGATGCTATAGTTATGGATGCTTGGTATAGTGGTTTGGATAATTTAAAACATATACGTAATTTAGGTTGGATATGGGTTACCAACCTAAGAAAAAATAGAAAAGTTAATCGTAATGTTAGCTTGGAAACTTTAGAGATTCCCGATGAAGGGCTAAAAATTCACCTACGTGGATACGGTTGGGTTACGGTATTTAAGTTTGTGGCAAAAAATGGTCGCATTGATTACATAACAACTAATTTAGAGAATCCTACACGTGAGCAAATAGAGAAAATTGTTAAGGCGCGTTGGTCTATAGAAGTTTATCATCGAGAATTGAAACAAACTTGTGGTATTGAATGCTGTCAGGCACGCACGGGTCGAGCTCAAAGAAATCATATTTGCCTTGCTGTATTGGCCTGGCTTGATATGAACAAAAGGAGGATAAATGAAAACATTACTTTATATCAACAAACTTGGGAAGTTATAAAAACATCAATTCAGAACAACATTAAATGGCTTCTAACTAATACACAATTTTGCTAAGTGCGAAACTCCTGATCAGGATTGAGACCTCTTTCTTTAGCTAAAGTAAGCATATCACAAAAATGCTCATTCTTTGTTTTACCATCAGTGTCTTTATCATATATTCTATAATCTACGGGAGTAGATTGAGCAATTTTAGTATTGTAATGTAGTAAGTTTACCATTCCTATACCAGGTATAACATCATGTACAGCTCCAGAATATTGATAACGTACAAGCTCAATCTTCTGACTGTATTGCTTTGATAATAAGGTGTCATCCCCCACTAATAAACACGGTGCTTCCCAATCTATATATTTTGACACTTCCTTATAGATTTCGCTAGGACGAAAATCCTTACTCTTTAACCATCGACTTGCACTATCGTGAGATAGATCTACTGGACTCACTTCAGATAATGCCTTGCTAGTATATCTGACACTACTTGCTTGTAAAAATGATTTATATAAGTCCTTGCTACATTTTGTTCTTGTTATTTTTATCTAAAACTATTTTTCTCTAGATTAACATACTTTTTGCTAAGTGCGAAACTCCTGTTAATATCAGACACACTCATACCCTTCGCATATAAGGATATTATCTTTTGGTCTAAGCCATCTATTCTTGTTTGTTTCTTTGAGACTATTATAGGTTCAAATTTACCTTGTCTGTCTCTTGGAACATTTATCTCTATAGTACCATTCTCACTAATCAGATTCTTACTAAAACTACCATTCCTCGCATTCTCAGTTTCAGCTCTATCATACTTGCTATAACCTAAATGTTCTGACATCTCAGCATGCAGTGCTCGCTCTAAAATACCCTTGGTTAATTCCTTAATTAATCCATTCTGACTTAGTACTGTTTTTAAATCTACTCCGCCTTTTATCAGCAAATCTATTGCTTCATTTATTTTTTTATTCTTCTCTATTTGCATTTCTGTTACCTATATTTTTAATTACTTCTAATATAGGCTCAACAAAAATTTACACAATCATTGCAAAAGACTCAAATTTTACCCAGTTTTAGGTATTACTGGACCAAGACAATCAGGGAAAACTACTCTTGCAAAAATATTATTTCCTCTGATAAAATATTAAAATAATCGTTATTACGAAAATTAATATAATCCTAATAAATATAGTACCAAATTCCTAAGATTGCTGAATCAATACTACGCATCTAACAAACTATATCATTTCAAATACTGCTTTAGATACCTACCTGTATGGCTTTCGTCACATGCGGCAATATCAGCGGGGGTGCCATGTACCACTATCTTACCGCCTTTATCACCACCCTCAGGACCAATATCAATAATATAATCAGCTGTTTTTATCACATCTAGATTATGCTCGATAACCAAAACAGTATTTCCCATATCAACAAGCTTATGCAGCACTTTTAGCAATTTATTAATATCGTCAATATGTAGCCCTGTAGTTGGCTCATCTAGTATATACAGCGTTTTACCGGTTGAACGCCTTGACAGCTCTTTAGCAAGTTTAACACGCTGTGCCTCCCCTCCTGAAATGGTGGTAGCCGATTGACCGATTTTAATATAGCCAAGCCCTACTTCATTTAAGGTAATAAGTTTTTCATAGATTAATGGGATTTTTTCAAAGAATTGCATTGCATCTTCTACTGTCATCATTAATATATCAGCAATAGATTTACCTTTATATTTTATCTCTAAAGTTTCTCTATTATATCTATGACCGTTACAAATGTCACATTTTACATATACGTCAGGCAAGAAGTGCATTTCTATCTTAATGAGCCCATCACCTTGACATGCCTCACATCTACCGCCCTTAACGTTAAATGAAAACCTACCAACCTTATAACCTCTAGCTTTTGACTCAGGCAGTTCTACAAACCAGTCTCTAATATGAGTAAACGCACCGGTATAAGTTGCAGGGTTAGAACGCGGAGTTCTACCAATTGGTGACTGATTAATATCAATAATTTTATCTATATATTCAAGTCCTTTTAATTTTTGGTATTTTCCTGGAAATACTTTTGCTGTAGGCTCTAGATGCTTTAAAGCAGCCTTATATAGAGTATGGATCATCAAACTTGATTTTCCGCTTCCTGATACCCCTGTTATAGCAGTAAATGTACCGAGCGGGATTTTTATATCGACATTATCTAAATTATTAGAAACAGCTCCAATAAGCTCTATTGCTCTATTATCATGTCCTGTTCGTGTTTGCGTTGGCACTTTAATTGTTTGACGACCGCTTAAATATCTTCCTGTAATACTTTCTTCAAAATTCTTTATTTCTTCAGCATTACCCTCAGCAATAACCCGACCACCATGAATACCAGCACCAGGTCCTATATCAATAATATGATCAGCCTCATACATTGTTTCTTCGTCATGCTCAACTACTAAAACAGTATTACCAAGATCTCTTAGCCTTTTTAGCGTTTCAATTAATCTAGTATTATCACGTTGATGCAAACCAATAGATGGCTCGTCAAGTACGTATAAAACACCGCTTAAGCCCGATCCTATTTGCGAAGCAAGACGGATACGCTGACTTTCTCCTCCTGATAAAGTGCCAGACTCTCGTGACAATGTTAGGTAATCAAGTCCAACATTCATCAAAAATTTTAGTCTTTCATTAATTTCTTTAAGGATACGTTCAGCGATAAATAATTGTTTTTTATTTAATTTTTGTTCTAGGTGAGCAAACCATTGTTGCAGTGTTGCAATACTCATATCTGCTACTTCACCTATATGAATATTTACTATTTTAACACATAAAGCTTCGTCTTTTAGCCTATAGCCATTACAAGCCGTACATTTATGTTCGGACTTAAATTTAGCTAACTCTTCCTTGATTAAAACCGATTCTATAGTGCGATCTTTTTCTTGCAAACTCGGTATTATTCCAGCAAATGGCTGATGCATTACTTGTGTTTTAGAACCATCATGAAACTCAAATCTTATCGCTTCTTCTCCAGAACCTTCAAATAAAATTGTTTTAATATTATCAGATAAAGCTGAAAAAGGTGAGTCTATAGAAAATCTATAATGCTCAGCAAGTGCTTTTAATGTCTCTAGGATAAATTTTGAGGACGTACTGCCCCACGGCACTATTGCACCATCTTTAATGGATATTCTATGATCTGGTACAATTAAATCACGATCGAAGAACAACTCTTTACCAATTCCCTCGCATTTAGGACATGCACCAAAAGGACTATTAAAGGAAAATATTCTTGGTTCAATTTCTGTAAGCTGAAATCCTGACACTGGACAAGAATATTTTTCGGAAAAAGTTATACGCTGATTTTTTTCGTATTCAGTATTAGCTGCAGTTGGTAATTCTACGATTTCTAGGTAGGTAATACCATCAGCAAGATTTAATGAACTCTCTAAACTATCAGCCAGCCTATGGCCTAAATTCTCATCTAAAACTATTCTATCAACAATTACTTCAATATTATGTTTTTTATTTTTATCAAGCTTCGGCAAATCATCTATTTCACAAGTTTCCCCATTAACAATTAACTTCTGGAATCCTTGCTTTTTCAGATTCATAATCTCATATTTGAATTCCCCTTTATGTCCTCTGACAATCGGAGCTAGTAAATATATCTTCGTACCTTGCGGTAATTCATTTATTATATCTACCATTTCAGAAACAGTTTGACTATGTATAGGAAGACCCGTTGCCGGAGAATAAGGAATCCCAACCCTTGCATATAATAACCTGAGATAATCGTAAATCTCAGTTATAGTTCCAACTGTAGAACGCGGATTCTTAGAAGTAGTTTTCTGATCAATCGCAATAGCTGGCGATAATCCAGAAATAGACTCAACATTCGGTTTATTTTGCAAATGCAAAAATTGCCTTGCATATGAAGATAAGCTCTCAACATATCTTCTTTGACCCTCTGCATAAATCGTATCAAACGCTAAGGAAGATTTACCCGAACCGCTAAGACCAGTTATAACGACAAATTTATTCCTTGGAATATCAACATTTATATTCTTTAGATTGTGCTCTTTAGCACCACGTACCTTGATATATTCTTGGTTCATATCACTCTTACTGAAAAATTTTAGGATATTTTAAAAAACCTGTAGTATTATAGGCTCTTTTATTTTATTATTGCAATAATAATATTTTTAAAATAGGTAATCTATGGCAGGTAGCTTAAATAAAGTGACATTAATAGGCAATTTAGGACGTGATCCTGAAATTAGAACTACGGGGGAAGGAAAGGAAATAGTGAATCTTTCTTTAGCCACCACCGACATTTGGAAAGACCGTGTTACCGGTGAAAAAAAAGAAAAGACCGAATGGCATAGAGTAGTGATATTTAACGAAGGGTTAGTATCTGTTGTAAAAAACTACGTTAAAAAAGGTGGTAAATTATATATTGAAGGCTCGTTACAAACTCGTAAATGGCATGATAGTTCAGGCGTAGAAAAATATACTACAGAAATCGTATTACAAAATTTTAATTCACAATTAATATTATTGGATAGCAAAAATTCTACTAGTTCTAGTCTTCAAGATTCAGGTCATAGTGAATATAAACATTCCAAACCTTCTTTTGATCATAGCGACTTAGATGACGAAATACCGTTCTAATTATCGTAACGTTATTGCGAGGAGTGGCAAAGCCTACTGTGTCATCCCGTGGCTTGGGAACTAGATCCAGTAAAAATACTAATATTAGTATTTTTTATTATTTTTTCTGGATTGCCACGCCACTTTCAGTGGCTCGCAATGACGAGGAAAATAATCATTAAATACATTATGAAAAATTTTATTTGGATAATATTTTTAGTTTCTGTGCTACTTTCTGGTTGTTCTACTACCCATGATGTGGCAAGTAGAGTGAAACATTCGCAAGATATAGCTAAACAAAATAATTTTCAGCAACAACTTGTAAAAGGTGGTGATTTTATTCTTACGACTTATCAGCGTGTCACTGATCGTAATCAGCCTTTTGTATTTTACATTGAAGGGGATGGACATCTTGCAGATGGAGGCGTTAATTCTGACAACCCTACCCCTGTTAATCCAATGTTGTTAAGACTTGCTACAATCGATAAGCGACCGAATGTTGTTTATATAGCAAGACCTTGTCAATATACTCCTTTAGAGATGAATGCAAAATGCGTTAATGATTATTGGTTAGATAAAAGAATGAACCATGAAGTGGTAAATTCAATTAATGATGTCATAAATACTATTAATAATGGGCAGAAATTTAGCTTAGTTGGCTTTTCAGGTGGCGGCGGGCTTACAATATTAATCGCTAGCCAAAATAGTAATGTGAAAGATATTATAACGATTGCCGGTAATTTAGATACTGAGAAATTTGACAAGCATCATAATTATCGTGGTTATCTAACTAAATCATTAAATCCAATAAATTACGCAAGGCAAATCAGTCACATCCCTCAACTACATCTCTCAGGAGCAGATGACAAAAGAGTTCCAACTTTTATCGCAGAACTTTATATAAACGCTAGCTCATCTAATTGTGTCAAGCATAAGGTTTTACCTAATATTACTCATGCAAAAGGCTGGGATACAGTTTGGAATAGTATATTAAATATTCCGCTAAACTGTAAATGATGCTCCTCGCAGCAGAGCTACGAGGTATCTAAAAAAGTTTTAGTTGTTTCTTATGATATCACGAAGCAGAGCTTCGGGGAATTAAACCCTGAGAGATTAATTCTAATACTATCCCCGTTTTTTCTGAAGCACTGAAAATTTTTACTTTATTTTTCTTCATCTTTCCTCTTAAGTTTATTGCTATTTATTCTAACTTATTGCGGAAACACACTCCTTCATTTTTTTGTCCAATTTTTTCATGTATGGACCTCCTGTAGAATGCAAGAAAAAAATAACATCAATAATAAAAACAAACAAATGCAGTCATGTATCCGGCTTATAGCTGATAAATCAACCTAATTTATTCTACAGCCCTGATGGAATTCGCTGGCTTACAAACTATATACTTATCAGTCCATCGGCTTCTAAAAGAGCCACTGAAAAACGCAGTTTTTTTGTAAGCTAAGGTTTGTCTTATTTACCATCAATATTAATTATCTCAAGCATATTTCGGGTTGGAATCTCTTACATATTGTTTTGCTTTTACCTATTCATTATATAAATCACCATTTATTTTACTTATAAGTGCTATGCTACACACTCTTTAGCTACAAACTTTACTCTCTACATAATCATCTCCTGATCTTAGTACAGCAAACACCACTCTTGCCAACTTATTAGCTATGGCAACTGTCGTTTTATTATGGCTACTTCGCTCAGATAAATTAAACATCCATTTCGTAAATTGGCTAAAATCTTTTTTAGATTTCTGTTCTTCCGATGTAAATCTTATCTTGGCATTTAGTACAGCTCTAGCCCCTTGAATTAATAAAGTGCGTAAGTATACATCACCTCGCTTGCTAATTCCCAGCAGCTTATCCTTCCCACCACTTGAATGTTGTCTTGGCACTAATCCTAGCCATGCCGATAATTGCCTGCCATTCTCAAAACTTGTAGCATTACCTATTGATGCTATTAAAGCAGTAGCAGTAATTAAACCAAGACCAGGTATAGCTCTTAATCGTTGATATTGAGTTAGGTTACTTGCTATCATTGTTAATCGTTTTTCTATCTCTTTTATTTTTCTGTTATTATCTAAGAATTCTTCTTTTAGTTCACTAAATGTTTGATAACTTAACTGGCTTAATTTCCCTGCATCTAAAATCTCAATTAATTTTGTGATAACCTTATTAATGCCTTGAGGAACAATAAAACCAAACTCATGTAGTAGCCCCCTAATTTCATTAGCAAGTGCTGTACGATTTTTTACCAATCTCTCTCTTACCCTATGTATTGATAAAATTTCTTGTTGCTCTATAGTTTTAATTGCAACAAATCTCATATTAGGTCTTGTCACGGCTTCACATATCGCTTCAGCATCTGCTTGATCATTTTTATTAGTTTTAACATATGGTTTGACAAATTGCGGTGCCATTAGTTTTACTTCATGCCCTAATTTAGTTATTTCTCTTGCCCAATAACTAGAACCACCACAAGCTTCCATCCCTACTAAGTCTATCCGCCAAAAACACTTCAAATCCTGATCATTTGTAATGGGATAGAGTTTTGACAACAAATTGCTAAGATTTTCAATAAAAATTAATAAGTTATGTTAATTTTTACTGATACATTTCTGTGTTGGTCTAATTTTGATATGGAGCTATTGTTAACGATTTTTTATCGTTCATCTAGTTTTTGCATGATGATATTTTTGATTTATGTGGAGTTAGACACGATTTGTAAATGATTTGCAATGCATCGTAAATTCAAACCAATAGCAGAGATTATTGGATTGATAATATCTCCTATCATACCTTTCAAGAAGTTTCTACCCATCCGACCATATTGCTTTAAGTGACCTATTATTGGTTCTATGGCACTGCGTCTCTTGATCATAGACTTGTCCTCTTGTAACAACTTCTTCCGCGTTTTTGGGGTATATACCTTACTCTTCTCCTTTACATTGCTACCACTATACCCAAGATCAACAAATGATTTCTTTATCTTGATTCCAGTGACACTCTCTACTGCTTCAAAGCTCTGATGCAATGTATGACCATCATAAGGATTATTATGAAACGATTTTGCGGATAAAACAAAATTTCTACGACCACTTACTACTACCGCTACTTTATTGCCAAACTCATATGGCTTGTTGCGTTTTCCCTTTCCTATACACTCTACTTCAGGGGCATGAAAACTATATAATACTTTGTTATCTTCTTTATATTGCTTTTTAGCTTCTCTTTTTAAAACAGATTGGTTATGTATTTGTTTTATTTTTTGCAATACTTCTTGATTTTTGAGAGACAAGTTTAATTGCTTATTTTTGATCTCACGCTCACATACTCTAATCAAACGACCCAGTAATATTTTTAAATGCTTCATTATTTTCCAACGCTTCTTGGCTTTACTATGTTCTTTATATTTCCATAGCTTTACTATATCGCGTTTATAGGTTCTAGCGTATGTTTCATTCAAATGTATACCCAAACTGTTGCAAAGCTTTACTATGCTAAGCCTAGCTTTATCCATTAAATAAACATCGTGTGGGTGTTTGATATTCTTAATTTGTACAGTCGTATCAGCGATGATTAATTCCAAATCTTTTTTTTTAATTGTGTTAGTTTTTATCCCAACCCTGATCAACTCCGATAATATCTCATTATATCCAGCTTCACCTAATACACTACGAAACCGTCGTATACTAGTTTCCGAGATAGCTATGTCTTTTTCTATATATTCCCACCCGCAGAAATACTGCCAATACATATTCTCTTTTAGCTCTTCCTCTGATAATGAATCTGAAAAATTATACATTGCTTGTAGCATCGTTATGCCAAGCATCACTCTATGACATTTTCTATTTCTACCAAATTTCTTAATACAAACATTTTTTGATAACCACTCTTCGAGCCTAGACCAATTTATTAATTCTCTTAATTTATATAGCTTATTATTTGGGTTTAATTCTTCTTTTAATTTATAACCAAACAGTTTCCCTTGTTCTTGCGATTTGATAATGTTGTCTATTGGCATTGACTGAAATCCATAAGGTTTATGACCATATTTTATCATTTTCTTACGGATTGTTGTATTACTTCTTGTCTTAAAACCATATTATCTATAAGGCTTGTAGAGTTTTGGCGGACGGACTACTAAACATTGTGGTAAATTAGCCATAAATGTTAAAACCTGATCTCTCATCAATTTTTTCTTTAATACTGTCTTGCCATTTTTATCTACACCATGAATTTGAAAAATTCTTTTTGCAATATCTATACCAATTGTAGTAACCTCCATATGGACCTCCTTAATTGTTGTTTTAATATGTTAAATATTAACCCTAGAAGATTAGCAACTGCTTTTCATTCTCTATATCAGGAGGTCCATACCATTAGTCCATTATACCCCCGTGGCTTGACCACGGGGTCTTGTATCGCAAACTACGTCCTAAGATACCGCGATCAAGTTGCGGTATGACAAGGGAAAAACTGGTCCACGCAGGCAATGCCATAACACCACTATTTTTGCTTATAGACAGTCACTCGCATCTGGTGTATTGCTTTAAAGCCTAAATAAATTGCGATACGTTCTAGTATAATTTCTTGGTAAAAAGATACTTCTAAAGCTGTTGCATGATCTTCTGCTTGTATAAACAACGTATTAATCTTTTGTTTTTTATTAGTATCAGCAATTATTTTTAAAGGTAATACCTTATCGCTAAATTTAAATCCGACTATTTGGTTCCAATTAAACATAATTTCAGGAAGCAAAGGATGTTGCCTTGCAAATATATGCCTAACTATTTTATGAACATCATCTTTAATTAGCTTCATCTTAATAAACTTTGGACAGTTAAAGTAATTACTGCTAAAGCAAGCATCACAGATATTATAGGTAAGTATAACGACAGTACGGATAATATCATCAAGAATATATTACAAATTGCTATAATTGATACTACCCGTTTATGAGATTTGCCTTTTTTGACAGCTTTTTGGAAAAAATGCTTTAAGTGAGGTTGCCAAATTTTTTCTTTATTTACTAATCTAATTAATATAGTCAGTACCGCATCGGTTAAGTAATATAAACTAGCGATAAAGCAAGCTATAAATAAGTTAATATTTGTAGTAGCAAGCATCAACAAACAAAAACCTAGTAAGAAACCAAGGCTAATGCTACCCACATCTCCTAAGAATATTTTTGCCGGCTGCCAATTAAATATTAAAAATCCAATAGAACAACCAAGTATAACAATATTCGTACTGAATATAAAATATGGATTAGCAAGTAGCTGAAATTGTAGTAAACATAATATAAGTATAGTGCTTGATAGATGAATAGACTCTATACAACTCATGCCGTCTATACCATCCATAAAATTATATATATTAACGAAGCCACTTAAAGCTATAATTAATGCAATAAAAATAAGATATATTGGTACATTAATATTAGCAGCAAAATCCAGAGAGATCAAAAGATAGATAGCAAAAGCAGAACAAATTAAATGAGTTATCAACCGAATTAGTACCGGCACAGGTTTTAAATCATCTAAAAAAGAAACTGTCGCAATTACAAATAATGGCGGTAATATTTTTGCCGAGTTAGTAAGCAAACCGCTTGTTATATATTCAAAACTGCTTAAAGCAATCATTACAACAATTACGATAGCAAGACCTCCACCACGTGGGGTAATCTTATTATGAGAACGACGCTGACTAGGTATATCAACTAAACCAATTATCTTAAAATATTTGGTCAATATGTATGTTAATATAGTAGTTGCTATAAAAGAAAAAATAAATAATACAATATAGCTATTTATATTCATAGTAACATGTTAGATTCAAAGCTAAAATATTTATTATTACTGATAATTACATGATCATGCACTATAATATTTATTGTTTTACACATATCTACTATTATATTTGTCATATCAATATCGGCTTTTGAAGGATCAGGGCTACCACTTGGATGATTATGAACAAGTATAATATTACTCGCCTCATGGCTTTGTTGCATAAATAAGCTTTTGAATATACTGCCCCTAACCCCGCAATGCTAGCCTAGCCAACAGGCACAGAGATAGGTTTACCAATTTCAAACATTTTGTTTAATAAGTGGCATTTAATAGACATTTCTTTTGTCATATTTTGATCATGTCTTGATAGAAACTTACTACCAAAAGAAGTTTTAAATCGAAAGAACGTGTTCTCTACACGCTCCCTTCTACCATAATTATTCTTTACCCTCCATGCTTGGTATCCTTTGTTTTGTTGATATATAACAGCTGCATCTCTCTCAGTTTTATCCCTAAGCGATTGAACTTTTACTGAAGAGTTTGGGGGTCTAATAACTGGTTTTATCTTCTTCTTTCTCAACAATTGATATGTAGATTCACCGTCATACCCTCGATCTCCCAGAAAATCCTTGGCTCTGACATTAGCTATTAGTAGTCCAATCTGTGATCTATCATCTATAGTATGCTCTGTGGTACTATCGGCAAGTATCATACCTTGATCTTCTATAACGATATGTAGCTTTTTCCATATGCGACGCTTATATTGCTTACCATGCTTATTTTCTAGCCATTCGTTCCCTGTGTAGGCTTGTATCCCTGTACTATCCATTGAAATACAACTAAATTCTTTATCTTGATTTCCATGTAAATACCTAAGATCTAATGACTTCATACGCTTACTTAATGTTGTATAGTCTGGACATCTAATAGATAAACCCGATATTTCAAAGAGCCAGTTTATAAAGCCTTGGGTTTGGCGTAACTTAAGACCGAATAAGCATCTGATCTTCAAACACTGTAATATAGCGTGATCACTATAGCGTCTAGGTCTTCCTCGTTTCATTTCCTCTCTGTAACCAGCATACCAGCCAATCGCCAAATCACTGGCAATCATAAAATCTATGCGACCCCTGTTGCGTAAAAAATTATTATATTCTGACCAATTCGTTATTTTATATTTAGAATACTTGCGTGATTTACTAAAAGGGGCTTTCTTCCGAGATTTCATATAATCTGGATTATTTTTAATTCAGGACATCTTACCAGATTATCACCACTCTTGCTCTACAAATCTTATTGATGCAACAAAGCCACGCCTCATTATATAACCTGAATTCTGGCTTAATCTAGGTTTGGAAGTAAGTATTTACAAGGGATAGAAGATACTCTATATAATTTTTAGCAAAAAAACAAGAGTATCCCCATGAAGAAAGATATTACTGCATTATGATAGTGGACTGAAAAATCAAGACAAAAAAATGAGTAGTATGTTTTCCTAATTTTTCGATTATCAGGCAGCAATTTGCTGATAATTTTGCATATAATTCAGATATACATTCATAGTCCGTCCGCCAAAACTCTACAAGCCTTATAGATAATATGGTTTTAAGACAAGAAGTAATACAACAATCCGTAAGAAAATGATAAAATATGGTCATAAACCTTATGGATTTCAGTCAATGCCAATAGACAACATTATCAAATCGCAAGAACAAGGGAAACTGTTTGGTTATAAATTAAAAGAAGAATTAAACCCAAATAATAAGCTATATAAATTAAGAGAATTAATAAATTGGTCTAGGCTCGAAGAGTGGTTATCAAAAAATGTTTGTATTAAGAAATTTGGTAGAAATAGAAAATGTCATAGAGTGATGCTTGGCATAACGATGCTACAAGCAATGTATAATTTTTCAGATTCATTATCAGAGGAAGAGCTAAAAGAGAATATGTATTGGCAGTATTTCTGCGGGTGGGAATATATAGAAAAAGACATAGCTATCTCGGAAACTAGTATACGACGGTTTCGTAGTGTATTAGGTGAAGCTGGATATAATGAGATATTATCGGAGTTGATCAGGGTTGGGATAAAAACTAACACAATTAAAAAAAAAGATTTGGAATTAATCATCGCTGATACGACTGTACAAATTAAGAATATCAAACACCCACACGATGTTTATTTAATGGATAAAGCTAGGCTTAGCATAGTAAAGCTTTGCAACAGTTTGGGTATACATTTGAATGAAACATACGCTAGAACCTATAAACGCGATATAGTAAAGCTATGGAAATATAAAGAACATAGTAAAGCCAAGAAGCGTTGGAAAATAATGAAGCATTTAAAAATATTACTGGGTCGTTTGATTAGAGTATGTGAGCGTGAGATCAAAAATAAGCAATTAAACTTGTCTCTCAAAAATCAAGAAGTATTGCAAAAAATAAAACAAATACATAACCAATCTGTTTTAAAAAGAGAAGCTAAAAAGCAATATAAAGAAGATAACAAAGTATTATATAGTTTTCATGCCCCTGAAGTAGAGTGTATAGGAAAGGGAAAACGCAACAAGCCATATGAGTTTGGCAATAAAGTAGCGGTAGTAGTAAGTGGTCGTAGAAATTTTGTTTTATCCGCAAAATCGTTTCATAATAATCCTTATGATGGTCATACATTGCATCAGAGCTTTGAAGCAGTAGAGAGTGTCACTGGAATCAAGATAAAGAAATCATTTGTTGATCTTGGGTATAGTGGTAGCAATGTAAAGGAGAAGAGTAAGGTATATACCCCAAAAACGCGGAAGAAGTTGTTACAAGAGGACAAGTCTATGATCAAGAGACGCAGTGCCATAGAACCAATAATAGGTCACTTAAAGCAATATGGTCGGATGGGTAGAAACTTCTTGAAAGGTATGATAGGAGATATTATCAATCCAATAATCTCTGCTATTGGTTTGAATTTACGATGCATTGCAAATCATTTACAAATCGTGTCTAACTCCACATAAATCAAAAATATCATCATGCAAAAACTAGATGAACGATAAAAAATCGTTAACAATAGCTCCATATCAAAATTAGACCAACACAGAAATGTATCAGTAAAAATTAACATAACTTATTAATTTTTATTGAAAATCTTAGCAATTTGTTGTCAAAACTCTATCCCATTACAAATGATCAGGATTTGAAGTGTTTTTGGCGGATAGACTTCATAGGCTTTTTAGGCTCTGTCTCATCAATTGTGTAAATTTCGTGAACCATTAAATTCTACCATCAAATTTGATCATAAAATGAGCCATAGCTTCATTCCAATTGGGGATAGGCATAGACCATTTTTTGGTAATATAATCAATTGTCAGATATAAAACTTTAAATACTGCGTCATCATTTGGAAAGATGCGTTTATTCTTAGTAACTTTTCTCAATTGGCTATTCAGCGATTCTATCGCATTTGTAGTGTAAATAATCTTACGAATCTCCTTTGGATATTGCAAGAAAATTATCAAATTATCCCAATTATTATACCAAGATTTAGCTATATGCGGATATTGCTTACTCCATTTTTGATCAAATGACTCAAGAGCTAATTCTGCTTCTTTTTCAGTAGCAGAAGTATAGATTAGTTTCAAATCCGCTGCTAATTGCTTTCTATCTTTATATGATACATATTTGAGGCTATTCCTGATCTGATGGACAATACAAATTTGATGTTCAGTTTTCGGATATACTGATGCAATAGCATCAGACATACCAGTTAGATTATCACTACAAGCAATTAAGATATCTTTTACTCCTCGATTCTTCATTTCAGTAAAATTACCAAGCCAAAATTTAGCTCCTTCATTCTCACTTATCCATAAGCCTAAAATATCCTTTCTGCCAGATAAATCTATTCCTAAAGCTACATATACTGATTTATTAATAATAAGTTTATCTTGTCTTACTTTCACTACTAAACAGTCAAAATATACTATAGGGTATACTGATTCAAGAGGTCTACTCTGCCAAATCTTGACCTCATCTATTACTTCATCTGTAATCCTGCTGATTAGGCTCTCACTGATCTCAGCTCCATATAATTCTTGCAATTGTGTTTTAATATCAGACACACTCATACCCTTCGCATATAAGGATATTATCTTTTGGTCTAAGCCATCTATTCTTGTTTGTTTCTTTGAGACTATTATAGGTTCAAATTTACCTTGTCTGTCTCTTGGAACATTTATCTCTATAGTACCATTCTCACTAATCAGATTCTTACTAAAACTACCATTCCTCGCATTCTCAGTTTCAGCTCTATAGCTAACGCGAAAAGGTTTTTACCATAGTTTTTGTATTTACTCACATATTCACCAGATCTAAATCCTATTAAACATTGCTGGACTAACTTTAAAAACTGTTTACATAAAATTATTGATCAATGCCTAAGTTTTTCCTAATCTGTGGTAGAAACATTTCCGTGTTAGCTATATCATACTTGCTATAACCTAAATGTTCTGACATCTCAGCATGCAGTGCTCGCTCTAAAATACCCTTGGTTAATTCCTTAATTAATCCATTCTGACTTAGTACTGTTTTTAAATCTACTCCGCCTTCTATCAGCAAATCTATTGCTTCATTTATTTTTTTATTCTTCTCTATTTGCATTTCTGTTACCTATATTTTTAATTACTTCTAATATAGGCTCAACAAAAATTTACACAATCATTGCAAAAGACTCGCTTTTTATAACCAATACTTGAATGAAATCTGTGATAATTATATTTATTCAGATAATGATCAATCCCCTCTTTTAACTCTTTAACATTGTTAAAATCATTAATAAAGATACAATTATATTTTAAAGTTCTAAAAAACCTTTCTATTACTATATTATCAATACTTCTACCTTTGCCATTCATTGAAATTTGGATATCATGCTCCTTGAGAATATTTATGTGGTCATAACTGGTATATTGGCTACCTTGATCACTATTAAATATCTGTGGAGCGTTATACTTACTGAGAGCTTGTTTCAAGACATCAGTTACAAGAGATGCATCCATAGAATTTGACAGTTTATAGTCCGTCCGCCAAAACTCTACAAGCCTTATAGATAATATGGTTTTAAGACAAGAAGTAATACAACAATCCGTAAGAAAATGATAAAATATGGTCATAAACCTTATGGATTTCAGTCAATGCCAATAGACAACATTATCAAATCGCAAGAACAAGGGAAACTGTTTGGTTATAAATTAAAAGAAGAATTAAACCCAAATAATAAGCTATATAAATTAAGAGAATTAATAAATTGGTCTAGGCTCGAAGAGTGGTTATCAAAAAATGTTTGTATTAAGAAATTTGGTAGAAATAGAAAATGTCATAGAGTGATGCTTGGCATAACGATGCTACAAGCAATGTATAATTTTTCAGATTCATTATCAGAGGAAGAGCTAAAAGAGAATATGTATTGGCAGTATTTCTGCGGGTGGGAATATATAGAAAAAGACATAGCTATCTCGGAAACTAGTATACGACGGTTTCGTAGTGTATTAGGTGAAGCTGGATATAATGAGATATTATCGGAGTTGATCAGGGTTGGGATAAAAACTAACACAATTAAAAAAAAAGATTTGGAATTAATCATCGCTGATACGACTGTACAAATTAAGAATATCAAACACCCACACGATGTTTATTTAATGGATAAAGCTAGGCTTAGCATAGTAAAGCTTTGCAACAGTTTGGGTATACATTTGAATGAAACATACGCTAGAACCTATAAACGCGATATAGTAAAGCTATGGAAATATAAAGAACATAGTAAAGCCAAGAAGCGTTGGAAAATAATGAAGCATTTAAAAATATTACTGGGTCGTTTGATTAGAGTATGTGAGCGTGAGATCAAAAATAAGCAATTAAACTTGTCTCTCAAAAATCAAGAAGTATTGCAAAAAATAAAACAAATACATAACCAATCTGTTTTAAAAAGAGAAGCTAAAAAGCAATATAAAGAAGATAACAAAGTATTATATAGTTTTCATGCCCCTGAAGTAGAGTGTATAGGAAAGGGAAAACGCAACAAGCCATATGAGTTTGGCAATAAAGTAGCGGTAGTAGTAAGTGGTCGTAGAAATTTTGTTTTATCCGCAAAATCGTTTCATAATAATCCTTATGATGGTCATACATTGCATCAGAGCTTTGAAGCAGTAGAGAGTGTCACTGGAATCAAGATAAAGAAATCATTTGTTGATCTTGGGTATAGTGGTAGCAATGTAAAGGAGAAGAGTAAGGTATATACCCCAAAAACGCGGAAGAAGTTGTTACAAGAGGACAAGTCTATGATCAAGAGACGCAGTGCCATAGAACCAATAATAGGTCACTTAAAGCAATATGGTCGGATGGGTAGAAACTTCTTGAAAGGTATGATAGGAGATATTATCAATCCAATAATCTCTGCTATTGGTTTGAATTTACGATGCATTGCAAATCATTTACAAATCGTGTCTAACTCCACATAAATCAAAAATATCATCATGCAAAAACTAGATGAACGATAAAAAATCGTTAACAATAGCTCCATATCAAAATTAGACCAACACAGAAATGTATCAGTAAAAATTAACATAACTTATTAATTTTTATTGAAAATCTTAGCAATTTGTTGTCAAAACTCTATCCCATTACAAATGATCAGGATTTGAAGTGTTTTTGGCGGATAGACTTTATAGCTCAATATGGCCTTGCTATGCCAATCTATAATAGCTGCCATATACATAAAGCCACCATTAGTTCTAATGTAAGTAATGTCACCACTCCAAACCTCATTCACATTAGGCACATACACTTGCTTTGTTGAGCCAGATTTAGTCCAATATTGATCAAGTAAGTAGCTATAGATCTTATGCTTGACTAACGAATATTAGAATTACCCTCAACGAACATTAAAATTACCTATAAAAAAGAAGTAACTATGGACAGTAAAATCGAATAAAAATTTATTTTTAAATATTTAAATATTATTCGAGAATTACTGATGACATGTACAAATAACCAAGTAGGTATTTTAATGCAAAAGATCAAAAAATATAATCAGATAATTTCTGCTGCAAAAGCAGGTATGAGTGTAAAAACGGCACGTAAGTATTTACGTATTAATATAAGTATCCAAGCGAATTACGCACAATACGTAAATATAGGACACGTAAGGATCCATTTGTGAAGCACTGGGATGAAATAGAATCAATGCTAGAATCAGCACCGGAGTTGCAAGCAACTACCATATTAGCATATTTGACAGAAAAGTATCATGGGAATTATAATGGGAAGCAATTACGCTGTTTGCAGAAAAGGTTGAAACAATGGAGAGCTGCACATGGTAAGGATAAGACAGTAATCTTTTTACAAAATATTCTTCCTGGCAAACAGAGTCAGTCTGATTGGACCAATATGAATCAATTGGGTATTTGTATTGGTGGGCGGCTCTGTCTCATCAATTGTGTAAATTTCGTGAACCATTAAATTCTACCATCAAATTTGATCATAAAATGAGCCATAGCTTCATTCCAATTGGGGATAGGCATAGACCATTTTTTGGTAATATAATCAATTGTCAGATATAAAACCTTAAATACTGCGTCATCATTTGGAAAGATGCGTTTATTCTTAGTAACTTTTCTCAATTGGCTATTCAGCGATTCTATCGCATTTGTAGTGTAAATAATCTTACGAATCTCCTTTGGATATTGCAAGAAAATTATCAAATTATCCCAATTATTATACCAAGATTTAGCTATATGCGGATATTGCTTACTCCATTTTTGATCAAATGACTCAAGAGCTAATTCTGCTTCTTTTTCAGTAGCAGAAGTATAGATTAGTTTCAAATCCGCTGCTAATTGCTTTCTATCTTTATATGATACATATTTGAGGCTATTCCTGATCTGATGGACAATACAAATTTGATGTTCAGTTTTCGGATATACTGATGCAATAGCATCAGACATACCAGTTAGATTATCACTACAAGCAATTAAGATATCTTTTACTCCTCGATTCTTCATTTCAGTAAAATTACCAAGCCAAAATTTAGCTCCTTCATTCTCACTTATCCATAAGCCTAAAATATCCTTTCTGCCAGATAAATCTATTCCTAAAGCTACATATACTGATTTATTAATAATAAGTTTATCTTGTCTTACTTTCACTACTAAACAGTCAAAATATACTATAGGGTATACTGATTCAAGAGGTCTACTCTGCCAAATCTTGACCTCATCTATTACTTCATCTGTAATCCTGCTGATTAGGCTCTCACTGATCTCAGCTCCATATAATTCTTGCAATTGTGTTTTAATATCAGACACACTCATACCCTTCGCATATAAGGATATTATCTTTTGGTCTAAGCCATCTATTCTTGTTTGTTTCTTTGAGACTATTATAGGTTCAAATTTACCTTGTCTGTCTCTTGGAACATTTAGCTCTATAGTACCATTCTCACTAATCAGATTCTTACTAAAACTACCATTCCTCGCATTCTCAGTTTCAGCTCTATCATACTTGCTATAACCTAAATGTTCTGACATCTCAGCATGCAGTGCTCGCTCTAAAATACCCTTGGTTAATTCCTTAATTAATCCATTCTGACTTAGTACTGTTTTTAAATCTACTCCACCTTCTATCAGCAAATCTATTGCTTCATTTATTTTTTTATTCTTCTCTATTTGCATTTCTGTTACCTATATTTTTAATTACTTCTAATATAGGCTCAACAAAAATTTACACAATCATTGCAAAAGACTCAGTATTTAAGGTTTTATATCTGACAATTGATTATATTACCAAAAAATGGTCTATGCCTATCCCCAATTGGAATGAAGCTATGGCTCATTTTATGATCAAATTTGATGGTAGGATTTAATGGTTCACGAAATTTACACAATTGATGAAACAGAGCCTCATTTGGAAAGATGCGTTTATTCTTAGTAACTTTTCTCAATTGGCTATTCAGCGATTCTATCGCATTTGTAGTGTAAATAATCTTACGAATCTCCTTTGGATATTGCAAGAAAATTATCAAATTATCCCAATTATTATACTAAGATTTAGCTATATGCGGATATTGCTTACTCCATTTTTGATCAAATGACTCAAGAGCTAATTCTGCCAGGAGTTTCGCACTTAGCAAATAATATGCTAATCTAGAGAAAAATAGTTTTAGATAAAAATGACAAGATCAAAATGTAGCAAAGATTTATATAAATCATTCTTACAAGCAAGTAGTGTAAGATATACTAGCAAAGCATTATCTGAAGTAAGTCCATTAGATCTATCGCACGATAGTGCAAGTCGATGGTTAAAGAGTAAGGATTTTCGCCCTAGCGAAATCTATAGCAAAGTGTCAAAATATATTGATCTGGAAGATCCTTGTTTATTAGTGGGAGATGACACCTTATTGTCAAAGCAATACAGTAAGAGGATCGAGCTTGTAAATTATCAATATTCTGGGGCTGTACATGATGTTATACCTGGTATAGGAATGGTAAACTTACTGCATTACAATACTCAAATTGATCAATCTACTCCTGTAGATTATAGAATATATGATAAAGAAACTGATGGTAAAACAAAGAACGAGCATTTTTGTGATATGCTTACTTTAGCTAAAGAAAGAGGTATCAAGCCTGATGCTATAGTTATGGATGCTTGGTATAGTGGTTTGGATAATTTAAAACATATACGTAATTTAGGTTGGATATGGGTTACCAACCTAAGAAAAAATAGAAAAGTTAATCGTAATGTTAGCTTGGAAACTTTAGAGATTCCCGATGAAGGGCTAAAAATTCACCTACGTGGATACGGTTGGGTTACGGTATTTAAGTTTGTGGCAAAAAATGGTCGCATTGATTACATAACAACTAATTTAGAGAATCCTACACGTGAGCAAATAGAGAAAATTGTTAAGGCGCGTTGGTCTATAGAAGTTTATCATCGAGAATTGAAACAAACTTGTGGTATTGAATGCTGTCAGGCACGCACGGGTCGAGCTCAAAGAAATCATATTTGCCTTGCTGTATTGGCCTGGCTTGATATGAACAAAAGGAGGATAAATGAAAACATTACTTTATATCAACAAACTTGGGAAGTTATAAAAACATCAATTCAGAACAACATTAAATGGCTTCTAACTAATACACAATTTTGCTAAGTGCGAAACTCCTGTCTGCTTCTTTTTCAGTAGCAGAAGTATAGATTAGTTTCAAATCCGCTGCTAATTGCTTTCTATCTTTATATGATACATATTTGAGGCTATTCCTGATCTGATGGACAATACAAATTTGATGTTCAGTTTTCGGATATACTGATGCAATAGCATCAGACATACCAGTTAGATTATCACTACAAGCAATTAAGATATCTTTTACTCCTCGATTCTTCATTTCAGTAAAATTACCGAGCCAAAATTTAGCTCCTTCATTCTCACTTATCCATAAGCCTAAAATATCCTTTCTGCCAGATAAATCTATTCCTAAAGCTACATATACTGATTTATTAATAATAAGTTTATCTTGTCTTACTTTCACTACTAAACAGTCAAAATATACTATAGGGTATACTGATTCAAGAGGTCTACTCTGCCAAATCTTGACCTCATCTATTACTTCATCTGTAATCCTGCTGATTAGGCTCTCACTGATCTCAGCTCCATATAATTCTTGCAATTGTGTTTTAATATCAGACACACTCATACCCTTCGCATATAAGGATATTATCTTTTGGTCTAAGCCATCTATTCTTGTTTGTTTCTTTGAGACTATTATAGGTTCAAATTTACCTTGTCTGTCTCTTGGAACATTTAGCTCTATAGTACCATTCTCACTAATCAGATTCTTACTAAAACGGTAAATTCCAGTATTAATTAAGCCAGATTTATATTTTCTTCCCATACCTCATTGGGTGTTTTATAACCGAGCACTTTTCTTGGTAAATTATTTAAAAAATCCTCAATTTCTTGTAATTGCTTTATTGTTAATTTTTTTATATCTAAAGATTTAGAGTATACTCTGTGCACCATTGAGTTAATCTTCTCTATCAATGGTTTTTGCCATGGAGAATAAGGATTGCAAAAATATACTTTTCGTTCAGATTTTGGCAATAGTTGTTCATGATTGGTAAATTCTTTGCCATTATCTAACGTTATGCTTTTGATTATATGCGACAATTGTTTAAGTTTTTTATTCATGTTACCAATCACATCTTGTGTTCTTTTTGAACGGTTTAAAGTGAGAAACACTTTTTGTGTTCTGATATCCACAAGAGCGCCTATATTACGACTTTGATTACCTTTGTTAAAAGTTAAATCACCTTCTAAATGACCTATTGCTGCTATCTTTCTATTTATCTCTGGTCTTTCAGTAATGGAAACTCGATTTGGTATTGTAATTCTTTTGTTTCTGATTCTTGTACCATGATGCAACCTATTTTTCCTTTTTCTTGCTAAAGATAAATATAATTTTTGCCTTTGTGCTATAGGAGATGTATAAATAAACTGGTATATACTCTCTGTAGAAATATTGACAGTATCTCGTGATAGTTTACGTCTACCTGAAATTATATCTGGTGAAATACCCTGTGTTAACTGCTTTATTATTTCTGCTCGTAAATTATTATCAATATCTAATTTTCTTTTTCTCTTACCTTGCCTTAAACTGCAAGCAAGTGTGTTAGCCCTATCTGGTCTATAATTATGCCTCATTCTCTTGAGTTCATAACATATAGTGCTTTTATCACGGCCAATCTTTGTCCCTATATATCGCGAGCTATAACCACTCTGATTCATTTCGTATATTTTAAATCTTTCATCTATCGTTAAATGAGCCATGATATATCTATATTTAAATGATGCTCCTCGCAGCAGAGCTACGAGGTATCTAAAAAAGTTTTAGTTGTTTCTTATGATATCACGAAGCAGAGCTTCGGGGAATTAAACCCTGAGAGATTAAATAAACGTATTGTATCAACAATGCCATCTGTCTGGTATATCAAATTCAGATTTCCAAGTTGATCTTTGTTTAATTTCTATATCTCAGGAGTTTCGCACTTAGCAAATAATATGCTAATCTAGAGAAAAATAGTTTTAGATAAAAATGACAAGATCAAAATGTAGCAAAGATTTATATAAATCATTCTTACAAGCAAGTAGTGTAAGATATACTAGCAAAGCATTATCTGAAGTAAGTCCATTAGATCTATCGCACGATAGTGCAAGTCGATGGTTAAAGAGTAAGGATTTTCGCCCTAGCGAAATCTATAGCAAAGTGTCAAAATATATTGATCTGGAAGATCCTTGTTTATTATTGGGAGATGACACCTTATTGTCAAAGCAATACAGTAAGAGGATCGAGCTTGTAAATTATCAATATTCTGGGGCTGTACATGATGTTATACCTGGTATAGGAATGGTAAACTTACTGCATTACAATACTCAAATTGATCAATCCAGGAGTTTCGCACTTAGCAAAATTGTGTATTAGTTAGAAGCCATTTAATGTTGTTCTGAATTGATGTTTTTATAACTTCCCAAGTTTGTTGATATAAAGTAATGTTTTCATTTATCCTCCTTTTGTTCATATCAAGCCAGGCCAATACAGCAAGGCAAATATGATTTCTTTGAGCTCGACCCGTGCGTGCCTGACAGCATTCAATACCACAAGTTTGTTTCAATTCTCGATGATAAACTTCTATAGACCAACGCGCCTTAACAATTTTCTCTATTTGCTCACGTGTAGGATTCTCTAAATTAGTTGTTATGTAATCAATGCGACCATTTTTTGCCACAAACTTAAATACCGTAACCCAACCGTATCCACGTAGGTGAATTTTTAGCCCTTCATCGGGAATCTCTAAAGTTTCCAAGCTAACATTACGATTAACTTTTCTATTTTTTCTTAGGTTGGTAACCCATATCCAACCTAAATTACGTATATGTTTTAAATTATCCAAACCACTATACCAAGCATCCATAACTATAGCATCAGGCTTGATACCTCTTTCTTTAGCTAAAGTAAGCATATCACAAAAATGCTCGTTCTTTGTTTTACCATCAGTTTCTTTATCATATATTCTATAATCTACAGGAGTAGATTGATCAATTTGAGTATTGTAATGCAGTAAGTTTACCATTCCTATACCAGGTATAACATCATGTACAGCCCCAGAATATTGATAATTTACAAGCTCGATCCTCTTACTGTATTGCTTTGACAATAAGGTGTCATCTCCCACTAATAAACAAGGATCTTCCAGATCAATATATTTTGACACTTTGCTATAGATTTCGCTAGGGCGAAAATCCTTACTCTTTAACCATCGACTTGCACTATCGTGCGATAGATCTAATGGACTTACTTCAGATAATGCTTTGCTAGTATATCTTACACTACTTGCTTGTAAGAATGATTTATATAAATCTTTGCTACATTTTGATCTTGTCATTTTTATCTAAAACTATTTTTCTCTAGATTAGCATATTATTTGCTAAGTGCGAAACTCCTGTATCTTTATCATTCGCTATATCCCATTGCTTTTCTTTAGGATTCGGCAAATCGTCTAAACAGCTTTTAGCGAGTTCTAAGGATAAGAAATTATCAATTACTCAATGTTTAAAAGGCGATAAAAAATACTCTTTTTCTTTTGCTGCATTTATTATTTTTTTTATGCTTTCTTCTGCAAAATTTTTCATTTGCTGCTGAGAAAATCGTTTGGTATTCATTATTACACCTCTTATTTTGCTTGAATGTTATAGCTAACACGGAAATGTTTCTACCACAGATTAGGAAAAACTTAGGCATTGATCAATAATTTTACGTAAACAGTTTTTAAAGTTAGTCCAGCAATGTTTAATAGGATTTAGATCTGGTGAATATGTGAGTAAATACAAAAACTATGGTAAAAACCTTTCCGCGTTAGCTATATGTTATTTTTGCATGGATCACTTGCACTATTGTCACCCCGTGACTTGTTCACGGAGTCCAGTTAAAAATACTAATGATATTAGTATTTTTATTTATTTTCTGGATACCTAAGGTACAAGCAACTAGATGACACCACTCTCACAATAACGATTTACTTATGCCATACTGTGCGGTTAATATAATCCACATAACTTAAAACTATACGTAATATCTTCTTAGATACAAGTCCTGCTTCATTATAATCAGATACTATAGCTTGCGAACGTTTATTATCATGCTCTTCAGTAATAGTCTTTACCGCTTGTAATACCCGCTCAGCCTTAAAACCAGACATAATTAACGTCCCGGCATCCATACCTTCAGGACGCTCGTGAGCTTCTCTAATATTTAAGGCAGGCAAATTAAGTATTGATGCTTCTTCAGTGATAGTACCGCTATCGGATAAAATACAAAAAGTATTCATTTGCAATTTTACATAATCGGTAAAACTAAAAGCCGGTAAAAATCTTATTTTATCTTCCAGCTCTTTAAAATTTTCTAAATCTTCAAGTCTTTTTTTAGTTCTCGGATGCGTAGAAAAAATTATCAGGAAATTATACTCTTTAATAAGCATTTGTAGACTATGTAGTAATTCTTTTAAATTATTTTTGACATCTACATTTTCTTCACGATGCGAACTAATTAAGAAATATTGTTTTGGTGTGAGTGATAATTTATCTAGAATATCTGACTTTAATATTTTAGGCATGAAGCAGTCAAGTACTTCTGGCATATGTGAACCTGATTTAAAGGTAAGCTCAGCCGGTAGCCCTTCAGCAATTAAATAACGTCTTGCATGCTCGGTTAATGTAATATTAACATCGCTAATATGATCAATGATTTTGCGGTTTATTTCTTCCGGCACTCTTTGATCAAAGCAGCGATTTCCTGCTTCCATATGAAAAATCGGAATCTTACGACGTTTAGCAGCAATTGCAGAAAGACAAGAATTAGTATCACCGTAAAATAGCACAGCATCAGGTTTTTCTTTTTCAAGAACTTCATCTACTTTTTCAATAACAAGTCCTATAGATTTTGCTGTGTTATCTGCTGCAACTTCTAAAAAATAATCTGGTTTTCTGATTCCCATATCATCAAAAAAAACCTGATTTAATTCGTATGCATAATTTTGACCGGTATGAACTAGAATATGTTTGGTATGTTTATCAAACTCAGAAATCACACAACATAGCTTAATAAGCTCAGGACGAGTACCGACAATCGTCATTACCTTAAGCATTTTTTAGCTCCTCTTGAATATGATCAAGATTGAGTAACAACTCTTTGACTTCTTCTAGATTTAAACGCTTTGTGTTATGGGAAGTATAATCCTCTAGAAGTGCTACTTTCTTTTCACCCTCAACAAAGTACTTTGCATAATTAAGATCGCGTCCATCCATAGGAATGCGGTAGTAATTACCTAAATCCTCGGCTTTCGCCATTTCCTCCGATGATACTAAAGATTCATAATGTTTTTCACCATGACGTGTGCCGATAAAACGTATTTTATTTTTACTATCAAATATTACTTGTAATGCTTTTGCGAGTATTTCAATAGTACTAGCCGGAGATTTTTGTATCAAAATATCACCTTGATGACCATGCTCAAATGCATATAAAACTAAATCTACGGAATCTACGAGCGACATTAAAAAACGCGTCATTGAGGGTTCTGTAATAGTTAAATCTTTATTTTGCTTAATTTGATTAATAAATAAAGGAATTACCGACCCTCTTGATGCCATAACATTACCATATCTAGTAACACAAAATACTGTTTTATCTTTCACATTCATACGTGCTTTTGCTACTGTTAGCTTTTCCATTAACGCTTTAGATAAGCCCATCGCATTAATTGGATATACGGCTTTATCAGTGCTAAGTACTATAACTTTTGCAACTTTATTAATTGTTGCTGCTCTTAAAACATTTTCAGCACCTAAAATATTAGTATTTATTGCTTCCATCGGATAAAATTCACATGTTGGTACTTGCTTTAAAGCAGCAGCATGGAATACGTAATCTACACCTTTCATTGCGTCATCAATGCTGTTATAATTACGCACATCCCCGATATAGAATTTAATTTTTGGATTATTCAAAGCAATACGCATATCTTCTTGCTTTTTTTCATCTCTACTAAAAATTCTGATTTCTTTGATATCTTTAATAATATCATTTTTAAGAAAACGAGAAAGTACTGCATTACCAAATGAACCTGTACCTCCGGTAATCAACAAAGTTTTATCTACAAACATTATTTATAAATACCTATTTTTAATGATGCTCCTCGCAGCAGAGCTACGAGGTATCTAAAAAAGTTTTAGTTGTTTCTTATGATATCACGAAGCAGAGCTTCGGGGAATTAAACCCTGAGAGATTAATTTATTTCGACGTCATCGGGAGGATAGGCGAAGCCTACTGTGTCATCCCCATGGCTTCTATGTTATTCTTAGCAACGGCGGGAATCCAGAAAAAAAAAATATAAATACAACAAATTTTTAAAATTAAAAGCTCGACTTATCTCGCTTTTTCTGGAACCCGTGGTCAAGCCACGGGATGACACACATCACCCAAAACACACATACGCTTCACAAGCTCCCTCCACTCAGGCGGGTTATAACCTGTTATCTTATTAAAACGTATAGCGTCCAGTGAGCGATCTATTACTAACTCATCTGATGGAATAATATCGATTTTTTTATTATATATTTCTGCTATTAGCTTTAATAATTCTAACTTATTAATTGGCTTTGATGCAACATGATAAAGACCGTGAAGCTTTTTATTAGGTAGCACAAAATCCTTTATTATTCTTGCAAGCTCTACAGTCGGAAAACCTGAATATATAGCTTTTTCAAAACCTTTTACTGACCCTTCTGAACTTAAAAACCAGTTAGTCAAGCTTCTATTTCCTGAAAGTTCATGACCTATAATTGAGGTACGAAGCGTAATAGCATGCGGATAATCTACCTCACCAAGAAATTTAGAACGACCATATAAATCATAACAATCCGGAAAATCACTTTCTTTGTAATTACCTTTTTTTCCTGAAAATACACAATCAGTGCTAATATGAATAAAACGTGCATTAATAAGTTCACATAACCTTGCAAGCCTATGCGGCAGTAAACTATTAATGGGTAGTGCTTTTAAAGGATCATTTGCATCAGCAAGCTGTTTTACCAGCCCTATACAATTTATTACTACATTAGGCTTTACTTTATTTAATACTTCAACTAACGAATCGTTATTCTCAACATCTACATTTGGAATTATTTTATCTGCTAACTCTTTAGAAAAATAAGAACGAGCTGAGCTGCTCCGACTTGTCGCATAAATATCAAGATTTTTGTCAGTACTCAAAAACCTAAACATGCTATGACCAAGCATGCCGGTTGCACCTAAAATCAATATTTTCATAAATTAAATTTACTTTAATTTCCACATCGTTTCTAACATAAATAGTATATCGTTGCAATAGGTTTTGTAGTAGACACGTCATTGTGAGGAGATGCATAGCAGAGGACGGAGGCAATCTCATGAAGCAATACAATAATTCCTAAGATTGCTTCGTCGTTTTGCTTCTCGCAATGACGTTATTTTAAGTCAACCTCTTGACTATCTCTTCCCTTTTTATCAAAGGTAGCACCTTTGATATTTCCGGTCCTGATTCCTTACCGGTTAAAGCAAGACGCAATGGTAAAAACAACTCTTTTCCTTTTCGATTTGTTATTGCTGCGAGTTTTTTAGTCCATATCCCCCACGTCTCGGTGGTAATTTCTTCTTCAGGTAATAACTCTGCTGCTTGTTTTAGATATTCTTTATCTAAATTCAAATCTTTTATGTTTGGAGTTTTATGACAAATCTCCCACCAATCTTTTGCATCAAATAATTTTTTTAAGTTAGGTCTTACTGGTAGCCAAAAATTTTCGTCAATATATTCAGCATCTATTTCTTTAAGACGATCTTTTACCTCGTTAAATTCTAGACTTATTAATAATTTATGATTTAATCTTTCTAGATCTTCCGGCTGGTAAATAGTTGGGCTTTTAGAAAAACTACTTATCTCAAAATGTTTTACTAACTCATCCATCTTTTTATGAGGGATAATTTGTGCTGATGATCCAAGCAAACTAAAGAAGCTCGCAATTGCCATCGCTTCTAATCCGATTTCTTCCCTTAAGGTTGCAATCTCAAACCCCCCTACTCTTTTTGAAATTTTTTCATCCTTATTAATGATTAAGCTTAGATGTCCAAAAGTTGGTGGAGACTTATCTAAAGCTTTAAACATTTGAATTTGAATAGCAGTATTACTAACATGATCTTCGCCTCTAATAATGTGAGTGATCTCATAATCAACATCGTCAATAACCGAGCATAACATATAAGTCATACTTCCATCTGCCCTTATTACTATCGGGTCACTTAAAGCCTTACCCTCATACTTAACTTCGCCTTTGATCATATCATGCCAAGCAATCGGTTCATGATCTACCAAAAATCTATAATGCGGCTTTCGTCCTTGTTCTATATATTTTTGTATTTGATCTTCTGTTAGATTTAGGGCTGATCGATCATAAATAGGAGGCAACCCTTTAGAAAGCTGAAATTTACGCTTTAACTCAAGCTCTTCTGGCGTTTCATAGCAGGCATATAATCTTTTTTTATCCAATAATAGTTTTTTGATCTCATCATATCTACTTAAACGACTTAATTGATTAAATGTTTGATCCCAATTAAGGTTTAAAAACTTTAGGTCTGTTCTAATAGCGTCTTTATATTCTTGTTTGCTACGCTCTAGATCCGTATCGTCAAATCTTAAAATAAACTGTCCATCATGCTTCTTCGCATATAGCCAATTAAGTAGTGCTGCTCTTATATTACCGACATGTAACATACCTGTCGGTGATGGAGCAAATCGTGTTATAACTTTTGTCATTTTTACTTATTTTTTTGTCTTTTTAACTTTTATCTTTTTATCGACAAGATTAGTTACCTCATCCATATTTAGAGGATTTGGTTGTTTAGCAGCAATTGCATTTAGTTTTTCTTCAATTAACTTCATTGCATCATCTAAGCTTAAATTTAAGAAATCATATTTTTTAGGTATCGAAATAAATTTACCCATATATTTTATGTATGGAGCAAACTTACCATACCCGACTAAAACTTCTTCACCGCTATCTTTATGATTACCGATTTTAAGCGGTAAACTCAAAAGCTTTAATGCCATATCAAGAGTGATATCATTTTGATTTAAACCAGCAGGCAAAGGTGAGCGTTTTGGCTTTATTTTGCTATCAACTTGCTCACCATATTGGATATAAGGTCCATAAGGTCCTTTTTTCAAATATATTTCTACTCCCTCTTTATCCTTGCCTAAAACTTTGTTTGCATTAACAATATCTTTTGCTTCCCCATCAGCTTCATTATTATCATTACCACTAACAATAGATTTTCTAAAATTACATTCAGGGTAATTGCTACATGCTAAAAATGCTCCAAATTTACCAAGCTTTAAGCTTAGCTCACCAGTTTTGCATGATGGGCAAACTTTAGAGTCTTTATTTTCCCCAAATATATGATAATCAAGAGCTTGCTGTACATAGCTAATAATTTCTGTAATGTTTTGCTTATTTACAGATTCTATATTATGGTTAAAGCCATTCCAAAAATTACCTAAAGCAGATTTCCATTCAAGCTTGCCAGTAGCTATTTCATCTAGCTCATTTTCAAGCCCTGCTGTAAAATCATATTCAACATATTTTTTGAAAAAACCAACTAAAAATACCGTCACTAAAAGCCCTAGCTCTTCAGGCATAAAACGTTTTTTCTCTAACGTCACATATTTACGATCTTGTAAAACTGATAAAATAGTAGCATAAGTTGATGGACGACCAATTCCAAGCTCTTCAAGCTTTTTCACTAAGCTAGCTTCTGAATATCGTGGCGGTGGTTCGGTAAAATGCTGATTTGGAATGATCTCTTTAGTTTTCAAATGCTCTTGTTCTTTTAAAGGCGGCAGCATCTTATTTTCTTCTTCAGCCTCATCGTCTATACTTTCACGATAGACTTTATAAAACCCATCAAAAGCTATAGTTGATCCGTTTGCTCTTGCCAAATATTCCTTATTTTCTGAAGCTAAAGTTGCATTTACTAAATCCATTATGACATTTTCCATTTGGCAAGCTATAGTCCTTTTCCAAATTAATTCATAAAGCTTATAATAATCTTTCTCTAGCTTTTCCTTTAAATCATTAGGGATATAGTTAATATTTGTCGGTCTTATAGCTTCGTGAGCTTCTTGAGCGTTTTTGACTTTCGATTTATAAATACGCGGACTGCTTGGTAAATATTTATCGCCATAATCTTTATTTATTAATTTACGTATTTCATCTACCGCATCGTTTGATAAGGTAACGCCGTCAGTTCTCATATAAGTAATAAGCCCGATAGTTTCCTTACCGATATCTACACCCTCATATAGCTTTTGGGCTATTTGCATGGTCTTTTTAGCACTGAAACCTAATTTTCGTGCAGCTTCTTGTTGCAGGGATGAAGTAATGAAAGGCGGTTGCGGCTGACGTTTTTGTTGCTTCTTTTCTATCTTATCAACATGAAAATCTTGAGATTTAAGCTTTTCGGTTAAATCTTTTGCTGCTTTATCATTAGTAATCGAAAATTTTTCTAGCTTTTGGTCGTTTATATGGGTTAATTTAGCGGTAAATAGCTCATTATTACTATTTAGCATTTTAAGGCTAATATCCCAATATTCTTCCGACTTAAATCGTTCTATCTCATCTTCACGCTCACATATTAAACGTAATGCTACAGACTGTACACGCCCTGCTGATTTACAGCCAGGAAGCTTACGCCATAAGAGAGGTGATAGTGTAAAACCAACTAAATAGTCTAAAGCTCTTCGTGCTTGTTGAGCATTTACTAAATTATTATCAAGTTTTCTAGGATTTTCTATAGCATGAGTAATTGCGTTTTTGGTAATTTCGTTAAACGCTACTCGCTTAAAAAAATCATCGGATTTGACTTTGTTTTTTTCTTTAATTACTTCTGCAATATGCCATGAGATGGACTCACCCTCACGGTCTGGATCGGTTGCAAGATATACTGACTCAGCGTTTTTTGCATCTTTAATTATTGCATCCACATATTTACCTGCTTTCTCTGAAATATCATATTTCATTGAAAAATTTTCATCAGGTATTACAGAACCTTTTTTAGATGGAAGATCTCTAATATGACCAAATGAGGCAATAACTTTAAATTCATCACCCAAATATTTATTTATTGTTTTTGCCTTTGCTGGCGATTCTACTATTACTAATTTCATCAATTATTATTATTTATTATATACTTATCTAATTTGTATAATTTTATTATAAAAACAACTATTTTTACTTATCAGCAGTATAAATTAACGATATTTTATTGCTGGGGTGTCGCATTGCCTTACCAGCAAGCTCTAATTCTAATATTATTGTATATATAATAGGCAGCGGTAATTCCGTCATTTTTTGTAAATAATCAAAATCTATCGGTACTGCAGATAATAATTCTATAACAGCAGCACGCTCTTTTTCTGATGGTTCTTTTACCTGCATTGTATTTAGTGGCTTAAAATTAGCATCTAACTCAGCAAAATCTTTAAATAAGCTTTCATCTTTCTTCATAAATTCTTCATATTGCGGCAAATTAGCTACAATATCATTAACTGATTCTACTAAATATGCACCTTGTCTAATAAGTTTATTTGTACCTTGACATCTTGGATCTAAAGGAAAACCCGGAACGGCAAAAATTTCTCTATTCTGTTCAAGTGCAAATCTTGCGGTAAATGATGCTCCTCGCAGCAGAGCTACGAGGTATCTAAAAAAGTTTTAGTTGTTTCTTATGATATCACGAAGCAGAGCTTCGGGGAATTAAACCCTGAGAGATTAAACCTTCTTTCTCTAAACTTGCAAACAATTTTTTATTTTCCGGTGGATATATATGATCAATACCGCCAGCAATAACTCCAATAGTTCTAGAAGTTGCTGCTTGATGCACACTGCTATCTATTCCTCTTGCTAAGCCTGAAACAGTCACATACCCCTCTTCTGCTAACTCGGCAGCAATTTTATGAGCAAAACTTCTCCCGTTTGCCTAGGCATTTCTAGCTCCAACTATCGCAATACATTTATGATGATTTAGTAAATCTATATTACCTTTATAGCTTAATACCGGCGGGGGATCATAAATTTCAAATAATAATCGTGAATATTCTAGAGATTTATATGTGATAAGTTTAGAATTATTTTTTTAAGCAGTTCTAATTCTTTCTCAGCATCACTTTTACTAAAAATCTTAATCGGCTTTGATTTTCCACCCCTTAGTGAAAAATCCCCAATATTTTCTATCTGAAGTTTTGACAAAAATTCTAATTTTTCTGACTAAAGTAAAAATTTATATTTAAAGTTAAATATTTAGTGCTTTTATCAGCTTAAAAGCGATATTTCTACAATTTAAAGTAAATTATTGGATATATAATACAAATTATAGATTGATACACTCGCCACTTTTTTTAATAAAAATTTTTTGTCAAAACTTCAGTTCTATGCTAGTTGCTATATCACCAAATAACTTTATTAAGCTATAGAAAGTTTTAGGTCCTACATTTTCACTTCTAATAAGTCGTAAAATATTAATTGTTTCAAGATCATAAGATATTTTAGAAGTAGGAGCAGAAAATAGTTCTTTTAGCATTAGTAAAGTTTGTTTGGTGTTAGTGAGTGTTTGTTATTATTTCTGCAAATGTTATTGCTAAAAGAACAGTAGACGAAGTTTTATTTGGAAAAGAGCAAGGCGTTTTGAAGCTTTTAACCGCAGCGTACATATAGTACGTGAGGATTAAAAGCAAAAAACAACAACGCCAATTTTTCAAATAAAACGAGTATACTATAATTTCTCTGCATGTGAGCTTAAGTAATGTGCTATACCCTCATGCGATGGCGTAATAGCTTCTTCACCTTTATGCCAACCTGCCGGACAAACTTCACCATGTTTTTGATTATGAGCTAATGCATCTATTACTTTCAATGTATAATTAATATCACGACCGATTGGCAGATCATTAACTAACATATGACGTACTACAAAATCTTCATCTATTAAAAAAGTACCACGTAATGAAATACCGCCATCATTAAGCACGTTATACATTGAAGAAATTTCTTTTTTAAGATCAGAAACCATTGGGAATTGAACCTGTCCAAGTCCACCTTTGCTATGAGGAGTATTTTTCCAGGCTAAATGGCTAAAATGCGAATCAACACTAACTGACACTACTTTAGTATTTCTTTCAGTAAACTCACCAAGTTTATTATGAAATGCTATAATTTCCGATGGACATACAAAAGTAAAATCTAACGGGTAAAAGAACAATATAATTTTATGTCCTTTAGCATAACGGCTAAGAGTCAATTCACCTTCTACATTATTATTAGGCATAATTGCTGTAGCTGTAAAATCTGGGGCAGTTTTGCCAACAAATACTTTCATATTTTCACAAACATTCTCATTTTTTAGCATATTCTCACCTTTTTAGTTAACAACCTAATTATGATATATAAAACTAATCATTATTACAACAATAAATCTTCACAAATTTTATTTACTTTCTTTCTTTTCTGAAGAAGTTTTTAATTGGTTAAATATACCTAGAGTTTGAGTAATAAAACTACTTGGCTCTGAAAGATTTGCAGGTAAAATTACTGTGTTAGTATCTTTAGCTAAATTACCGAATGCGTTAATATACTGCTCGGCTATTTTAAGAGATACCGCCTCACTACCACCAGTTTTCTGCATTGCTGCTGCTATAGTCTCAATACTTTTAGCTGTAGCGGTTGCAACTAAACCAATCGCTTCCGATTCACCTTTTGCTCTATTAACTTGATCAGTATAGGAAGCTTCTGAATTTAGAACTATTTGTGCTTTTTCCCCTTCCGCATGGTTAATCTTTGCCTGTCTATTACCCTCAGACTCTAAGATTTGTGCACGTTTTTGACGCTCTGCCGCTACTTGCAATTCCATAGCTTTAAGGATAGATTGCGGTGGCTGGATATCCTTGATCTCATAACGCATACATTGTATGCCCCAATTTATCGCTGCTTGGTTAATGGCTGCAACAATAGCAACGTTTAAAGTTTCACGTTCTTCAAAAGTTCTATCTAACGGTAATTTACCAATTTCCGAACGCATAGTAGTCTGTGCAAGCTGGGTTATTGCATAGTAAGGATTATTAACACCGTAAGACGCTGCCATTGGATCAATGATTTTTACATATAAAACACCATCAATAGATAATGTTACGTTATCGTTTGAAATAGCAGTTTGTGCAGTAACATCTATCGCTTCTTCTTTCAAAGTATGTTTATAAGCTACTCTTTGAATTACCGGAATTAATAAATTCAATCCAGGTTGCAGCACCTTATCGAACTTCCCTAATTTCTCCACTACCCAAGCTTGTTGCTGAGGCACAACTTTAACCATTTGTATTATAACCAAGATAGCTATGATACTAAAAATTAATAATGCATATTCCATATTTACACCTTTTTTATTTTCGCTTTTATCTTATATCTAAATTTTGGAAATTACTAGAGATATTATTGTGGGTTGGGGGTTAGGTGTCATTGCGAGGAGGCGAAGCCGACGTGGCAATCTCAGGAGTCTAAATTTCATGAGATTGCCACGCTCACTTTGTTCGCTCGCAATGACATGTTCTAATAAGAACGATCCAAAATAAACCTAATAATAGAAAATAAATATTCTTTATAAATATTTTGAACGGGGATTTTATGAAGCAAGCTAATAGCTTCATTTTCTAAGCTATTCAGATGATTTATAATATCCTTACTAATTTTATGCTTTACCATCAAATCACATACTTGCACAAATTCTTCCTTAGTACGATTATCTGACTTTATCATATTTTTAAGATGGGCTTTATCGTCTTTCTCTAATTTATCATATAAGAAGATTAGTGGGAGTGTCACTTTCCCCTCTAAAAAATCATCACCGATGTTCTTTCCTACCTGCTTATCATTGCCAAGATAATCAAGCAAATCGTCTATAACCTGAAATATAGTACCGAGTAATCTTCCAAACTCTTCCATATCTTTAGAAATATCATCACTCTGATTTGCTATGATAGCTCCAACAGAGCAAGAAGCACCAAATAATTCAGCAGTTTTAGACTTAACTATTTGCTGATATTCTTCTATATTTATAAGACGACGCTCGTTTAGCTTAACTAGCTGCACTACCTCACCTTCTGAAATTATCGCTGAAGCTTTTGCTAAAACATTCATAGATTTAATAGAGCCAGAAGCTACCATTAATTTAAATGATTGACTAAAAAGAAAATCACCGACTAAAATACTTGTTTTACTTCCCCAAATAACGTTAGCAGTTGGCTTAAATCTTCGGAGCGTACTGTCATCTACTACATCATCATGAAGTAGTGTTGCTGTATGAATGAATTCCACGGCACTAGCAAGCTTTAGATGACTATCGCCATTATAATCAAACATTTTAGCAGTTATGATAGTTAATAGCGGACGAATGCGTTTGCCACCTGCTGCCAGTAAATATTTACCGACTTTCTCTATTAACTCTTCATCACTTTTTAAACAGCTAATAATCAAGTTATTTAACTGTGTTACTTCATCTTTTAAATCTTGCTGTATTTTTACTATAATATCCATTATTTTGTAATCTCTTGCCACATAGTGTCATTAATATCTTGAAACCCTGGTAGCATACATTTTTCTAGTATTTTTTGATGTTCTTTAAAATCCGGTATTAGCTCCATGATTTTTTCTTTTAAATTATCACCTGCTTTAACTTCTTTTACTGCGGCTTGGTATAAAGACAAATAATATAAAGGTAGAATTGTATTTATATCATCTATAGTACCTATTTTAGTTTTATTTAAATCTGATAAATCAAAATTATATTCAAAACTAACATCAATTAAGTTAGAAGAATTTGGGTGATCGGAAATAGTTTTAAAAAAAGATATAAAAGCATTTTTATATATTGCTTTGCTTTTTTCCGAAAGATCTTTGTATATATAAGAGCTTAGTACCTCCATTATTTTAGGATAATTATTAGCTATGATATCACCCTTACTATAAGAATCTTTAAATATATTTACTAATGTTTCGTTTGTTATATTAAATCCTGTTCTATTTGAATACAAACTTAGAGCATTTATTTTAGCTCTAGTTAACTGATTTAACTCAGTAAATAAACTAGCATTTAATTTAAAATCATATTCTCGGTTTTCCAAAATACTAAAATCAAACTGCTGATTATTATCTAAAATATAGCTTAGTTTAGAGTTTAAATTTTTATATGACTCATTATCTGAAATTGTCAGCAGATAGTTTTGCCTGTCATAATATTTTCTTATAAAACTTAAGAAATTTGTTATAGAGTTTTGCTTTAGCTTAATTTTTGAATCTATCAAAAGACTAACATTATTATTACCTAAACCATCCAACTTACCTTTATATAGTAAATTAATGTTATTTTCAAAACTATTACTATTTATTTGTGCATTAGTAATTTTAATTGTTAAATCTTTGGCAAAGTCCTTAAAATTTGGGTTACCCGCAGTAACTAAAAAATTAGCTGAAAATTTAAAGTTATTATGCCATGCTAATCTGTATAATAACAGCCCTGCCGGAATTATTCTATCTTCAAGATCACTCTGTATTATTTCTGTATCATAATTAATTTCTAATTTTTGTGGTATATTATCAAGAAAATCTTGTTTACTTGTATAATACTTACTCTTATCAAATGCTAAAGTAAATAGAGTATGATCTTCTTCATATAGCGTTTTATTATCTACCAAATCAAAAATTTCTGCTTTATTTAAAGTAAATTTAATATCTTCTATAAAATTTATTATTTCAAAAAAATCCTTTTTCTCTTTTACAATTTTAAATAATCTAAGACTTAAAGGCATTTTTGCGGATAATATACAATTATCATTATAAAATTTTACTCCAAAGCCTCTCTCAATTGGTTTAAATCTGCCAACTGCCTCTCCTGAAAAATCTATAAATATTTGCTGCTTTAATAAATCATAACCAATATTTATAGGTGAGTTAAATTCGATTTTTCTATTAACACTTTCTTCTTGCCAATTAATAATTGAAACACCAAATTTAAAAGGAAAACCGTAAGGCTTAGCTTTAGAAAATTTAACAAAATATTGCTGAGAATCATCGATATTAAGATAAGTATCAGAATATTTTTGATTTATAGAATTTGATAAGGAAAATAGGATTGCAACCCACAATACGCCATAAGTTAATACAGCAAGAATAGATACAAAAAATATTATTTTTAAAGTTTTTTTCATTTCTTTAAATTTAAATTAAAGAAATATTTAATTTCATTCCTAGAGCAATCGCAGCACGATCAAGGGTATCAAGAGTAACATTAGGATTATTAGGGTTTAGAAGTCTATTTACGGCTGATCTACTAGTTTCCATTTTTTCAGCCATTTCTGTTTTTGTTATATGCTTTTGTTCCATAATTTGCTTTATTTGTTCAGCAAGAATACGCTTATGGGCTACTGCTGTAACTTCTTCTAATATTCCTATTTCATTAAGAAAATCATCAAAATTAGCACCAATATACTTTTGATTAAGTTTATTCACAATTCTACCTCTTTTTTTCTTTTAAATGCTAAATCTAACTCTTTGTTAGGAGTTTTTTAAGATTTTTTTTATAAATCCATGTAACAGGATCATTTCACTATCTACTATACAACAAAATACTCTTCCTATTTTACCATCATAAATTCGCAGAACTAAATGATGCCCCTCGCAGCAGAGCTACGAGGTATCTATCCAAAAAGCTTTAACTGTTTTTGTTGAAATGCTTTATAAGAAGGTTTGCCTGAACCTTGATTCTGTACATAATTACGTAATTTCTGCTCATCACCATGTTTACCTACTGTGCTCATAAAATATCCTTTACTCCAAAACTCACTTCCCCATAATTTTTCTTTAAGATTTGGATATTTCTCAAACATTTTCTTAGAAGTAATACTTTTTATGATTTGAGTTATTTTGGTTGGGCTATACATTGGTATTGACTGTAATAAAAAATGTACGTGATCTTTATCTACTCCTATTTCTAAAAATCTAATTTCATAACGATCTTCTATGTGCTCACAAATTTTACACAAATAATCATCTAGTTCTTGATTGAATATTACTCTTCTATACTTTGCCGGCGTTACTAAATGATATATTAGTACTGTGACATTATGACTCTTATGTATATAACTGCTTTCTTCCATTCAAGTAGTATATCACGAAGCAGAGCTTCGGGGAATTAAACCCTGAGAGATTAAAAGTTTTTTCATATGATTATTATAGTGAGTTTAGCGTCATAGCAAGGAGATGCATCACTTACACAACTCAGTATATTCCTTATTCAACTTTACAACATCCCAAATCCATAAGCTAATCATAACTATAAAAATTACTAATAGATATATTATTATAGAGTCAAAAGTAGCAGTAGGAATAATTATAAATATTAAGGACTGAATAAATGCACCGAGTGATTTACCAAATTTTGTGCCTATTACTTCTACAGCAGCTTTACCCTTGGTTCTAAGTTCAAGCGATAATGGGATATATGCCATTTCTTTTGTTGAATCAAAGAGTGAATATTTAGATGATTTACTCAGGATATTTTGAATTGCTCCGACAATTATTGCTGCATATAAAAGGTTAAAATTACCAAAACATGAACCTATTTCTTCGATAAAAATTATGAAAATAAAAAACATTAAACCTGTTATAGATAACATAATAGGTGTTAATAATGCAGAAACAAACCAACCGAGCCTTCTAAGAATATTGCTTCCTATGATCATGAAAGTGACGCATGATATGCCCATCAAAATATTAAATCTGCCCATAAAATGAACATAATCTATAGTACTTGGATATAGTTCTTTTACTTTTGCTTTCCAAGGTCCTTCTACAATATTAATCAATAAGCCATAGCAGATTATTAATAAGGCAATACGACCTATATATTTCGAGTTAATTACTAGCTTAATACTTTCCAAAACTGAAAGTTTAGTTTTGGTTTTAGCTTTAACTTTCTTTGAATCTAAAACATTTATAGAATCAGTCAAAATAAATTTATTTATTACTCTAAATAGCAGCATAGAGATAACACCCGCTGCAACAATTATTGACATAATAGGTTGTAGCATCTCTGTTGTTTGAGAGGTTAAATTAACTGATGCATCGAAAGAATTTGGTAATAATTCCGGATCTATTATTTTATTACCTGAGAAAAACACGAGTACACTACCTGCAAGTATTAGTCCCATATTACCAACCATACCAAGGACTGGATAAAATCTTTTTGCTTTATTAGTATCAAAAATATGGTTAGCAAACTGCCAAAACATTAAGTTTATAACTACAGCACTCCATAACTCAGCAAAGATATACATAAGCCCATAGCTCCATTTACTGGCTATTTTAATAAACCATTTGAAGTTAGGGTAAGATGTTATCAAGCTACTTATTATTTCATCATTAGGATGATAAGCTTCTTGATTTGGATAAATAATATAAGCAAAAAATAAGAAAAATAATAGAAAGCTACCAACTATAATGTAAAAAACATATTCGAAATTGAATTTATTACTGAGCTTAACGTAAAGTATTGTAAAGATCACGCATGAGGGCAATACTAACCATAATTTTAAAAAGCTAATAATCTCTGCTCCCATAGAGGGTACTACTAAGCTATCCTTTATAGAACGCAATGCTCCGAAATTGAAAAGAATACATAGCATCATTAATGCCATAGGTATGAAAAGCTTTAATTCCTTTCTTTCTATTGGCCAAATTATTTCCTTAACTTTTTCAAAAAAGGTTTTGGGCGGCAACATTTATATTGTAACCTTACATAAAAAATAATCGTGGCAAGCCACGGGGAATTTAACCCAACAGGGATTAAATTAAATTCTGTGAATCTTTTTAAATATTCATAGAATCTAAACTTTTAAATCTCTTACTCATTAAAGTCAATTAAAATCTTTATTGTCCCAAGGAGTAAACTCTCTATATCGCCAATAATATTTTTCAATTTCTTGATACTTTTCTAAAATATCTTTTGTCCATTTTATTTCCTCATTATTCCATGGTTTCTTTTGACCAGCATAATGCATAATGAAATATGAAAAATAAGTATCTCTATCTATAAAGTAGGTATAAAAATTCCATCTCATAGATAATGGATATATGTAATTATGAAAAGCAATATTTAATAAATCTTGATCAGGATAAGCAAAACTACATTTTGAATTATGCATTGCATCTAAAACCATATTCTTTGCTTGCTTTTCACGCATATTTTGTAGATTTAAAAATACTATACCACTATTTTTATAAAAATTATTTATTTTTCTATTACATTCTTCTTCTACTTTTAAAGTACAATAAGTAAGAGCCGTATCCATACTACCAGCAACTATATAGTTTGACATATCTAACTTTTTGAAAGAATTTAAATCACGCAACACAATAATGTCCGCATCCAGATATAATATAGACTCTAAATTTGGAAAGACTTGATCAAAATATAATCTATACATTATTAAAGGAGGCCACATCTCCGAAAATTCTATTTTTTTATTAGCTAAATTTAAGTCTAATACATTTTCAGGAAAAGGAACCAAATCTATAGAATAGTCCCTTATATGTTTCATAGAAGCTAATTTTTCCATTGATTCTTCTGTAAGCGAATCTTTCGGATTCATCACAATATGAAATTTATAAAAACTATCTAGATCACTATTTATTAAACTTGAAGCAATAACTGTTGCAGCATGCCGAGCAAACTTATCATTAATAATTAATAATTAATGCTATATCTAGTGTATTATCTTGTTTAATACCAGTTAACTTAATTACATTTTGTATTTCCTCTATGGCAAGCTTATAATCAAGCTTTATATCCTGCTCATTAAGTGAGGGTCTACCAAGTAGGTGAATCATGCTAAGCCTATACAAACATCTTGCTGTAAGCTCAGCTATATTAAGAGAAATTAGATTATTTAGAGCAGGAATTTCATCTTTTGTATAACCGCTAAAATATTTTATTAAGTCAGAATCATTTTTTATATTCAAATGTTCTTTTACTTCTTTTTCATAACCTGAAATTATTAATTTTGCTAAATTAATCACAGCATTTTTAGTATATAAAGTATCAAGACCATAACTACCATTTTTAATTGCTTTATATTGCTCTACTAAAGTCGCATCCTCACCAGCATATAGTTGCAGCAAACAATCATAACCTTTTGCGACTTCTAAACGTACCTTTCCATCTTCTATTTTAAAAGTACAAATTTTTTCTAATTTTACCTTATCTTTAACGCTTAGCGGCTTATCTTTCAACTGCTCAAGTGCTGAGTCAAAGTTGAATAGATCTTCACGCATAATACTATAAAGCTTTTGATAGCTATAGGTAGAGATATCTCTAATACAATAATTTTCTGAATGCATTTTATGATTACTCGTGAAAAATCCTATAACAACTATAAACATTATTAAAATTAGAAGAAGCAACAGAGGAATTTTAATGGTAGCAAAAATATTTTTTTTAGACCTTTTTTTAAACATTTAAATTTATAACTAATTAGTTTAAAAGAATTTATCAATTAATAAGAAAACTCGCAATAATTATATTAGATTATTTAGCTATTTTCATTTATTATTTATAATTCTAGGCGTTATTTATAACAATTAAAACAATATGTCACGCAGTTTATCTATTATTTGGTTATTTGGACTTATTAGCGGCTTTAATATAATGATTACCGGTAATACATTAAATTATTGGCTTGCTAAAGAGAATACAGCTTTGCAAACGATAGGTTTACTATCACTTATAACTTTGCCCTACTCTATCAATTTTTTATTTGCCCCAATTTTCGATAGTTTAAAGATTAAATATTTAGACAAAATTTTTGGTCATAGATTATCTTGGATTTGCTTAACTTCCATAGCCCTAGTATTTTTTGTATATATTTTAAGCTTTTTAAATCCTTTTGATAATTTATTATTATTTGCCTCTATCTCATTGATTATTTCATTTTTTAGCTCTATGCAAGATACTATATTAAGTGCTTTTAGGACAGAAATAGTTAATAAGGAATCTCTTGGTTTTGCTTCAGGAATATATATATTTGGTTACCGATTCGGTATGCTTCTTGCAAACTCAGGAGCTATATATTTATCTATATATTTAACGTTCAACGAAATATATAAAATTTTTGCAATTTTAATATTTATTTATCTTATTTTACTTATAGTTGGTGTAAAATATTGTAGAGTTAATCAAAATAAATATATAGAACAAACTACAAATAATAGTGATGGCGTTTTTGCTTTTATAAGGAATATTCTAAAACCGATAGGCTCTATCTCTTATATTATCCTCATATTAGTCTTCCTAATATTATATAGATTACCTGATAATTTTATTAATGTCATGATCAATCCGTTTTTACTTCATTTAAATTATGATGCTTTTGAAATAGCAAGTGTCGGGAAGTTTTGGGGAGTTATGGGTGCTATCGTTGGCGGATTACTCGGCGGTTTTATTATGAAGAAAAAGAATATATTAGATAGCATACTACTATTTGGTATTATTCATGCTTTAGCTCATATATTATTTATTATTCTTAAAATATACGGGAAAAATTCCACACTATTATTTATTACAATAGGAGCAGAAAGTATTACGGGTGGTATGACGATGACAGCTTACATTGCTTTTATCTCATCATTATGTCAAGACAAGTTTCGTGCTACGCAATATTCATTCTTTTCATCCATGATGGGTATTTCTAGATCAATTTTTCCAATAATTTCAGGTTATATAGTAGTAAATTTTGGCTGGCAAAATTTCTTTTTATTTACTACTATTATAACTATTCCATCTTTACTAGTATTATTAAAAATAAAAAATAAATTACAACAATGATGCTCCTCGCAGCAGAGCTACGAGGTATCTAAAAAAGTTTTAGTTGTTTCTTATGATATCACGAAGCAGAGCTTCGGGGAATTAAACCCTGAGAGATTAAAAACTTTAAAGATTTTCGTGATGCAATAACGGCAGCAATGGTAAAAACCTTCCCGTGTTAGCTATACTACTTGAATGGAAGAAAGCAGTTATATACATAAGAGTCATAATGTCACAGTACTAATATATCATTTAGTAACGCCGGCAAAGTATAGAAGAGTAATATTCAATCAAGAACTAGATGATTATTTGTGTAAAATTTGTGAGCACATAGAAGATCGTTATGAAATTAGATTTTTAGAAATAGGAGTAGATAAAGATCACGTACATTTTTTATTACAGTCAATACCAATGTATAGCCCAACAAAAATAACTCAAATCATAAAAAGTATTACTTCTAAGAAAATGTTTGAGAAATATCCAAATCTTAAAGAAAAATTATGGGGAAGTGAGTTTTGGAGTAAAGGATATTTTATGAGCACAGTAGGTAAACATGGTGATGAGCAGAAATTACGTAATTATGTACAGAATCAAGGTTCAGGTAAACCTTCTTATAAAGCATTTCAACAAAAACAGTTAAAGCTTTTTGGATAGATACCTCGTAGCTCTGCTGCGAGGAGCATCATTTGTTTGCAATGTCTATTGTATTAATGATTCAAATTCTTTAACTACTGCTTGATAGAGCTTACGTTTGAATGGAATAATAATTGATAGTAATTCATCAAGTGATGCCCAACGCCATTCGTCAAATTCTGGATTAAGAGTGTTTATATTAATATCTTCGTTAGTGCCAGTGAATCTAATTAAAAACCAGCGTTGTTTCTGTCCGCGAAAATTACCGTCCCATAATTTAGGAATTAAAAAACTTGGTACATCGTAACTATACCAGCATTTACTTTCGGCAATTATATATCCTTTGCTGCTTCCTATTTCTTCTAACATTTCACGCATAGCTGCAATACTTGGGGTTTCGCCAGGTACTATTCCACCTTGCGGCATTTGCCATGCAGAGATTTTAGTATCTATTCGCTTACCAACAAATATTTTATTATCGGCGTTTAATATCATCATACCAACGCCTGGTCTATAAGGTAATGCTAGATGTTTTTTAGAAGTTTTATTCATAGTTATAATTGTACAACTTTATTTTTACCAGTTGTTTTAGCTTCATACATAGCTTTGTCCGAGCGTTCAATAAAATCTTCAATTGACTCACCTTTTTTATATTCTGTCACCCCTATAGATACGGTCTTTTTTAAAGGTTCTTCTTGCTCGTCTATTTGAAAGTTCATGCTTTCTATTTTAACTCTAACTCGCTCTGCTGTATATATTGCTTGGTCAATATTTATATCATTTAAAAGTATAGTAAATTCTTCGCCACCAAATCTTGCTATTAAATCAGTTACTCTAAAGGTATTTTTTAAAATACGAGAAGTGGTTATTAAAACTTTATCTCCTGCTTGATGTCCATAAGTATCATTTACATGCTTAAAATTATCGATATCACACATAAGCAAATATAATTTCATGCCTTCTTTATTAGCCTTTTCAACCATCTGCTTAATATGTACATCGAAATAGCGGCGATTAAATAAACCTGTTAATCCGTCTTTAGCTGCTAAATTTACGCTTTGTTCTAAATCGTTACGTAAATTATCTTGATATTGCTTACGTCTTAATTGTGTTTTAATTCTTGCCGCTAGCTCACTTTCATCAATAGGATAAACACAATAATCATTAATGCCAAGCTCAAATCCTTTCATAACTAATTGCATTTGATTTTCGTTTCCGTTTTCATCTTCATAAATTTGTAAAATTAATATTACTCCACTTATTTCCGGTTTGCCTCTTAAAATAGCTCCTACTCTTAAAGGATCTTCATTTTCAAGAGTACTACTAATCACTATAAGATCAGGTTTATATTCATTTATAGTATCTGTCTCTTCAGAATTACTGATTACTTTTACGTTAGATGTAATTTTAAGCAACATTTGTTTTATGTTCTTAGCTTGTACTACATCATCGTTAATTAGCAATATTTTCTTATCTGCAAAATCATCATGTATTTCAACATTAATACCACCAAGTAATGCATTAGTACTATTACGAATTTTTAATTCATCAATTAAGCTTTTCATTCTTGATAATGATTTAATTCTTATAAAAAGAGCATTATCATTAATTGGCTTTGTCAAAAACTCATCTGCACCAGCCTCTAGCCCTTTAACACGATTATCAACATCAGAAAGAGCAGTTACCATTACTACCGGTATGTGGGTAGTTTCAGGATCAGATTTAATTTTTTTACATACTTCAAATCCATCCATCTCAGGCATCATAACATCAAGAAGTACTATATCTACTTTTTCTTTTTTTAAAATGTTTAATGCTTCTTTGCCGCTGCTCGCTTTAAAAACAGTATAATACTCATTTAAAAGCTTTGCTTCTAGTAATTTAATATTCGTTTCTATATCGTCTACTATTAATATGTTTGCACTCATAAGATTAAATTCTTGTTTTTAAAGGAAATAATTTGTATATTTATATTTTTTTAAAGTAAGTTTAAGTGTAATAATATATGAAAATTTCGGCAAATTCAATTAGAACAGGCAATATATTAGTTTATAATAACGATTTATGGGTGGTAAGCAAACAACCTGAGCATACCCAGCCTGGAAAAGGTGGTGCCTATGTGCAAGTTGAGATGAAAAATTTAAAGACTGGCACAAAACGTAACGAGAGATTTAGTTCTTCAGATCACTTAGAAAAAGCTGAACTTGAACAAAAAGATTATCAATTTTTATATTTTGAAGATAATAATATAGTGTTGATGGATAATCAGACTTTCGAGCAAATAAGTGTAGGCAAAGAAATTTTAGATGAAAAATTACCTTTTTTAACTGAAAATATGATTGTTAAAGTCGAATTTTATAATGAAAAACCTCTAAGTATTGAACTCCCTGCAACAGTTATATTAGAAATTATTGAAACTGATCCAGTAATAAAAGGAGCAACCGCAACCGCTTCGTACAAGCCAGCAACTCTTGCAAACGGGGTTAAGGTAAAAGTACCTCAATATTTAGAGATAGGCGAAAAAATTGTTGTTAAGACTGAGGATTTAACCTATGTTGAAAGGTCTAAGTAGTCTACTCGATGAACTTCAAAAATGAGTCTTTTGCAATGATTGTGTAAATTTTTGTTGAGCCTATATTAGAAGTCAATGATGCTCCTCGCAGCAGAGCTACGAGGTATCTAAAAAAGTTTTAGTTGTTTCTTATGATATCACGAAGCAGAGCTTCGGGGAATTAAACCCTGAGAGATTAATAAATCAGTATATGTAGCTTTAGGAATAGATTTATCTGGCAGAAAGGATATTTTAGGCTTATGGATAAGTGAGAATGAAGGAGCTAAATTTTGGCTTGGTAATTTTACTGAAATGAAGAATCGAGGAGTAAAAGATATCTTAATTGCTTGTAGTGATAATCTAACTGGTATGTCTGATGTTATTGCATCAGTATATCCGAAAACTGAACATCAAATTTGTATTGTCCATCAGATCAGGAATAGCCTCAAATATGTATCATATAAAGATAGAAAGCAATTAGCAGCGGATTTGAAACTAATCTATACTTCTGCTACTGAAAAAGAAGCAGAATTAGCTCTTGAGTCATTTGATCAAAAATGGAGTAAGCAATATCCGCATATAGCTAAATCTTGGTATAATAATTGGGATAATTTGATAATTTTCTTGCAATATCCAAAGGAGATTCGTAAGATTATTTACACTACAAATGCGATAGAATCGCTGAATAGCCAATTGAGAAAAGTTACTAAGAATAAACGCATCTTTCCAAATGATGACGCAGTATTTAAGGTTTTATATCTGACAATTGATTATATTACCAAAAAATGGTCTATGCCTATCCCCAATTGGAATGAAGCTATGGCTCATTTTATGATCAAATTTGATGGTAGAATTTAATGGTTCACGAAATTTACACAATTGATGAGACAGAGCCTCAAAAATTGGCTACGTCGTCCTACAAGTACTGTGGTGCTCACGTATTAAGTATACGCTCCGCTCCTCGTCTTGTGGACGCCTTGCTCTTTTTGAAGTTGATCTTCGTATACTGTTCTTATTTATTTGTTAATTATTAAAATTAAATGCAACCTATAACTAATTTATTAATTAATTCACTGCGTAAAGCGGTTAAATTTGTACATAGAGATTTTTTAGAGCTTGAAATGCTTCAAAAAAATCCTATTAGAAATGAAGAGTTTTGTAAGCGATCTTATTTAAGATTAAAAACTTTATTATGTGAAGAATTACAAAAACATACGAAATATTTATTTTTTCCTGAAGATCAATTTGATCCCAACAATAATTATGAAACTGTTTTTTTAGTCAATCCTATAGATAGTCCAAATAATTTTGCTAGAAGTCTTCCTTTTTTTGCTGTATCAATAACTTGTTTGAAGCAAAATCAAGATGGTCTAACACCTGTTTCTACTGTTATATATTTTCCGGTTCTTAATGAGGTATATTACGCTGAAAAGGGTAGAGGGGCTTGGGTAGAAAAAAATGATTTAGGCTCTAACCATAAAGGTCTAAGGTTAAGGGTTTCTGATAATGCTAATTTGGAAAATTGTCTAACAATTATTGAAGATTTAAAAAACAATAATTTTCAAGAGATTAATAACAGTAGAACTTTTGGTTCTTCTTGTTATGCAGCGATGCTTTTAGCATCAGGTAAGGCTGACTTAATATATTTACCATTATTAAATTTTACGCTATATTATTCTTTTGATCTTTTTATTAAAGAAGCAGGTGGTATAGTTGCAGATTCTAGTGATAAATTTATATATTCAAATCGTTACATTACTGGAGAATTAAAAAAATCTTAAGCAAAACATTATTTTAAATTTGCATTTTTAGCATTAAGATATAATAATTAAGCATATTAATTGTATCTGTAAGTGTATTATGAAAAAGTTTGACATTGATTGCGATTTTGGAGGACAAAAGTCTAAATTTACCATTTATATAGGTACACCACAAGATGGACATCACCCATTGCAGTTCCAATCAAAATGGTTATCAGATGAGAGAGGCGGTACTATTCCTGATGCTGTTATGGATGCAGTAAAACAGCTATATGATATTTCGAAAAAAAATAATGTATCGTTTGAAGATTTGTGTGTTTATGCTCTTGGTACTGCTCAAGAAGCTTACACCACAAGTAACGATGAAGATGAGACAGAAAGAGAGGATAATGATGATGAAGATAATAAAGCGAAACAAGCATAAATTGGAAGCTTGTGGATACTCGGTGTCATTCCGTGGCAGCATTGCTTGTGTGGATACCAAGTCATCTGAGCTACGCAAATGAAATGAGCGTGGCAATTCAGAAAAAATAATAACTATAGAGATTAAAATGAAACAATATAACGACTTATTTAAAATTATTCACCGTGAAGGTTACATATTTATTGCTAGTTTTGCATTAGTAAGCTTCTTACTTGCTTCTTTTAACGAAAAGCTTGGTTGTATGGGATTTATTGCTACTGCTTGGTGTATTTATTTTTTCCGTAATCCCGATCGTTTCGTACCGATAGGTAATGATTTGGTAATAAGTCCTGCAGACGGGGTAATTCAAGAAATCAAAGAAGCCTTACCACCGGCAGAGCTAGGGCTTGGTGATGTCGAAATGATTAGAGTTAGTATTTTCCTAAATATCTTTAACGTGCATGTGAATAGAATTCCAGCAAATGGTAAAATTTTAGCATTGCATTATAACCCTGGAAAGTTCTTTAATGCTTCTCTTGATAAAGCAAGTGTTTATAACGAACGTCAATCTGTATTAATGGAAACAGAGCAGGGACAGAAAATTGCTTTTGTTCAAATTGCAGGATTAATAGCAAGACGTATAGTTTGTGATCTAGAGGAAAGTAACGAAGTTAAAGCAGGCGAGCGATATGGTATAATTCGTTTCGGTAGTAGAGTCGATGTATATCTACCACTAAAAACTGCTTTATTAGTAAGTAAAGGACAAATTGCTATTGGTGGCGAAACTATCATTGCAGATTTTGGACGCAAAAAGACAGCTGAATTACAGTTTGAAAGAAAGTAGAAGCAACCGTCATTGCGAGGAGTGGCAAAGCCGCAACGTGGCAATCGAGTCTTTTGCAATGATTGTGTAAATTTTTGTTGAGCCTATATTAGAAGTAATTAAAAATATAGGTAACAGAAATGCAAATAGAGAAGAATAAAAAAATAAATGAAGCAATAGATTTGCTGATAGAAGGCGGAGTAGATTTAAAAACAGTACTAAGTCAGAATGGATTAATTAAGGAATTAACCAAGGGTATTTTAGAGCGAGCACTGCATGCTGAGATGTCAGAACATTTAGGTTATAGCAAGTATGATAGAGCTGAAACTGAGAATGCGAGGAATGGTAGTTTTAGTAAGAATCTGATTAGTGAGAATGGTACTATAGAGATAAATGTTCCAAGAGACAGACAAGGTAAATTTGAACCTATAATAGTCTCAAAGAAACAAACAAGAATAGATGGCTTAGACCAAAAGATAATATCCTTATATGCGAAGGGTATGAGTGTGTCTGATATTAAAACACAATTGCAAGAATTATATGGAGCTGAGATCAGTGAGAGCCTAATCAGCAGGATTACAGATGAAGTAATAGATGAGGTCAAGATTTGGCAGAGTAGACCTCTTGAATCAGTATACCCTATAGTATATTTTGACTGTTTAGTAGTGAAAGTAAGACAAGATAAACTTATTATTAATAAATCAGTATATGTAGCTTTAGGAATAGATTTATCTGGCAGAAAGGATATTTTAGGCTTATGGATAAGTGAGAATGAAGGAGCTAAATTTTGGCTTGGTAATTTTACTGAAATGAAGAATCGAGGAGTAAAAGATATCTTAATTGCTTGTAGTGATAATCTAACTGGTATGTCTGATGCTATTGCATCAGTATATCCGAAAAATGAACATCAAATTTGTATTGTCCATCAGATCAGGAATAGCCTCAAATATGTATCATATAAAGATAGAAAGCAATTAGCAGCGGATTTGAAACTAATCTATACTTCTGCTACTGAAAAAGAAGCAGAATTAGCTCTTGAGTCATTTGATCAAAAATGGAGTAAGCAATATCCGCATATAGCTAAATCTTGGTATAATAATTGGGATAATTTGATAATTTTCTTGCAATATCCAAAGGAGATTCGTAAGATTATTTACACTACAAATGCGATAGAATCGCTGAATAGCCAATTGAGAAAAGTTACTAAGAATAAACGCATCTTTCCAAATGATGACGCAGTATTTAAAGTTTTATATCTGACAATTGATTATATTACCAAAAAATGGTCTATGCCTATCCCCAATTGGAATGAAGCTATGGCTCATTTTATGATCAAATTTGATGGTAGAATTTAATGGTTCACGAAATTTACACAATTGATGAGACAGAGCCTGGCAATCTCAGGAAAATTCTACTTTATGAGATTGCCGCACTCGCTCCGCTCGCTCGCAATGACGTTATAATATCATAAACCATATTTTCTTGAGTATCTGCATTGTTAAAAATTCGTAAAACTATAATATCTAAACCTGTACCTATAATAAAATTAATACCAAACTTTGTAACTCTGCTTGGTTTAGTAACTGGTGTGAGTTCAGTAAAATTTGCATTAGATAGTAAATGGGAAATTGCCGTGTATTGTATTATAGTAGCAGCAATTATTGATGGCATTGATGGAAGAATCGCAAGGATGCTAAATGCTACTAGCCCATTTGGTGCAGAACTTGATTCTTTATGTGATTTTGCTAATTTCGGTATAGCACCTGCTTATTTAATATATTTATGGTCTTTCCAGCAATATGAGTATAAAGTATTTTCTTCAGCAGTAATGTTACTATTCATAGTATGTATGGCTCTACGTCTTGCTAGGTTTAATGTTGGTATTTATCAGCCAAAACAAGATAAAAAACCTGAGCATTTCTTTACAGGTGTACCTGCCCCTTGTGGTGCTTTACTTGCCTTAGTTCCTGTAATGATAGATTTTGAAATCGGTACATTATTGAATATAAATGTTCGTATTCATACTATAACAATTAATATATATTTAGCTATAATAGCCTTTCTGCTTGCTAGCAGACTTCCTACAATTTCAACAAAAAATCTAAGTATCCAGCCTGAATATTTATCGCTTGCAATGATTTTATTTGCTGTTGTTATCATAAATCTTATAATATATCCATGGTATGCATTGCCATTTATTGCAGTTATATATATTCTGTCTATCCCGTTTTGTTATTTCTTAAAACATAAATTTAATAACAATTAATTATGCTTGATGTATTAAAACAAAATATTCAAAAATATAAAAACCACCCATTTGCTAAATATATATTCATTGTAGCATTTATAGTAATAATTTACTCGGGTTATAAAATTTATGTTTGGGTAAATACAGAATCAACAGATAATGCTTATATTGATGCTGATATTTCAGATGTTAGTGCTGAAATTAATGGGGTTTTAACTAATCTATTAGTGACTAATAATACAAAAGTTAGTAAAGGCGATTTAATCGGCGAAATCGATGATAGAGACTATAAAGCCAAGCTTGCAGCACTTGAGGCATCTATTGGAGCTTCAGAAAAAAATATAGAGATTATTGATCAAAAAATATCTATAGGGCAGAACCAACTAGAACAGTCAGGCGAAAAACTAAAACTTGCCGCAACAAGTTTTAATATTGTTTCAACTGATTTTACTAGGGTACAAGAGTTAAATAAGGCAAAATTTGTCAGTATTAAAGCGTTGGACGATTCTAAAAATGCTTATCAAAAAGCAAAAACTGATTATAAACAAGCACAGCTAGATATAGATATCTCTAAGCAAAACTTACAGCTACTTGGGCTTGAAAAAGCTGCAGAACAAGAAAAGCTAAAAGAATTAGAAGCAAATAAAAAAATTACCTTACGGAGCTTGGAGAACACTAAACTTATTGCTGCGGTATCTGGTGTATTTGGTAATAGTAGTTTAGAAATGGGAAGTTATATAACGCCTGGTAGAGCCTTATTTTCCATAGTACAAGATAATTCAATGTATATTCAGGCTAATTTCAAGGAAACTCAAATTAAGAAATTTCAACCGGGTATGAAAGTAGAAATCCAATTTGATGCTATTCCTAAGAAAACATTTTATGGAAAAATCCGTAATATTTCCCCTGCTACCGGTTCTAAATTTACCTTAATCCCACCCGATAATGCCACCGGTAATTTTACTAAAATAGTGCAGCGTGTACCTGTTTTAATTGATTTTGATGCACCTGTTGCCAATCTCATCCCAGGTATGTCAGTAATCGTATCTATCAGAACTGACCAGAAGATGTCTACTCGATGAACTTCAAAAATTAGCTATAGTTCTATTAAGTACGCAGATAGCCATGTAATGATGCTCCTCGCAGCAGAGCTACGAGATATCTATCCAAAAAGCTTTAACTGTTTTTGTTGAAATGCTTTATAAGAAGGTTTGCCTGAACCTTGATTCTGTACATAATTACGTCAGGAGTTTCGCACTTAGCAAAGTTGCGAATCAGTTAAAAGCCATCTGATATTGTTTTGAATTGATGTTTTTATAACTTCCCAAGTTTGTTGATATAAAGTAATGTTTTCATTTATCCTCCTTTTATTCATATCAAGCCAGGCAAATACTGCAAGGCAAATATGATTTCTTTGAGCTCGGCCCGTGCGTGCCTGACAGCGTTCAATACCACAAGTTTGTTTTAATTCTCGATGATAAACCTCTATAGACCAACGTGCCTTAACAATTTTCTCTATTTGCTCACGTGTGGGATTTTCCAAGTTCGTTGTTATGTAATCAATGCGACCATTCTTTGCCACAAACTTAAATACCGTAACCCAACCGTATCCACGTAGGTGAATTTTTAGCCCCTCATCGGGTATCTCTAAACTTTCCAAGCTAACATTATGATTAACTTTTCTATTTTTCCTTAGGGTGGTAACCCATAGCCAGCCTAAATTACGTATATGTTTTAAATTCTCCAACCCGCTATACCAAGCATCCATGACTATGGCATCAGGATTGAGACCTCTTTCTTTAGCTAAAGTAAGCATATCACAAAAATGCTCATTCTTTGTTTTACCATCAGTGTCTTTATCATATATTCTATAATCTACGGGAGTAGATTGAGCAATTTTAGTATTGTAATGTAGTAAGTTTACCATTCCTATACCAGGTATAACATCATGTACAGCTCCAGAATATTGATAACGTACAAGCTCAATCTTCTGACTGTATTGCTTTGATAATAAGGTGTCATCCCCCACTAATAAACACGGTGCTTCCCAATCTATATATTTTGACACTTCCTTATAGATTTCGCTAGGACGAAAATCCTTACTCTTTAACCATCGACTTGCACTATCGTGAGATAGATCTACTGGACTCACTTCAGATAATGCCTTGCTAGTATATCTGACACTACTTGCTTGTAAAAATGATTTATATAAGTCCTTGCTACATTTTGTTCTTGTCATTTTTATCTAAAACTATTTTTCTCTAGATTAACATACTTTTTGCTAAGTGCGAAACTCCTGTACGTAATTTCTGCTCATCACCATGTTTACCTACTGTGCTCATAAAATATCCTTTACTCCAAAACTCACTTCCCCATAATTTTTCTTTAAGCTTTGGATATTTCTCAAACATTTTCTTAGAAGTAATACTTTTTATGATTTGAGTTATTTTTGTTGGGCTATACATTGGTATTGACTGTAATAAAAAATGTACGTGATCTTTATCTACTCCTATTTCTAAAAATCTAATTTCATAACGATCTTCTATGTGCTCACAAATTTTACACAAATAATCATCTAGTTCTTGATTGAATATTACTCTTCTATACTTTGCCGGCGTTACTAAATGATATATTAGTACTGTGACATTATGACTCTTATGTATATAACTGCTTTCTTCCATTCAAGTAGTATATCACGAAGCAGAGCTTCGGGGAATTAAACCCTGAGAGATTAAAAAAAGTGGCGAGTGTATCAATCTATAATTTGTATTATATATCAACTGAAGTTTTGACAAAAATTCTAATTTTTCTGACTAAAGTAAAAATTTATGATGAACGAACATTAGAATTACCCATGACGAATATTAAAATTACCCATTTTTGAGTAAAAAATATTGTCTAAAGTGTTACATTATTATCCTCCGATTTTATAGTTAATTTTTTGCCTTTAGCTGTAGCGATTCTATAACTTTCAGTATTGAGTTCAAGAATTGAAGAATGGTGAACCAATCTGTCAATAACTGCTGACGTAGTCATTTCATCTTTAAAAATAGTATTCCATTTTGCAAAAACTAAATTGCTAGTAATTAATACACTACGCATTTCATAACGTTCAGCTAATAAGGTAAATAAAACATCAGTTTCTTCACGATTATATGGTACATATGATATATCATCAATTATCAATATTTGGAAAGTTCTATAATTAATTAAGCCAGATATAATCAATTTTTAATCTCTCAGGGTTTAATTCCCCGAAGCTCTGCTTCGTGATATCATAAGAAACAACTAAAACTTTTTTAGATACCTCGTAGCTCTGCTGCGAGGAGCATCATTTAAATATAGATATATCATGGCTCATTTAACGATAGATGAAAGATTTAAAATATACGAAATGAATAAGAGTGGTTATAGCTCGCGATATATAGGGACAAAGATTGGCCGTGATAAAAGCACTATATGTTATGAACTCAAGAGAATGAGGCATAATTATAGACCAGATAGGGCTAACACACTTGCTTGCAGTTTAAGGCAAGGTAAGAGAAAAAGAAAATTAGATATTGATAATAATTTACGAGCAGAAATAATAAAGCAGTTAACACAGGGTATTTCACCAGATATAATTTCAGGTAGACGTAAACTATCACGAGATACTGTCAATATTTCTACAGAGAGTATATACCAGTTTATTTATAGAGTCTTTTGCAATGATTGTGTAAATTTTTGTTGAGCCTATATTAGAAGTAATTAAAAATATAGGTAACAGAAATGCAAATAGAGAAGAATAAAAAAATAAATGAAGCAATAGATTTGCTGATAGAAGGCGGAGTAGATTTAAAAACAGTACTAAGTCAGAATGGATTAATTAAGGAATTAACCAAGGGTATTTTAGAGCGAGCACTGCATGCTGAGATGTCAGAACATTTAGGTTATAGCAAGTATGATATAGCTAACACGGAAATGTTTCTACCACAGATTAGGAAAAACTTAGGCATTGATCAATAATTTTACGTAAACAGTTTTTAAAGTTAGTCCAGCAATGTTTAATAGGATTTAGATCTGGTGAATATGTGAGTAAATACAAAAACTATGGTAAAAACCTTTCCGCGTTAGCTATAGAGCTGAAACTGAGAATGCGAGGAATGGTAGTTTTAGTAAGAATCTGATTAGTGAGAATGGTACTATAGAGATAAATGTTCCAAGAGACAGACAAGGTAAATTTGAACCTATAATAGTCTCAAAGAAACAAACAAGAATAGATGGCTTAGACCAAAAGATAATATCCTTATATGCGAAGGGTATGAGTGTGTCTGATATTAAAACACAATTGCAAGAATTATATGGAGCTGAGATCAGTGAGAGCCTAATCAGCAGGATTACAGATGAAGTAATAGATGAGGTCAAGATTTGGCAGAGTAGACCTCTTGAATCAGTATACCCTATAGTATATTTTGACTGTTTAGTAGTGAAAGTAAGACAAGATAAACTTATTATTAATAAATCAGTATATGTAGCTTTAGGAATAGATTTATCTGGCAGAAAGGATATTTTAGGCTTATGGATAAGTGAGAATGAAGGAGCTAAATTTTGGCTTGGTAATTTTACTGAAATGAAGAATCGAGGAGTAAAAGATATCTTAATTGCTTGTAGTGATAATCTAACTGGTATGTCTGATGCTATTGCATCAGTATATCCGAAAACTGAACATCAAATTTGTATTGTCCATCAGATCAGGAATAGCCTCAAATATGTATCATATAAAGATAGAAAGCAATTAGCAGCGGATTTGAAACTAATCTATACTTCTGCTACTGAAAAAGAAGCAGAATTAGCTCTTGAGTCATTTGATCAAAAATGGAGTAAGCAATATCCGCATATAGCTAAATCTTGGTATAATAATTGGGATAATTTGATAATTTTCTTGCAATATCCAAAGGAGATTCGTAAGATTATTTACACTACAAATGCGATAGAATCGCTGAATAGCCAATTGAGAAAAGTTACTAAGAATAAACGCATCTTTCCAAATGATGACGCAGTATTTAGTCTATCCGCCAAAAACACTTCAAATCCTGATCATTTGTAATGGGATAGAGTTTTGACAACAAATTGCTAAGATTTTCAATAAAAATTAATAAGTTATGTTAATTTTTACTGATACATTTCTGTGTTGGTCTAATTTTGATATGGAGCTATTGTTAACGATTTTTTATCGTTCATCTAGTTTTTGCATGATGATATTTTTGATTTATGTGGAGTTAGACACGATTTGTAAATGATTTGCAATGCATCGTAAATTCAAACCAATAGCAGAGATTATTGGATTGATAATATCTCCTATCATACCTTTCAAGAAGTTTCTACCCATCCGACCATATTGCTTTAAGTGACCTATTATTGGTTCTATGGCACTGCGTCTCTTGATCATAGACTTGTCCTCTTGTAACAACTTCTTCCGCGTTTTTGGGGTATATACCTTACTCTTCTCCTTTACATTGCTACCACTATACCCAAGATCAACAAATGATTTCTTTATCTTGATTCCAGTGACACTCTCTACTGCTTCAAAGCTCTGATGCAATGTATGACCATCATAAGGATTATTATGAAACGATTTTGCGGATAAAACAAAATTTCTACGACCACTTACTACTACCGCTACTTTATTGCCAAACTCATATGGCTTGTTGCGTTTTCCCTTTCCTATACACTCTACTTCAGGGGCATGAAAACTATATAATACTTTGTTATCTTCTTTATATTGCTTTTTAGCTTCTCTTTTTAAAACAGATTGGTTATGTATTTGTTTTATTTTTTGCAATACTTCTTGATTTTTGAGAGACAAGTTTAATTGCTTATTTTTGATCTCACGCTCACATACTCTAATCAAACGACCCAGTAATATTTTTAAATGCTTCATTATTTTCCAACGCTTCTTGGCTTTACTATGTTCTTTATATTTCCATAGCTTTACTATATCGCGTTTATAGGTTCTAGCGTATGTTTCATTCAAATGTATACCCAAACTGTTGCAAAGCTTTACTATGCTAAGCCTAGCTTTATCCATTAAATAAACATCGTGTGGGTGTTTGATATTCTTAATTTGTACAGTCGTATCAGCGATGATTAATTCCAAATCTTTTTTTTTAATTGTGTTAGTTTTTATCCCAACCCTGATCAACTCCGATAATATCTCATTATATCCAGCTTCACCTAATACACTACGAAACCGTCGTATACTAGTTTCCGAGATAGCTATGTCTTTTTCTATATATTCCCACCCGCAGAAATACTGCCAATACATATTCTCTTTTAGCTCTTCCTCTGATAATGAATCTGAAAAATTATACATTGCTTGTAGCATCGTTATGCCAAGCATCACTCTATGACATTTTCTATTTCTACCAAATTTCTTAATACAAACATTTTTTGATAACCACTCTTCGAGCCTAGACCAATTTATTAATTCTCTTAATTTATATAGCTTATTATTTGGGTTTAATTCTTCTTTTAATTTATAACCAAACAGTTTCCCTTGTTCTTGCGATTTGATAATGTTGTCTATTGGCATTGACTGAAATCCATAAGGTTTATGACCATATTTTATCATTTTCTTACGGATTGTTGTATTACTTCTTGTCTTAAAACCATATTATCTATAAGGCTTGTAGAGTTTTGGCGGACGGACTATTTAAAGTTTTATATCTGACAATTGATTATATTACCAAAAAATGGTCTATGCCTATCCCCAATTGGAATGAAGCTATGGCTCATTTTATGATCAAATTTGATGGTAGAATTTAATGGTTCACGAAATTTACACAATTGATGAGACAGAGCCTATTTATACATCTCCTATAGCACAAAGGCAAAAATTATATTTATCTTTAGCAAGAAAAAGGAAAAATAGGTTGCATCATGGTACAAGAATCAGAAACAAAAGAATTACAATACCAAATCGAGTTTCCATTACTGAAAGACCAGAGATAAATAGAAAGATAGCAGCAATAGGTCATTTAGAAGGTGATTTAACTTTTAACAAAGGTAATCAAAGTCGTAATATAGGCGCTCTTGTGGATATCAGAACACAAAAAGTGTTTCTCACTTTAAACCGTTCAAAAAGAACACAAGATGTGATTGGTAACATGAATAAAAAACTTAAACAATTGTCGCATATAATCAAAAGCATAACGTTAGATAATGGCAAAGAATTGACCAATCATGAACAACTATTGCCAAAATCTGAACGAAAAGTATATTTTTGCAATCCTTATTCTCCATGGCAAAAACCATTGATAGAGAAGATTAACTCAATGGTGCACAGAGTATACTCTAAATCTTTAGATATAAAAAAATTAACAATAAAGCAATTACAAGAAATTGAGGATTTTTTAAATAATTTACCAAGAAAAGTGCTCGGTTATAAAACACCCAATGAGGTATGGGAAGAAAATATAAATCTGGCTTAATTAATACTGGAATTTACCCAATATTTTTTACTCAAAAATGGGTAATTTTAATATTCGTCATGGGTAATTCTAATGTTCGTTCATCAAGCTTGTTTCAAGACATCAGTTACAAGAGATGCATCCATAGAATTTGACAGTTTATAGCTCAATATGGCCTTGCTATGCCAATCTATAATAGCTGCCATATACATAAAGCCACCATTAGTTCTAATGTAAGTAATGTCACCACTCCAAACCTCATTCACATTAGGCACATACACTTGCTTTGTTGAGCCAGATTTAGTCCAATATTGATCAAGTAAGTAGCTATAGATCTTATGCTCACTATCGTTTCGAGAAGTAGATTTTTTCTTATGTGGGTAAATAGCTTCTATACCCATCATCCTCATATATTTCAGTACTCGATCTTTACCGACAATAAAACCATCTTCTAGTAACTGTTGATGAATATAGCGATAACCAAATTCAGGATTATCTGTATATATTTCATCTATTCTATTTAAAATACTTAATTTATTTATACTCATCTCCTTGGATTTATAGTAGGCTGTAGATCGACTAATCTTTAATAGTTCACACTGTCTTGATTTTGAGAGTTGATTTAGCTTGGAGTGTACAAGACTCTTTTTATTTGATAAATCCAAGCTTTTGAGCTTTCCCACGGCCAGTCCCTCTCAACTGTGATTCTACCAAGAGCTTTAGCAAGTGCATCATTTTGCTCTTGTAAATGATTTATTTGTTCTTGATATTCACTCAAAACTTTAGCTGGTTCAAAAGCTAATGCCGCATTACCTAAAAACTGTTTTTTCCAATTTTGAATTGTTTTAACGCTAATTTAGGATAAGGGATAGATAGAAAGCTTATAGATAAAGGGTTTAAAGGAGACAGGAGTTTCGCACTTAGCAAATAATATGCTAATCTAGAGAAAAATAGTTTTAGATAAAAATGACAAGATCAAAATGTAGCAAAGATTTATATAAATCATTCTTACAAGCAAGTAGTGTAAGATATACTAGCAAAGCATTATCTGAAGTAAGTCCATTAGATCTATCGCACGATAGTGCAAGTCGATGGTTAAAGAGTAAGGATTTTCGCCCTAGCGAAATCTATAGCAAAGTGTCAAAATATATTGATCTGGAAGATCCTTGTTTATTAGTGGGAGATGACACCTTATTGTCAAAGCAATACAGTAAGAGGATCGAGCTTGTAAATTATCAATATTCTGGGGCTGTACATGATGTTATACCTGGTATAGGAATGGTAAACTTACTGCATTACAATACTCAAATTGATCAATCTACTCCTGTAGATTATAGAATATATGATAAAGAAACTGATGGTAAAACAAAGAACGAGCATTTTTGTGATATGCTTACTTTAGCTAAAGAAAGAGGTATCAAGCCTGATGCTATAGTTATGGATGCTTGGTATAGTGGTTTGGATAATTTAAAACATATACGTAATTTAGGTTGGATATGGGTTACCAACCTAAGAAAAAATAGAAAAGTTAATCGTAATGTTAGCTTGGAAACTTTAGAGATTCCCGATGAAGGGCTAAAAATTCACCTACGTGGATACGGTTGGGTTACGGTATTTAAGTTTGTGGCAAAAAATGGTCGCATTGATTACATAACAACTAATTTAGAGAATCCTACACGTGAGCAAATAGAGAAAATTGTTAAGGCGCGTTGGTCTATAGAAGTTTATCATCGAGAATTGAAACAAACTTGTGGTATTGAATGCTGTCAGGCACGCACGGGTCGAGCTCAAAGAAATCATATTTGCCTTGCTGTATTGGCCTGGCTTGATATGAACAAAAGGAGGATAAATGAAAACATTACTTTATATCAACAAACTTGGGAAGTTATAAAAACATCAATTCAGAACAACATTAAATGGCTTCTAACTAATACACAATTTTGCTAAGTGCGAAACTCCTGGGAGATTAATGTCCCCCTACGGGGATAAAAAATCCCTCGCCTTCAGGCGAAGGGAAGATATAATGAAGTTGCTTTAGCAACGAATTTATAAAAAGATATGAGAAGTTATAGAAAAAATAGTCATAGCCAGTATGATTTAAAAGTACATATTATATGGATACCAAAGTATAGAAAAAGAGCATTGGTAGGAAAAGTAGCTGAGAGAGTCAGGGATTTATTAAGGCAAATTTGCATGGAACATGAAGCATATATAATTTCAGGTAAAGTATCTTGTGATCATGTTCATATATTTATTTCATACCGTCCTCAAGTGGCTTTAAGTAAGCTTGTACAATATCTAAAAGGGAGTAGCTCAAGAATATTATTGCAAGAATTTGCTCATTTAAGGAAACAATTTTGGGGTAATCATTTTTGGGCTAGAGGATATATGGCAGTGAGTTCAGGTAATATTACTGACGAAATGATACAGCAGTATATTGATGAACAAGAAGGTGAGCCAGTAAATGATGATCGATTTCTAATCGATTCCACTTTATAACCCCTCAGCTTATAGCTGAGGGTTGTTTAGTGTTGAGTTATGATAGATTTTTTTAATAAAAGATCAGTAACTCAACATGAAAAGATGTATCATAACTGTATATTATTTAGTAGATAATTTTTGTAAAATATATGAAGAATGGATAGAACACCGTCTATTATCAACAAATCAGCAAAGGCATAGAATAGGAAAATTAAGTCTTGCAGAATTGATGACAATAGTCATATATTTTTATCTATCGCCTTGCAAGGACTTTAAAAACTATTATTTATACTACTTACCGCATAAATATAAGGGTTACTTTAATTTACCATGTTATAGTAGAATAGTACAATTATGGCCAAGGTTAATATTGCCATTGTCAATAATGTTGCAATTACTACGAGGTGAAGATACAGGAATATATTTTATTGATTCAACAAAACTATCTATTTGTCATGCTAAGCGCACTTCTAGTAATAGAGTTTTTGGTAAAATTGCCAAAGTTGGGATGAGTAGTTAGTCTATCCGCCAAAAACACTTCAAATCCTGATCATTTGTAATGGGATAGAGTTTTGACAACAAATTGCTAAGATTTTCAATAAAAATTAATAAGTTATGTTAATTTTTACTGATACATTTCTGTGTTGGTCTAATTTTGATATGGAGCTATTGTTAACGATTTTTTATCGTTCATCTAGTTTTTGCATGATGATATTTTTGATTTATGTGGAGTTAGACACGATTTGTAAATGATTTGCAATGCATCGTAAATTCAAACCAATAGCAGAGATTATTGGATTGATAATATCTCCTATCATACCTTTCAAGAAGTTTCTACCCATCCGACCATATTGCTTTAAGTGACCTATTATTGGTTCTATGGCACTGCGTCTCTTGATCATAGACTTGTCCTCTTGTAACAACTTCTTCCGCGTTTTTGGGGTATATACCTTATTCTTCTCCTTTACATTGCTACCACTATACCCAAGATCAACAAATGATTTCTTTATCTTGATTCCAGTGACACTCTCTACTGCTTCAAAGCTCTGATGCAATGTATGACCATCATAAGGATTATTATGAAACGATTTTGCGGATAAAACAAAATTTCTACGACCACTTACTACTACCGCTACTTTATTGCCAAACTCATATGGCTTGTTGCGTTTTCCCTTTCCTATACACTCTACTTCAGGGGCATGAAAACTATATAATACTTTGTTATCTTCTTTATATTGCTTTTTAGCTTCTCTTTTTAAAACAGATTGGTTATGTATTTGTTTTATTTTTTGCAATACTTCTTGATTTTTGAGAGACAAGTTTAATTGCTTATTTTTGATCTCACGCTCACATACTCTAATCAAACGACCCAGTAATATTTTTAAATGCTTCATTATTTTCCAACGCTTCTTGGCTTTACTATGTTCTTTATATTTCCATAGCTTTACTATATCGCGTTTATAGGTTCTAGCGTATGTTTCATTCAAATGTATACCCAAACTGTTGCAAAGCTTTACTATGCTAAGCCTAGCTTTATCCATTAAATAAACATCGTGTGGGTGTTTGATATTCTTAATTTGTACAGTCGTATCAGCGATGATTAATTCCAAATCTTTTTTTTTAATTGTGTTAGTTTTTATCCCAACCCTGATCAACTCCGATAATATCTCATTATATCCAGCTTCACCTAATACACTACGAAACCGTCGTATACTAGTTTCCGAGATAGCTATGTCTTTTTCTATATATTCCCACCCGCAGAAATACTGCCAATACATATTCTCTTTTAGCTCTTCCTCTGATAATGAATCTGAAAAATTATACATTGCTTGTAGCATCGTTATGCCAAGCATCACTCTATGACATTTTCTATTTCTACCAAATTTCTTAATACAAACATTTTTTGATAACCACTCTTCGAGCCTAGACCAATTTATTAATTCTCTTAATTTATATAGCTTATTATTTGGGTTTAATTCTTCTTTTAATTTATAACCAAACAGTTTCCCTTGTTCTTGCGATTTGATAATGTTGTCTATTGGCATTGACTGAAATCCATAAGGTTTATGACCATATTTTATCATTTTCTTACGGATTGTTGTATTACTTCTTGTCTTAAAACCATATTATCTATAAGGCTTGTAGAGTTTTGGCGGACGGACTGGCTTTGTTGCATAAATAAGCTTTTGAATATACTGCCCCTAACCCCGCAATGCTAGCCTAGCCAACAGGCACAGAGATAGGTTTACCAATTTCAAACATTTTGTTTAATAAGTGGCATTTAATAGACATTTCTTTTGTCATATTTTGATCATGTCTTGATAGAAACTTACTACCAAAAGAAGTTTTAAATCGAAAGAACGTGTTCTCTACACGCTCCCTTCTACCATAATTATTCTTTACCCTCCATGCTTGGTATCCTTTGTTTTGTTGATATATAACAGCTGCATCTCTCTCAGTTTTATCCCTAAGCGATTGAACTTTTACTGAAGAGTTTGGGGGTCTAATAACTGGTTTTATCTTCTTCTTTCTCAACAATTGATATGTAGATTCACCGTCATACCCTCGATCTCCCAGAAAATCCTTGGCTCTGACATTAGCTATTAGTAGTCCAATCTGTGATCTATCATCTATAGTATGCTCTGTGGTACTATCGGCAAGTATCATACCTTGATCTTCTATAACGATATGTAGCTTTTTCCATATGCGACGCTTATATTGCTTACCATGCTTATTTTCTAGCCATTCGTTCCCTGTGTAGGCTTGTATCCCTGTACTATCCATTGAAATACAACTAAATTCTTTATCTTGATTTCCATGTAAATACCTAAGATCTAATGACTTCATACGCTTACTTAATGTTGTATAGTCTGGACATCTAATAGATAAACCCGATATTTCAAAGAGCCAGTTTATAAAGCCTTGGGTTTGGCGTAACTTAAGACCGAATAAGCATCTGATCTTCAAACACTGTAATATAGCGTGATCACTATAGCGTCTAGGTCTTCCTCGTTTCATTTCCTCTCTGTAATCAGCATACCAGCCAATCGCCAAATCACTGGCAATCATAAAATCTATGCGACCCCTATTGCGTAAAAAATTATTATATTCTGACCAATTCGTTATTTTATATTTAGAATACTTGCGTGATTTACTAAAAGGGGCTTTCTTCCGAGATCTCATATAATCTGGATTATTTTTAATTCAGGACATCTTACCAGATTATCACCACTCTTGCTCTACAAATCTTATTTATGCAACAAAGCCGGTCGCATTGATTACATAACAACGAACTTGGAAAATCCCACACGTGAGCAAATAGAGAAAATTGTTAAGGCACGTTGGTCTATAGAGGTTTATCATCGAGAATTAAAACAAACTTGTGGTATTGAACGCTGTCAGGCACGCACGGGCCGAGCTCAGGTAAATTCCAGTATTAATTAAGCCAGATTTATATTTTCTTCCCATACCTCATTGGGTGTTTTATAACCGAGCACTTTTCTTGGTAAATTATTTAAAAAATCCTCAATTTCTTGTAATTGCTTTATTGTTAATTTTTTTATATCTAAAGATTTAGAGTATACTCTGTGCACCATTGAGTTAATCTTCTCTATCAATGGTTTTTGCCATGGAGAATAAGGATTGCAAAAATATACTTTTCGTTCAGATTTTGGCAATAGTTGTTCATGATTGGTAAATTCTTTGCCATTATCTAACGTTATGCTTTTGATTATATGCGACAATTGTTTAAGTTTTTTATTCATGTTACCAATCACATCTTGTGTTCTTTTTGAACGGTTTAAAGTGAGAAACACTTTTTGTGTTCTGATATCCACAAGAGCGCCTATATTACGACTTTGATTACCTTTGTTAAAAGTTAAATCACCTTCTAAATGACCTATTGCTGCTATCTTTCTATTTATCTCTGGTCTTTCAGTAATGGAAACTCGATTTGGTATTGTAATTCTTTTGTTTCTGATTCTTGTACCATGATGCAACCTATTTTTCCTTTTTCTTGCTAAAGATAAATATAATTTTTGCCTTTGTGCTATAGGAGATGTATAAATAAACTGGTATATACTCTCTGTAGAAATATTGACAGTATCTCGTGATAGTTTACGTCTACCTGAAATTATATCTGGTGAAATACCCTGTGTTAACTGCTTTATTATTTCTGCTCGTAAATTATTATCAATATCTAATTTTCTTTTTCTCTTACCTTGCCTTAAACTGCAAGCAAGTGTGTTAGCCCTATCTGGTCTATAATTATGCCTCATTCTCTTGAGTTCATAACATATAGTGCTTTTATCACGGCCAATCTTTGTCCCTATATATCGCGAGCTATAACCACTCTTATTCATTTCGTATATTTTAAATCTTTCATCTATCGTTAAATGAGCCATGATATATCTATATTTAATTAAAAATTGATTATATCTGGCTTAATTAATTATAGAACTTTCCTGTGAGCGTGAGATCAAAAATAAGCAATTAAACTTGTCTCTCAAAAATCAAGAAGTATTGCAAAAAATAAAACAAATACATAACCAATCTGTTTTAAAAAGAGAAGCTAAAAAGCAATATAAAGAAGATAACAAAGTATTATATAGTTTTCATGCCCCTGAAGTAGAGTGTATAGGAAAGGGAAAACGCAACAAGCCATATGAGTTTGGCAATAAAGTAGCGGTAGTAGTAAGTGGTCGTAGAAATTTTGTTTTATCCGCAAAATCGTTTCATAATAATCCTTATGATGGTCATACATTGCATCAGAGCTTTGAAGCAGTAGAGAGTGTCACTGGAATCAAGATAAAGAAATCATTTGTTGATCTTGGGTATAGTGGTAGCAATGTAAAGGAGAAGAGTAAGGTATATACCCCAAAAACGCGGAAGAAGTTGTTACAAGAGGACAAGTCTATGATCAAGAGACGCAGTGCCATAGAACCAATAATAGGTCACTTAAAGCAATATGGTCGGATGGGTAGAAACTTCTTGAAAGGTATGATAGGAGATATTATCAATCCAATAATCTCTGCTATTGGTTTGAATTTACGATGCATTGCAAATCATTTACAAATCGTGTCTAACTCCACATAAATCAAAAATATCATCATGCAAAAACTAGATGAACGATAAAAAATCGTTAACAATAGCTCCATATCAAAATTAGACCAACACAGAAATGTATCAGTAAAAATTAACATAACTTATTAATTTTTATTGAAAATCTTAGCAATTTGTTGTCAAAACTCTATCCCATTACAAATGATCAGGATTTGAAGTGTTTTTGGCGGATAGACTAACTAGTCCGTCCGGCTTTGTTGCATAAATAAGATTTGTAGAGCAAGAGTGGTGATAATCTGGTAAGATGTCCTGAATTAAAAATAATCCAGATTATATGAGATCTCGGAAGAAAGCCCCTTTTAGTAAATCACGCAAGTATTCTAAATATAAAATAACGAATTGGTCAGAATATAATAATTTTTTACGCAATAGGGGTCGCATAGATTTTATGATTGCCAGTGATTTGGCGATTGGCTGGTATGCTGATTACAGAGAGGAAATGAAACGAGGAAGACCTAGACGCTATAGTGATCACGCTATATTACAGTGTTTGAAGATCAGATGCTTATTCGGTCTTAAGTTACGCCAAACCCAAGGCTTTATAAACTGGCTCTTTGAAATATCGGGTTTATCTATTAGATGTCCAGACTATACAACATTAAGTAAGCGTATGAAGTCATTAGATCTTAGGTATTTACATGGAAATCAAGATAAAGAATTTAGTTGTATTTCAATGGATAGTACAGGGATACAAGCCTACACAGGGAACGAATGGCTAGAAAATAAGCATGGTAAGCAATATAAGCGTCGCATATGGAAAAAGCTACATATCGTTATAGAAGATCAAGGTATGATACTTGCCGATAGTACCACAGAGCATACTATAGATGATAGATCACAGATTGGACTACTAATAGCTAATGTCAGAGCCAAGGATTTTCTGGGAGATCGAGGGTATGACGGTGAATCTACATATCAATTGTTGAGAAAGAAGAAGATAAAACCAGTTATTAGACCCCCAAACTCTTCAGTAAAAGTTCAATCGCTTAGGGATAAAACTGAGAGAGATGCAGCTGTTATATATCAACAAAACAAAGGATACCAAGCATGGAGGGTAAAGAATAATTATGGTAGAAGGGAGCGTGTAGAGAACACGTTCTTTCGATTTAAAACTTCTTTTGGTAGTAAGTTTCTATCAAGACATGATCAAAATATGACAAAAGAAATGTCTATTAAATGCCACTTATTAAACAAAATGTTTGAAATTGGTAAACCTATCTCTGTGCCTGTTGGCTAGGCTAGCATTGCGGGGTTAGGGGCAGTATATTCAAAAGCTTATTTATGCAACAAAGCCATACCTCATTGGGTGTTTTATAACCGAGCACTTTTCTTGGTAAATTATTTAAAAAATCCTCAATTTCTTGTAATTGCTTTATTGTTAATTTTTTTATATCTAAAGATTTAGAGTATACTCTGTGCACCATTGAGTTAATCTTCTCTATCAATGGTTTTTGCCATGGAGAATAAGGATTGCAAAAATATACTTTTCGTTCAGATTTTGGCAATAGTTGTTCATGATTGGTAAATTCTTTGCCATTATCTAACGTTATGCTTTTGATTATATGCGACAATTGTTTAAGTTTTTTATTCATGTTACCAATCACATCTTGTGTTCTTTTTGAACGGTTTAAAGTGAGAAACACTTTTTGTGTTCTGATATCCACAAGAGCGCCTATATTACGACTTTGATTACCTTTGTTAAAAGTTAAATCACCTTCTAAATGACCTATTGCTGCTATCTTTCTATTTATCTCTGGTCTTTCAGTAATGGAAACTCGATTTGGTATTGTAATTCTTTTGTTTCTGATTCTTGTACCATGATGCAACCTATTTTTCCTTTTTCTTGCTAAAGATAAATATAATTTTTGCCTTTGTGCTATAGGAGATGTATAAATAAACTGGTATATACTCTCTGTAGAAATATTGACAGTATCTCGTGATAGTTTACGTCTACCTGAAATTATATCTGGTGAAATACCCTGTGTTAACTGCTTTATTATTTCTGCTCGTAAATTATTATCAATATCTAATTTTCTTTTTCTCTTACCTTGCCTTAAACTGCAAGCAAGTGTGTTAGCCCTATCTGGTCTATAATTATGCCTCATTCTCTTGAGTTCATAACATATAGTGCTTTTATCACGGCCAATCTTTGTCCCTATATATCGCGAGCTATAACCACTCTTATTCATTTCGTATATTTTAAATCTTTCATCTATCGTTAAATGAGCCATGATATATCTATATTTAAATGATGCTCCTCGCAGCAGAGCTACGAGGTATCTAAAAAAGTTTTAGTTGTTTCTTATGATATCACGAAGCAGAGCTTCGGGGAATTAAACCCTGAGAGATTAAAAATTGATTATATCTGGCTTAATTAATTATAGAACTTTCCAAGCCTTGGGTTTGGCGTAACTTAAGACCGAATAAGCATCTGATCTTCAAACACTGTAATATAGCGTGATCACTATAGCGTCTAGGTCTTCCTCGTTTCATTTCCTCTCTGTAATCAGCATAATCGCCAAATCACTGGCAATCATAAAATCTATGCGACCCCTATTGCGTAAAAAATTATTATATTCTGACCAATTCGTTATTTTATATTTAGAATACTTGCGTGATTTACTAAAAGGGGCTTTCTTCCGAGATCTCATATAATCTGGATTATTTTTTAATGTCCCCCTTCGGGGATCAAAAATCCCTCGCCTTTAGGCGAAGGGAAGATATAATGAAATTGCTTTAGCAATGAATTTATATCAAGAAATATGAGAAGTTATAGAAAGAATAGTCATAGTCAGTATGATTTAAAAGTGCATCTTATATGGATACCAAAATATAGGAAGAGAATATTGATAGGCAAAGTATCGGAAAGGACTAGAGATTTACTGAGGCAGATTTGCATGGAACATGAAGTACATATAATTTCAGGGAAAATATCATGTGATCACGTACATATGTTTATCTCATATAAGCCGCAAATATCTCTTAGCAAGTTAGTACAGTATTTAAAAGGCATTAGCTCAAGAATTTTATTGCAAGAATTTACTCATTTACGAAAACAATTTTGGGGCAATCATTTGTGGGCTAGGGGCTATATGGCAGTCAGTTCAGGTAATATAACTGATGAAATGATACAGCACTATATTGATGAACAGGAAGGTGAACCTGTGAATGATGATCGATTTCTAATCGATTCCACTTTATAACCCCTCAGCTTATAGCTGAGGGTTGTTTAGTTCAGGACATCTTACCAGATTATCACCACTCTTGCTCTACAAATTTTATTTATGCAACAAAGCCATATATAACAGCTGCATCTCTCTCAGTTTTATCCCTAAGCGATTGAACTTTTACTGAAGAGTTTGGGGGTCTAATAACTGGTTTTATCTTCTTCTTTCTCAACAATTGATATGTAGATTCACCGTCATACCCTCGATCTCCCAGAAAATCCTTGGCTCTGACATTAGCTATTAGTAGTCCAATCTGTGATCTATCATCTATAGTATGCTCTGTGGTACTATCGGCAAGTATCATACCTTGATCTTCTATAACGATATGTAGCTTTTTCCATATGCGACGCTTATATTGCTTACCATGCTTATTTTCTAGCCATTCGTTCCCTGTGTAGGCTTGTATCCCTGTACTATCCATTGAAATACAACTAAATTCTTTATCTTGATTTCCATGTAAATACCTAAGATCTAATGACTTCATACGCTTACTTAATGTTGTATAGTCTGGACATCTAATAGATAAACCCGATATTTCAAAGAGCCAGTTTATAAAGCCTTGGGTTTGGCGTAACTTAAGACCGAATAAGCATCTGATCTTCAAACACTGTAATATAGCGTGATCACTATAGCGTCTAGGTCTTCCTCGTTTCATTTCCTCTCTGTAATCAGCATACCAGCCAATCGCCAAATCACTGGCAATCATAAAATCTATGCGACCCCTATTGCGTAAAAAATTATTATATTCTGACCAATTCGTTATTTTATATTTAGAATACTTGCGTGATTTACTAAAAGGGGCTTTCTTCCGAGATCTCATATAATCTGGATTATTTTTAATTCAGGACATCTTACCAGATTATCACCACTCTTGCTCTACAAATCTTATTTATGCAACAAAGCCAGGGGCAGTATATTCAAAAGCTTATTTATGCAACAAAGCCACCAAGTCCAGGAAGCTTAGAAAATAGATAAATTAGCTGGTCTATCTCGTTATTATCGTTCATATTAAGCCTTTATTACGACGGTTCCAGCTATTTTATCATGTAATGCTTGTTTTTGAGAAGAGAAAAGTATGAAGAAAATACCGATCGGAAATGTCATATATCCAAGGAATCTTTTAATTAACTGTTTAAGGGTCGGACGGTTAAAGTTGCTTGCATCTACTATTCTCATACGCATAAATATTTTACCAATGGTTGCTCCTTTATAATACCAAAAACCTATAAAATATGAACCTATCACTGTTAAATTAATTAGTAAAATTGAAACATTAAATAAAATATATTGATTAAAATTTCCTGCTTTAAGATATTCATAAAATTCTTGACTCATAACAGATTTAAGCACCTCGCTTTGATTATGCAAGTCAATATTATAGCTCTGGAAGTAATCACGGTAGAAAAAAACCATTAGATAAAAGAAACAAAATTGTAAAATTGGAATTGCTATGAAAGCAAATAACGATAAATCAAGTGCCGTAGAAAAAATACGTGCTATAAAATCTGGGTATATAATTTGTTTTTTCATTGCTGATTACTATTTTTTGATGTTTAATTATAAATAATTTAAAAACATTACAGTATTTATGGAACAATTTGAAGCATTTAGTTTATTATTTGTTGATAGTTTTGTCTCAAACTTATTCATCGGTTTTCAGCGTGAATTAATTTTTCATTCTATGAAAATGTTTGGTAACTATAGTTACCCTGTAATGTTTATAGTAGCTACTTGTGCTTCTCTTGGTGGTAATATAGTTAATTATATTTTTGGTAAATGTGCTTTAAATATTTTCTACTCTTCTAAAAATGAACAAAATATCTTAAGGCATAAAAATTTAGCACAACTTTTTTATAAATATGAGATATTTATACTTCTTCTAATGGCGTTTCCTTTTTGGGGAAGCTTTATTTCCTTATTTTCTGGTTTTTTTAAAACAAAATTTTCAAAATTTTTGGGGCTTGGTTGTTTAGCAAAAGCCTGCTATTATATTGCAGAACTATATATTATATAAATAGCCATGAAAAAATTAACCTCAGAAAACTCTCATAGACAGCAAAAAGTAGCAAGTATAATAAATAAAGCATTAATTGAGATTTTACATCGTGGTAAAATGCTTGATCCTAGACTTTACGATTTTCCTCTTACGATAACAAAAATTATAGTTACTGCCGATTTAAAAATAGCCAATTGCTATTTTCTACCTTTTAACACTAAACTAACGCCTCAAGAAATTACCGAAAGCCTAAATAATTCCAAAAATGCTATCAGAAATTTTGTAACAGGCAAGATAAATATGAAATACTCACCCGATATAAGATTTCATTACGATCACGGATTTGACAATGCCTTAAAGGTAGAGCAACTACTAAAGGATACTAATAATATATAATTGCTAAAAATGGGATATATTTTAGATAGGCACAGGTGCTAGGGGATAAACTCAATCATTGAAAACAATAATTATCCACTGCATTAAGTAAAAATACTTAGTGCAGCAGTCCCCTAGCATAAAGTATGCACTAAAGGCTTAATAAGCTGTTTTGCAATAATGGAGTTTAAACATCATTCACGTTTTACATACTATCAACAGTAATTAAAATAATCAAGTGCTTTTAGTTACTTTTTAGTATTTTTTTAAACTATAAGTATACCCATATTATTTCTTAATGTTTCTACATTTTTAGTATAAAAATCTATTAATCTCTTAGGGTTTAATTCCCCGAAGCTCTGCTTCGTGATATACTACTTGAATGGAAGAAAGCAGTTATATACATAAGAGTCATAATGTCACAGTACTCATATATCATTTAGTAACGCCGGCAAAGTATAGAAGAGTAATATTCAATCAAGAACTAGATGATTATTTGTGTAAAATTTGTGAGCACATAGAAGATCGTTATGAAATTAGATTTTTAGAAATAGGAGTAGATAAAGATCACGTACATTTTTTATTACAGTCAATACCAATGTATAGCCCAACAAAAATAACTCAAATCATAAAAAGTATTACTTCTAAGAAAAATGTTTGAGAAATATCCAAATCTTAAAGAAAAATTATGGGGAAGTGAGTTTTGGAGTAAAGGATATTTTATGAGCACAGTAGGTAAACATGGTGATGAGCAGAAATTACGTAATTATGTAGTCTATCCGCCAAAAACACTTCAAATCCTGATCATTTGTAATGGGATAGAGTTTTGACAACAAATTGCTAAGATTTTCAATAAAAATTAATAAGTTATGTTAATTTTTACTGATACATTTCTGTGTTGGTCTAATTTTGATATGGAGCTATTGTTAACGATTTTTTATCGTTCATCTAGTTTTTGCATGATGATATTTTTGATTTATGTGGAGTTAGACACGATTTGTAAATGATTTGCAATGCATCGTAAATTCAAACCAATAGCAGAGATTATTGGATTGATAATATCTCCTATCATACCTTTCAAGAAGTTTCTACCCATCCGACCATATTGCTTTAAGTGACCTATTATTGGTTCTATGGCACTGCGTCTCTTGATCATAGACTTGTCCTCTTGTAACAACTTCTTCCGCGTTTTTGGGGTATATACCTTACTCTTCTCCTTTACATTGCTACCACTATACCCAAGATCAACAAATGATTTCTTTATCTTGATTCCAGTGACACTCTCTACTGCTTCAAAGCTCTGATGCAATGTATGACCATCATAAGGATTATTATGAAACGATTTTGCGGATAAAACAAAATTTCTACGACCACTTACTACTACCGCTACTTTATTGCCAAACTCATATGGCTTGTTGCGTTTTCCCTTTCCTATACACTCTACTTCAGGGGCATGAAAACTATATAATACTTTGTTATCTTCTTTATATTGCTTTTTAGCTTCTCTTTTTAAAACAGATTGGTTATGTATTTGTTTTATTTTTTGCAATACTTCTTGATTTTTGAGAGACAAGTTTAATTGCTTATTTTTGATCTCACGCTCACATACTCTAATCAAACGACCCAGTAATATTTTTAAATGCTTCATTATTTTCCAACGCTTCTTGGCTTTACTATGTTCTTTATATTTCCATAGCTTTACTATATCGCGTTTATAGGTTCTAGCGTATGTTTCATTCAAATGTATACCCAAACTGTTGCAAAGCTTTACTATGCTAAGCCTAGCTTTATCCATTAAATAAACATCGTGTGGGTGTTTGATATTCTTAATTTGTACAGTCGTATCAGCGATGATTAATTCCAAATCTTTTTTTTTAATTGTGTTAGTTTTTATCCCAACCCTGATCAACTCCGATAATATCTCATTATATCCAGCTTCACCTAATACACTACGAAACCGTCGTATACTAGTTTCCGAGATAGCTATGTCTTTTTCTATATATTCCCACCCGCAGAAATACTGCCAATACATATTCTCTTTTAGCTCTTCCTCTGATAATGAATCTGAAAAATTATACATTGCTTGTAGCATCGTTATGCCAAGCATCACTCTATGACATTTTCTATTTCTACCAAATTTCTTAATACAAACATTTTTTGATAACCACTCTTCGAGCCTAGACCAATTTATTAATTCTCTTAATTTATATAGCTTATTATTTGGGTTTAATTCTTCTTTTAATTTATAACCAAACAGTTTCCCTTGTTCTTGCGATTTGATAATGTTGTCTATTGGCATTGACTGAAATCCATAAGGTTTATGACCATATTTTATCATTTTCTTACGGATTGTTGTATTACTTCTTGTCTTAAAACCATATTATCTATAAGGCTTGTAGAGTTTTGGCGGACGGACTATGTACAGAATCAAGATTCAGGCAAACCTTCTTATAAAGCATTTCAACAAAAACAGTTAAAGCTTTTTGGATAGATACCTCGTAGCTCTGCTGCGAGGAGCATCATTCACTATATTTTTTTCCATCTATTATGAAACCAGAACCATTGGCTAGGATTTTGTTTAACCCAATTTCCCAAAATTTGGTTAATATTAAGCATGATATTATAGCAATCTGTTTTACTATCGCCTGTTTGCTCCCAGGTTAAATTTGGATGGATTATTAGCTTAAAATAACTACCTTTAGTCCTAACAATTTGACATGGCACAATCGGATATCCATACTGTAAAGCTATTTTAGCAATAGCATTAGCAGTCATGGCAGGATAACCTAAAAACGGTACTTCGATGCCGTCATTCATTTTCTGATCAACAAGCATAGCAATAGATTCACGCCCTTTAATTGCTCTAACTAGAGCTCTGCTACCATCTGGTCCTTTAGGAATGAGCCTTAGCTTAGAACTAGCACGACTCTCATTAATCAGCTTATTAACATAAGGATTATTAGCTTTACGATAGATTACAGCAAATTTAGGATAAATTTTATGAATAATTTTAACAGCAATATCCCAATTAGCAAAATGACCAGTAAAAAATAAAAAAGGCTGCCCTTTTAGCTTTTTAATATTTTCCCAACCTATTATCTCAATCCGGCGTTCTAGTTCTAACTCATCCATTTCATTGATATAAGCAAACTCGCCTACGAACCTACCGAAATTATCCCAAGTCTGGTCTATAGTTTTTTCTACATCAAACGTATCACCAAAAACAGCTTTAATATTTCGTCTAGCAATTTTATTAACAGCAAATAATATACCAATTTTGCGAGCTATAAAACTGCAAATATCCGCTGCTTTATCTATACCAAATATGCCAATTATCTTCAAAAAAATAATAATAATAGCATACTCAATTAGATATCTAATCTTTTTTAAAAATTTTTTCATAAAGTAAATTAGGATTATTAATAGATAACTTCACATCTAAGCATACAATAATATCACTCGAATCACCAATCTTAACGTAATCTTTTCTCGTAGTGATAAGAGTAGCATTATTTGTTTTAGCAAGTAGAGATAAATTTTCTAAATCTGCTTGTAAATAATTATAATGATCAGGAAATATTTTATACCCTACTATATTCAAACCATAATTTTTTAAGGTAAGAAAGAAACGTTCAGGATTACCTATGCCGCTAAAAGCAAAATAATTTTTATTTTTGTCTATATCGCTTGAAGCTACTATTTGTGCTTGTATTAACTTATTGGCATAAGAAGCTAAACTAACTGGTATTCCATCAGAATTATTACCTACTAAAAAAATTAAATCCGCAGCGCTTAAAGCTCTATTTGGATATTCTCTTAATGGACCTGCAGGAATTAAAAATCTATTCCCGAAAAGCCTTTGGCTATCTACAGAAACTATAGTGATATCTTTATGAAAATAAGGATTTTGTAGAAAGTCATCAACTATTATTATGCTTGGCTTAAGTTCACGAATCAGAGGTAAAATTTGCTTAATATTTTTAGTAGCAATAACTGTGCCGTGCTTTGCAAGTATTACAGACTCATCACCTACTTCTAGAGCATCATGCTCTACTTTTGCAATAGTTGCTTCTTTAAGGTTACTACCATAAGCTTTAGTGACTATAACAAAATCTATATTTTGGGTCTTCAGTAAATTAGCTAGATACATAACTATCTGCGTTTTACCAGTACCGCCTACGCTGCAATTACCGACACAAATAACTTTACCAGGTAATATAACGGGACGTGCAAAAACATGCCGCAAAAATCCTAGAAATTGATATATCCAACTTATAGGGAATAATATATAAGCTATAATATTTCGCTTTTGCCAAAATTTAGGATATAGAAGTTTAATCATACTAAAAAATTATGTTTCTGCGTATCATTATAACGCTAATTTAGGATAAGGGATAGATAGAAAGCTTATAACCTGAATTCTGGATTAGCTAATTTTGAGATATAGCAGGTTTGTTAGGTTTCATACAGTATGCAATTAGGGCGGATAAGATATGTACAAAGGCATTCCAAATTGATCTATGTCTTGTATGTTCGATCTCGAAAGCACCCTTCAGCACACTAAATACTGTTTCGATAATTGAGCGTTTGCGTAATAATATTTTTTCAAATAATGGCATAAGTTTATTCTTCATTTTCTTCTTTATGCCAGTTACTAACTTGATTCCTTTGCTGTATAGATCATCAAAGAGCTCCTGTTTGATATAACCCTTATCGCCAAACAATAATCCCGTGATATGTTGGGTGATTATCGAAACCGGCGCTCTATCATCTACATTACCAGGCGTTAGTTTTAGACCTTGAATCTCACCTTTTTCGTTAATAACCAAATGTAATTTTAGACCAAAAAACCAACTTTTTGTTGTTTTACCCAAAGCAGCAATACCGGCAAAGACTTTATTACGAGAGATTCTTTTTCGATGACAAACCTCTAAAGATGTGGCGTCAATATAAGAAACTCCCGTAGATTGAGCTGCCTGCATATACCATTCAAGTAATAAAACTAAATAACTCAGAACTCTTGGTTTTAGAGCTATAAAACGAGTATATGATGGAAGAGTTACAAAGTCTGATTTATATAATTGTAGATAGGACATATAAAAATATTTAAAGTTTTTACAAGGTGATTGATGGTATAAAAGCACTATTGTTAACAGCTCAGAATAGCTTATTTCAGGCTTGCTTGTAGGGTTTTTATTAATTAATGGTAGAAATGATTTAATGATGCTCCTCGCAGCAGAGCTACGAGGTATCTAAAAAAGTTTTAGTTGTTTCTTATGGCTTTGTTGCATAAATAAGCTTTTGAATATACTGCCCCTAACCCCGCAATGCTAGCCTAGCCAACAGGCACAGAGATAGGTTTACCAATTTCAAACATTTTGTTTAATAAGTGGCATTTAATAGACATTTCTTTTGTCATATTTTGATCATGTCTTGATAGAAACTTACTACCAAAAGAAGTTTTAAATCGAAAGAACGTGTTCTCTACACGCTCCCTTCTACCATAATTATTCTTTACCCTCCATGCTTGGTATCCTTTGTTTTGTTGATATATAACAGCTGCATCTCTCTCAGTTTTATCCCTAAGCGATTGAACTTTTACTGAAGAGTTTGGGGGTCTAATAACTGGTTTTATCTTCTTCTTTCTCAACAATTGATATGTAGATTCACCGTCATACCCTCGATCTCCCAGAAAATCCTTGGCTCTGACATTAGCTATTAGTAGTCCAATCTGTGATCTATCATCTATAGTATGCTCTGTGGTACTTATCGGCAAGTATCATACCTTGATCTTCTATAACGATATGTAGCTTTTTCCATATGCGACGCTTATATTGCTTACCATGCTTATTTTCTAGCCATTCGTTCCCTGTGTAGGCTTGTATCCCTGTACTATCCATTGAAATACAACTAAATTCTTTATCTTGATTTCCATGTAAATACCTAAGATCTAATGACTTCATACGCTTACTTAATGTTGTATAGTCTGGACATCTAATAGATAAACCCGATATTTCAAAGAGCCAGTTTATAAAGCCTTGGGTTTGGCGTAACTTAAGACCGAATAAGCATCTGATCTTCAAACACTGTAATATAGCGTGATCACTATAGCGTCTAGGTCTTCCTCGTTTCATTTCCTCTCTGTAATCAGCATACCAGCCAATCGCCAAATCACTGGCAATCATAAAATCTATGCGACCCCTATTGCGTAAAAAATTATTATATTCTGACCAATTCGTTATTTTATATTTAGAATACTTGCGTGATTTACTAAAAGGGGCTTTCTTCCGAGATCTCATATAATCTGGATTATTTTTTAATCTCTCAGGGTTTAATCTCTCAGGGTTTAATTCCCCGAAGCTCTGCTTCGTGATATCATAAGAAACAACTAAAACTTTTTTAGATACCTCGTAGCTCTGCTGCGAGGAGCATCATTTAAATATAGATATATCATGGCTCATTTAACGATAGATGAAAGATTTAAAATATACGAAATGAATAAGAGTGGTTATAGCTCGCGATATATAGGGACAAAGATTGGCCGTGATAAAAGCACTATATGTTATGAACTCAAGAGAATGAGGCATAATTATAGACCAGATAGGGCTAACACACTTGCTTGCAGTTTAAGGCAAGGTAAGAGAAAAAGAAAATTAGATATTGATAATAATTTACGAGCAGAAATAATAAAGCAGTTAACACAGGGTATTTCACCAGATATAATTTCAGGTAGACGTAAACTATTACGAGATACTGTCAATATTTCTACAGAGAGTATATACCAGTTTATTTATACATCTCCTATAGCACAAAGGCAAAAATTATATTTATCTTTAGCAAGAAAAAGGAAAAATAGGTTGCATCATGGTACAAGAATCAGAAACAAAAGAATTACAATACCAAATCGAGTTTCCATTACTGAAAGACCAGAGATAAATAGAAAGATAGCAGCAATAGGTCATTTAGAAGGTGATTTAACTTTTAACAAAGGTAATCAAAGTCGTAATATAGGCGCTCTTGTGGATATCAGAACACAAAAAGTGTTTCTCACTTTAAACCGTTCAAAAAGAACACAAGATGTGATTGGTAACATGAATAAAAAACTTAAACAATTGTCGCATATAATCAAAAGCATAACGTTAGATAATGGCAAAGAATTTACCAATCATGAACAACTATTGCCAAAATCTGAACGAAAAGTATATTTTTGCAATCCTTATTCTCCATGGCAAAAACCATTGATAGAGAAGATTAACTCAATGGTGCACAGAGTATACTCTAAATCTTTAGATATAAAAAAATTAACAATAAAGCAATTACAAGAAATTGAGGATTTTTTAAATAATTTACCAAGAAAAGTGCTCGGTTATAAAACACCCAATGAGGTATGGGAAGAAAATATAAATCTGGCTTAATTAATACTGGAATTTACCCTCTACAAGTCTTATTTATGCAACAAAGCCCTGCTGCGTAATGCGTAAGGTGAGTAATTTATCACTTTTTTAATTATAGCATAAGTTTTGGTTTGTTGGATACCTGATTTTGTTAATTATTACTTGCTTTGCATTACAAATTTTTATTTAATTATTGTAATATATGTCGAGTGGTTTTGACATAGTCTTAATTTTATTAGTACTAAAAAATGAAATTTTATCAAACAGTAAGTTATTATAAGATAGGGTTACGAATTATAATATTGGTATTTTTATCAATATTACACGTTGATACACTAGTAATGGCTTCAGATCATGACGATGGTTATGTGACAGTAACAAGCAAAAAGAGCAAAAGAAAACAGGGAACACTAGATCAAAAAGTAGCAAAGTCACAAGTAAGCGTTGATGTTCAAATACAAGCGATGCAGGCTCAAAATAAAGTTCAAGCAGATGCAGTAGCTGAACAGCAAAAACTACAAGCAGAACGTGAAGCTAATGAAAGAGCTGAACAGCAAAAACTACAAGCAGAACGTGAAGCTAATGAAAGAGCTGAACAGCAAAAACTACAAGCAGAACGTGAAGCTAATGAAAGAGCTGAACAGCAAAAACTGCAAGCAGAATGTGAAGCTAATGAAAGAGCTGAACAGCAAAAACTGCAAGCAGAACGTGAAGCTAATGAAAGAGCTGAACAGCAAAAACTGCAAGCAGAACGTGAAGCTAATGAAAGAGCTGAACAGCAAAAACTGCAAGCAGAACGTGAAGCTAATGAAAGAGCTGAACAGCAAAAACTACAAGCAGAACGTGAAGCTAATGAAAGAGCTGAACAGCAAAAACTGCAAGCAGAACGTGAAGCTAATGAAAGAGCTGAACAGCAAAAACTGCAAGCAGAACGTGAAGCTAATGAAAGAGCTGAACAGCAAAAACTGCAAGCAGAGTATCAGCAATGTCAAACTAACTCAATAAGAGTAGACGAGGAATATGTTAAAAAACCTGAGTCACAACAATTAGCTGAGGCAATCAATAATATGATCGTTGGACATACGGAAAATGCTTTTGTATCGGCAGCGCAAAAAGAAGTGATCCGAGAAAAATCTACACTTGTTATAAAAAATCCTGAAAAATATGCGGTAGAACTGGCTCAAGAATTAGTAAAGAATAAAGCTGAACTAAAAGAAGTGATTAAAATAGCTAATTATGATGCTTTTGTAGTGGGTAAAACACAACAAGAGCAAGCTTTATTATTTGCAACAAATTTAGCTCAGGTTGCACCTGATAATATAAAAAAAGTAGTAGAGCATTTAACCGAGCAAGGAACAAGAGCGGTTAATGTAGCAAATATGATGTATAAAGTAGTCACTTCTAACATTAATAATCACCTATCAGGTGGTACTATGGTAGCAGTTGCAGCGGGTGATCAAGAAAGCCCTATAGTTACTAAAAAAGGATTATGGGTTATCGGTACTTTTGGTTCAAGTAATCAAGATGCACATCAAGGTAATCCTAGCTATAAAGGCACTGTATCCGGCGGTATTATCGGTGGTGATATTTATATCGGGGAAAATAGTCTTGTCGGTATTGCATATAGCCGTATGAACGCTGACTTTAGGTTTAAAGATCCAAGCACTGGTGATAAACTGTCGGCAGAAAGCGATATTATTTCTCTATACGGCCAACAACAATTTAGTATCGGTCTTATATTACAAGAAATATTTTCAGCAAGTAACAGTAAAATTAACACCAAGAATTTAAGACAAGTTGGACCTAATAGGTATAAGACTGCTAGCGGTAAATATACAAGCAAAGCTTACGGTTTTGAGGGTAATATCGGTTATCAATTCTCTGTCATGGACGGTATAAATTTAATGCCTAATATTGGTATTAGATATAATACGTATAAAGATACTTCTTATATCGAAACCGGTACAGGCGTGAATAATATGTATATCGCAGGTACGTCGGGTAACTTAACTACCGGTATTCTAGGTATAAAAATAACTACTCCTAAGAGAGTATCAAACGATGCTCAAATAGTACCGGGATTACATGCTTCCATAGAAAATAGTTTGAGCAATAAGCAACCTAAGGTGAAAGCTAGATTTATTTGGGCAGATAATTACTTTGAGAAGACTACAAGCAATAGCACACCAAAAGTCAGCTATACTGTAGGTGCAAATTTACTTGCATCTTATAAGAATATTGAGCTACTTGCAACGTATCACTGTAATTTACGTAACAAATATACTAGTCATCAAGGTTCATTAAAGTTAAAGATATTGTTCTAATAATGTAAATCTTTAGACCTGAAGTTTTGACAAAACTTCAGTTAGACGGGTTATTGAAAAAATGGCTAGGTTGGCGTCGGTTACAATTGAAAATTCAAGGACTAAGGAGAACAAAACCTGGCTCTGTTTCATCAATTGTGTAAATTTCGTGAGCCATTAAATCCTACCATCAAATTTGATCATAAAATGAGCCATAGCTTCATTCCAGTTGGGGATAGGCATAGACCATTTTTTGGTAATATAATCAATTGTCAGATATAAAACCTTAAATACTGCGTCATCATTTGGAAAGATGCGTTTATTCTTAGTAACTTTTCTCAATTGGCTATTCAGCGATTCTATCGCATTTGTAGTGTAAATAATCTTACGAATCTCCTTTGGATATTGCAAGAA